>JAUSOD010000110.1 GCA_030656215.1 Azoarcus sp.
CGACAAGCTCGGTGCCGCACTTGGCGCCAGCCGTGCCGCGGTCGACGCGGGCTACGTGCCCAACGACTACCAGGTCGGGCAAACCGGCAAGATCGTCGCCCCGCAGCTCTACATCGCGGTCGGCATCTCGGGCGCGATCCAGCATCTGGCCGGGATGAAGGATTCGAAGGTGATCGTGGCGATCAACAAGGACCCCGAAGCGCCGATCTTCCAGGTCGCCGACTACGGTCTGGTGGGCGATCTGTTTGCGCTGGTGCCGGAGCTGACGGCGGCGCTGTAGCCGGGGTTGGTGCGAAAAAGCAGGTGCCGGGCCCGGGCGCGTTGTCATCCGGGCGTGCACGACGACTGAGCGGAGTGGCATGATGGGCAGGCGTGTCCATCCACCGAGTGTTATCGATGTCCGGTCTTGCCGCCCCTCCTGGTTCCTGGCCTGACGTGCCCGCGTGTTACGGCTGGTTGTCGCTCGATCGCCGGGGACGCTGGCGGCTGCGCGAGGAAGTGGTCCGGCACCCCGGGCTGCTCGCCTATCTGGGCATGAACTACGGCGCGGACGAAGCCGGCCACTGGCTGGTCCACAACGGGCCTCAGCGCGTCTACGTCGAGCTGGATTACACGCCCTGGGTGTGGCGCCTGGGTGCCGACGGCAGCTTGACGGCACATACCGGCGGAGATGGCGGATACCCGACCGCTGCCTTTGTGGACGAGGATGGCGTGGTGCTGCTGCAGTCGGTCCTTGGCGTCGGCGTGCTCGACGACCGCGACCTTGCGTTGTTTCTCGGCGCGTGCCGGGGATGCGGTGGCGAGCCTGCCACCGAGGCGGAGCTGTTCGACCTGGTGGCGGGTGCCGCGAGTGCCGCTGCAAGCGTGTTCTGGAACGCGCTGCCGCTGCAGCCGGTCAGACGCGAGGAGGTGGGCGCCCGTTTCGGTTTCGTGGCCCGGCCTGTCGCTCCGTGAGTAAGCTGGCTCTCGCGCACGGCTTGGCCGGTCGATCGGGTTCGCTTTTGGAGGAAAAGTCGGGATGAGCAAGAAATGCTGCAAGAAAAAGCCGCGGTGCAAGAACTGCCCGCGGCGCAAGTGAGGATTGGTTCGGCCGGCGCGCGACGGGTGCGGCCTTGGCCGCCTTGCTGACCACCCCGTCGCCGCTGGCGTTCAGTCGCCCCCGGTCTCCATGTGCGATTGCAGGTAGTTGGGCAGGGTGACCTGGTCGATCAGGCTGTGCTGGGTTTCCAGCCAGTCGATGGCTTCCTCGCAATGCTCCAGCAACTCTTCGAGCAGATCGCGGGTGACGTAGTCCTGCAATTCCTCGCATAGTGCGATGGTTTCCACCAACAGTGGATGCTGGGTCTTGCGCTCGTATTTCAGGTCGCACTGCAGGCATTCGACCACGTTCTCGCCGATCATCAGCTTGCCCAGGTTCTGCAGGTTGGGGAGGCCTTCGAGGAAGAGGATGCGTTCGATTACCTCGTCGGCTTCCTTCATGACCCGGATCGACTGCTTGTACTGGTAGTCGTTGAGTTTCTCCAGGCCCCAGTTGCGGAACATGCGGGCATGCAGGAAGTACTGGTTGATTGAGGTCAGCTCATTCTTCAGAACCTGGTTCAGTGCGTCGACAACCTTCTTTTCACCTTTCATGTCTGTGCTCCTCAGCCCGGGGTGCCCGAGCCCATCTGGCTCTGCTGGAAGTTCTGGAGGCCGACCAGGCCGATCAGGCGCAATTGCTTCTCGAGGTAGTAGGCGTGATCCATCTCGGTGTCTTCCAGTTGCACGCCCAGCATGTCGCGGGTGACATAGTCGCTGGCCTTCTCACAGGCGGCCATGGCTTTTTTCAGCTCGCCTACTACCTTGTATTCAACCGCGAGATCCGACTCGAGCATGGCGACGACGTCCTTGCCCACGTTCAGCGCCTCGCGCTTGGCGAGGTTGGGGGTGCCTTCGAGAAACAGAATGCGCTGGATCAGCGCGCGAGCGTGCTGGCGTTCGTGGTCGGACTCATGCAACGCCTTCTGTGCCAGCTGGGTCAGTCCCATGTCGGCGTACATCTCGCCGTGGATCAGGTATTGGTCTACCGCAGTCAGCTCGCCTGCGAGCAGTGCGTTGAGGGTGTCGATGATGTTTTTGTTGCCTTGCATTTTGGCGGCCCCGATGAAATACGATGGTTTCAGAATCGCACGGCAATGGCCGAAAATCAATCCAATTCAGCCGTCTGGTGAATCGGCGAATGCGAATATGCCCTCCGGTCTGCGCCATGGTCGGCGTGAGGAATCCGCGTGCTTGCCGCATCGCACAAGAGGGCGAGCATGCGCCAGGCCGTGATCTCGCCTGTGTTCGGTTCAGTTACCGTTCAGCCCCTCGGCCGCAAACTCCTTTCCAGGACGCCGCATTCCGCGGCGCTACAGGTGCAAGGAGTCAGTCATGAACAAGCTCAAGGTTTTGGTGCTCGCCTCGTGCCTCGCGTTGTCGGCAGGCGCGCAGGCAGACTGGTCGAAACATCACGATTCGCGTGGGGAAGGTCGCCGAGACTGGGCCCGGGTACTCAGTTCGGTGCCGCAGTACGAGTGGGTGAGGGTGCCCCGCCAGCAATGTGTGCAGGAGCGTGGCCACGGTGGCGGATATTACCGTCAGGGCGATAGCCGTTCGATCGGCGGCGCGGTCATCGGCGGTGTGGCCGGCGGCGTGATCGGCAATCAGGTCGGCGACGGTCGTTTGGGCGCGACTGCTATCGGGGCCGTGGTGGGCGCGATTGTGGGCGATCGCATCGACAACAGCGGACGTCAGGGCTCGGTCCAGCATGTCGGCTATTCACGTCCGGTGGAGCGTTGCCATACGGTGTACGAGCGTGAGCGCCGCGTGACCGGCTATCGGGTGACCTATGAGTACAATGGGCGCCGCCATACCCGCCTGATGGACCGTGATCCGGGTCGCCGGGTCCAGGTGGAGGTGGCTGGCCGGCCGGGGCGTGGCCGTTATTGATTCGGTTTGCGGCGGTGTCCGTCCCCGGTTTTCTCCTGGATTCTTGAGGTTCGCCATGTCTGCACGTCTGCTCCGTTTCGCCCTCGCATTGAGTGTGGCCCTCGTCGCCCCCTCGGTGTGGGCGCTCGATCGCGATCAGGCGGCGGCGCAGGTGCAGAAGAGCACCGGTGGGCGGGTGCTTGCCGTCGAACGCGGCGAACGCGACGGCCGGCCGGTGTTCCGGGTGCGGGTGCTGACCCCGTCGGGCGAGGTACGGGTAGTGGTGGTCGAGGCAGGAAGCGGGACCGGGGCCGGATCAAGTGGTGGAGGTCGGCGCTGATGCGGGTACTCGTGGTCGAGGACGAGACGTCGCTTCGCCGTAGCGTGGTCGTGGCACTGGCCGAGGTGGGCGCCAGCGTGAGCGAGGCGGCGGACGGGCGCGAGGGTTTGTATCTTGCGCAGGAGTATCCCTTCGATGTCGCGGTGATCGATCTCGGCCTGCCCGGCTTGCCGGGGCTGGATCTGATCCGCAGCCTGCGCGCGCACGGCTCGCGCCTGCCGATACTGATCCTGACCGCGCGTGGACGCTGGCAGGAAAAGGTCGAGGGCCTGGAGAGTGGTGCCGACGACTATCTGGTCAAGCCCTTCGAGATGCCAGAACTGATCGCCCGGGTGCGGGCACTGTGGCGACGGACAGCGGGTGCCGCCAGTACGGTGGTGACGGTGGGGCCGTACAGCATCGACCTCGATGCCCTGCAGGTGCGGTGCGAGGAGCGTGCGGTGGAACTCACCGCCTTCGAGTTCCGCGTGCTCGACTATCTGGTGCGCAAGCGCGATCGCGTGGTGTCCAAGCAGGAGCTCGGCGACTACCTGTATCCGCAGGACGAAGAGCGCGACAGCAATGTGCTCGAGGTATTGATCGGGCGCCTGCGGCGCAAGCTCGACCCGGCCGGGCAGTGGGCGCCGATCGAGACCTTGCGCGGACGCGGCTATCGCTTTGCGCCACGCTTGCCGTGAGCCAGCCGTGTCGGCCGTGAACACGCCCTGGTCGCTGCGTGCGCGCCTGCTGGTAGTGTCGGTGGCGGTACTGCTTGGTTTCGTGGTGCTGACCGGGGCCGCGCTCGATCGCGCCTTCCGCGACAGTGCCGACGCCGCCCAGGGCGAGCGTCTCGAGGCCCTGCTCTATCTGCTGATGGGAAGCATGGAGCTTGATGCCGAGGGTCGAATACGCTTGCCGGCGCCCTTGCCCGAGCCGCGTCTTGCCACCCCCGGATCGGGCCTGTACGCGCAGATCCGGCGTGCCGACGGGGGCGATCGCTGGGTGTCGGACTCTACCCTGGGGCACGAACTGCCGTTCGGCGCCGACCTCGCGCCGGGCATGCGGCGCAGCGCGGTGGCGGTTGGTGACGGAGTGAGCTACCGCACCCAGGCCCAGGGTGTGCGCTGGGCGATCGGGGACATGCCGGTCGCGCTCACGCTGGAGATCGCCGCACCACTGGCGTCGACGGGTGCCGAGGTTGGTGCCTACCGGCGCAGCCTGTGGTCGGCCCTGGCGCTGATGGCGGCGTTGCTGCTGGTCGCGCTGGTGGCGGTGCAGCGCTGGGGGCTGCGGCCGCTTCGCACCCTGGCGCGTCGGCTGGCTGCGATGGAGGCGGGCGAGGAGGTCGAGCTCTCTGGCCCCCAGCCGCGCGAGCTGGCACCGCTGGTATCCAGTCTCGATCGCCTGCTGCGGCACGAGCGGGCGCTGCTGGAGCGCCATCGCGCCGCGCTTGCCGACCTGGCCCATAGCCTCAAGACGCCGCTTGCGGTACTGCGCGGCGCACCTGCCGATGCCGGACTGCCCGAGCAGGTGCGCGAGCAGACCCGACGCATGGACGAGATCGTGCAGTATCAATTGCAGCGTGCGGTGACCGCGGGGGCGAGCCTGCATGCGCCGCCGATCGCGCTGGCGCCGGTGGTCGACCGGATGTTTGCGTCGATGACCAAGGTCCATGCCGACCGTCGGCTTGCGCTTGGCCATGACATCGCGCCCGGATTGAGCGCCCGAATCGACGAGGGCGATGCGATGGAGTTGCTCGGCAACCTGATCGACAATGCCTGCAAGTGGGCTGCAGGCCGAGTCGAGGTCCATGCCTGGCGCGGCGATGGCGGGCTCTACCTGGTGGTCGAGGACGACGGCCCCGGGATCGCCGAGCCGGCGCGCCTGAGGCTGCGGGGCGAGCGCGGCGACGAGCGGGTGGCGGGCCATGGCATCGGGCTGGCGGTCGTGCACGACATCGCGCTCGCCTATCGCGGCGAGCTGCGTATCGAACGGGCGAAGGCGGGCGGGGCGAGAATGGTGGTGTGGCTGGGCCAGTAGGCGCACCAGGAGGCGATCCGGCAGGGGCGAGTGCAGGAGATGGCGACCTTGGTGCGAGAGCCAGGTTGTTGCACTCTCTGCGCGCTTACTGCGTGCTCACCAGGTGCTTACTGCACCTCAAGAAGATGAACCTCGAACTTGAGCGTCGCGTTTGGCGGGATGGTGCCACCCGCACCGGCCTCGCCATACGCGGTGCGCGAAGGGCAGGTCAGATTCGCCTTGCCGCCAACGCGGATGCGCTGCACGCCCTCGGTCCAGCAGCGAATCACGCCGCTGAGCGGAAAGGAGATGGGCTCCTTGCGCTGGATCGAGCTGTCGAAGACCTTTCCGTTCTCCAATGTGCCGTGATAGTGAACGAGAACGGTGCTGGACGCGCTTGGCCGCACACCTTCGCCGCGCTCCAGGTGTTCGACGCGCACGCCCGAAGGCAGTATTTCCACTTCCGGCGCCGTCGCCGTGACTTGAGTGCTTACCGCGACACCGGCCAGTAGCGCGAGAAAAGTCTTCTTCATGATGTTGTTCAATCCGTAACGAAGGGCAGTCGGGGACCTTATATCACGGCACCGGCAGGGATGGCCGGCCGCACTGAATTCGGATATCCGCTCACTATAATGAGTGATCGACAGACGACCAGACGTCATGTGCTGCAGGAAGGAGGGCGCGATGTTCAGGGGTGTTCTCGGGGCGCAAGCCTGTTCGCTGGCGGCATTGGCTGCAGTCACCGTCCTGACGGCGTGTTCGACCACGCCGGACCGGGTGGCAGCCGATGAGTCGAAGCCGGCAAAGCTTGTAGGGGCGATGAGCACCAAGCAGGGGCTGGTGTTCATCGCCGAGGGAGCCGCAGACCAGGGGAAGGCAATGCTGCCCATTGGCGGAGCAGGGACGGTGTCCGGCGCCGGGCTTGGTGCGCTGTTTGGCATTGTGTCCGGTATTTACGGTGCGAAACAGGGCGCTGTGGCAGGCGGTGTGGCAGAGGCTGCATCGGAGATTGCACGATGGACTCAAGACGTGCCCGGACTGACCTGGCCGTTGCCGGCGCCGTCGGCGAGAATGGCTTTGCCCCGGGATACGGGTGCCTGGGCTCAAGGTCGTGGTCTCAAGGTGGGCGATATCGCAACCCAGGTGCAGGCGGCGATGACCGGGGCCGGCTATGCCGAGCGAAGCTTTTACCGTGTCCCTGACGGGTTTGTGCTCGTGACGCGGCTGGAACAGATCGAGCGCGACGGAACCCCCAAGCGGGGAGCAGAGCGCTGGAATGTCGGCGCACCGAGCCTGGAGGAGTCGTTCTTCCTCAAAGTACTCAGGGGAATGGTAGGGGCAACCTCTGGCAACTATCGTCTTTTCGTCTTTGTCGTCAGTACGGAAGATCACGCGCCCACGGCAGTCGAGCCGCTTTACGCCGACGCACAGGTCTGGTTTTTGCGGGGAAGCGCCGGGCTCGCATCCGACACGGCTCAACAGCCGATCACGGCCAGGCACCGGATGAGCGTGCTTGTTTACGAATTTGAAGCCACCCGCCGGAACAAGGTGATGGTACGGGCTCCCGGCCTGCTGACCTGCGAGGCGCACCTCGACAAGGCCGGCTTGTGGACCGGGCTTTCAAGGCTCGCAGGCGCAGATTCATCAAGTTCGCCATTGGCGCTGAGCCGGACCGGAGGTGAGCGATGACGGACGACCGGATTGAGACAGTGCCACTCAGGCGTGCCCAGTACGGGCTCGCGGTGCTGTGGTTCCTCCCGGCATTCTTTGTCTTTTTCGTGCTGATGGCGCAGACGCTTTTCTCGAATGTCTATGAAGGGCATCAGCGCGAGGTGATGGAGTGGTACGGGACGCTGGTATGGCCCATATCCACACTCATCGTCGGTGCGCTGGTGGCCAATGCCGGCATGCGCTCCGACAGGCGCCTGGTGGACAAAGTACTGCTCAGAATTGCCCAGTTTTGTTGTAGCGCATACATCATGGCCCTCGTGATGACCATCTTTGCGCCGGGGCTGGGCTATGCCCTGGTTCTGGAGAAGGATGCGTGGTCGATGCTCGCCGAAGCCCGTCCATGGCTCTTGCTCTTGCAGGGCGTGGTCACCGCGATGCTCGGGGTGTTCTTCAGCAGGTCTTTCCATGATGGGCAGGAGGCTTCGTAGGAGGTGCCAGCCTTACGGGCATCTTGTCCTGCGGACGTGCTTGAGGATGCCCTGCAATCCTGTGCTTCGATAGCTTCTCTTGAGCTATCAAAAAAACTTGACTTGCGATCAATGAAACGTATGATTCAAACACACGTTTGAATTGAGCGTTTCAGATGACTCCAGGCCCCAGTCGATCACCTGCTCCCGAAACACGCGACCGCATTCTCGATGCGGCAGAAGGACTGTTCGTCGAGCATGGTTTCGAAGCCACCTCGATGCGCATGATTACCAGCAGCGCGGGTGCCAATATTGCTGCGGTTAACTATCACTTCGGAACCAAGGACGCCTTGATCCAGGAGGTGTTCGGACGCCGCCTGACCGAGCTCAATCGTCAGCGTCTGGCCGCGCTCGATCGCCTGCAGGCCGAAGCGAAAGGCGAGCCGCTAAAACCCAGCCGTATCGTCGAGGCGTTCTTCGGCACGGCACTGGAACTTGCCGCCGACACCGAGCACGGCGGCCATACCTTCATGCGCCTGCTCGGGCGCACCTACACCGAGCCCAACGCCTTTGTGCGCAAGTTCATGGCGGAAGAGTACGCCGAGGTCCTTGAACGCTTCCTGGGTGCGCTGTACAGCGCGCTTCCCGACGTGCCTCGCGAAGAAATACTGTGGCGTTTCCATTTCATGATGGGTGCGATGTCCTACGCGATTGCGGGGACCGACAGTCTGCAACTGTTTGCCGGCAGCTTCGACGATGCCGATCCGCAAAGGCTGATGCCGCGCCTGATGTCCTTCCTGCTGGGGGGCTTGCGTGCGCCACTGGCCGAGTTTGCGCAGGGCGCAGTGCAGGGTGGCGATCGCGAGGCGGCCTGAAGGCAGGCAATGAACACGGTGGATCGCGGCATCGAGATCGCGGCCCCGGCAATAGGAGACAGCAATGATCTGGTGGTTTCTGGTTTTCCTCCCTCCCTTGGCAGGCGCGCTCGCCTACGGGCGAGCGCCACTTTTTGCCTGGTTCGGGGCAAGTGGGGTCTGGCTTGCGGCGCTTGCTTCCGCTGAAGGATGGTCGATCGGTACGACGCTGGTCGCGTTGGCCGGGTTGGCGGTGGCATTCGGGGTGTTTCTGATCGTGCCGCTGCGCCGCGCATTGATCTCGGCGCCCATCTTCACCGCTTTTCGCCGTGCGCTGCCGTCGATGTCGCAGACCGAACGCGATGCGCTCGAGGCCGGCACGGTGTGGTGGGAGGGCGAGCTGTTTGCCGGGCGGCCCGACTGGACGCGGCTGGCCGCCTATCCGTGGCCGAAGCTCAGCGCCGAGGAGCAGGCCTTTCTCGATAATGAAACCAGCGAGCTGTGCCGCCTGGTGAAGGACTGGGAGACCACCGGCCTGCAGGACATGCCGCAGTCGGTGTGGCAGTTCATCAAGGACAAGGGCTTCCTCGGCATGATCATTCCGAAGGAATACGGTGGCAAGGGCTACTCCGCGTTCGCGCATTCGCAGGTGATCACCAAGCTGTCGACGCGCTCGTCGGCGCCGGCGGTGACAGTGATGGTGCCGAACTCGCTGGGGCCGGCCGAGCTGCTGCTGCATTACGGCACGCCGGAGCAGAAGCAGCACTACCTGCCGCGCCTGGCCGCAGGCCAGGAGATCCCGGCCTTCGCCCTGACCAGTCCGTGGGCGGGTTCCGATGCGGCGTCCATCCCCGATGCGGGGGTGGTGTGCAAGGGCCAGTGGCAGGGCGAGGAAGTACTCGGCATGCGCGTCTCGTTCGACAAGCGCTACATCACCCTGGCGCCGGTGTGCACCGTGTTCGGCCTGGCCTTCCGCCTGTACGACCCGGATCATCTGCTCGGCCAGGAGGCCGATCTCGGCATCACCTGCGCGCTGGTGCCGCATGATCACCCCGGGGTGGAGATCGGTCGCCGCCACTTCCCGCTCAACGCGGTGTGGATGAACGGGCCGATCCGCGGCAAAGACGTGTTCATGCCGCTGGACTTCATCATCGGCGGGCCGAAGATGGCCGGTCAGGGCTGGCGCATGCTGATGGAATGTCTCGCGGCCGGCCGCAGTATTTCACTGCCGGGCTCCAATACCGGCATGCAGAAGCTCACCGCGCGCGCGGTCGGGGCCTATGCCCGGGTGCGCTACCAGTTCAAGACCGCGATCGGCCGCTTCGAGGGGGTCGAGGAGGCGCTGACCCGGATCGGCGCCAATACCTATCTGTGCGATGCGGCGCGGATCATGACCGCGGGGGCGATCGACCTCGGCGAGAAGCCCTCGGTGGTGTCGGCGATCGTCAAGTACCACGTCACCGAGCGCGCGCGCCAGACCGTCAATGACGGCATGGACGTGATCGGCGGCAAGGGTATCTGCCTCGGCCCGCAGAACTTCCTCGGCCGCGCCTACCAGCAGATCCCGGTCGGGATCACGGTGGAAGGGGCCAACATCCTGACCCGCAGCCTGATCCTGTTCGGCCAGGGCGCGATCCGCTGCCATCCCTATGTGCTCGACGAGATGCACGCGGCGCAGCAGGGCGACCTGAAAGCCTTCGACCGCGCGTTCTGGGGCCATATCGGCTACTCGGTGTCGAGCGGGGTGCGGGCGATGGTGATGGGCCTCACCGGCTCGCACTTCGTCGGCGTGCCGAGCGATGTGGCGCCCGAGACCCGGCGCTATTACCAGCAGCTCACCCGCTTCTCGGCCGCGTTTGCCTTCATCTCCGACATCTCGATGGGGTCGATGGGCGGGGCGCTCAAGCGCAAGGAGAAGCTGTCCGCGCGGCTGGGCGACATCCTGTCGCTGATGTATCTTGCCACCGCAACCCTCAAGCGCTACGAGTCCGAGGGCAGGCAGCAGGGCGATGCGCCGCTGATGCACTGGGCGATCTGGGATTGCATGTTCCGCGCCCAGAACGCCTTCGAGGGCGTGATCGCGAACTTCCCCAACCGCTTCTTTGCGATGATTTTGCGCCGTCTGGTGGTGTTCCCGCTCGGTCGGCCCTATGTCGTGCCGTCCGACCAGCTTGGACACGAGGTGGCAAGGGCGCTGATCGAGCCCTCGGCCACCCGCGACCGGCTCACCGCGGATGTCTATCTGCCGACCGAACTCGACGAGCCGCTGGGTGCGCTCGAGGCCGCGCTGCTGGCGACGGTCGAGGCCGAGCCGATCGAGGCCAAGGTCAAGAAGGCGCAGCGCGACGGTCGCTTCAAGCCCGGTCTGCTGGTCGGCGGCGGGGTGGATGCACTGTGGGTGCGGGCGCGCGAGGCAGGCATCATCACCGCCGAGGAGTTCGTGGTACTGCAGCGGCGCGGCGAACTGCGCGACAAGGTGATCCGGGTGGACGATTTTCCGTTCGATTTCGGTTTGAAGTCCGCGTCGAGCGCGACGACCAGGCTTAAGGCGGTGGCATGAGTCGAGACGTGTTCATCATCGATGGCGCACGCACGCCTTTCCTCAAGGCGCGCAATGCCCCCGGTCCGTTCGCCGCGGCCGATCTCGCCACCGCAGCCGGTACGGCGCTGCTTGCACGGCAAGGTTTCGCGCCGGATCAGCTCGACGAGGTCATCCTCGGCTGCGCCAGCCCCTCGCCCGACGAGGTCAACATCGGCCGTGTGGTGGCGCTGCGCATGGGCTGCGGGCCCCGGGTGCCGGCATGGACGGTGATGCGCAACTGCGCCAGCGGCATGCAGGCGCTCGACTCGGCCTTGGTCAACATCCGCGGCGGGCGTTCGCAACTGGTGCTGGCGGGTGGCGTCGATGCGCTGTCGCGTGCGCCGCTCTTGTTCTCCGAAGCGATGGTGCGTTGGCTGTCGGGCTGGTACGCGGCAAAAACGACGGGCGAGCGCTTCGCCGCGCTGCGCCGCTTCCGCATCGGCCACCTGGCGCCGGTGATCGGAATCATGAAGGGACTGACCGACCCCATCGTCGGCCAGCTGATGGGGCAAACCGCAGAAAACCTGGCGTGGAAGTTTGGCATCAGCCGCGAGGAGATGGACGCATATGCGGTGGAGAGCCACCGCCGCGTCGCCGCGGCGCAGGACGCCGGTCATTTCGACGCCGAGATCGTGCCCCTGATCGACCGCGACGGCACCGTATACGAGGACGACGACGGCCTGCGCCGTGATGCTTCGATGGCCGCGCTGGCCAAACTGAAGCCCTTTTTCGACAAGCCCTACGGCCGCGTCACCGCCGGCAACAGCTCGCAGATCACCGACGGCGCGGCGTGGTTGGTGCTGGCCTCGGCCGATTCGGTCGAACGCTTTGGTCTGACCCCGCTCGGGCGTATCGTGGATAGCGAGTGGGCCGGGCTGGCGCCCGAGCAGATGGGCCTAGGCCCGGTGCATGCCGCGCTGCCGATGCTGCAGCGCCACGGCCTCACCCCCGCCGAACTCGATGCGTGGGAGCTCAACGAGGCCTTTGCCGCGCAGGTGATCGCGTGCCAGCGCGCCTTTGGCGATGACGATTACGTTCGCACCCATTTCGGCCTCGAGCAGGCCCCCGGCGCGCCGACGGCCGACCGATTCAATGTCGATGGCGGCGCGGTGGCGCTCGGCCATCCGGTGGGGGCGAGCGGTGTGCGCATCGTGCTGCATCTGCTGCAGGTGCTGCGCCGCACGGGTGGACGGCGCGGCGTCGCGAGCATCTGCATTGGCGGCGGGCAGGGCGGGGCCATGCTGGTGGAGTCGCTGCAATGAGTGGAGTGGAGCAGGTTTCGTACCGGCACTGGACGCTGCGGCGCGATGTCGATGGCCTTGCCTGGCTGGATTTCGACAAGGCCGACAGTTCGACCAACACCCTGTCGGCCGAGGTCATGCAGGAGCTTGGCGCGGTGCTCGATGTGCTCGATGCGCAAGCGCCGGCCGGGCTGGTGATTGCGTCGGCCAAGGCCGCGGGTTTCATCGCCGGGGCTGACATCGATGAGTTTTCGCAACTCGACTCCGCTGCGGCCGCAAGGCAACTGGTGAAGCGCGGATGGGATCTGTTCGAGCGCCTCGCCGCAGTGCGCTACCCGACGCTGGCGCTGATCCGCGGGCATTGCCTCGGCGGTGGGCTGGAGCTGGCGCTGGCCTGCCGTTACCGCATCGTGGTCGACGAGCCGGGCACCAAGCTCGCATTGCCCGAGGTCATGCTTGGCATCGTGCCCGGCTGGGGCGGCATGAAGCGCCTGCCACAACGGGTTGGCCCGGCGCTGGCGCTGGACCTGATGTTGAGTGGCAAATCGGTCGATGCGAAGAAGGCGAAACGGATCGGGCTGGTCGACGACTGCGTGCCGCCGCGGGTCATGGAGAATGCGGCCCGCATGCGGGTGCGATCCGGCGCCACCAACGCCGCCCTGCCATGGATGGCCAGGCTGATGAACGGGCCGTTGCGCCCGGTGGTCGCGGCCAAGGCCCGCAAGCAGGTGGCGGAACGTGCGCGGCGCGAACACTACCCGGCGCCGTACGCCATCATCGACATCTGGGCAAATTTCGGCGGCGACGCGCTGGCGGTGCCGGCCGGGCACCCGTCGTCGCTCGAGGCCATCGTCGCTTCGCCGACCACCAAGAACCTGCTGCGCGTGTATCAGTTGCAGGAGCGCCTCAAGAGCTTCGGCAAGGCGGAAGATTTTGTGCCGCGCCATGTTCATGTGGTTGGCGCCGGCGTGATGGGCGGTGACATTGCCGCGGTTTGCGCGCTGCGCGGGCTGACTGTGACCCTGCAGGACCAGAGTGTGGAGCGCATTGCGCCGGCCATCGCGCGTGCGGCAAAACTGTTCGAGCGCCGGCTCAAGGGCGACCGCCGGCAGGTGCGCTTTGCGCTCGATCGCCTGATCCCCGATCCCGAGGGGCATGGCGTGGCGCGGGCCGATGTGATCATCGAGGCCATCTTCGAGAACCTCGATGCCAAGCGCGCCTTGTTCGCTGATCTGGAGCGCCGTGCCCGGCCGGATGCCGTGCTCGCGACCAATACCTCCAGCCTGAGGCTGGAGGACATCGCAACCGCGCTGCACAACCCGGCCCGCCTGGTCGGGATCCACTTCTTCAATCCGGTGGCAATGATGCCACTGGTCGAGGTGGTGCAGGGCGTGGCATCCGCAGCCGGGGCGCTGCACCGCGCCGCGGCCTTTGTCCGCCATATCGACAAGCTGCCGCTACCGGTAAAGAGCGCCCCAGGCTTTCTGGTGAACGCGGTGCTCGGCCCTTACATGCTCGAGGCGCTGCGCTGTGTGGAGGAAGGCATTGCGGCGGAAACCGTGGATGCGGCCCTGGTCTCTTTCGGCATGCCGATCGGGCCGGTGGAACTGGTCGACACCGTCGGCCTCGATATCGCCCTTGCCGCGGGCACGACGCTGGCCGGTACGGGTGAGCAAGCGCCGCCACGCCTGCTCGCACTGGTGACCGCCGGCAAGCTGGGCAAGAAAACCGGACAGGGCTACTACCGCTGGGTCGAGGGCAAGGTGCAGCGCACGAAGGCACCCCACTCCCAAGCACCCCGCACCAGCGATACCGTGGCGGAGCAGGAGCTTGCCGCACGCATACTGGCGCCGCTGCTTGGCGCTGCCCGGCGCTGTGTCGGCGAGGGCGTGGTGGCGGACGCCGATCTTGCCGATGCCGGGGTGATATTCGGTACCGGGTTCGCGCCGTGGACGGGCGGACCGCTGCAGTACCAGCAACACATGGGGAATCCCCCCATTGGCAGGGGTTCTGCCTTTGCCGATCGTGCGCTGGCCTCCGTTCAATAGATTCAATTGGATCAACTCATGACTTCAAACTCAGATGTTTTTACCGTACTGCCCGATGGTCGTCAGCCCGCGTTGCGGATGATGCCGATGCCCGCGGACCTTAACCCTGCCGGTGACGTGTTCGGTGGCTGGATCATGGCGATGGTGGACATCGCCGGCGCGATCCCCGCCCGGCGCCGCGCCAAGTCGCGGGTGGCGACGGTGGCGGTGAATTCCTTCGTGTTCAAACAGCCGGTCTCGGTGGGCGATCTGGTGAGTTTCTACGCCGAGGTCGTGTCGCTGGGTCGTACGTCGGTCACCGTCGATGTCGAGGTCTATGCGGAACGCGACCCGGAAAACCCGGTGGTGGTGAAAGTGACCGAAGCCCGGCTGACCTACGTGGCGCTGGACGACAAGGGCAGGAAGCGGCCAATTCCGGCCGAGTGAGGGGATAGGCAGTGCGCCCCGCCAGGAGTCTGCCGTCGGCGGCGTGATGATGCTGGCCCGAAGGCTGGACGGTCTCCGCGCAGTTCGGGGCCGGTATTCAATGACAGGAGGAGACGATGCACATGACGATAAGAACGATTGCACGGACGCTGCCCGTGGCGATGTTGTCCCTCGGGACGGGCGTGGCGTCCGCGGCAGGGTTTCAGTTGCTCGAACAAAATGCCAGTGGTATCGGCAATGCCTACGCCGGCTCAGCGGCGGTGGCGGATAACGCCAGCACGATTTTCTTCAACCCTGCGGGCATGACCCGGCTCCAGGCGCGGGAGGTCTCGGTGGGCATGTCGGCGGTGCGTCCGAGTTTCAAGTACAAGGACAAGGGTTCTCAGACGGGTGCGCTCAGTGGCAGCACCAGCGATGCGGGTGGCTGGGCGTTCATCCCCAATGGCTACCTGTCGTGGGCCCTGAACAAGGATCTGTATGTCGGCGTCGGCCTGGGCGCACCCTTCGGGCTGATCACCGAGTATGACGACGACTGGGTGGGGGCTGCGCAGTCAATCAAGTTCGAGATCAAGACCTACAACATCAATCCGTCGATCGCGTGGCGGGTCAATGACGTGGTTTCGATTGGTGCCGGCCTGAGTTGGCAGCGAATGGAGGTCGAATATGAGCGTGCGGCGGCGGTGGTATCGGCGCCGTTGGCGATGACGCACGCCATACTCGATGCTGACTCCGATGCCTGGGGCTGGAACGTCGGTGCCCTGTTCAGGATATCGGATGCCACGCGGGTGGGGCTCTCCTATCGCTCTTCGATCGAGCATGATCTCAAAGGCGATCTCAAGGTGAAGGGGCCTGCCGCCGGGGCCGGTGCGGCGCTGACCACCGGTAAGGCCGAGGCCAATGTGGAGTTGCCGGATACGCTGATCCTGAGTGCCGTTCACAAGCTCGACAAGCGGTGGGAATTGCTGGGTGATATCTCGTGGACCGGCTGGAGCAAGATCAAGGAAGTTGACATCGTTCGCAGCTCCGGGCCGCTGACTGGCGTTACCGTCCAGACCCTCGACGCGGAGTTCCGGGACACTTGGCGGGTCGCACTCGGTACCAACTATCAGCTCAACGATGCCTGGAAACTGAAATTCGGCCTTGCCTACGATCAGACGCCGGTCAAGGACAAGGAGCGTCGGCTGGTGGCGCTGCCGGACAACGATCGCACCTGGTTTACGGTCGGTGGCCAGTGGAAAGTCTCCGGGAGTTCTACCATGGACTTGGGCGCGGCTTATCTGTACGTCCCGAGGACTAAAATCGACAACGACCAGTCTGCGTCTGGCCGAGGCCGGGTGACCGGTGAGTACGACTCCAGCGTGTGGATCCTGGGCGCCCAGTACTCGGTTGCGTTCTGACAATCGGCCCGCTCGCGGCGTCGCCACACTTGCGAGTGGGCAATGGGCAAAGAGAGGCCTGGTTCAACCGGGCCCGCGCATCAACAAAAGGAGAACGGTGTGAGCAATTTCATTATCCGCAAGGTCGCCGTGCTCGGTGCCGGCGTGATGGGCGCCCAGATCGCCGCCCATTGCGCCAATGCCGACGTGTCGGTGATCCTGTTCGATCTGCCGGCCCGGGAAGGCGAACCGAACGGCATCGTCAACAAGGCGCTGGCTAGCCTGAAGAAGCTCGACCCGGCGCCGTTTGCGGCCAGGGATCGTGTCTCGTACGTCGAAGCCGCCAACTACGGCAGCGATCTTGCCCGCCTCGGCGAATGCGATCTGGTGATCGAAGCCATTGCCGAGAAAATGGAGTGGAAGCTCGACCTGTACGCGAAGGTCGCGCCCCACCTGAAACCCGGCGCGGTGTTCGCCTCCAACACGTCCGGCCTGCCGATCCATGCGCTCGCCGAAGGAATGCCGGTCGCGCTGCGCAGCCGATTTTGCGGCATTCATTTTTTCAATCCGCCGCGCTATATGACTCTGGTGGAACTGATCCCGACGGCCGATACCGATCCGGCCATGCTCGACGCGCTAGAAGCCTGGCTCACCACCCGGCTGGGCAAGAGCATCGTGCGCGCCAAGGACACGCCCAACTTCGTCGCCAACCGGGTTGGCGTGTTCTCTATCCTCGCGGTGATGCACCACACCGCGCGCCTCGGCCTGAGCTTCGACGAGGTCGATCTGCTCACCGGTCCGTTGATCGGCCGGCCCAAGAGTGCGACCTTCCGCACTGCTGACGTGGTCGGCCTCGACACCCTGGCACACGTGGTCGACACCATGCAGGCCACGCTGCCGGACGACCCCTGGCATGCACATTTTCAGTCCCCGGACTGGCTACGGGGTCTGATCGCCAAGGGCGCGCTGGGGCAGAAGACGCGTGCCGGGATTTATCGCAAGGAGGGCAAGAGGATTCTGGTGCTGAACCTGGCACATCAGGATTACCGCGAAAGCGGCGGGGAGATCTTCCCCGATGTGGAGGACATGCTCAAGCTGAAGGACCCGGTGGAGAAGTTCGCCCAGCTGGCGGCGCATCCGCATCCTCAGGCGCAGTTTTTGTGGTCGATCTTCCGCGACGTGTTCCATTACTGCGCGGTGCATCTGGGCGCAATCGCCGACAACGCGCGTGACGTGGATCTGGCCATGCGCTGGGGCTTCGGTTGGGCGCAGGGGCCGTTCGAAACCTGGCAGGCCGCGGGCTGGAGCGAGATTGCGGCGATGGTGCAGGAAGACATCGAGCACGGCCACGCGATGGCGACGGTGCCGCTGCCGGGCTGGGTGTTCGAGCGTGACGGCGTGCATGAGCCGGCGGGTTCCTTCAGCGCTGCCGAGGGCGGGCTGAAGCCGCGCTCCACGCTGCCGGTGTATGGCCGCCAGCTCTATCCCGACCGGGTGCTGGGCGAGGCCCGCGCAGAGCGCGGCGAAACCCTTTGGGAGAACGCCGGGGTGCGTTTGTGGCGACGACCGGATCAGGATGCACGCATCGGTATCGTGTCGATCACCTCCAAGATGCACGCGATCGGCGACGAGGTCATGGAGGGCATGCTCGAGGCGATCGCGCGCGCCGAGGGTGATCTCGACGGACTGGTGCTGTGGAACGAGGCGCCGTTTGCTGTGGGTGCCAATTTGCAGCAGGTCGGCGAGGCCTGCCGCGCAGGGCAGTTCGACATGCTTGAGCGCATGGTGGACAAGTTTCAGCGTACCTCGATGGCGATCAAGCATGCGCAGGTGCCAGTGGTGGCCGCGGTGCAGGGCATGGCGCTGGGGGGCGGTTGCGAGTTTGCGATGCATGCCGCGCACCGGGTATTCGCGCTGGAGAGTTATGTCGGGCTGGTGGAGGTCGGGGTGGGCCTGATCCCGGCCGGCGGCGGAAGCAAGGAGTTCGCGCTGCAGGCGCACGCGATGGCGCAGCGGGCAGCCGGTGGCGACGTGTTTCCCTACATCCAGAATGCGTTCCAGACCATTGCGATGGCGACCTTGGCCAAGAGCGGGATCGAGGCGGTGCAACTCGGTTTCGGCAAGGCGTCTGACGATGTTCTGTTCCACGCTCACGAGATTCTCTACGCCGCGATCCGTCGCGCCCGGGCGATGGCGGAGTCCGCCTGGCGGCCATCACTGCCGAGCCAGGCGGTGACGGTGGCGGGGCGTAACGCCATCGCTACCTGCGAGTTGATGCTGGTGAATATGGCTGAAGGTGGCTTCATCTCCGCGCATGACTACAAGGTGGGCAAAGCGGCAGCAACGGCGCTGTGCGGAGGAGAGGTGGATACCAATGCGCGGGTCAGCGAACAGTGGATCCTCGATGTGGAGCGGGCGCAGTTTGTCGAACTGTTGAAGACAGAGAAGACCCAGCAGCGCATTGCGCACATGCTGGAAACAGGGAAGCCGCTGCGGAATTGATTGTGGGGGCAGGCTTGTGATTGTTTTAAGGCGCGGAACGGGTTGGGGGCGCGGCGCGGTGTGCCGGGCGTTTTCTCCGCGGGCTGCGGAACTCGCCCTGCGGGCTCAGACAGTCCTCGCCCGCTGCGCAAACACCCGACACACCACTGCGATGGAAATCGGGGCTGGTCTGCGGAAAAAGCACGGCTTTTGGGGGCGGATGGTGTATGGGCTGAAGAACATGGTGTGCCGGTGTGGATGTAATTGGCAATGGCCTGCAAATGAGCGCTGTTTTTTCTCACGCTGACCAGGCACTGGCCGCCGTGTCGGGGTAGGCGTTTGTGGCGCGGGTGAGGACTGTCTGAGCCCGAAGGGCGAGTTCCGCAGGCCGCAGAACAAATGCCTGCCCCGGCGCGGGAACTTGGCACGAACACTGAGCATGCGCCGTTTAACCCCGGTAAACGATGAACAAGATTGTGGAGACAAGCAAAATGAGCAAACAGATTCAGGACGCCTACATCGTCGCCGCTGTGCGTACCCCGGTGGCCCGGCGTAACGGTGCGTTCCGCCATGTGCGCCCCGACGACATGCTTGCCAGGGTGCTGCGCGAGGCGGTTGGGCGGGTGCCCGGTCTCGATCCGAAGGAAATCGGTGACGTGATCACCGGCTGTGCAATGCCCGAAGCAGAGCAGGGCATGAATGTGGCGCGTATCGGACTGCTGCTGGCCGGCTTGCCCGACAGCGTGCCCGGCATCACCATCAACCGGTTTTGCGCTTCCGGTCTGCAGGCGGTGGCCGATGCCGCCAACCGCATCCGTCTTGGCGAAGCCGACGTGATGATCGCGGCCGGGACCGAAAGCATGAGCGCGATGCCGCAGATCATGGGTAACAAGGTCAGCCTCAATCCGGCGATTTTCGACAAGGCCGAAAACATCGGCATCGCCTATGGCATGGGGCTCACCGCCGAAAAGGTGGCGACCCAATGGAAGGTGAGTCGCGAAGATCAGGACGCATTCGCGGTCGAATCCCACCGCCGTGCCTGCGCCGCAATCGCCGCGGGTCACTTCGCCGCCGAGATCGCGCCCTATACGGTGCGATCCCATGTGCCCGGCGAAGGCGGCACGGTGCGCATCACCGAGCGCATCGTCGACCATGATGAAGGTCCGCGTCCCGACGCCTCGCCCGAGGGGCTGGCAAAGCTGAAGCCGGTATTCGCCGCGCGTGGCTCGGTAACCGCCGGCAACAGCTCGCAGATGTCCGATGGCGCCGGCGCGGTGGTGCTGATGAGCGAGGCGGCGCTCAAGCGGTACGGCGCCAACCCGATCGCCCGCTTCTGCAGCTTCGCGGTAGCCGGGGTGCCGCCCCAGGTGATGGGCATCGGTCCGATCGAGGCCATCCCGCGCGCGCTCAAGCTGGCCGGGGTGGCGCAGGATGCGCTGGGCTGGATCGAGCTCAACGAAGCCTTTGCCGCTCAGGCGCTGGCCGTGGCCCGTCAGCGCGGACTCGACCCGGCGAGAATCAACCCGCTGGGCGGTGCGATTGCACTGGGGCACCCGCTCGGTGCGACCGGCGCGATCCGCACCGCAACACTGATGTCGGCAATGCAGCGCGACCCCGCCCTGCGCTACGGCATGATCAGCATGTGTATTGGCACCGGTATGGGCGCCGCGGGGGTGTTCGAGCGAGTCTGAGTGGTGTGCAGCAGCGCTGAATGCCCTGCGTGGGCGCATTTTTCGCTCAAGTGAGTGCGATGCCGCGACCAAGCCGGTCAAATCGGGCGCCCGGGTCGATCTGCATGAAACCCTTACGGAATAGGGGAGTTATCGAGGGCGGCTGCCCGATTTGAATTTCATCAAATGCTGATATAAAAGAAATCTGTCTTATATCGGATCTCCGTAAGTGATCGGTCAGTAACAATCTCTTATAATCCGCGGGTTTGTAGACGCGGGGTTTCTGTCCGTAACCCGAAAACCCGGGTTCTGCGGGTCGCAGTGCCTCTACCATTCTCACGAGTGATTGGGCGATAGACGCATGATACGAATCAAACGCGGACTCGACCTTCCTGTGACCGGCGCGCCTGCGCAGCGTATCGAGGCCGGACGGCCGGTACGCAGCGTGGCCGTTATCGGCTTCGACTATCACGGCATGAAGCCGACGATGGCAGTGCAGGTGGGTGACCGGGTCAAGCAGGGTCAGGTGCTGTTTTCCGACAAGAAGACTCCTGGCGTTCATTTCACCGCACCCGCCGCAGGCGTGGTTGGTGCCATCCATCGCGGCGAGCAGCGTGTGCTGCAATCGGTGGTGATCGATGTGGAAGGGGACGAAGCCATCGACTTCGCCTGCTACAGCGACGCCGAGCTGGACACGCTGGCACCGGATCAGGTGCGCGAAAATTTGCTGCAATCGGGCTTGTGGACCGCGCTTCGCACCCGGCCATACAGCAAGGTGCCAGCGGTAGACGCGACGCCCGCCTCGATTTTCGTCACCGCGGTCGACACCCATCCGCTGGCGGCCGACCCGGCCGTGATCATTGCCGAATATGCCGAGGATTTCAGCCGTGGCCTCAGAGTGCTCGCCCGTGTGGCGCGGGTGTTCCTGTGCCAGGCCGAAACGGCGAAGCTGCCGGGCGCCGGACTCTCCAACGTCACTGTGGAGACTTTCGGCGGACCGCACCCGGCGGGCCTGCCGGGTACGCACATCCATTTCCTCGATCCCGTCCATGCGCACAAGTCGGTGTGGTACCTCAACTACCAGGACGTGATCGCGGTCGGCAAGCTGTTTACCACCGGGCGCCTGTGGTCCGAGCGCATCGTTGCGCTGGCCGGGCCGATGGTTGACAAACCCCGCCTGGTGCAGACGCTGCTGGGCGCCAACCTGGACGAACTGACCGCGGGTGAGATCGCGGTCGGGCGCAACGTCCGGGTGATTTCCGGTTCGGTCTTCGGCGGGCGTACCTCGCGCGGGGCCTGTGCCTATCTCGGTCGCTACCACCTGCAGGTGTCCTGCCTGCAGGAGGGCAATGAGCGCGAGTTTCTGCACTATCTGCGTGCCGGGGTGAACAAGCATTCGGTGCTCAACATCTACGCATCCAAACTGTTTGGGCACCGCCTGTTCGACTTCACCACCACCACCAATGGAAGCCCGCGGGCGATGGTGCCGGTCGGCAACTACGAAGAGGTCATGCCGCTCGACATCCTGCCGACCCAGCTGTTGCGTTCGCTGATCGTCAGTGACACCGACACGGCGCAAAAGCTCGGTGCGCTGGAGCTGGACGAGGAAGACCTCGCGCTGTGCTCCTATGTGTGCGCCGGCAAGTACGAGTACGGCCCCATCCTGCGGGATAACCTGACGCGCATTGAAAAGGAGGGCTGAGCATGGGTCTGCGTTCATATCTCGACAGCATCGAGCATCACTTCGAGAAGGGTGGCAAGTACGAGAAGTGGTACTCGCTCTACGAAGCGGTCGATACCGGTCTGTTCCGCCCGTCCAGCGTCACCCGCACCACCGCTCACGTGCGCGATGGTCTCGACCTCAAGCGCATGATGATCACGGTGTGGCTATGCACCTTCCCTGCGCTGTTTTTCGGCATGTGGAACATCGGTAACCAGGCCAACACCGTCTATGCGGCGAACCCGGATCTGCTCGCCTCCCAGGAGAACTGGCGTCTTGCCTTGATCCAGTTGTTCGCAGGCTTCGATCCGGGGAGCATGTGGGACAACATGATCCACGGCGCTGCCTACTTTCTGCCGATCTATCTGGTGACTTTTGTCGTCGGCGGGTTCTGGGAAGTGTTGTTTGCCTCCATCCGTCGGCACGAGGTCAATGAGGGCTTCTTCGTTACCTCGGTGCTGTTTGCGCTGATCTGCCCGCCGTCGATTCCGCTGTGGCAGGTGGCGCTCGGGATCAGCTTCGGCGTGGTGATCGGCAAGGAAGTGTTTGGCGGTACCGGCAAGAACTTCCTCAATCCGGCCCTCACTGGACGCGCCTTCCTGTTCTTCGCTTACCCGGCCCAGTTGTCGGGTGACGGGGTGTGGACCGCGGTCGATGGTTACACCGGGGCTACCGCGCTGTCGCAGGCGGCCGCGGGGGGGGTGGATCAGATCATCGCTGGCGGATTGACCTGGATGGATGCCTTTCTCGGCTTCATGCAGGGTTCGGTCGGCGAAACCAGCACGCTGGCGATCTTCATCGGTGGCGCGGTGCTGCTGACCATGAAAATCGCCTCGTGGCGCATCGTGGCCGGGGTGATGCTGGGCATGATCTCCATGAGCCTCGTGTTCAACGGCATCGGTTCGGACACCAACCCGATGTTTGCCATGCCCTGGTACTGGCACATGGTGGTCGGCGGCTTTGCCTTCGGCATGATCTTCATGGCCACCGATCCGGTGTCGGCGTCGATGACCGATACCGGCAAGCTGGTGTTCGGCGCGCTGATCGGCATCATGGTGGTGCTGATCCGGGTGGTGAACCCGGCCTTCCCCGAGGGCATGATGCTGGCGATCCTGTTCGCCAACCTGTGTGCCCCGCTGATCGACCATTTTGTGGTCGCGGCCAATATCAAGCGGAGGTTGGCACGCCATGTCCAGTAAGAAAGAATCGACCGGCCGCACCCTGTTTGTAGCGTTGGCGGTCAGCCTGGTAAGTTCGGTGTTCGTCGCCGGTGCCGCGGTATCGCTCAAGCCGGTGCAGATCGAAAACCGCCTGCTCGACAAGCAGCGCAGTATTCTGGCAATTGCCGGCCTCGGTGAGGCGAAGATGTCGGCGCGCGAGGTCAAGGACCTTTTCGCCAACCGTATCAGTGCGAAAGTCGTGGATCTGGAGACCGGTGAATACACCGATGCCTACGATCCGGTGACCTTCGATCCGCTCAAGTCCTCGCGCGACCCCAGTCTCTCCGACGTGGTCCCCGGCAGGGAGGACATTGCCCTGATCAAGCGCCGCGAGCGCTACACCACCGTGTACATGGTGGAACAGGATGGCAAGCTTGAGTCGCTGATCCTGCCGGTGCGCGGCTATGGCCTGTGGTCCACATTGCACGGCTTCATGGCGATGAAGAGCGACCTCAATACCGTGGTCGGCTTTGGCTTCTATCAGCACGCCGAAACGCCAGGCCTCGGCGGCGAGGTCGACAATCCGAACTGGAAGGCACTGTGGCCGGGCAAGACCCTGTTCGACGAAACCGGCAAGCCGGTGATCAGCATCGTCAAGGGTGGGGTCGATCCGTCCAGTCCCGAAGCCGGTCATCAGGTCGATGCGCTGGCGGGGGCTACCCTCACCAGCAACGGCGTCGATCGTTTGCTCCAGTTCTGGCTCGGCGAGCAGGGTTTCGGCCCCTATCTCGCCAAACTGCGCACCCAGGGGGTCTGATCATGTCGCAACCCACGGTAAAAGAAGTCCTGTTTAACCCGATCCTGCACAACAACCCGATTGGTCTGCAGATTCTCGGCATCTGTTCCGCACTGGCGGTCACTTCCAACCTGCAGACTGCGTTGGTGATGTCGGCTGCGCTGACGCTGGTGACCGGGTTCTCCAACCTGTTCATCTCGATGATTCGCAGCCAGATTCCGAGCTCGATCCGGATGATCGTGCAGATGGTGATCATCGCCTCGCTGGTGATCGTGGTCGATCAGATCCTGCGAGCCTATGCCTTCAGTCTGGCCAAGCAGTTATCGGTGTTCGTCGGCCTGATCATCACCAACTGCATCGTGATGGGCCGTGCCGAAGCGTTCGCCATGCAAAATCCGCCATGGCTGTCATTCCTCGACGGTATCGGTAACGGGCTGGGCTACAGCGCAGTGTTGATCGCGCTTGGCGTGGTGCGCGAACTGTTCGGTGCCGGCAAATTGTTCGGGATCGAGATTTTCGCGCTGACCAAGGACGGTGGCTGGTATCTGCCCAACGGCATGCTGTTGCTGCCACCGTCTGCTTTCTTCCTGATCGGCCTGTTCATCTGGGCGCTACGGGCCTGGAAGAAGGAGCAGGTCGAACAACCGTCGTTCCGGATGGCACCGCAGGTGATCAACAAGGAGGCCTACTGATATGGAACATTTCATCAGCCTCTTCGTGCGGGCCGTGTTCATCGAGAACATGGCGCTCGCCTTCTTTCTTGGCATGTGTACCTTCATTGCCATCTCGAAGAAGGTCGAAACCGCGATCGGTCTCGGGATTGCGGTGGTGGTGGTGCAGACCATCACCATGCCGGTCAACAACCTGGTCCTGACCTATCTGTTGCGCGACGGCGCGCTGGCCTGGGCCGGCCTGCCGGACGTGGATCTGTCCTTCCTGATCCTGCTGTCCTTCATCGGCATCATTGCCGCGATCGTGCAGATCATGGAAATGCTGCTCGACAAGTATGTGCCCAGCCTCTACAACGCGCTGGGCGTGTTCCTGCCGCTGATCACGGTGAACTGCGCCATCATGGGCGGCTCGCTGTTCATGGTCGAGCGCGACTACAACTTCTCCGAGAGCGTGGTCTATGGCCTGGGTTCCGGTTTCTCTTGGGCGCTGGCGATTGCGCTGCTTGCCGGGATTCGCGAAAAGCTCAAATACAGCGACGTGCCCGAAGGTCTGCAGGGTCTGGGCATCACCTTCATCACCATCGGTCTGATGTCGCTGGGCTTCATGTCCTTCTCCGGCGTGCAGCTCTAAGGAGGGGGCGCATATGAATACCGAAATCATCCTCGGCATCGGCATGTTCACGGCCATCGTGCTTGCACTGGCCATGTTCATCATCTATGCCCGCTCCAAACTGGTGGCCAGCGGCGACGTCACCATCGACATCAACGGCGAGCGCCAGATCGTTGTGCCGGCCGGCGGCAAGTTGCTGCAGACCTTGGCCGAGAGCGGCTTGTTCCTGCCTTCGGCCTGCGGTGGAGGCGGCACCTGCGCGCAATGCAAGTGTGTGGTCAAGGAGGGTGGCGGCTCCATGCTGCCCACCGAAGAGTCGCATTTTACCAAGCGCGATGCCAAGGAAGGCTGGCGCCTGTCGTGCCAGACTCCGGTCAAGCAGGACATGAAGGTCAAGGTCCCGGAAGAGGTCTTCGGGGTGAAGAAGTGGGAATGCACGGTGGAATCCAATCCCAACGTGGCCACCTTCATCAAGGAGCTTACGCTGCGCCTGCCTGAAGGCGAGAACGTCGAGTTCCGCGCCGGCGGCTATGTACAGCTCGAGTGCCCGCCGCATACGGTGAAGTACAAGGACTTCGACATCCAGCCCGAGTACCGCGGCGACTGGGACAAGTTCAATATGTGGCGTTTCGTGTCGAAGGTGGATGAAACCACCATCCGCGCCTACTCGATGGCGAACTACCCGGACGAGCACGGTGTGGTGAAGTTCAACATCCGTGTCGCCTCGCCCCCGCCGGGACGTGATGACATCCCGCCGGGCAAGATGTCGTCCTGGGTGTTCGGACTCAAGCCGGGCGACAAGGTCACGGTATATGGCCCATTCGGCGAGTTCTTTGCGCGTGAGACCGATCACGAGATGGTCTTTGTCGGCGGCGGCGCGGGCATGGCACCAATGCGCTCGCACATCTTCGACCAGTTGAAGCGCCTGTCGAGCAAGCGCAAGATCAGCTTCTGGTACGGGGCGCGTTCCATGCGCGAGGCCTTCTATGTCGAAGAGTTCGACAAGCTGGCGGCGGAGAATCCCAACTTCACCTGGCATCTGGCGCTGTCGGACCCCTTGCCGGAAGACAACTGGACGGGCTATACCGGCTTCATCCACAACGTGCTGTACGAGAACTATCTCAAGGACCACCCGGCACCGGAGGACTGCGAGTTCTACATGTGCGGCCCACCGATGATGAACTCGGCGGTGATCAAGGCCTTGCTGGATCTGGGTGTCGAGCGCGAGAACATCATGCTCGACGACTTCGGCGGCTGATCCGTTTCCCGGCCGTCCCCGAACGGCCGGCCGTCGCCTTGCAAATGCCCGCCCGCCTGAGCATAGTCAGGTTGGCGGGCATTTTTGATTTATGTACTTGGGCGCTAAGCTGTCGGGTCCGATCACAGAGGCAGCGTCCGCTTGCCCGCAACGCATAAGAGGAAAAACAGCATGGCTGGAACCGTTCTGCTCGACGTCACCGGTGGCGTCGCAACCCTGACCCTGAACCGCCCTGAGGCACTGAACGCGCTGTCGGTCGAGATGATGCAGGATCTCTCCGTTGCGACGCGTGAGCTATCGGTGCGCAAGGACTTTGCGGTGGTGGTGATTGTCGGTGCCGGTGAGCATTTCATGGCGGGGGGCGATCTGAAGGACTTCGCCCGCAACTTGCATCTGTCTACCGAGGCCAGGCGCGTCACCTTCCGCGCCATGATCGAGCAGTACATCAACCCCACCGTGGAAACCCTGCAAGGCCTCGACCAGCCGGTCATCGCCAAGGTGCGCGGTGCGTGTGCCGGGTTCGGTCTGTCGCTGATGCTGGGTTGTGATCTCGCGGTATGTGCCGACACTGCCGTGTTCACCACCGCGTATGCGTCCATCGGCCTGTCGGGCGATGGCGGGGCTTCCTATTTCCTGCCGCGTATCGTCGGCCGGCGCAAGGCGGCAGAGCTATTGCTGCTGGCCGACCGGTTTGACGCCGCAGAGGCATTGCGCCTGGGCTTGGTGACGCGCAGCGTGCCTGCCAGCGAGCTGGATGCGGAGACGGCCAAGCTGGTCGCTCGCCTGCAGGTCGGCCCGCTGCAGACGTATGGTGAAATCAAGCGCCTGCTTGCGGCATCCCACGACAACCAGATCGAGTCGCAGTTGCAGAGCGAGGCCGAGGCCTTCGGCCGCTGTGGGGGTACGAGCGACTTTGCCGAAGGCGTTACCGCTTTTCTGGAAAAACGAAAGCCGGTTTTCAAGGGGCAGTAATCGGCTGTGCTGCAGGTATCCGGGAGGCCGGGGCGGGCCAGACGTTCGCGGCCTTCGG
>JAUSOD010000111.1 GCA_030656215.1 Azoarcus sp.
TCAAGCCCTACATGAAGCACGGGCTGTGGATGGGCTCGCTGCTGTTCGGCATCGACCAGAAGCTCTTTGGCGGCAAGACGCCGTGGAGCCTGCACAACACGGCCGCCCACGACAAGCTCAAGCCCGCCATCGAGTGCGCGAAGATCGACTACCCCAAGCCCGACGGCAAACTCACCTTCGACCGCCTGTCGTCGGTGTTCCTGTCCAACACCAACCACGAGGAAGAGCAGCCCTGTCACCTGCGGCTCAAGGACGCCTCGGTGCCGATCGCGGTGAACCTGGCGCTCTACGACGCGCCCGAGCAGCGTTACTGCCCGGCCGGGGTGTATGAGATCGTCCACGATGGGGAGGCGGGCGCCCCGCGTCTGCAGATCAACGCGCAGAACTGCGTGCACTGCAAGACCTGCGACATCAAGGATCCGACCCAGAACATCAACTGGGTGGTGCCGCAAGGCGGCGAGGGGCCGATTTACCAGGGGATGTGATCGGCTGCGGGTCGCCTGTGATATACATATGAGTCACTTCACAACAGACTGCGCTGCGCCATGACGAGCACAAACGAGTATCCCGTCGTGTACGGGACCGAAGACATCCTGAGAAGCCTGTGCGATTCGATAACCAAGGTTCTGACGGTTGCCACCGAGAGCCAGATCCGCTATTCGGGCATGGTTCAGCGCATTACCAAGACCTGCCTCAAACCGGACATCGGATGCTTCGTGCTGTTCGACGGAGGCTTCTCCGGCCTCGTTGTCATCAACTTTTCTGCCCCTGCGGCGATGGAGTTGTACGAGCGCTATATGCTGAACATGGGCATGTCCAAGGACGACTTGGTCAGCTCCTACACGGCAGATGAGGTCGGCAACGTGATGGGCGAGCTGATGAATCAGATCGTTGGCGACTTCACCGGCAAGGTGGCGCGTGAGCTGCAAACCCACATCACGCAAAATCAGCCCAAGATGCTGGCCCTGAGTAAACAGGTGATGCTGAGTGTGGACACCAACCTCGAGAAGCCCGAGGCCCGCCGCGTCACTTTTCATACCGGGCGCAACAACATCTTCTATCTGGAGATGGCCATCGACCGCACCGAATTCATCAAGTTGAATGACTTCGTTCCGAGCGAGGAAGCCGATCCGGATGAGCTGATTGCGCGGGCGGGTGCGGAAAACGACGCCAGGTCGACGGTTCAGAACTTCGAATCAAGCGAGCATGACGAACTGCTGAAGTCGCTCGGAATGTAGCCCTTGGGGGGCAGTGGCGGAGCCGGCGAAAGCCGCGTGGGGGAGTAATCCGTATCAGTAGGGGCAGGCCCCGCGTCGTCTTCCATAGGAAGAATTTCCGACTTTCGTCCGGTGTGGCCCCTGCTTATGTGACTCGGCGGCGGACCCAAAAAAAGGCGCCCCGTCGGGGCGCCCTTTTTTTGCTGCAGTGGCGGGGAACTCAGAAGCTGTAGCGCACGCCGCCGAAGATCTGGCGCTCGCGGCCGGCAACCTTGCCGTCCACGCGGCTGACCAGATACTCGCGATTGGTCAGATTGTGTCCACTGAGGAACACTGTGTAACGCTGGCCACGCGGCGTGTAACTCACCGCTGCGTTCCACAGCGTGTAGGCCGGGATGGTGCCTTCCATGCCGCTGAGGTCTTCGTCCCGCGTGTTTGCGCCATCGGAGTACTGGCGGCTGACGTAGTCGACGCCGATCCGGGCATCGACGCCGACCGGATGCTGGTAGCCGAGCGACAGCGACGCCAGGTGGTGCGGCGCGTAGGGCAGGCGGTTGCCGCTGCTGATGCCCTGATCGGGATCGTCCTTGCGGAACTTCGCGGTGAAGAGGTTGGTATAGGCGCCGGTCACGTAAATGTTGTGCGCGGTGCCATACACCTTGCCGAAGTCGATCCGGCCGGCAAGCTCAAGGCCCGACTGCTGCGAACGCCCGCCATTGACGAAGGTCCCCGGCTGCCCCTGGATCACGATCTCGTCGAAGTCGGTGTTGAACAGCGTCGCCTCCAGCGCGACCCCGCGGAAGTAGGTCGAGCGGATCCCGAGTTCCCAGTTGGTGCTCTCCTCCGGCTTGGTCTTAGACACCACCGCAGTATTCGCCCCGTCGGCATCGATGTCGCGATCCGGGCGCGGCGGCGCGAAGCCCTTGTGCACGCCGGCAAACACCGTGGTGTCGGTAATCCCGTTCCATGCCAGGCCGATGCCAGGCAACACCTCGGTAAAGCGATTGGTAAGGCGCGCCTCAGGATTGGTGTGCGCGTCGCCGTCAGCCCGCTTCACGTCGGTCTTGATTTCGACGTCCTCCACCCGCACTCCCGGGGTCAGCGCCCAGTCGCCGAGGTAGAAGGTGTTCTGCGCATAGTAGGACTTGGCCTCGACCTCAATGTCGATCAACTCGCGCGGTAGCGAATTGGCCTTGGCAAAGCTCAGGCTCTGGAAATCCGCCGTGTTGCCGCGGAACTGCTTGCGGGTGATGTCTTCCGCGTGGTATCGAAGCCCGACCACTGCATCGCTGGGGATGCCGAAGAGCTTGTGGCTGAAGTCGAGCCGCGGCTCTATGCCCCAGTAGGTGTACTCGCGCGGACGCCAGCGCCCGCCGCACAGGTCGGCATTGGAGAGATCGTCGTTATCCACCCCGCCCGGACATCGCTCCAGCGCCGAACGCCCGCTGTTCTCACCCGAGTCGTTGATCTGGCGGAACGAAGCCCGGTCCGAATGCACATGGTAAAGCTGGGTGCTCAGCTTGGCCCGGTCGTTGATCTCGAAGATGTGCTGCAACTGCAGGCTGGTGCGTTCATGCTCGAACTCGTCGTTCCTGCCGGTGGGCGCCTGGAACTTGTCCTCCTGCCACTCCACCGCGCCGAGCCCGGTCTCGGAGATCTGCGAATTCTCCCGATAGTAGCCCAGCTTGCCGATCAGGGTGTGGCCCTCGGCCAGGTTCAGCTGGCCCTTCAGGGTGTATTCCTGGACCTCGAAATCGTGATTGTCGCGCACGCCGTCGCCGCGCTTCTGCAGCGCATCAAGCATGATCCCGCCGCGCTCGCCGCCGACGCCGACATTGGCGTGCAGACCGTAGAAGTCGTTGTTGCCCACGGTGGCCGCGACGCTGCCGGCAACACCGTCGGTCGGCACCGGCCGGGTCACAAAATTGATCATCCCGCCTATGGTCTGCGGCCCGTACAGGACTTGGCCCGAGCCCTTCACCACTTCGATGCGACGTACGCGATCGAGCGGCGTGGAGTAATGCGCCGACGGGTCACCGTAGGGTGCGAGAAACAGCGGCATGCCGTCCTCAAGCAGCAGGGTGCGCGAGCTGCGGCGCGGGTCGAGACCGCGCACGCCGATGTTGAGCCCGAGTCCGAAGGAGTCCTCGCCCACGATGTGGATGCCGGGTACAGTGTTCAGCGCCTCCTTCACCGAAAACGGCTGTCGCTCCTGCAATTCCAGCTCGTCGACAACCGCGAACGATCCGGGAACCGACTCGAGCCGGTCGGGCAGGATGCCGCTGACCGACACCGCCGGCAGGGTGACGATCGCTGCCGACGGCGCAACCTGGGCCATTGCGGGGGTAAACACCAGCGCCGATAACACCGCTGCCGCTACGGGTTTGGGATTGAAGTGCATTGTGTCTCCTTGTAATTTTTTGAGTTGCTGCCGAGCAGCACATCGACTCGCTGGTCGTTCGCGCAAATCCCACCGCAAACATGCCGCCGTGCAGCGTACGTGTACCCCGCGTCGTCCTCCATAGGAAAAATTCCCGACTTTTGTCCGGTGCGCGAACCGCCCGCTGATGTGATACTGCCCCCATGGAACTGACCTACGTGCTGTTGCGCCGCGCTGCGGCGATTTCGCTCGCCTGTCTGCTGTGCGTCCTGCTCCTCGCGGCGTGGCGGGCTCAATCCGATGTCCACCGCGAAGGGCAGGGTGCCGGGCAGCTCGCGCTTTTGATCAGCCAGCTCACCGCTTTGCAGAACGCGCCGGACAATGCGCTCCCGGACCGGATCGAGGGTTTGCGCGAAGCGGGCCGCCTGGGCGGCTTGCGTCACCTCCAGTTCCGGCTCGAGGATGGGCGAAGCGGTGAAGTGCTGGCGCAATCCGAGGAGGAGGAACTCGCCCCGCCGACTATGCGACCCTTTCTGTGGCTGCTGGGCCTCTTTTCGCGCCCGCACTTGGCGGAGGAGTCGGTCTGGCTGCTGGAGCGTGCCGATGGCCGCAGCTTTCGTGTGACCCTGACCACTCATCCGTTCAGCGAGCAACGCGAGGCGTTCGACGAAATCGTCGGCGTCACCGGGGTCCTGCTGCTCTATGGCTTCGGCCTGCTGGCGGCCCTCTACTGGGCGGTGCGGCACGCCTTTGCGCCACTGCGCCAGATCCTCGACACCATTGCCGCCTTCGAGCGCCAGGACTACGGGGCACGCCTGCCCGCCCTGCGCATCCGCGAACTCGATGTGATCGCAGGTGCCCTCAACCACCTGGCGGCAGCGCTGGGGCAGACACAGGACGAGCGACGCCTGCTCAGCCTCAAGGTGCTGACCCTGCAGGAGGACGAGCGCGCCCACGTCGCCCGCGAGCTGCACGACGAATTCGGCCAATCGCTCACCGCGATGCGGGCCGATGCGACCTATCTGCTGCGGCGTACCGAAAAGCAACCCGAGCTGCACACCGTGGCAGCAGCGCTGGAACAGCAGTGCGCCCGGGTCCAGCAGGACATACGCAATCTGCTCGGCTGGATCGGCAACCCGTGTGGCGACAGCGGCCGCGGACCGGTTCCGATTCGCGACCTGATCGAAACCCTTGTCCAGAGCTGGCGCCAACGCCCGGGACAAACTGTCCACTACCAGCTGACCATGGACCTTGACGGCATCGATATCCCCCAAGGTCTGGCACTGAACCTGTACCGCATGACCCAGGAGGCGCTCACCAACATCGCCCGCCACGCCGGCGCAGAAACGGTAACAGTCGCGCTCGCCGCCCGCCTCGGGGAGGGCGTGCGGTGGTCGGTGTGCGACGACGGCACCGGCATTGCCTCCTACGCCGAGGCCTTGCAGCGGGGCAATGGCCTGGCCGGCATCCGTGAGCGGGTCTGGGCCCACGGCGGCGAACTGGAAATGCTCGATCGAGGCCCGGCGGGCGGGCCACGGGGGCTGTGCCTTCAGGCCCGCTTTCCATGGCCGGAAGCGGCACACGAGCGCGCCGACCGCGCATCGGCAATGACGTACGGGAGGACAGTCGTATGATCAGCTTGCGCGTGGCACTTGCCGACGATCACGCCGTGGTGCGCACCGGATATAGACGGCTGCTGGAACTGGAGCCGAATGTCAGCGTGGTGGCCGAATTCGCCGACGGCGAGACGGCATACACCTGGCTGAGCGCCAATCATGCCGACATTCTCATTCTTGATCTTTCAATGCCCGGGCGCGGCGGTCTCGAAACGCTGCGGCGGCTCAAGGCCCGAGTGCCGACCCTGAAAATTCTCGTCTTCAGCATGCATGACGCGCCGGCGATGGTCAGTCAGGCCATGCAGGCGGGTGCCGACGGCTATCTGACCAAAGGCAGCGCCCCGGAAGCGCTGATCACGGCAGTGCTCGACCTTGGCACAGGCGGGCAGCCGTTGTCGGCGGAGGCCGTGCGCGCCTTGAGCGAAGCCGGGAACGATAGCCAGGCGCCTCATCAGGTGCTGTCGCTGCGGGAATTCCAAGTCTTCACGATGCTCGCGAAGGGACTGGCGGTCGACGACATTGCCGCGCGGCTGTGCGTCAGCGCCAAGACCGTCGCCAACTACCAGACAGCCATCCGGCAGAAGACCGGGCTGAGCAATGCGCTGGAGATGTTTCGCTACGCGCGGACCCACGCCCTGATCGAGTGAACCGGATGATGGGAGCCGGGCTCAGTTTGCTCCGGCTTTCCTGTTCAGGAACAATGCAATGCAGTCAGACAGAACCAGGACCACCTTATGGATATGAAGAGTATTGCGTTCGACAACACCTACGCCCGGGACCTGATCGGGTTCTATGTGCCCTGTCAGCCCGAGCCGGCCCCGGATCCAAAGCTCGTCTACTTCAATCACGAACTGGCGGCAGAACTGGGGCTCGAGCCTGGCGGCGACGATCCGTCTGCGCTGGCGGCCACGCTGGCGACTATCTTCTCCGGCAACCGCTTGCCCGAGGGGGCGACGCCGCTCGCCCAGGCCTACGCCGGCCATCAGTTCGGACAGTTCTCGCCGCAGCTCGGCGATGGCCGTGCGCTGTTGATCGGTGAACTGATCGACCGCCATGGCAAACGCCGCGACCTCGCCTTCAAGGGATCGGGCAAAACCCCGTTTTCGCGCCGCGGTGACGGCAAGGCCGCGATCGGTCCGATGCTGCGCGAGGTGCTGATCGGCGAAGCGATGCACGCCCTGGGCATCCCGACCACGCGTGCCCTGGCGGTGGTGACCACCGGCGAGCAGGTCTATCGCGACCGGCCCTTGGCGGGGGCGACGCTGACGCGCATCGCCGACAGCCATATCCGGGTGGGCACTTTCCAGTTCTTCGCCACCCATGGCTCGCTCGAGCAGGTGACGAAGCTGGCCGACTACACCATCGCGCGGCATGCTCCCGAACTGGTCGGTGCCGAAGATCGATACCTGCAGTTCTTTCAATTGGTGGCCGAACGGCAGGCCGCGCTGGTGGCGCAATGGATTCACGTCGGCTTCATCCATGGGGTGATGAACACCGACAACATGAGCCTGGCGGGCGAAACCATCGACTACGGCCCGTGCGCCTTCATGGAGGCCTACGAGCCCGGGGCGGTGTTCAGCTCCATCGACGATTTCGGCCGCTACGCCTACGATCAACAAGCAAAGATCGCGCGCTGGAACCTGGCGCGTCTCGCCGAGACGCTGCTGCCCTTGATCGCGGCCGACCAGCCACGGGCGATCGAACTGGCCACCGAGGTGATCGACGCCTTTCCGGCGCGACACCGGCACCACTGGCTCGAAGGTGCGCGCGCCAAGCTCGGACTGGCCGGACAGGTGGACGACGGCGAGCGCATCGATACCGCCCTCGCCGAAGACTGGCTGGCTTTGCTGCAGGCGAGCAAGGTCGACTTCACGCTGGCCTGGCGGCGGCTTGCCGATACCGCAGGCGGCAACGAAGGCCCGCTGCGGGCGCTGTTTGGCGAACACCAGGCGCTCGACGACTGGCTGGTGCGCTGGCGGGCACGCTGCGCCGCCGAGGACGCCCAGGCGGAGGCGAGCACATCGCATGACCACGCCGAAGCGCGTGCAAAACGTATGCGATGCGTCAATCCGTGGCTGATACCGCGCAATCATCGCGTCGAGGAAGCCCTCGACGCGGCCTCGGAAGCGGGCGACCTGAAACCCTTTGAACAACTGCTGGAGGCCTTGCGCCTACCCTACGAGGAGCGCCCGGCCATGTCCCGCTTCGCCGAACCGGCCACCGCGTCTTTCAACCAGACGTTTCGCACTTTTTGCGGTACCTGAGCGGCCGCGGTCGATCAGCACCACCGCCGTAGCCTCGGCACAAGCTCACCACGACCGGCCCCGTCACGCCGGGAACTTCGATCGTCGCTGCCGGGTCGTTACTGCATCGCGACGACGCCCCGCCCGGTGGCCGGCCCGGCCATGCGGGGTTCGCTCCTCTTCCCACATGCACGATCCGGAGGCCGAATCATGCGTGATCGAACCAGGTATTTCTCCATTGGCCGCGCCGCGGTGACAGGCATCGCGCTCGGTGCGCTCGTTCTCACCACGCCCGTGCTCGCGCAGGACCCGCCCGCCTTGCTCGAGATCAGGGAATGGCCCGTCCCCTGGGCCGGGACCCTGCCGCGCGACCCCTACAAGGCGCCCGACGGCGGAGTCTGGTTCGTGGGTCAGATCGGCAACTACGTCGCCCGGCTCGACCCGGCGTCCGGCGACATGCAGCGTTTCGAGATTCCGGGCGCCGGGCCGCACACGGTGATCGTGGATGCCAAAGGCACGCCGTGGTACGCCGGAAACCGCGACCGCCACATCGGCAAGCTGAACCCCGCGACCGGTGCGGTCACCCGCTACGCCATGCCCGAAGGCGTGAACGACCCCCACACCATGGGCTGGACTTCCGACGGCAACATCTGGTTCACGGTTCAGCGCTCGGGCAGCGCGGGCTTCATCGGCAAGCTCGACACCAACTCCGGCGCGGTGGAAACCGTCGAGGTGCCGGGCCGTGGCATGCGCCCCTACGGACTCGTCGTGGACAGGAACGATCGGCCCTGGATTGCCTTCATGGGGTCCAATGCCATTGGCACAGTGGATCCGGCCACGATGAAGCTGGCGATCCACAACACGCCGGACGAAGGCAGCCGCATCCGCCGCATCGGGATGACATCCGATGGGCGTATCTGGTGGGTGGATGCAGCGCACGGGTATGTCGGCGTCTACGACCCCGCCGCCGACGCGATGAAACAGTGGCAAAGCCCGGGTGGCGAGCAGTCGTCGCTGTATGCGATGGCAGTCGATGGCAATGACCGCGTCTGGTACGTGGAAGCCGGCCTGAGCCCAAACCGCTTTATCGGCTTCGACACAAAAACCGAGACCTTCATCTCGATCGACGAAATACCGTCCGGAGGCGGCTCCGTACGTCACATGGTGTTCGACCCCGAAACCAACGCCATCTGGTTCGGCACCGACACCCATACGATCGGGCGGGCGACGGTTCCCGCTGCCACACAGTAAGCGGGAGTCCGGCGCGCACGCAGCCTTTATCCGCTGCAATGGCACCTTTCGCGCCGACGTCTTGTCGACAGAATGGGAACGCAGGACAAGGACATGCTCCGCGTCCATCGGACACCCAACGAGCGGCCATACCCGGCGGGGTTCGTTCCAAGCCGGTTCGGCCAGGCAGATGCGGCATTTCCAAGGAGCGCAAACATGTTGAAAGCAATAATGGCGGTATTGATGGCAACGGGACTGTTGATCTCGGCCACGGGCTGCGAAACGATGGCGGGCGCCGGACGCGACATCCAGCGCGGAGGCGAGGCCATAGAGGATAAAGCCGAGAAGAAATAGCCGCCCCGAATCGGTCCGGGCTACCAAAATCATTGTCTCCGTAGGGGCAGGCCCCCAAGCCTGCCCTGACCTCGACGCCATCATCTCGGCGGGCTACCAGGTCAACTCCAAACACGGCGTGCGGTCCCGCCAAACCTACGAGAATGCGCAGCGCATTTTCCGCATCAGCGACGACGTGAAGAAGCTGCCCAGTCCGTAGTTAAAGAGTCACCCTGTCGAAATGGGTGTAAATGGATGTAGTATTGGCGTCCATGATCCCCTCGAATGCCGTTCAGATAAGCCCCGAGATCCTGAGTCTCATCGCCGGAATCGATGAGTTCAAGGGGGCGTGGCGTGCGCTCGGTAGGCTGGCGCCGGATCGGCTATCCGCCCTGCGCCGGGTCGCCACCATCGAGAGCATCGGTTCATCTACCCGCATCGAGGGCAGCAGATTGTCCGATCGCGAGGTCGAGCGCCTGCTATCGAATCTGCAGATCAAGTCATTCGCGACCCGGGACGAACAAGAGGTAGCCGGCTACGCCGAAGTCATGGAACTCGTGTTTTCGTCCTGGCAGGACATCGCCTTGACCGAGAACCACATCAAGCAACTGCACCGCGACCTCCTGAGCTATAGCGAGAAAGACGCCTGGCATCGGGGCAACTACAAGACCTCGACCAACAGCGTCGTGGCCTTTGACGAGGACGGGAAACAATTGGGCGTCGTCTTCGCCACAGCGACGCCATTTGATACGCCCGCCTTGATGGCTGAGTTGGTTGCCTGGTTCAACTCCGAACGCCAGGCAGCACGGCTTCACCCCTTGCTGCTGATCGGCATCTGGGTCGTGGTCTTCCTCGAGATCCATCCATTCCAGGACGGCAACGGCCGGCTTAGCCGGGTTCTCACCACCTTGTTGCTATTGCAGGCCGGCTACGCCTATGTGCCCTATAGCTCGCTGGAAAGCGTGGTCGAGCAAAGCAAGGAGGCCTACTACCTCGCGTTGCGGCAAACGCAAGGGACGATCCGCAGCAGTGTGCCGAATTGGCAACCATGGCTGATGTTCTTCCTGCGTGCGCTCGCCGAGCAGGTCCGCCGCCTCAATCGCAAGGTCGAGCGTGAGAAACTGGTGATGGCCTCACTCCCGGAGCTTTCTCTGCAGATCGTCGAATTTGTCCGCGAGCATGGACGCATCACCATGAGCGACGCAATTCGATTGACCAACGGAAACCGAAACACGCTCAAGCAGCATTTCCGGGCGCTGGTGGAGCAAGGCCACTTGGACCTGCACGGCGCCGGCAGAGGCGTCTGGTACGAGTTGCGATAGGACATCCATTTTCAGTCCACCTGAGCTTTGCCAAGGGTGTCCGGCCGCAGCGTGGCCAGAATCTGGCATCGCCGAATGGCCAACGTCGATGTGGACGTAGGGGCGACCCGCCGGGTCGCCCCTACGTCCCGGCCACGATTACCGCCGTAACCAACCCCCCGACCACCGCCCCGTCGCGCCCGCATCACCGCCAATGACACCGCAACCGTGAAGAAATAGATGTTCCCGCCCATGTGACCAAATGTAATATGCAGTTCGATCATGTCGAACGGAAGTGCCAACGGCATGGGCGCCGTGTTTCTCGGCCCCTTGGCATTGCGAGTACCCCGTTCCGCGACCCGCACCGACGAACCGCAAGCATCGAACAGAACATGGCCAAATTCCTGAACACCAGCGCGACCAACTACTTTCTCGAAGAGCTCATCAAGAACGCCAAGGACCGCCTGATCCTGATCAGCCCCTTCCTCAAGCTCAACGACCGGATGAAGGAACTGCTCGCCGACAAGAACCGCCTCAAGATCGACGTGCGCATCGTCTACGGCAAGAGCGAACTCCAGCCCGAAGAAATCAACTGGCTGAAGGAACTGACCTACATCCGCACCAGCTTCTGCAAGAACCTGCACGCCAAGTGCTACATGAACGAAGAGCTGGCAATCATCACCAGCCTCAACCTCTACGAGTTCAGCCAGATCAACAACAACGAGATGGGCGTACTGATCCGCCGCCAGGACGACGCCGAACTGTATCGGGAAACCTACGAGGAGGCGCAGCGCATCATCCGCATCAGCGACGAGGTGCGGATTACGCTGGAGCGCGTGAGCACCGAGCCGAAAGCGGAGGAAGAGAGCAAGGCTGAAGCGGATGAGGGCGCGGAGAAAGGCGACAAGCTGACGACCTCGAAGCTGGCGCAGAAGTCGGGGATGAAGACGGCCGAGTTTCTGGAACGACTGGTGGTCGCCGGCTTGCTGGAAATGCGGGAAGGAAAGCACTACCTGACGGCGAAGGGCAAGGAGGCCGGTGGGGAATTCCGCAAGAGTCCGAGGTTTGGGCCGTATTTTCTTTGGCCGGAAGGGTTGAGTGCGTAGGGCAGCGGGATATACGTAGTTGGAGTGGTGAATTTGGTCAGGTTGTCGGCCAAAGCTGACCTGAAGCAGTGCTCGGAACTAGGTGCCTTTGCGATGATCGGCTGTCACTCGGTAGCTGATCGTGCTCAATCACAGCTTTCCTCTGCGACGAAGGAAGGCCCCCGACCCTGAAGAAACATTGCTCTTCCAGCAGGCAGACGCCTGACTTCCGAATTGAACAGTCAATTCAGCAAGTCAGGCAGAGGTTGCATCGCGGTTGTTGAAAGCTAAAGAGAACTGGCTAGAAGTCCCCTATTGTCGTCTCTGTCAGGATGTATGGCGAACGATTCGAGTTAACATAGACCAGAAACATCTTTGAATTACATCAGTGGAGGAAGAAATGGCAAGAGGAAAACCAGTGGTTCTCGAAACAATTAGCTTCGACAATCAAAGCCAGGCTCATGCCTTTTTCAAGGAAATGTTAAATCGCTACATTCCTGGTGAAATCGTCTCGCCCGAGGATGCAACTCATCTCGCAGAACTCTTCAAGAGGTACCCAAGTTATCCGGCGAAAGTTGGCCCTGGTGTCAGTTATTTCGAAGTCATGCCCGAAAAGTTTGGTTCCCAATGTTTTTGTGCCGTATTGAAGGATGGAGCAAAGGAGGGTTTCTCCTACCGGAAATGCGTGACACAAAGAGACGACTGACCTATTGATTGGATGACCTCGATGGACTTCGCAATTCTCATCAATGACGAATACCTTAATCTCGCTCAGGGCACTAAACTTACTCCTGTCGACAACAAAACCGTTTTGAGCTTGGCTAACGATTTTGAGGATGAGAAGTGGCGACGAAGAAAATTCAACAGTTTCGTCTGGGACAACATAGCCTTGACAGCGCTGACGGTACAAGAGCGAGAAAAGCTGGCAGGCAAGAGTGATTCGACTCTACGAGAGGCTGCCAAGAACTTGCGGCTGACCGATAAAGAGGACGACAAGGGGAAGGGAAGTGAGCTTGCCGAAATTGTGCTCTATGGAATCATGCAGCACCACTACAAGGCATTGCCCGTCGTCCCCAAGATTTTCTACAAGCAGAATGTTCAAGACAACGCCAAAGGGGCAGATAGCGTTCATATTGTCGTAGAGGGTGATGATGCCTTTTCGCTTTGGTTTGGAGAGGCAAAGTTTTACAACAGCATTGAAGACGCAAGGTTGGCATCCATCGTCAAGTCAGTCGGGAGCTCACTGCTGACAGATAAGCTGAAAAAAGAAAACAGCATCATCACCAACATGGCAGAGCTAGACCGACTTGTTGAGAACAAGGCGCTGGCTGCCAAGATTAAGCTTGCCTTGTCGCCCGATAACTCGATGGACAACATCAAGCCAATCCTCCACATCCCCATCCTGCTTTTGCATCAATGCTCAATAACGGCTGGAAACAAGGAGATGAATGATGAATATAGGGAGAAGCTTCGGGTACAACATCTTGATCGCGCGACAGCCTACTTCAAAAAGCAAATCGAAACGCTTGCGGACAAGGTGACTAAGTATTCGTCCATCAAATTTCACATCATTCTGTTTCCTGTTCCAGACAGGAAAGAACTGGTTGATCAGTTCACGAATGCTGTTTCGTTTTACAAGGGATAACGGGTGATGGATATCTTCGAGGAGTGCTCCGCCATCAATGACTTGCTACAGGTAAACGAGGAAATTGAAGCAAGAAACCGCCTTATTCGTCTGCTTGATACCCTTGGCAAAGAAGAACAAGCCTACACTCCGTTACTGAACCATCTTATTCGAGAGTCAGGGCTGTATCCCTATCTCGAAGCAGAAACTTCGAGTTGGCAAGACAGGTTCGTATATGAGTCGTTCAAGGTCGACATCGGGCAGGAAACGCCTGTCACGCTACACAGCGAACAGTCGTTAGTCCTTAAGCACCTTCTGGATGGCGACAATCTTGCTGTCAGTGCTCCGACAAGCTTTGGCAAAAGCTTGATCATTGACGCCTACATCGCAATCAAGAAACCTAAAAACGTTCTGATTTTGGTTCCCACCATCGCACTAACCGATGAAACCAGACGTAGGTTGAGCAAGAAGTTTTCTGCCGAGTACAAGATTGTGACGACATCAGAGGTCGAACTCGGCGAGAGAAACATTCTCATATTTCCGCAGGAAAGGGCGATTCACTACTGTGACAAACTCGAACAGTTGGACTTGCTCGTAGTCGACGAATTTTACAAGGCGAGCCGTGCCTTCGACAAGGAGAGGTCGCCAGCCCTCTTGAAAGCCATGCTCAAGCTGGGAGAGAAGGCAGCACAGAAGTATTACCTGGCACCGAATATTGCCGACCTGAACGACAATCCATTTACGAAAGGCATGACCTTCCTACGTATGGATTTCAATACGGTATTCCTTGAGAAGCACGAGGAATACAAGGAGATCAACAAGGATGCGCAGAAGAAGAACGATGCACTCCTTAGGATATTGGGGAAGCACGAAACCAAGTCCCTGATCTACGCGGGTTCCTACGCTGGCGTTGATAGCGTTACCACATTGCTGATCGACAACACAGACAAGGAAGATAGCCCTCTGCTGTCTGACTTTTCCGCGTGGCTTGCGGCGAACTATCACCCGAACTGGAAACTTACCAATTTGGTGAAACGTGGGACCGGTATTCACACGGGGCAGCTTCATCGCTCCTTGAGTCAGATACAGGTTCGACTCTTCGAAGAGGAGAAGGACGGGCTGCAAACGCTGGTTTCAACCTCATCAATCATTGAGGGAGTGAATACGTCTGCGGAGAACGTAATTGTTTGGAGTAACAAGAAAGCTCACCTTAAACTCGATGATTTCACCTATCGCAACATCATTGGGCGAGGTGGAAGAATGTTCAGGCATTTCGTCGGTAAGATTTACATTCTTGAAGAGCCTCCAGCTCCTGCCGATACCCAGCTTGAATTGACTTTTCCTGACGAGTTGCTTGCTGATGTTGATGACGTGAAATACAAGCAGGAACTCACCACAGAGCAGTTAGCAAAGATATTGCACTACAAAGATGAGATGGCTCAGATCATGGGGGATGAGTCGTTTGAACGCATGCGGAACGAAGGTGCGTTGATTTCAAGCGACACAGAATTGATTGCCTCAATTGCTTTGGCAATCAAGAACGACACCAAATTGGTAAGAGCGCTTGCCAACTTGTATGCGCCATTAAACGACTATTGGGTTTGGACGCTCTGTAAAGTCCTGAAACTGGTCCCTGGCGGATGGGATGCCAGTCACACAAAATTCGCTGAATTCGTAAGAGCGTTGTCGGGCAATTGGATCCTTTCAATTCCTGATCTTCTGGAGCAGCTATCAGAGCATGATGTAACGATCGAGGCGTTCTTCAAGATGGAGCGCAATGCAACGTTTAAATTGGCCGCATTGCTGAACGACATCAATGTCATTCAGAAGGAAATGGCGCCAGAGTACAAGGTGGACATCTCTCCCTTCATAGCCAGACTGTCGAAAGCCTTCCTGCCGTCTTGCGTAATGGAGCTTGAAGAGTATGGTTTACCACGCATGCTGGCAAAGAAAATTCACGCCTCTGGTCTCGTCAATTTCGAAGACGATAAGCTAGACCTGCATTCGGCAATCAATTTGCTGCGTGCGATTCAGCCCGATATCCTCGGGAAAGTAAAAGGGCTTGATTCGTTCGACAGGTATGTCTTGGACTATTTCTTCGATGGTATTGCCCTGCAGCAACCAAGAGCAGTTGAAGCTCCTGCACGATGATGATTTATCGGGGTATATAGCAGGCTAGTCGAAAGCTATCTTCATGATTTTTAAAACTCAAATGTCCGTTCTGTCACCAGAGCCGGCCATTTGCGTTTCGAAGGCCACCGTCCGCAAAGGCCGAAGACGGGTCGGCGGCCGGCTCCCTTCCGTCGGCGGGCAGATCGTCGGCCAAAGCGGGCCGTGAGGCTGCATGTCATAGATGGCCGTTGTCCGCACATTGCTGAACATGCAGACCAAACAACCAAGGCCGCCCTAGCTGACGCCCGCCGGCCCTTGCAGTGCTTCAAGATCGATCAATCGGTGCTTTGCTGCGCAAACACGGAAGCAATGCTTTCGAAATCCTGCCGGCTGCCAGTTTGACGATTCCTCTTCCGCATAAAGGCCTGCCACCCTGCAACGTCTTCCAGAATTTCCTGCGTCAGATTCTGCGGTGCTTTCCCCGCAAGATTGGTCTGCGTAACAAGGCTGGGGAATTCGTCAACCATCAGCTTTACGCAGTCCACCGCCCCCATTCGCACGGCGGTATGCAGAGCCGTGTTTCCTTCGTCGTGCGTGACGCCCGAAGCAACCTGCGGAGCGCGATCAAGGATCAACTCTGCACACTTCGCTGAACGCCCTGTGGCTGCGCTATGCAGCGACGTCCGCCCAAGATAGTCCTGTGCATCAACATCGGCTCCGGCTTCCAGCAACAAGCGAACTAGTTCGACATCGCCTGCATCGGCGGCCAGCATCAAGGGTGTTTGGCCCTTGAAGTCGGCGAGGTTCGCCTGCTCAGGCCATTCCGCCAGCAAAATGCGCATTGCTTCGCGCCGGTTCTCCCTATGCACGGAAAATCTTAAAATTCCATTGGCAACTTCCGGGAGTGCCGACTGCACGGCAGCTGAGCGCTGCTGGCCAAGCCAACCCTGAAACTTCATCCATTGCAAAAGAACGCTGTCGCACCTCGCGCTATGCAAGGATTTTATGCGGAAATCTCTTGCGCGGCATTTCAGCCAGGCCCGCAAACCATCCCAATCGTTCTTTTCAATCAGACCAAAAGTGCCCTTGAGGACAGTTCCGAGATCACCGTAACCCAAGGCTTCAATTCCGGCATAGGGTTGATATAGGACTTCCCAGAAATGCTCTTCACAGCGCGCGGCTGCGTCTTCAAAAGAAGGGGCTCCTTGGGGAAACTCCATGTATCCAAGCATGTTCCGGTAGTAGCTCTCATGGTTTTGTCGATTAAGCCTGCCCAGCTCAAGCTCGACCGCCCAGGCATTCATGGCGGCTTCGCCACGCAGGCCCCCACAGCTATTCTCAGCGCAGAAACTCATGACCGCCTTGAAGTCATCACGTGCCCCGGTCAGGTCGTTTTGCGCCAGCCGATGTTTGGCGCGCAAAAAAAGAAGGACTGCTTTCCACGCCTCGAAGCCCGGATGCTGCTCCGCTTCGACAAGCAAGGCTTGAACCCTGGCCAGGGCATCCGCGGGACGAAACTTGGGGTTGCTGTTCAGAAGACGCCCAGCCTCGTTGCAGATGGTGGCAACCGTTTCAGCCGGTGTCTGCGCAAGCTCACGCATCCTGTCTGTCGCCATTTCGCGCACCTTGAGTTGCGGCGCCTCATCTCCGGCAATCTGGCTCACGACCCAAAAGTTGTCTTCGCGCTGCAACGCCCGCCAGGGGGATGCGCCGCGAATTCGCTCCCGTAATCTGGTGAGCCTCGCAAACTCTTCGCACTCCTGGTCGATAACATCGCGGCGGCGTTCGATGATGATGCTTGCCTTTTCAGGCTCAATCGCAACAAGATCCTCAAGCCCTGCTTCGGTCTCGGATAGCTGTTGGAACTTCTGGCTTAACCGATGTGCAAGCTCCTGATACGCGGTAGCAAAGCGCGAAGGAACGATGGACAGCAGCAGGTCTTCCTTGTCCCAAGGAGGCAGATTCGCCTCGAACCACGAGTTTTCCTCAGCTTCAGTCTCTCCGTTGTTGTGCGCTGCAACCGTCAGGTTGTACACCGCTTCGAAAAGCACGATCAGTTGCAGCAACTTGTTCTGATTGGGATCGACGCAAGCCTTTTTAACGCCAGGACAAAGGTATTTCAGAAGGCGCTCATAGCCATCCTGCACCATACGGGCCACCCGCAAGCGCAGCCGAACTGTCGCCATGTCCGGTTTCTTGTAACGCAGGCCCAAAAGGTGCACAAATTCCAACCCCTCATTCTCCGAGGATTTTCTGGAGAGAACCCTGTCCAGCCTTTCCTGCGTCATCGGGATCTCTCGCTGCAGTTCGCCGACGCCGATTCCTTTGCGTTGAACAAAGGCCAAGGCGCTTTGGATGAGGTCGGCGGAAGGCTGCTGCCAATCTGGTTCAAAAACCCCATGAAATGGCAGAGGGGCATCATCCGGCAGGTGTTCTGCGATTTTTGCAACGCTTGGCAGCGTTCCCTGACGCCAGTTGTGAAGAGTGCGCACGATACTGGGGATCGCTGTTTCACCCCCTCTGTGTTGCGGGCCGATGAGCAGTCCTACCTGGTCGATGGAGCACCCCAGCAGATCGAGCAGCCAGTCAATGACTTGGGGAACCGGAAGTTCAAGCGTATTCACATCCCGGTTCCAGTGGGGTAGGAACCAGAATCGGCCTCCTGGCATGCCTGCATCCAAAGGTTGCGACTGACCGTTGCCAGGGAAACTCCAATGCGCCACACAGCGAGCCAAGCCCGGAATATAGGAATAGGCGAGCAGATGCCACAGCACCTGTTGTTGGTTGGCGCGACCAGTCCACGTGCGCAGCTCCAATGCCTTGTTGAAGTCAGCGAGGTTCACAAGATTGAAACGCAAGTCACGTCGAGCCAATTCATCAATGCCGAACGCATCAAAGATGCGATCAAGCAATTCAAGACTGGTTTCGATATGCCTATCCAATGGAATAGCGAGATCAGCGAAGCGATTTTTCTGTGGCGTGGTGGATAGCCTCGGGTGCTCTACACCCAGGCTTTGCTGGACTTCCAGCAGCAGATCTTCAAACGACGGGATGCGGGCCATGACAGTTTCAGGTGGGTTAACGTGAGCGAATTTTGTCCGACGACTGTCGGCATCGCCATGAAAAGACTCGTACACACCTCACACAGTAAGTCGCCGTGCGCTGACGTGAAGGCTGGATTCGCTGGTGTGTACGGCATTTTTCATGGTTGCCGATCTAGCAAAAATCCATATTACATGGGTCGGAACGCCCACTCTGCTTCCGACCTCATACGCAGCATCCTCAAGCGCGTGTGCAGACCCTATCTGAGGATTTATTCAGGAGAAACACCATGCATACCTATCTCGAAAACGCTCCCAGCAAGACTGGCAATTCGTCCGGCGGTGGTCGCGGCAATAACCCGCCGCGCGGCAAGTAAACGAGCAATGGCAGCGGGTTTTCAGTCGTGAAAACCCGCTGCAGCTTCAATCATCCGCTTTGCGCTTGGTACACATCATGCAGAGATTTGTCCACAGACGTAGCGATCGGTTATAAGGAGAAACGGGCGTGAAGTACTGCTCGTCCAAAGAAATTGATGTTGTGGTCAGGCAACTCGTCCGTCAGGGCTGGTCATTTACGCGTGGCAAGAAGCACGGCCGTCTCAGGCCGCCTTGTGGCCACCCTGTGCTGACCGTGCCCGGCACACCAAGCGATTGCCGGGCTTTCTTGAACTTCAAGCGTGATTTGCGACATGTTGCACCTGCTGTAAGCGCCTTGTTTTGACTGTTGCGTGACCATCTCAATCGAACGGCAGGTTAGGTGCGCGTAACCGCCCTTGGTGGAGGAACCCGCCGATGACAGCTAAGGCCGAAATCCGGCCTCATACCAGCGACAACAGGCAGTGTTACCTCATATTCGCTTGAACGCTTTCAGAAAATTTGTCGGATGCTTGCAGAACCGAATGTGGTCCGGCGAATTTAGCGGACGATTCGTTTCAGTGAACGCAGGAGTTATGTAACCCCAATCCCCAAGGGTTGAGAAATAGACAACATAGTCAATTTTTGCCCCCTGCCACTTGTTCTCAACTCGGGTCGATTCGTCTTTGGTCTGAATACTCTTGACCTGTATCCGGTAGAAGCTGTCATCGTCGGCCACTACAAGATCAGTTTTTTTGCCGTGATCAATCACTGGGATCAGAACTTCCCAACCATCGCTTAGAAGCCAAGCAGACAAAAGTTGCTCGTACGACAACTGTTTGTGAGCGGCCAACGTGGTTTGCTTGAGAACTGCATTTCTTACAGGCATGACATTACCTTTTCAGGTTATGCCGTACGACAGCCAGAGTGGTGGCTTCCTGTATACGGACCGAGGCGGCATCGCACCGACCTCCCGATAAGCATCACCGCACTGCGATAGTCAGTAGAAGAGTAGCAAAGGCTGCCAGCCTTGCAGTTCGGGCGGACACCCACTTCCTGCACAAATGCCACCTTGGCCCATAGCGGACCGTGACGCGAGTCTGGCTAGATTATCTGCCTCAGTATGTAGCTGTCAATGGCGGTCAGGCCCATGGCGTGAGCTATCAAATGACCGGTGGCCACACCTTACCGGCCATTACCCAGCAAGGAAGCCAATGACCGTTCAGGCCGAGTTCCAGACGTCCCCCGATGTCTGCGCCGCCGGCCGAAAGCGCCGGCGAAGTACCCGACTACTGCCGCATTCTGCGGCGATAAGCTCTTGACTACCTATCCTTTTGGTCGATAATTCAGTGCTCTTGCCTGAAACTCCGGAGTTCTTGGCATGCTACAGCTGAAGACGCGGGCTCTCGCCGCAATTGTCTCCGCAACCGCTTGTTGCTTGGCTCCTCTCACCCATGCCGCCGATGCCAGCAAGTTCGACGTTGCCGGTCTGACACTTGGTATGTCGCCAGAAGACGCGCTGAAAGCGCTCCGGGTGCACGGCGTGAATGAACAGAGCATCAGCGAGTCCCGGCTCGCCTTTCGTTACAGCGACGGGCTGAAACACGACCACAGCACCGCGGATTTCACCCACATGATCGTCGCCCATGTGGACGGTTTCGTGGATGGAAAGCGCCGGACGGATACCTTCAACCTCTTTTTCTCGCCGCCGCCCGAGGGCGGCAAGCTGGTAGCCGTGCGCCGCACCATTGACAACCGGGTCGACCCGGTGACCAACGGGCAGTTCCGCGCTGCCGTTCTGGAGAAGTATGGCGCGCCGACAGTCCAGACGTCCGCCAATATCAACTGGCAGTTCGGTGGCGGCAGCCGCAATTGCCTGAACACCAGCCCGAACGGCATCGGAATTCCGATTCCCGATGCGGGCAGTCGCAATGGTAAGAGCATTCTCGACATGGTGTATGCGCGCAAGGGCGTACAGTATGATTTCAGCCGCTTCCAGACGCCGCGGGTCGCCAGCCTTGATGATTGTGCCAGTATGCTGCAATACAACATCTCGCCTGGGGATGCCCAGCCGGCCACCCGCGTCTCCGCTGAGATGATCGATGTGAAGAACTGGGTTAACGCCGAGTTGGCCGCCAAGACCTGGGTCGAGGGCCTGCGCCAGAAAGCGGTCAAGCAACGCGAAGGGAGCGGCAACAAGCCTGCCCTCTGACCAGAGGTTGCCCGGGTAAAATATTTAAAGAGGGCCGCTCAGACGCGGCCCATTCGTTATTCCGCGAGCGGCAATTGCGGCGGATAGATCTCCGGAAAATAAAAGGCCGCGTTTCTTGCGGCCAATTATTCGGTAGCGCCAGTGGGCAGGATGGAGAAACTGCCGTTCGCCGTCGCCTGATGCTGGAGCGGCAGGTGCCCAGCGCGTTGCTGCCTGACGTCTCCCATCAAGCCACCGCGCTTTCCGTAGGGGGTCGAGTGACGGCCAGCGGCCGGGAGCACCAGTTGAATGCCCGTAGCCGCAACCCGAAGTGCACTTGCCCGGGCGGGAGCCGAGAGCAGTTTGTATGGCGGCAAGCCCTGACGAACGCAGCCGGTGTCCACCTGGAGGGGCCGGGGGTTGTCGACGGTTGTCATGTTGGCACGAGGGCCGAGAGTGCGTCTGCCAGCGCACGAACGCTGGTCAGTTCGCTGCCCAGCGGTGTCATACAGATGAGTAGTTTTCGGCGAGCCCAAGCGTCAGATAATGCGACGATCCGGGTACCGCTTCTGCGGTGACGCGCCGCTGCGCTTGCAGGCATGATCGCAGCGCCGACACCTGCGGCCACGACCTGCGCAATGGCGTCAAAGTTGCCCAGGCGCACTCTATGACGCGGGACGCGGCCGCTGCGGATGGCCTGGGCTGCCAGGAAGCGACTGAGCCCGCTATCACCGGTCAATCCTACGAGTGGTTGTTCCAGCAATTCGCCGAACGCAATCGATTTCCGACGCGCCATGGGCCAGCCTCCGGGAAGTAGCGCGACCAACCGATCATCGAACCATGATCGCGCGTTCAGTCCGGATGTTTCGACGTAATCCGCCACTATGCCGACATCGGCGGTCCCACGACGCAGTGCATCGATCACCGCATCGCTCGACAGTTCTTGCACGTCGACATCGAGATCAGGGTTCGCTATCAGGAAGGCCCCAATGGCGCGCGGCAGGACCTCCGACATTGCCGCTGTGTTGCAAAGAAGTCGCACGGTGCCGCGCAACCCGTGCCCGAAGCTCGCCATTTCGGCGTGCAGTGATTCGATCTCTGCCAGGACGCGGTTTGCCTGGCGCGCCAGCGCACGCCCGGCATCGGTCGGCGACGCTCCCCTCTTTGACCGATCCAGCAGGCGGGTACCGGTGGCATCCTCCAAGGCCTTGAGGCGCGCACTTGCCGCGCCGAGTGACAGGTTCACGGCCGAAGCGGCGGCGGTGATGGTGCCGTATTCGATCACGGTTGCGAAGAGGTGCAGATCGAACGGGTCGATGCGGTAGTCGACGGTGCGACGCGTTGTATGGGGCACGGCCTTCATCCTACGGAATCTCCGAAGGATATAGGCGGATCAATCAGATGGACAGCGGGCCCGCGCAGCCGACACCATTCGCCCATGGACATAGTGCATTTACTTCTTGTGATCGGGGTGTTCGTGCTCGCAGGCGCGGTGAAGGGAATCACCGGCATGGGTCTGCCAACCGTCGCCATGAGCATGCTGGGACTGTGGATGTCCCCGATGCAGGCGGTAGCGCTTCTCGTCGCCCCCTCACTTGCGACCAATCTTGCGCAATGCCGCGGGCCACACCTGCGCCCACTCGCTATCCGTCTATGGCGCGGCTGGGTTGCGATCGCGATCGTGACCGTTGTCGCACCCGGACTGGGGGGCGCGACGGCGTCAGTTGAAACCGCGAGAAACCTGCTGGGCGGGACGCTTATCGCCTACGGAGCCTGGGGGCTGTGGCGTCCCGTTCTACCGGACCTCGCCGGACGCAGCAGATGGCTCGGCACTGTTGCAGGAGCTGCAACCGGGGTGGTGACGGCTTTCACCGGTGTCTTCGTTCTGCCCTGGGTTCCCTACCTGCAATCACTTCGGCTGGACAAGGACGAGATGGTGCAAGCCCTGGGTCTGTCATTCACCGTCGCGACGCTGGCGTTGGCGGTGAGAGTGCATGCGTCAGCACCATGGTGGCCGCCATCTACCGCGCTCGGCGTGTGCGTAGCACTGGCCGGTGCCTTTGGCGGACTGAAACTTGGAGAGGTGTTGCGGGCCAACCTGGCCGGCCCCGCGTTTCAAAAGGCGCTGTTCCTGGTGTTCATCGCGCTAGGTCTGGCCAACCTTGTTCGGACCGGATCGCCGGCCCTGGAACTGTAAGCAGAGCCCGAAAGGCACTCCGTCGCCAACTGCTTGCACCGCCGCGTAGCCACCAGCCCTGCAAGGCCAATACCCAACAGCGCGAGGGTGGCCGGTTCGGGGACCTGCTGGAGGAAACCGCGGATCTCGCCTGCCGGGTACTTGCTGGTGTGGATGTTGAAGTAGGCCGTACCATTTGTCATTCCGGCGACCAGTGCTGCCTCGGCACCTGCCGCGGTTCCGCCGCCGAAGTTGGTGACGAACGCCACCGTGTAGGTGCTGAGCTCGGTCAGGTCGAACAGCGGTGAAAGGTAGGTGCCCGCTGTGACGCCGGCCGGGAATCCGGGCAGCGTGGATGGATAGACGGCCACGCCGACGGTGCTGAGACCAGGTGAGGCGGTGCAGCAGTGAATATGGGCGACAGTTGTGTCCCCGGACAGATCCATCCAGTCGGCGGCGATCAGGAGCGTGTGGGCGGTCAGATCGTAGGTGACCGTGACGAAACCAGAGCCGCTCGCACCCGGCGCCTCAGGCGACAAGCTCGCCTTGTAGGTGATGACGCTAGCTTGGGACGGAGTCGCCACGAGGAAAACGACGGTGGCCACTGCGGCGAAGTGTGTCAGCTTCATGATCGTCTCCCTGCAAGTCTCTGCCAACGAACCAAGCAAAATGCACACCGCCACCCTAAGCGTCTGATTTGATTCGCGGCTCGCGACTTCAACGAGACGCGATGTAAAAAAGCCCGACAACAAACGCCCTCACTCTTTCCGCCGCACGCGCCGGACGCCAGCGGTGAGGTCACGCCTTAGATGCCGTTTCCAGCTCATCCGTCAGGCACTGCGTAGCCCCCCGGTCGATCGGCCGTCCGACGGTCAGCGCCCGCACGAGCCCTTCATCCATGCCACCCACCGCTGAATCAGCCAGCACCCCCAGCCCATCCAGGATCTTGGTGAAGAACGCCCGCCCGGCCGCGATCGCCACGATATCGAAGATGTCGGCGTCGCCCAAGCCGTGGCGGCGCAAGGCGTCGGTGTCGGCCTGATCGATGCTGGCCGCGTCGCACGCGACCTTGCGCGCGAAGGCCATCATCTCGCGCTCGGCCGCGCTCAGGGTCTCAGCGTCGCCGCACTCGGCCAGGACGACGACCTCGTCCGCGCTGAAAAACTGCGTCAGCGCCTTGCCGTGCGCCAGCGCGCAGGCCGTGTTGCGCAGCGCGTGGGCGGCGGCGAAGGTGATCAGTTCGAAGCGGCGCGCATCCACCGGGCGGCGGATCTCAGCCAGCAGCTTGCCCCAGCGCGCCAGCACCTCGGGCCGGTGGCTGAAGGCCTTGGCGTAGTTGGGCACATAGCCCCAGTGGGCCTGCTGACGCGCGTACATGGCGCGCACTTCGCCCGTTGCCTGACGGGGTGCAACGGTCTGGATGAAAGACATGGCAGTGGTCTCCTCACAGGGTGTAGTGCTCGATCTGCACTTCCTCGCCGCGGTCGGCATAGTCGCCGGCGGTGCGCAGCGCGCGGAATTCGGCCCAGTTGATCGGCCGGTAACGGGGTGGATGGCTGGCGTCCACGGTGGAGGGCAGCGGCGCGTAGGTGGTCGCGTAGGAAGGGTTGTAGAAGAAGGGTGCGCTGTAGCGTGCCCGCTCGCCGTTGGCGAGCACCCGGTGCAGCGCGGCGCGGTAGCGGTCGTTCGACCACACCTGAACGATGTCGCCGATGTTGACCACCATCGCATCGGCGCGCGGCTCCACCAAGTGCCAGCGGCCGTCGCGGAACACCTGCAGCCCGGGCACCTCGTCCTGCAGCAGCAGAGTCAGCGCGCCGGCATCGGTGTGGTGATTGACCCCGAGGAAGCCCTGCTGCGGCGTGGCCAGGCCTTCGGGCGCGGCGGGGGTGGGGCAGGCCGGGTAGTGGTTGAGGCGGACGAAGCTAGACTGTGCCGCGCCGAAGAATGCCTGAAGGGTGTCAGCGGGCATGCCCAGGTTGGTGCTCACGGCGCCGATCAGCCGCCGCGCCAGCTGCTCGCAGGCGAGGTAGTACGCGCGTACCGCCGGCTCGAAGTCCGGCAGCCCGGCCGGCCATTGCGGCCGCAGTGCGCCGCCGTCGGCCGGGCCGTAGTCGAAGATCTGCTTCCAGTCGCGCGTGTTCTTGGTCAGCTCGGCGTCGTAGTAGCCCCAGGGGTTCGCGTCGCTGCGCACGATCGCCTGCTTCGCGGACTCGGGCAGGGCGAAGAAGGCGCGCGCCTCCGCCTGCAGTCGGTGCAGCAACGCAGGGTCGATGCCATGGTGGGTCACCTGGAAGAAACCCCACTCGCGGCAGGCCTCGTCGAGCGCGCGCAAAGTTGCCGGCTGCTCCAGTTCGGCGATGTCGATGACGGGTATCTGAATTGAACTCATCATGCCGCTCCGCTGCTCAAGCCGTCGCCCGCGGCTGCAGCCATTTCGGGAACAAGGTGTAGGGATCGAGCTCGACGCGGGTGTCGTAGTCGATGCCGCTGGCTTGCAGGTGCCGCTGCAGCGCGCCCTCGCGCATTGCGTCGAAGAGCTCGGTGCAGCCGCCCACGTGCACACCGCCGATGTAGATCTGGGGGATGGTGGGGCTGCCGGTATCGCGTGCCAGCACCGCGCGGATCTTGCCGCCGCGCCCGCCGGGCTGATACTCGACCGAGTCGAGATCGACGCTGCGATAGGCGATGCCGAGACGCTTGAAGAGCTTGCGCACGGACCAGCAGAACTCGCACCACTCGAGTGCGAACATCACCACCGGCTCGTCGCGCACCAGATCGGCGACGAAGCGCGCGGCCTCCGGATCGATCCCGTCGCTCGCCGGGCTGCGCGCGGGCATGCCGCAGGCGGCCGGCTGGTCGAAGCGGAAGCCGGGCGTCGAGCGCGAAAGCGCCAACTCCTCCGCATCCATCTCGTCAGCGATCCCTTCGAACAGCGGCGTCGACAGATAGCGCTCACCGGTGTCGGGCAGCATCGCCACGATGTTGCTGCCCGCCTTCGCGCGCTTGGCCACGGCGAGTGCGGCGGCCAGCGTGGCGCCCGCCGAGGTGCCGACGAAGATGCCTTCGCGGCGCGCCAGATCACGCGATAGCTGCATGGCTTCGGCGCCGCCCACCGGCACGATCTCGTCGATGAGGTCCTCGTCCACGGCGGTCTCCGTGAGGCGCGAGACAAAGTCCGGGCTCCAACCCTGCATCAGATGCGGGCGGAAGCTCGGGTGGCTGGCCGACGGCTGGCCGTTGTGGTCGCGCGGCTGCGCGATGCCACTGCTGAGTACTTGTGCGTTGTCCGGCTCGGCGGCGACGATGCGGGTGCCCGTGCCGGCCTGCTTCAGGCCGCGGGCGACGCCGAGCAGGGTGCCGCCGGTGCCGAAGCCGGACACGAAGTAGTCCAGCGCTTCACCGCGAAAATCGTGCAGGATCTCCTGCGCGGTGGTGCGCGTGTGCACCTCGGCATTGGCCTCGTTCTCGAACTGGCGGCACAGGTAATAGCCGTGCGCCTCGGCCAGTTCGATCGCCTTGTTGAGCATGCCAGTGCCTTTTTCCGAGGCGGGCGTCAGCACCACCCTTGCGCCGAGAAAGCGCAGCATCTTGCGCCGCTCGAGGCTGAAGTTCTCCGCCATGACGATGACCAGCGGATAGCCGCGCTCGGCGCACACCATGGCCAGCCCGATGCCGGTGTTGCCGCTGGTGGCCTCGATCACGGTCTGCCCCGGCTTAAGCGCGCCGCTGCGCTCGGCCGCTTCGATCACCGCCAGCGCCATGCGGTCCTTGACCGAGCCCATGGGGTTGAAGGATTCGAGCTTCACATACACATTGACCCCGGCCGGCGCCAGCTTGCGCAGCTTCACCAGCGGCGTGTTGCCTATCGTCCCGAGAATGCTGTCGTACCTGGCCATGGTCGTCTCCTGTGTCGGTTGGCTGTTGGTTCTGGTGCCATCTTTCGCGCGTATCGAGGAAGCGAGCGTTGAAGCGAGCGTGGTTTTTTCGATGTGCGGCGATCGATTCCAGGCACGGCAAGCGTGCTGGCGCCGTAAGGCGGACTTCAGTCCGCCACAGGAGGAGATTCGGGCGCCTACGCCAGGGCCGGGCACTGTGGCCGACTGAAGTCGGCCCTACGGAAACCCTCGATCCTGCCACGTCGCGCGGACAGCCGCTGTAGGGCGGACTTCAGTCCGCCGCAGGAGGAGATTCGGGCGCCTGCGCCGGGGCCGGGCACTGTGGCCGACTGAAGTCGGCCCTACAGAAACCCTCGATCCTGCCACGTCGCGCGGACAGCCGCTGTAGGGCGGACTTCAGTCCGCCGCAGGAGGAGATTCGGGCACCTGTGCCAGGGCCGGGCACTGTGGCCGACTGAAGTCGGCCCTACGGAAGCCATCGCCCATCCCTCCTGCACACTGAACCGAAGCGGGAGAACGCGAACTTGTGCAGCGCGATGCACAGGACCTATATTCAGAAGGGTGACTGCGGGACGCTGTGCCTTGGCTAAACTTGAGCTCAAATTTCTGGGCGAGTTCGGCGTCTTGCGCGACGGCCGTGCGCTGCCTCTGCCACCGTCGAAGAAGACCCGGGCCCTGCTCGCCTACTTGTGCCTGAACGCCCGTAAGCTGCGGCGGGAGCAGCTGTGCGAGTTGCTCTGGGAGGTGCCGGATGACCCCCGCGGCTCGCTGCGCTGGAGCCTGTCCAAGCTGCGCGGTGTGCTCGACGATGAAGGGCGGGCGCACATCGTCGCCGACCGTACCCACGTCGCGTTCGACGCCGGCGACCTGTTCGTCGATAGCCTTGCGCTGCAGGCGCTGGCGGCCAGTGACCTCGCACAGGCCTCGACCGAGACACTGGAAGCCGCCGCCGCGCGCTATTCCGGCACTTTTCTCGAGGGGCTGGAGTTCGCCGACTTCCACGATTTTCATTCTTGGTGCGTCGCCGAGCGTGAGCGCGCGGCGCGCGCGCAGGCCGCCGTGCTGCAGGAACTGGTGGCCCGCCTGAAGGGCGATCCCGAGCGCGCCCTGCCGCACGCGCGGGCGCTGGTCGGCAGCGCGCCGTACGACGAAGGTGCGCGCGCGACGCTGGTCCGCCTGCTGGTCGCGGCGCGCCATGTCGATGAGGCCGATCAGCAGGTACAGTTGGGCATGCGCATGCTGAAGGACGCGGGGATCGCCTCGACAGGGGTCCTGGCGCGGGCGCGGCGCAGAGTGCCCGAGCCCGCAGTGGAGCGCGAACCGCCACCGCCCGCCCGCGAACCGCCACCGCCCGCCCGCGAACCACCACCACCCGCCCGCGAACCGCCACCACCCGAACGCGAACCGCCACCGCCAATACGCGAACCGGCGGGCGACGAGACGCTCATCGGTCGCGATGAAGAGTGGCGGACACTTGCCGCTGCGCTGGCAACGAGTGCGGCGGGCCAGGCGCAGGTCATCCTGCTGCGCGGCGAACCGGGCATGGGCAAGTCGCGCCTGCTCGATTGCCTGGCCGACCACGCCCGCGGCGCTGCCCACCTGCTGCGCGCCAGCGCCTTCGAGACCGAGGCCATCCGTCCGTTCGCGCTGTGGCTCGATGCCCTGCGCGCCAGCACGGCCGAGACCGCGCGAGCAGGGTTCGGGGACATGCGGGCGGACAGCCGCGACCGCCTGTTCGCCGGATTGAGCGATCTGATTGCGGCCGAGGCGCAGCAACACTGCGTGCTTCTGATGTTCGACGATGTGCATTGGTGCGACGAGTCCAGCGCGGCCGCCCTGCATTACGTGATGCGCATGAACGGCGATCGGCCCATCCTTGCCGTGCTGGCCGCACGCGAATCCGAACTGCGCGACAACCGGCCGCTACAGCAAGCCCTGCGCGGGTTGCGCCGCGACGGATTGCTGCGCGAGCTCAGGCTGGAGCCGATGACTGAGTCGGCCATCGTGGAACTGGTCCGTGCCCGGGCGCCCGGCGCCGACGCTCGCCGCCTGGGCCATGAGTGCGGCGGCAACCCCTTGCTCGCTCTCGAACTGGCGCGCGCCGAACGTGACGGCGGGACCGATGCCGGCGGGTCGCTCGAGGAGCTGGTGCACGAGCGGCTGGCGCGCTTCGACCCGGAGGGCGCTGACGTGCTGCGCTGGGCGGCCGTGCTCAGTCCGCGCATCGAACTCTCGGTGCTGGCGCAGCTGACCGGACTGGACCAGGCTGCGGTGGGGCAGGTGCTGGAGGAGGCCGTGCAGCAGGCGATGCTGCGCGCCACCGACGACGGCGGCCTGCGCTTCGCCCACGAGCTGATCGCACGCGCCGTCTATAACGGGATCTCGCCGATGCGCCGTCAGCTGATGCATCGCCGTGTCGCCGAGTGGATGGAGCAGGATCTCGCCTTCGAGCTGTCGCGCGCCGCCGACCTCGCGCACCACGCCACCCATAGCGGCGATGCCGGCCTGGGCGCGCGTGCGCTGGTGGCCGCAGGCCGCCTGTGCCTGCGTTTTTTCGCCAATCACGACGCGCTGTCGCTGGCACGCAAGGGCCTGGAGCTGGCCGCGCAGCTGCCGGCGGCCGAGCAGGTACGGGTGAGCATCGATCTGCACGACGTCATGCTCTGGGCCGCCCCCCCGGATGACTGGCAGGACGCCGCCCGGCACTTCACCGTGCTCGCCGAGCAGGCGCTGGATCATGGCGCGCCGGCCCACGCGCGCCAGGCCTACCAGATGGCCGCCTGGCTGCGTTGGGAGCACGGCAATTGGGCCGGTGCGCGCGAGCAATCGCTGCAGTCCGAACGTGTGGCACGGGGCGGCGGTGACGAGGAGCACATCGTCGGCATGGCCGAAACGGCCAAGTGCCTGGTCATGCTGGAGCGCGACCTGGCGCAGGCTGATGCCATGCTCATGGAAGCGCAGGCGCTGGCCAGCCGCCGGCACTTCGCCCACCGGGCGATTCCCGCCGGCTTGGGTCTGTTGCGCTTCTACGAGAACCGCCTGGACGAAGCCGAGGAGCTGTTCCTGCAGGCGCGCACGCTGTGCAAGTCGGCCGGTGACCGGATCAACGAATACATGGCGAACGAGTATCTGGTGATGGTGGACATCCAGCGTGGGCGCTGGCAGGCCGCGCGAGAGCGCAGTGCCGAGCTGGCGCTGCTGGGCGGGAAGCTGTGCTGGGGGAGCGAGGCGCCGTTCGCGCTCGCGCTGCTCGGCCTGTGCGCGCTTGCCCTGGAAGACGAGTCCGCCACGCTGGATACCGCGCTGAAGGACCTGCGCCTGGCTGACGCCAAACATCGGCTGGCCTACGTGCAGACGCGCGCCGCGCTGCTCGACTGCGAGCGCGGCCGCCACGACGCCGCCCATGCGCGCGCCGGCGAGGCGCTGGCCTGCGCGCAGGCGCTGGAGCGGGCGACGGAAATGCTGGTGGCGCAAGCGGTGCTTTCGCAATGTGCCCTCGCATGCGGCGACCACGCCGGTGCCGAGGCGTATGTGCATGCCGTGGAGCGCCTCGAGACCGTGGGCGTGGCCGCCTGGGCCGTCGACATCGCCCGCCGGGCGAAGGAATGCGGGAGGAAACAGCATGCCTGAGCTCGTTCTGGAACGGGAGTTTGCCCAAGCCCTGCGTGCCGCCATGGTGCACGCAGCGAGCCGGAGTCTGGAGGGAAATGGATGCCTCCAGCTGCACCGGGTCGAGTGGATTGGCAGCCTGCTGTCGGCGGATGGCCACAAGATGGTGTGCCGCTTCCGCGCCCCCGACGCGGAATCGCTGCGTATCGTGTTGCGCACCGTTGGCGTGGAGGACATGCGCTGCCTGTGGCCCGGGACGCTGCATGAGCGGCCGGGCCTGACCAAGGAGGAGGGCGCATCGGCCAACGTGCTGGTGCGGCGCCGGTTTGCGCAGCCGGTCAGCGTGGAAGAGATCCAGGCGCTCGAGGACGCCGGCGCCTGGTGCCTGGAAGCGCGCCGCGTCAAGTTCATCCGCACCTACTTCTCGATCGACTGCAAACGCATGATCTGCCTCTACCGCGCGCCGGACGCCGAATCGGTGCGCCAGGCCCAGCGCCAGGCCAACATGCCGGTCGAAGACGTCTGGGCATTCGTCAACGTGCGGCCCTGAGCAGCAGGGTGCTTGGCGGGAAGGCTGGCGGCTCGAGCCTGCTTTCAGCTGCCCGGTATGGGCGGCAGCGGTTCTGGCACGTGGCGGATGAAGCCCTGGGCATAATCGACGCCGATGAGCTGAATGCTTTGGTCGACGGCCGGATTGCAGACAAATTCGGCAATCGTCGCCAGGCCATGGACGCGGGCCAGTTGCACGATGGCTTCAACGATGGCGTGGTCGGACGAATCCTGGTCGATGTTCTTGACGAACATGCCATCGATTTTCAGGAAATCGACCTTGAAGCGTTTCAGGTAGCCGAACGACGACAGGCCGCTGCCAAAATCGTCAAGCGCCAGCGTCGATCCGATGCCATGCATCTGCTCGATAAAGTCCAGTGCCTGGTCGACATTGCCGATGGCGCAGCTCTCGGTGATCTCGAAACAAAGCAGTGCCGGGTCGATGGCGTAGTGCTCGATCTGCTGGCGAACGAAGGCCGGAAAGTCGGGCAAGCCCAGGCTGGCGCCGGAGACATTGACGGCCAGATGGCCGAACGGAAAGGGCTGCCCGGATTGCTGCCAGCCACTGACGTAGCGGCAGACATTCTCGACCACCCAGCGATCGATGTAGGGCATCAGGTTGTAGCGTTCGGCGGTGGCGATGAAGCGCGAGGGCGAGTTGATCTTGCCGAGCGGGTCGGCGAGCCGGAGCAGGACTTCGGCGATCAGCGGCAGCCCCGGCTTGAGCGGTTCGATGCGCTGGTGGAACAGCAAGAAGCGCCCTTCGGCCAGCGCGTGCGTGACTTGCGGCATGGTGCGGAAATCCTCGCTCCGCTGGCGATACCACTCGTCGCTCGGGGTATAGACCTCGACCCGGTTGCGGCCGTGCTCCTTGGCCGCGTAGCAGGCCGTGTCGGCGGCGATCAGCAGGTCGGTGACGTTCAGCATGTCCGGCCCCGAGCGGACGATGCCGATCGAGGCGCCGAGGCGGAAGCTGCGCTCGTCCCAGGAGAACGGGAAGGCGCAGATTTCCTCGATCAGCTGGCCGGCCCGGCGCCGGGCTTCGGACAGGTCGCAGCCGCGCATGACGATGCCGAACTCGTCGCCGCCCAGACGTGCCAGAAAGCCGTAGGGAAAGCGCATCTCGATCATTTTGGACAGGCGGATCAGCAGTTCGTCGCCTGCGGCGTGGCCGCAGGTGTCGTTGACCACCTTGAACTGGTCGAGGTCGAGGTAGAGCAGGGTCAGCGGATCATCATGGATCCCCGGTTCCCCGAGGACACTGTCGAGATGCGCTTCGAAAGCCCGGCGGTTGTAGAGGCCGGTCAGCGAGTCGTGGCTGGCCTGATGCGAGAGGTCGGCGATGCGGCTTTTCACCGCATCCGTCATCGCGTTGAAGTTCTGCGCCAGCACGGCCACTTCGTCTTCGCCGGCGATTTCCATGCGTTCCTCGTAATGACCGCGGGCGACGCTAATGCTTGCCCGCGCCAGATTGACCAGATGCCGGGTCAGCAGGTAGCCGATGAGTGACAGCAGGATCACCGAGAGGATGATCTCGGCCAGTGCGATCAGCCCGCTTTGCCACAGCAGTTCGGCCGAGGCCTCATCCATGAAGGCGGTAGACATGCCGTAATGGACATGGCCATAGACTTGGCCGAGATAGTCCACCGGAAAGCGGACGTGGCGAACCTGCCCTTCCATCCGGTTTACCAGTGGCAGTGCTGCACTCGGCGGCCAGCCGGACGAAGCCAGCAACCGGCCATCCGGATCGGTTACCGCGAGATAGCTGATGTCCTGGGCCTTGCGCCAGCCATCAAGTATGTCGCGCAGCGTGGCGTAATCGCGCGACGCCAGCGGCACGGCAACGGCGGTCTTGTAGGCCAGCTCAACGGCCTCGACGCGGGCATCGAGTTGTGCGGACAAATGATGGTCGATCAGTCGGGTGCTGTTGCCGACCAAGAGCGCCAGCATGACGGCCTCGACCAGAACGCTGGCCAGCAGCAGTTTGGCACGGAGCGAACGGCGGATCTGGAACATTAGTGCGTGTGCCCGAGCAAGGTTCTGGTCAGCTCGACGTAGGGCGCCAGTGCCGTGATGTCCTCCGGCGTGACGGCAGCGTAGCCTTCGTAGCCGGTATCGCGGAAAAACTGCTGCCCCTCTGCGGTGCCGGCGAAATTCAGCAAGGCATTGCGCACCCGGTTGATCTCGAGCTTGCCCAGCCGCTTGTGGGCGAGTGTCATCAGGTGGGGGACGCGGACGTCAATTGGCAGGATGGTCACTTTGGCCCGCACGTCTTCCGGCACCTGACGCAGCGGCGTGTGCGTGGTCAGCGCCGCGTCGAGTTCGCCAACGGCGACGGCGGCGACGGCGGCACCATGCGTGGCGCGCTCGAACAGCTGGTAATCGCGCCCCATCTGCAAGCCGTGATCAAGCAGCCATTTGACCCCGCCGATCGAGGAAATCGACAGTCGGCTGGACAGCCCGATGCGTTTCCCGCGCAGATCGTCGAGGCCACGGATGCCGGAATTCGGGCGCACCACGAACACCGGCTGCAGGACGGCCTTGTAGCGGACCAGTCCTTCGTAGTCGTGGGTCAGGGCCATGACGCCAAAGTGCGGCCCGGTGATCAGCAGGTCATATTGACCGGCCTGCGAGGCGTTGAGAAAGGTGAAATAGTCCGCTGCGGTGAACACTTCGACTGGATAGCCGAGCGTTTCCTGCAGGTACTCGCGCAAAGGCTGGTGGGTCTTGAACAAGGCCAGGGTTGAGTTGAACGGCATGATGCCAAGGCGCAGTACCCGGCTCTCCGCACGGGCCGCAGTGAACGCCGGGACTAAGGGTAAAACGCTAAGCATTCCGAGGACGCGGCGGCGGAGCATATGAGATTTGCCTATTACTTTCGGCGTATTTTACCCCGTGTGCGAAATTCGTGTGGCCAGCGGCTGCGAATATGTGTCAAAAGTCCTCCAGGCACGTTGGCTGCTGCTTCGGTACGCCAAAGCCCCTGGCGAATTCCACGCCGTACCCGAAAAAACCACGCAGCCTTTCACGCTGGCTCCAACGCAGGCGGCCGAAAGTGGCACCTGTCCGATGAGCGATCGGGCACTTGCCACCGAACTTCATCACCGACCTTCAAGGAGACAGCAAATGGACACCCAAACCGTTATGGCCGACAACGGCGTCAACGTCGAAGCCCTGCTCGGCGCGCGTGAAGCACTTACCCAGGCCCCCGAGGCCGCGCGCTTCAACTGGCGTGCGCGCTGCGAGTGGGTCAGGGGCACCCACGCCCGTACCAGCATCGACGGTTTTTTCGGCCTCGGCGAAGAGCAGCGACACAAGCTCACGCATCGCGTGGATACCGATCACCCTGAGCTGTTCGCCTCGGAAGACCACGGCGCCACGCCGGTGGAAATCGTGCTCGCCGGCCTTGCCGGCTGCCTGACCGCGGGCATCGCCGCGGTGGCGCAGAACCGCAACATCCAGCTGCATTCGGTCAAGGCGACGCTGGAGGCGGGCATGGACCTGCAAGGGATCCTCGGCATCGACAGCGACGTGCGCAACGGCTTCGACGGCGTGAAGGTCACCTACACGATTGACGCCGACGCCTCGCGCGAGGAGATCGAGGCGTTGGTGGCGCAGTCGCAGAAGCGTTCTGCGGTGTTCGACATTTTCACCAATCCGACCGACGTGTCGGTCGTGGTGGCATGACCACCGCGCTCGCTCAAGTCCGACAGCCGCCCATGGCCCCGGCAGGGGCCGGCGGGCGCCCGCCTGGACGGCACACGGATGTGGTCGTCGTCGGCGCCGGCCACAGCGGGCTCGCCATGAGCCACTGCCTCGCCGCGCGCGGCATCGACCATGTCGTGCTCGAGCGTGGCGAGGTGGCCAACGCCTGGCGCCACGAGCGCTGGGACTCGCTGCGCCTGCTCACTCCGAACTGGCTCAGCCGGCTGCCCGGCTACCGCTACACCGGCGATGACCCGGACGGCTACATGAGCCGCGACGAGGTGGTCGACTTCATCTCCGCCTACGCGCGTGTCAGCGCGGCGCCGGTGCGCACCGGCACCAACGTGATCGGGCTGCACGCCGACGGGGCCGGCTACCGCGTCAGCACCGACCGCGGCGACTGGCGCTGCCGCGCCGTAGTCATCGCCAGCGGCCCCTTCAACCGGCCGGCGGTGCCGCGGCTGGCTGCCGGGATCCCTCCGGGGATCGCGCAGCTCACCCCCTTCAGCTACCGCAATCCGGGCCAGATCGAGGACGGCGGCGTGCTGGTGGTCGGGGCCTCGGCGACCGGCCTGCAACTGGCCGACGAGATCCAGCGTGCCGGCCATGCGGTGACCCTTGCCGTGGGTGAGCACGTGCGCATGCCCCGGGTGTATCGCGGGCGCGACATCCAGTGGTGGATGCATGCCGCCGGCTTGCTGGACGAGCGTTACGACGCGCTGCGCAACGGCCACGACGATCTCGCCCGCGCCCGCGCGGTGGCCTCGCCGCAACTGGTCGGCTCACGCGAGCGCCCGATCATGGATCTGAATGCGCTCACGGCGGAAGGCGCGCGCATCGTCGGGCGACTCGCCGGCGTGCGCGACGGCAAGGCGCTGTTCTCCGGCTCGTTACGCAACGTCTGCGCGCTCGCCGACCTGAAGATGGGGCGGCTGCTCGCCGCACTGGACGACTGGGCGGCCACATGCGGCCATGCCGACGTCGCGAAACCGGGTGAGCGATTCGAAGCCACGCGCGTCGCCGCGGCGCCGATCACCGGCTTGGATCTCGAACGCGAAGGCATCCGCACGGTGATCTGGGCGACCGGATTCCGGCCCGACTATTCCTGGCTCGGCGTCCCGGTGCTCGACCGCAAAGGCGGCATCCGCCACGACGGCGGCGTCGCCGAGGCGCCGGGCCTGTACGTAATGGGGCTGCCCTTCCTGCGCCGGCGCAAGTCCAGCTTCATGCACGGTGCCGGAGACGACGCGCTCGAACTGGCCGCGCATCTTGCCGCGCACCTAGATACGCAGGCGGGGCGGTGCCGCGTCTGACTTTGCGCCATCGCCCCCGGCGGCCATCGCAGGGTGTGAGCATCGGGCCCTCAAACCGGGTGATCACACTCAAGATCGTTCAGCTCATGGCAGGTGCTGCGCCCGCCCGCTTCCGTTTTCCGCACTATGCCCCGCGCCAGCAGTAGGTCGCCGATCGCTCTGGCGATACGGCCGTTGCCGTCGTCGAACGGGTGCAGGGTAAGGAACCACAAATGCCCCAGTCCCGCCTTTATCAGCGGCGGCTCGTTCGATGCGTGCAGGACTCCCCGCATGGACAAGTTGTTCGCCGTACTGGATGCGGTGAAAGTGGGCGCCATTCGCCGCTCAGTTAGCGCTTGCAGATGCACGGAAGATCAGCTTCTGGCTTGGGGAGGATCAGGTGCCTGGCGAGTGTCGGCATGATGGGCACGGGATGGGCGCAATGTGGGCACGAATCAGGCACTGTGCCCATCTGGCCTGGAAAACAAAAAAGCCAACCACCGTTAAGTGATTGGCCTTTCTGATGAATCTTGGTTGCGGGGGCAGGATTTGAACCTGCGACCTTCGGGTTATGAGCCCGACGAGCTGCCAGACTGCTCCACCCCGCGTCGGAGAAACAGAACTATAAACAATGCTCAGGCGAAAATCAAGAAAAATGTTAAAAATCTTTCCTGTCTTGCTGCTGGGTGTGCTCGAAGGCTTGCACCATTGCCGCATCACGGCTGTAGATATCGGGACGGAAGGTGATGCGGCCGTGCTCGTCGGGCCCGGCGGTTAGGTAAGCCACGATGATGGGAACCGGGCGGGGCAGGTTGAGGTTGCCGGTGCGACCGCTGGCCAGCGCCCGGTCAAGGCGGGACTGATACGTGTTGCCGTCGTTCTCGATCAGTAGCCGAACGAGCTCAAGGGCGTCCTCCACGCGCACACAGCCGGAGCTGAATGCACGTTCGGTGCGCTTGAACTGGCGCTGGTTGGGGGTGTCGTGCAGGTAGATGGCGTGCGGGTTGGCGAAGCGGATGGCGACCTTGCCGAGCGCGCTGCCGTCGCCGAAGTCCTGGCGCAGGGTGAGGCCGGCGGTGTGGTTCCAGTCGACCGTTGCCGGGTCCACCTCTTCACCGTCGCGGTTGATCACGCGGATGTTGCGGCTCGCGAGGTAGTCGGGGTCGGTGCTGGCCTTGGGGACGATGTCCTTTTTGAGGATGGTGGGAGGCACGGTCCAGGTCGGGTTGACGGTGAAATGCGTGATGCGGGAGAAAAGCTCCGGTGTCTCACGCGCGGGCATGCCGACCTGGGTGCGTCCACTCCAGACCGGCGTGGCATCACGATAGTAGGTGAGGCGATAGCCCGCGACGTCGACCAGGACGTGATCACGTTGCTGTTCCGCGGCGATCCAGCGCGCGCGCTCGAGGTTGATGCGCAGTTGTGTCAGCCGGTCGTGCCGGCTTTGGTTGAGTGCGGCAAGTGTCCCGCGTCCGACGGCGCCGTCGGTCTCGAGGCTGTGATCACGCTGGAATTTGCGCACTGCCTCGACCAGCAGGTCATCCATCCGGAGGTCTTCCATCGGCGGCATGTCGGTGGCGATGCCACTTTCTGCCGCCAGGTGGCCGCTTGCAGTCAGGCGCGCACGTAGTTCGACGACGCGGAGGTCGTTCATGCCCGGCTTGAGCGTGGGGCCGGGCGAAATTTGCGGCCATTCACCTTTCGCCATCTCGCGTTCGGCTTGTGCGAGTGCTTCGCGCAGGCCGCGGTAAAGCGCGGTTTGCGGGCGGAACTGATCGAACAGGGCCGCAATGTCGTCGTTCGCCAGCCTGCCCAGTGCCTCGGCTGGAGAAGGCCGCGCGGGTTTTTCGAGTGAGGGGGCACGCCAGAAATGACCGAAACGTTCGGCGTCGAGGCGCCCTTGTTGCAGGTGGGTGAGGGCCTGCAGGCACAGCTCGGTGGTGAGCAACTCGTGCTGTGCGCGTTGCAAGGGGTCGTCGGTGGCGGCTAGTGACGGGTTTGGCTGATAGTTCTCAGGGTTCAGGCCGTCGCTGCCGAGTGCCGAGAGCGTGGCCACAAGTTGCTCGCGACGGCCGGACGATTGCCACAGCGGTGCGAACTGGCGTTCCGAATAGACGCGAAGAAGCTCCGCGTGTGCAGGCTTTTTGGGCGTTCCGGTGGTGATGGCGGGTATGAGCAGACTACGCAACGCTGCGCTGACGGCTTCGTCGCCGGCGCACGCAATACCGGGTAGTAGTGTTGCCACGAATAGCGGTAGCAACACGATTGCCCGAAATGAGGATTTGTACATTTTTTCCATCTGCTAATTCGTCGACTGCCTGTTATGATGCGGCCTGTTTGTGCAAACAGTTTTGGTTTGCCGGACCCCCAGACGATACTGACATACAAGACGAACCTGAAGCGCGCTGCCGCGCGTCGTAGTTCGCATCCAGCCGGACGGATTTCACACTATGACTGTACTTTTTCGCCGCGCAGCCCTTGCGCTGGGTCTCTCGTTGTTCGGTTTGTCGTCGTCGGTATCCGCTGCACCTCCTGATTATCTGCTTGAAGCTCAATTGTCCGCAGCCGCGCCCATGCTTGCCCCTGGGGTGTTGAAGCTCGCCCTGTCGGCAATGCAGTGTGCAACGGCCTCCGGCGTCCAGCCGTCGCGCAGGCTGGCAGTGATCGATTACTCCTTGTCGTCCAATGTGCCGCGCCTCTGGGTGTTCGACCTCGAGCGGCGCACGGTGTTGCATGAAGAGTTGGTGGCGCACGGGCGCAACTCGGGCGACGAAGTGGCGACCCAGTTTTCCAACCGGCTCGGCAGCTATCAGACCAGCCTGGGCCTGTTTCGCACCACCGAGACCTACGACGGTCGCAATGGCTACTCCCTTCGCATGGAAGGGCTGGAGCCGGGTTTTAACGACAAAGCCTACGAGCGCGCGATCGTGATCCACGGCGCGCCGTATGTGGATCCGGCCTTCATCGCGGAGAATGGCCGTCTCGGCCGCAGTCAGGGCTGCCCGGCCGTTGCCGATGGCGTGGCGCGGCAGGTGATTGATCACCTGAAAGAGGGGCAGTTCGTGTTCTCCTACTACCCGGATCGTGCCTGGCTGGCCTCGTCGCGCTATCTGCGCTGCAACGAGTCGGCGGTGGCTGCCGTCCGCAGCGTGATCGAAGGCTACGACGGCTGAAGCTGACAGCTGGGCCAGGTACTCGAGGCGATCGCCGGCTCAGCCTGTCTTGCCAAAGTAGTGGGCCGTCAGGACCGCGCCGGTGATGATGACGAAGCGACGGATCCAGACCGCCGGCAGGCGCCGGGCGACGCTGGCGCCCAGATAGCCGCCGAGGGTGGCGGTGACCAGCATGATCAGCGTGTGCGGCCACGATACCGCGCCGGCAATCGCAAAGGTGGCGACCGCCACGCTGTAGATCACGGCCGAGAGCCAGTTCTTGAGCGCGTTGATCTCATGCATGTCCTCGAAGCCCTGGATCGCAAGTGCGGCGATCATCAGTATGCCCATGCCGGCACCGAAGAAGCCGCCGTAGATCGACACCACCAGCTGGAATGCGAGGCCCGCGGGGCCGATGTGCCGCGCGTCGGCGTCCGCCCGTCGCGGCCGGAACTTCTTCACCACCGCCGAGATCTGGCTGCTGAACGCGAACAGCACGGTGGCGACCAGCAGCAGCCAGGGAATCAGGCGCGAGAAGGCGGCGTTCGAAGTCGCCAGCAGCAACAGGCCGCCACCGATGCCACCGACGAAGGCGACCAGCGACAGCATCGGCAGGCTGCGCGAGAAGCGCGCGAGTTCGCGCCTAAAGGCCCAGGCGCCGGCCAGGCTGCCCGGCCACAGGGACACCGAGTTGCTCGCGTTGGCCACCACCGGTGGTACCCCGATAGCGAGCAGGGCCGGGAAGGAGAAGAAGGTACCTCCGCCTGCGATCGAGTTCACGGCACCTGCCGCCAGTGCGGCGGTAGCGATGATCAAGATGTCGATGAATTCCATTCCGGCCATGGTCTGTGTGTTGCAGTGTGAGTGGTTGGAAGTGCGTGATGCTCCCGCGGGCGGGTGAGGCCCCGGGAGCATGCGGTCGTCGAGTGGGGCGTCAGTCCGGTCGCATGTTGCCGAGGCCAGCGGGAATGGCCCCCGGGGTGGACGGAATCCGCGCCACATGCAGCAGGTTGGTGCTGCCGCTGCGACCGAAAGGCAGGCCGGCGATCACCACCACGCTGTCGCCCGGGCGGGCGAAGCCCAGGGTCAGGGCGGCCGAGGCGGCGTGCTCGACCATCTCGCCCACATCGCCGACATCCTCGAAGGGCACCGGATGCACACCCCATGCGAGCGCGAGCCGACGTGCAGTGGCCATGCTGGGCGTGAGCGCGAGGATCGGCGCCGCCGGACGTTCGCGGCTGGCGCGCAGGCAGCTGAAGCCGGACGCAGTGAAGGCCACCGTGGCCGCCGGTTCGAGCAGTTCGGCGACCCGTCGCAGCGCACTGCAGATTGCATCGGGCGTGTTGGCTTGGGCTGCCGTATGGCTGGCTTCCAGCGCGGCGCGCCAGGCCGGATCGTGTTCGACCTCGCCGATGATGCGATCCATGATCGTCACCGCTTCCAGCGGGTACAGGCCCGAGGCGGATTCGGCCGACAGCATCACCGCATCGGCGCCGTCGTAGATCGCCGTGGCCACGTCTGACGCTTCGGCACGGGTGGGCACCGGCGAGGTGATCATCGATTCCAGCATCTGGGTGGCGACCACCACCGGCCGCCCGGCCGCGCGGGCGGCGCGCACGATGCGCCGCTGCAGCACCGGCACCTGTTGCGGCGGCAGTTCCACCCCCAGGTCTCCGCGTGCCACCATCACCCCGTCGGCGAGCGCGACGATCTCGTCGAGGTGCTCGATGGCGGCCGGTTTTTCCAGCTTGGCCATGATCCATGCACGGTCGCCGATCAGCTCGCGGGCCTCGCGAATATCCTCCGGGCGCTGCACGAAGGACAGTGCCACCCAGTCGATGCCAAGTGACAGCCCGAAATCCAGATCGGCCCGGTCCTTTGCGGTGAGCGGCGAGATCGGCAGGACCACGCCGGGCACATTGACGCCCTTGCGGTCCGACAGGGTGCCGCCCACCAGGACTGTAGTGTCGGCAAAATCGGGGCCGAAGGCATCCACGCGCAGGCGAAGCTTGCCGTCGTCGAGCAGCAGGTCGGTGCCGACTTCAAGTGCAGCGAAGATCTCGGGGTGGGGCAGGCTGGCGCGGTGCACGTCGCCCTCGGCCGGATCGAGATCGAGGCGGAAGGGCCGCCCGGCTTCGAGCGTGACCTTTCCCGCTGCCATTTTGCCGACCCGCAGCTTGGGGCCCTGAAGATCCATCAATACGCCGATCGGTCGGCCGAGCTCGGTTTCGATGTCGCGAATCAGGCGCAGGCGTTCGGCGTGGTCTTCATGGCTACCGTGGCTGAAGTTCAGCCGGAACACGTCGACGCCGGCTTCGGCCAGCTTACAGATCTGTTCGCGGCTAGAGCTTGCCGGGCCCAGCGTGGCAAGGATGCGCGAACTGCGCCGGCGCCTCATTTGGCCTCCCCGGCGACCTGGATTGCCGCAACCCCGGCGCGCGCCACCTGCGCGTCCTCGCCGGCCTTGACGCCGGACACGCCCACTGCGCCGATCACCGTGCCATCGACGATGATCGGTTCGCCGCCCTCAAGCGGCAGCACTGGCATGGCCAGTGCTGCAAACCGGCCATTGTTCACCATGTCTTCGAATACCTTGCTCGGCTTGCCGCTGAGCACGCAGGTACGGGCCTTCTCCGGCGCCACTGCGGCGCTCATCAGCGGTGCGCCATCCATGCGCTGCAGCCACAGCGCGTGGCCGCCGCCGTCGCACACGGCAATGCTCACCGCCCAACCGCGGGCGATCGCCTCGGCCTCGGCGGCTGCGGCGATGTGCTTTACGTCGGCAAGCGTCAGTGCCTTGATCTCTTTCATATGATGTCTCCTTGTTGTTCTGTGTGCTGCCCGATCGCTTGATCGTTCAGTTGACCAGGATGGCGCGAAAATCGTTAACGTTGGTCAGTGTCGGCCCGGTGACCAGCGAATCGCCGAGGGACTCGAAGAAGCCATGGCCGTCATTGTCGTCGAGGCGGTCGCGCGGACGCATGCCCGCCGACCAGGCCCGCGCCAGGGTGTCGGGGGTGACGAAGGCGCCGGCGATTTCCTCCTGGCCGTCCACGCCGTCGGTGTCGCCCGCTACCGCAAAGATGTCCGGCGCGCCGTTCAGCGCCACCGCCAGCGACAGCAGAAACTCCACGTTGCGCCCGCCGCGGCCGCTGCCGCGCACCGTCACCGTGGTTTCGCCGCCCGACAGTAGCACGCACGGCGGTGCGACCGGCTGCTGATGATTGTGCACCTGCAGTGCGATGCCGGCCATCACCTTGCCCACATCGCGTGCTTCGCCCTCGATGCTGTCGCCCAGGATCAGGGCCTGGATGCCGGCCGCCGTGGCCACGCCGGCCGCCGCTTCGAGCGCCATTTGCGGGGTGGACACCAGATGAGTGGTGACCCGTGCGAGGCGTTCGTCGCCCGGTTTGATGGTTTCGCCGGCACCGCTGTCGAGCAGCTGGCGCGCGCCGGGCGGCAACTCGATGGCGTAGCGGCGCACGATCTCGAGCGCGTCGGCGCAGGTGGTGGGGTCGGCCACCGTGGGGCCGGAGGCGATGTCCATCGGGTTGTCACCGGGTACGTCGGAGATCAGCAGATTTACCACCCGCGCCGGATGGCAGGCCGCGGCGAGGCGCCCGCCCTTGATCGCGGAGAGGTGGCGACGAACGCAGTTCATCTCCGAAATTGTCGCGCCGGATTTGAGCAGCGCGCGGTTGATCGTCTGCTTGTCCTCCAGGGTGACACCCACGCCCGGCAGCGGCAGCAGCGAGGAGCCGCCACCCGAGATCAGGCAGATCACCAGGTCGTCCCCGGTGAGCCCGCGCACCAGTTCGAGCATGCGTCCGGCAGCCTCGCGTCCGGCGGCATCGGGCACCGGGTGCGCAGCCTCGACGATCTCGATGCGTTCGCAGGCCACGGCGTAGCCGTAGCGGGTGACCACCAGGCCGGACAGCGGTCCCGGCCAGTGGCGTTCGAGCACCTGCGCCATCGCCGCGGAGGCCTTGCCGGCACCGATCACCAGGGTACGGCCGCGCGGCGCCTCGGGCAGAAAAGGCGGAATGCAGTGCTCGGGTTGGGCCGCGTTGACCGCGGCAGCAAACATGTTGGCGAGGAGCTCGCGGGGAGGCGTATTCATCGTCGTGTGTCCTTGCCGGTCAGCGATCGCCGAGATCGGCGAAGCGTATCTCCTGCGCACCCTTCCACAGCACGGTGCGTCCCATGTCCATCAGCTGCTCTGCGCCGTCGACCACGGTCAGGAAGTGGTTGCCGGCGAGCTGCCCCATCTTGCTCGCGAACTGGCTGCTACCGTAGGCGAACAGGATCTCGGTCTCGGAGAAGTCGCCCGGGTAGAGCAGTATGTCGCCACGCGAGGGGTGGCTGGTGTGGTTTTCGAAGCCGAGTCCGGTATCGAAGTCGCCGAGCGGCACCCACACCGCCTCGCCACTCCAGCGCGAGTGGATGACCTGGTTGGTGAATGGAAGAAGGGCCAGAAACGCGGCGCAGGTGCGCGGCGCGGCTTCTTCTTCGAGCCGGGCAACGAAGCGGTAGGCGCCGACATCGATGGACAGGTGACGCATGTAAATACCCCTTATGTTGATGAATCGATCGCCGTTCGTACATCTCTTGTAGGGCCGACTTCAGTCGGCCGCAGGTGCCCGGACCAAGCGTCCGTGCCCGGATCATCACCTGCGGCGGGTTGAAACCCGCCCGACGGCGCCGGACCCGATCGGCGTGCCACGGCCCCGTTTTCTGTAGGGCCGACTTCAGTCGGCCGCAGGTGCCCGGACCCGGCGTTCGTGCCCAGATCATCACCTGCGGCGGGCTGAAGCCCGCCCTACGGCGCCGGATCCGATCGGCGTGCCACGGCCCCGGTTTTCTGTAGGGCCGACTTCAGTCGGCCGCCGGCGCCCGGACCCGGCTTCTGTGCCCGGATTGTCGCCTGCGGCGGGTTGAAACCCGCCCTACGGCGCGGCGGCCTTACTGGCCGATTTCGAAGTTCGCCATCTTTTCCAACGCGCGCACCATCGCCGAGTGGTCCCAACCGGCCCCGCCGTGGGCGGCGCAGGCGTTGAACAGCTCCTGCGCGGTGGCGGTGTTGGGCAGCGCCACGCCGAGCTGGCGGCCGGTGGCGAGCGCCAGGTTGAGGTCCTTCTGGTGCAGCTCGATGCGAAAGCCCGGATCAAAGGTGCGCTTGACCATGCGCTCGCCGTGCACCTCGAGGATGCGCGAGTTGGCGAAGCCGCCCATCAGCGCCTGGCGCACCTTGGCCGGGTCGGCGCCGGCCTTGGCCGCTAGCAGCAGGGCTTCGCCCACAGCCTCGATGGTCAGCGCGACGATGATCTGGTTGGCGACCTTGGTGATCTGACCGTCGCCGTTGCCGCCGACCAGGGTGATGTTCTTGCCCATCAGATCGAACAGCGGCTTGACCGTGGCGAAGGCGGCCTCGCTGCCGCCGACCATGATCGTCAGGCTGGCGGCCTTGGCGCCGACTTCGCCGCCCGACACCGGGGCGTCGAGGTATTCGCAGCCGAGTTCGTTGATGCGGCGGGCGAAGTCCTTGGTCGCGACCGGCGAAATCGAGCTCATGTCGACCACGATCTTGCCGCGGCTCAGGCCCTGGGCCACGCCGTTGGCGCTGAACAGCGCGTCTTCCACATGGGGCGTGTCCGGCACCATGGTGATGACGATGTCGGCCGCGCGGGAGACTTCGGCGCCGTTGGCGCAGGTCCGCGCGCCGGCTTCGATCAGTGCCTTCGGGGTGTCGCCGTGGGTGTAGGTAAACACGGTGTGACCGCCGTGGATGAGGTGGCCGGCCATGGGGGCGCCCATGATGCCGAGTCCGATGAAACCGATGTTGGCCATGTTCTTGTCTCCTGTTGTGCGGATGTATTGGGGTCTCTGTTGGGGTCGGGGTGTGCTTCAGGCCGCCAGCGCCTTGATCCAGCCGAGGCCTTCGCGGGTGCCGGCGGCGGGTTTGTACTCGCAGCCGATCCAGCCCTGGTAGCCGAGGCGGTCGATGTGGCGGAACAGCCAGGCGAAGTTGATCTCGCCGGTGCCCGGTTCGTTGCGCCCCGGGTTGTCGGCGAGCTGGATGTGGGCGATGCGCGGCAGGTATCTGGCGATGGTGTTGCCGAGTTCGCCCTCCATGCGCTGGGCATGGTAGATGTCGTACTGAACGAACAGGTTGTCGGCGCCGACCTCGTCGAGGAGGGCGACCGCCTGCGCCGTGCGGTTGAGGTAGAAGCCGGGGATGTCGAAGGTGTTGATCGGCTCGACCAGCAGGCGGATGCCGGCATCCTTCAGCTTGGCCGCGGCAAAGCGCAGGTTGGCGACGAAGGTCTCGTGCGCGGTGGCGGTCGGTACGCCCGCCGGGGCGATGCCGGCGAGGCAGTTCAGCTGCTTGCAGCCGAGCGTGCGGGCGTAGTCGATGGCGCGGCCGACACCGTCCTGGAACTCGCCGATGCGGTCCGGATGGCAGGCGATACCGCGCTCGCCGCCGGCCCAGTCGCCGGCGGGCAGGTTGTGCAACACCTGGACGAGGCCGGCCTGGTCCAGCTTCTCGGCCAGTTGCGCGGCCGGCCAAGCGTAGGGGAAAAGATACTCCACCCCGGCGAAGCCGGCATCGGCTGCAGCCTGGAAGCGGTCGAGGAAGTCGAGCTCGTTGAACAGCATGGTGAGGTTGGCGGCAAACTTGGGCATCTTCGGTTCTCCTTCAATGTTCGATCGGTTTGCGTCCCCGGCCGCTTCGCGGTCCGCCCCCGAGGGGGGAGCGCAACGGCCTGGGCGGGGCAGTGTGTCATTCAGTCGAGCAGGCCCACTGCCGTCGGCGCATCCGCGGCGGTTTCTGCGAGCGGCTCGAATTCGTTGATGGCGTTGATCTCGGTGCCCATCGCGATGTTGGTCACGCGCTCGAGCATGATCTCGACCACCACCGGCACCCGGTACTGTGCCATCCACTCGCGCGCCTGTCCGATCGCCGGGGCGATCTCTTCCTGGCGATGGACGCGGATGGCCTTGCACCCGAGGCCCTCGACCACCGCGACATGATCGACGCCGTAGCCCTCCAGCTCCGGGGCGTTGATGTTGTCGAAGGCGAGCTGCACGCAGAAGTCCATGTCGAAGCCGCGCTGTGACTGGCGGATCAGGCCGAGGTAGGAATTGTTGACCACGATGTGCAGGTAGGGGAGCTTGAATTGGGCCCCGACTGCCAGTTCCTCGATCATGAACTGGAAGTCGTAGTCGCCCGACAGCGCCACCACACTGCGGTCCGGGTCGGCCGCGACCACGCCGAGCGCGGCCGGGATGGTCCACCCGAGCGGGCCGGCCTGGCCGCAGTTGATCCAGTGGCGCGGCTTGTACACATGCAGGAACTGTGCAGCGGCGATTTGCGACAGGCCAATGGTGCTGACGTAGCAGGTGTCGCGGTCGAAGGCATTGTTCATGCACTGGTACACGCGCTGCGGCTTCATCGGTTTGTCGTCGAAGTTGGTCTTGCGCAGCATGCTGCGCTTGCGCTCGCGGCACTCGGCCACCCAGGCGCTGCGGTCGCGCAGGGTGCCGGCGGCCTTCATCTCGCGCGCCACGTCGAGCAGGCGGTCGAGCGCGGCGCCGGCGTCGGACACGATGCCGTAGTCGGGCCCGAACACGCGGCCGATCTGGGTCGGCTCGATGTCGATATGGACGAATTTGCGCCCCTCGGTATACACCTCGACCGAGCCGGTATGACGGTTGGCCCAGCGGTTGCCGATGCCGAACACGAAGTCCGACGCGAGCATGGTGGCGTTGCCGTAGCGGTGCGAGGTTTGCAGCCCGACCATGCCGGCCATCAGCGGATGGTCGTCGGGGATCGTGCCCCAGCCCATCAGGGTCGGGATCACCGGCACCCCCGTAAGCTCGGCGAATTGCTGCAGGCGGGCGGCCGCGTCGGCATTGATCACGCCACCGCCGGAGACGATCAGCGGCCGCTCGGCGGCATTGAGCATTTCCATCGCCTTCTCGGCCTGGGCACGGGTCGCTGCGGGCTTGTACACCGGCAGCGCTTCGTAGGTCTCGGGGTCAAACTCGATTTCGGCCATCTGCACGTCGAAGGGCAGGTCGATCAGCACCGGGCCGGGGCGGCCGGAGCGCATGATGTGGAAGGCCTGCTGGAGCACGCGCGGCACCAGCGCCGGCTCGCGCACGGTCACCGCCCACTTGGTCACCGGCTTGGCGATCGACTCGATATCGACCGCCTGGAAGTCTTCCTTGTACAGGCGGGCACGCGGTGCCTGGCCGGTGATGCACAGGATCGGGATCGAATCGGCCGACGCCGAATACAGCCCGGTGATCATGTCGGTACCGGCCGGGCCGGAGGTGCCGATGCACACGCCGATATTGCCCGCGCGGGTGCGGGTGTAGCCCTCGGCCATGTGCGAGGCACCCTCGACGTGGCGGGCGAGGATGTGACGGAAACCGCCGTTCTTCTTCATCGCCGAGTACAGCGGATTGATCGCGGCGCCGGGCACGCCGAACACGGTGCTGACGCCTTCCTTGCGCATCACTTCTGCGGCGGCGTCTATTGCTCTCATACGGGCCATGGTCTTCTCCTTTGGGGTGTTTCTGAATTTGTTGAAGTGAGAATAGTCAGGAATCGCGCCGGCTTGAATTGCCGCCGGTCTCGCTTCTGTCGATACTCAAGGTATCGAGTGCAGATGGGCTGGCACTGATCTCGCAGGCTTGTTCCGAGTGGAGCGGGGGCTGGTGGTCGCCGTCCACGGCTTTCAGCTGCGGTGGAAGGCCGCAGGGCCCGCAAAACGGGCCTGCGCGCCGAGTTCGCGTTCGATGGCGAGCAGGCGGTTGTACTTTTCGACCCGGTCGGAGCGACTCGCCGAGCCGGTCTTGATCTGGCCGCAGGCGGTGGCCACGGCGAGATCGGCGATGGTGGTGTCGCCGGTCTCACCCGAGCGGTGCGACACGATCGCGGCATAGCCGTGCTTGCGCGCCAGCGCCATCGCGGCGAGGGTTTCGCTGAGGGTGCCGATCTGGTTGGGCTTGATCAGGATGGCGTTGGCGATGCCGCGTTCGATCCCGGTGGCGAGCGTGGCCGCGTCGGTGACGAAGAGGTCGTCGCCGACCAGCTGGGTGCGGCGGCCGAGGCGGTCGGTGAGCTGGCCCCAGCCGGTCCAGTCGTCCTCGGCCATGCCGTCCTCGATGCTGACGATGGGATAGTCGCCGACCAGGCTGGCGAGGTAGCCGCCGAACTCGGCGCCGGACAGGCTCAGCCCTTCGCCGGCGAGCCGGTAGCTCCCCTCGTGGTGGAATTCCGACGCGGCGCAGTCGAGTGCCAGCGCGACCTCGGTGCCTGGCTTGTAGCCAGCGAGGTGGATCGCTTCCACGATCAGGTCGAGGGCGTGGCGGGTGTTGCGCACGTTGGGCGCGAAGCCACCCTCGTCGCCGACCGAAGTCGGGAAGCCGTGACGGTCGATCAGGCCGCGCAAGGCGTGGAACACGCCGACGCCGGCGCGCAGCGCATCGCCGAAGCGCTCGAAACCGAGCGGCACGATCATGCATTCCTGGATGTCGAGGCTGTTGTTGGCGTGGGCGCCGCCATTGATCACGTTCATCAGTGGCACCGGCAGAGTCGGGGTGCGATCGTCCGGAGCAAGGTGGCGATACAGCGGCAGGCCGCGCGCACTGGCCGCGGCGTGGGCGCAGGCGAGCGACACCGCGAGGACCGCGTTGGCACCGAGGCGTGACTTGTCGGCGCTGCCGTCGAGCTCGCACAGGCGGTGGTCGACTTCGTCCTGGCGGCTGCCATCGACGCCCCTGAGCACCTTGGCGATCGGGCCTTCGATATGCGCAAGTGCCTTCAATACCCCCTTGCCGCCGAAGCGTTCGGGGTCGCAATCGCGTAGTTCGAGCGCCTCGCGTGCGCCGGTGGACGCCCCCGAGGGCACCGCCGCGCGGCCGCGATGGCCCGAGCGCAGGGTGACGGTGGCCTGCAGGGTGGGGTTGCCGCGTGAATCGAGGATCTCGAGGCCTTCGATGTGAGCGATGTCGTGCATGTCTGTTCCTCCTTTGTGGTCCGGGTGCCGGGTCGGCTTGTTTCGCGGCAAGCATAGGGAGGGGCGCAGGCAGGATGAATTGCTGCTAGCATCGCTTCTGTCGATATCCGGAGTATCGAATGGACCGCTACACCGAAATCCGTAGCTTTACCCTGGTTGCCGAGAAGGGCAGCTTCGCCGCCGCCGCGGTGGTCGAGGGTGTAACCCCGGTGGTGATGGGGCGCCGGCTCGATGCGCTCGAGGGCCGGCTGGGCGTGCGCCTGATGCATCGCTCGACCCGCGGCCTGACGCTGACCGATCTCGGCGAGCAGTTTCTTGAGCAGTGTCGGCAGTTGCTGCGCGACTTCGACGTCGCCGAGAGCAGCGTCAGCGAGGGGCGCAACGTGGTCCGCGGCCACCTGGTGGTGTCGGCGCCGGCCGCCTTCGGCCGTCACCACGTGGCGCCGCATGCGCCGGCATTCAAGGCGAAGTATCCGGAGCTGAGGCTGTCATTCAACCTGACCGACAGCGTGGTGGACCTGGTGCGCGAGGGCTACGACATGGCGATTCGGATCGGCGAGGTCACCGACCCGAACTATGTGCCGGTGCGCCTCTTCCCCAACCGGCGGGTGGTGTGCGGCACTACGGCGTATTTTGAGCGTCACGGCGTACCGCGGGTGCCGGAGGACCTTGCCCGCCACAACTGCCTCGCCTTCAACCTGCAGGGCGGACAGCAGCGCGGCTGGAGCTTCATGCGCGACGGCCGTCTGTTCGCGGTGCGGGTCGATGGTGATCTCGACTGCAACGACGGCGAGCTGCTCTACAGTTGGGTCCGTCAGGGGCTGGGGGTGGGCTGGCGCTCGACCTGGGAGATCCAGGCCGAGCTCAAGCGCGGCGAGCTGGTCACCGTGCTCGACGAGTTCGCAGTGCCGAGCTACGACATCCAGGCGGTGTACCCGCAACAGCGCTACCTGCCGGCCAAGGTGCGCCACTTCATCGACTACCTGAAAGCGATCTACAACGCGCCGGGTTACTGGGAGCGCGGGCACGATTAGCGGGGTCGGGTCGGCATCAAGGATGTTCTCGGTCGGCGACGCTCATACAGTGAAGTTTCGGCAACGAGGTGCCGGAGGTGGTTCAGGGAGGGGCGCCGGAGGTCGTGCTCAGGCGATGATGCCGGACAGCAGCAGATAGCCCGGCAGCCAGCCGGTGAACACGCCCTGGCCGATTGCCACACACGCGGTCAGGCGCGCCAGCGGTCGCTGCAAGGCAAGCAGCAGGAAAAACAGCAGCCACAGCACAGCCCATGCGGCCCACGACAGGCCGAGCCACACGCCCCACACCGTGTGCGCGCCGAGCAGGGTGTCGGCCGCCACCGGCACGGCGGTGATCGCGACGAACAGGCTGAACCAGCCCAGTCCGCGACCGTCGGCGCCGCTGAAACGGTTGAACGCGACCCACAGATAGGTGAAGGAGAACAGCAGCGACAGCGCCGCCGCCTTGATCGACGCGCCATCGGCCGTTTCACCGAAGGCAAGCTTGAGCGCGACCAGCAGGGTCAGGCCGCCGGCGAACAGATTGATCACCGAGATCTCGCGGTCGCCGATGCGGCCGAGCATCCACAGACCGTTCAGGATCAGCACGGCACCTACATAGAACAGCGACAGTCCGAGCAGCATGATGGCGCTCAGACCAGGGCGGTGATGAGGACGGGCTGTTCGAGGTCGGCTTCGTCGCAGTTGTGCCCTGGCCCGCTGCGATCGATCACGACGAAGTCGGACACCTCGCCGAGGGCGAGCAGCGGGTGGTGCCACACGCCGGGGGCGTAATTCACCCCTTGGTCGCCGCGCGCGAGGAAGACCCGGATGTCGTCCGGCTGTGGCAGTTCCCCTGCGGGTGCCACCACCACCAGATAGGGTGTCCCCGACATCGGGATGAAGGCCTGTGAGCCGTGGGGATGGCGCTCGAGCATCTCGACCCGGAACGGGAGCTGCCGTGGCTGGCCGCGGAAAATCGACACGATCGCCCGGCCGTCCGGGCCGGGATCGATATGCGCCAGGTCGTGGTAGCGCTCGGTGTTGCCACCGTTGATGGTGAAATGCCGGACCGAATCGCGGGCTTCGATCACCTCGCCAAAGGGGGCAAAGGCCTCACGGGTGAGCGGCTCTGTGACGAGGTGTGCGGGGTTGAGGGCTAGGGTCCTCATGGTTTTGCTCCGTGTTTGTTTCGTGGACGGGGACTACCGGTCGTCGGTCTGCCATGTCGGCGGACTGCGATGGTCGCCGACATGGCAGGCGTGCCGGGTGCGATCAGCCGACTCAGTTCAGCCGACTCAGTTCAGCCGATCCACTGCGTGGTCTGGGCATACACCAGGAACACCAGCGCGATGGCGATCCAGATCCCGAACAGCGGCAGGAAGAAGCGCACCCACCGGTCCCAGCCGACGCCGGCCAGGGCCAGGGTGGCCATGAAGTAGCCCGAGGTCGGGTAGAGGATGTTGCTGAGTCCGTCGCCGAGCTGGTAGGCGAGCACCGCGGTCTGGCGGGTCACGCCGATGAGATCGGACAAGGGTGCCATGATCGGCATCGTCACCAGGGCCTGGCCGCTGCCGGACGGAATCACGAAATTGAAACCGAGCTGGGCGATGAACATGCCGATCGCGGAGAACATGGACGGTATGCCGCCGACCAGTTCGCCCAGCCCGTGGACCAGGGTGTCCATGATCTGGCCCTGCTCGAGCATGACTGCCACCGCGCGGGCAATCCCGCAGATCATCGCGCCGACCAGCACGTCGCGGAAGCCCTCATTGAAGCCCTCGCAGATCTCGCCCGCCTTAAGGCCGGCAACGAGGCCGACCACGACACCCATGATCACGAACAGGCCGGACATCTCCATCATGAACCAGCCGCGGTTCAGCACGCCCCATACCAACACCCCGAAGAAGGCCAGCGCCGCAAGCCCTGCCCAACGTTGGCGCGAGGTGAAGGCCAGCGCACCTTCGTCGACCGCGTGCAGGTAGAGGTGATGCTTGTCGACTTCCTTCGGATCACCGTACATCAGGCTGGTTTCGGGTGCCTGGCGTACCTTGATCGCATAGCGCATCACATAGGCGACGCCAGCCAGGGTGATGGTGGCAAACAGCAGGGCGCGCAGGCCGAGGCCGGAGTAGACGGGCAAATCGGCGAGTTGCTGGCCGAGACCCGTGTTGATCGGATTGAGCACGCCCGAGGTGAAGCCGGCCGTGGTGGCGCACAGCGCAACGGCGGCTGCGGTGACCGAGTCAAAGCGCAGGGCGATCATCAGCGGCAGGATCACCGGCACGTAGACCAGCGCGAGCTCCTGGGTGCCGATCAGGGTTGCGATGAGCGCGAACACGACCATCAGTACCGGGATGACCACCACGCTGCGCTCGGAAAAGCGTCGGGTCAGCTTGTCGACCGCGACCTCGATGATCCCGGTCCGGCGGATCACCATGAACATGCCGCCGATGATGAAGGTAAAGAACACCACCATGCTGGCTTCGCGCAGACCGTTCGGAATCGCGAGCATGAAGTCCACCAGCCCGAGCGGATTGGATTCGATTACGCGGAAGGATTCGGGGTCGATGGTGGTACGCCCCGAAGGCCCCGGTACGCGGTCGTATTTGCCGGCGGGGATGAAGTGGGTGAGGATCGCTGCGATCGCCGTGAAGAAGAACAGAATCACGTAGATGTGCGGCATCTCGAAGCGCTGCCGGACGGGCACCGACTCGGTGGTCGGGGCGGAAAGCTGGGTGCTCATGGCATTGTCTCCTTCAGTGTCTGCAGTCGTTCTTCGACGACTGTTCCATGGCGCCGCCGGGTACGGCGGACTTTGGTGGCGGACCGGATCGGCATGCTCCATCGTCGAACCGGTCCGCCATCGCACGGCTACTTGCTTACCTGCGCGCGACCTTGCCCCACAGACGCAGGCGCGAGACGCCGCCGTCGGGGAAGATGTTGAAGCGCACGTGGGTGACGGGGCCGAGGCGGGCGAGCTCGGTGAAGGGGTGGATTGCATCCATCTCGAGCTTCTGCTCGGGCAGCAGGGTGTCCCAGAACATGGACTGGGTGGTGATCGAGCGCTCGGTGCCACCGGACACACAGGCGGCCTGGATCGAGCAGCGATCCGGGTAATTGCCCTTGAAGAAGGCGGTATCGACCTCGACCTTTTCGATCGTGCCCGGTGCCCCGAGCTCGAGCACGCACCAGTCGTTGCCCGGCTCGCGGCGGCGGCGGGTTTCCC
>JAUSOD010000112.1 GCA_030656215.1 Azoarcus sp.
GGCTGCGCATCGACCCTGAAGCAACAACCGCCGGTCGCCGAGGTCCTGGAGCAGCACGCCACCGCGGGCCCGCTCCCGTTCGTCGAAGCTAGCGTGATCACAGATAACGACGCCGCGTTCGCGGCCAAGCTTCGCCTGGTGGAAGAAGCCAAGGAAAGCCTCGACCTCGCTTATTACATCTTCTCCGACGACTACACTTCGTCGCGGCTCAGCCAGGCCCTGATCGATGCCGCCAGGCGCGGCGTGCGGGTGAGGCTGTTGCTCGACTACTTCAGCGCATACAAGGATCTCGACCACTTCAGCTGGCTCGAGCAGCAGGGCGGAGGCAAGATCGAGGTCCGGCTCTACAATCGCCCCACGCTAGAGATCATCAAGGATGCCGCCTTCCTTACCCTGAGCTGTGCTGACGTGGGCGCACAAGGCAGCGCCTGCGACGATGAGAAGGTGCGCGTCGTCAGCCGCCAGTTCGAAGCCGATGCGGTGGACGGACAGGGCATCTCCAATCGCAGTTTTGCCGGCTCCGGCCTGTTCCTGTCCGGTCTTTACGGCAAGCATGCGCAGTTGATGGCCTACGCTGTCACCAGCGGCCAGGCCATCGACACCGCAGCACTGACCGCCGGAGCGCCCACCGCCGACAGCAAGCAGACGGAACAGCTCAAGAAGCTCGGCAAGCTTTACTTCCAGGCCCGCTACATGGGCGGCGTGGAAGGCCTTTCCGCCAAGTTCAAGCTCGCCTTCGTCCGCCTCGCCTTTGCCGAGCAGGTCAATCCGGTGTTTGATGCGGTCAGCAGCCACCTGCCCCTTTCGCGCCAGAACGACGCACAGGCGCAGAAGGACTGGGATTACCTCACCGAGTTTCTGCACCACAAATTCCTGCTTGCCGACCGCAACGTACTGATGCTCGGCGGCAGAAACGTCGAGGACTCCTACCACATGCGGCCCAACCCGCTGGCCGACAAGTACATCTTCATGGACACCGACGTGCGCTTGCAGCTGCGCCAGCCCGATGCGACGCTCGCCGCCAGCTTCGACCGGCTGTGGAACCTGCGCAGCATGGTCGCCGCACTCGACGAAGTGCGCGGCCATGCGCCCAACGACCTGCTGATGAACTTCGACGCGCTCCAGGCCGCGCAGGACGCCTGCAACCAGGGCAAGGACCAGACCTGCGTCGACCGTCAGCTTGATCGGCACTTCCGCCCCCTGGCCGCCCGCATGCAGACCGTTGCCGACCGGCATCGCCAGCACCTTCGTCGCTACGCCGCCGAATACCGCGCCGCCCAGGCACCGGCGCCGTTGCGCATCGACGACGACGCCAGCGTCTTTTACCTCGAGAACCTGCCCGTTGCCGACGGCCGCCGCAGCTACGGCGCACGCCACAACCGCGAGGCCGCCACCAGCAAACACATTCAGGCCCTGTGGCGTTCTGCAATGCAGGGCGTGTGTGCCAGCACCACGCCGGCCGCGCGCGATGTGTTCATTCACAATGCCTACCTGTTCATGCCCGCCAACCTGCTGCAGGATGTCGCCGCCATGCTCGACGGCAGCCGCCCGTGCCCCGGCGTCACCCTGTCGCTGGTCACCAATTCGCTCGCAACCACCGATCTCAACGTGGTGAATCTGCTCGCCGTGTGGCAGCTCAAGGCCCTGGCCGACCATCTGCAGGATGCGGGTGCCAACGCTAACTCCGCCACCCTGCGCTACTTCGAATACCAGCCGGTGGCCAACACCCGCCTGTCGCTCCACTCCAAGGTGATGGTTTTCGACCAGGACATCTTCATCGGCTCGGCAAACGCCGACGTGCGCAGCCTGATGATGGACAGCAACAACGGCTTCTTCATTCGCAACGCCCCGGGGTTCGTACAGGAATACAAACAGGGCCTGCAGAAGATTCTCGACTCGCCCGGGCAGATCTCCGACCAGACCCGTCTCATCGGTCGCGACGCGGCCCAGCTCAGCGTCGAGATGAACCAGCTCATCGACCAGCTGCTCGCCCGCTACGCCGGACCCGACCGCCTCACCGATGAACAGCAGCAAGGCCTGAAGCAGCGGATCCAGGGCGCCGCGCAACGGGTTTATGAACTGTCACGCGAGATCATGCGCGGCAACACGAAGGCGGCGGATGAGTTCAATTCGCTGTTCAAGGCGATCTAGTCTTACTGACACCGTAAGTCCAGGAACTCATCGCCGGCCAGGCCGCCGAGCGATGGCGGCAGCGGGCAGTCGAGTGCCTCGCAGCTTGCCCGCATCACTTCGGCCTCGATCGGTCGGATGCGGCCATCGTGGGCCGCCACTTCGGCCATCGCCTGCACCAGCCGTTTGCGAAATGCGGGGGCGGTGCCCGCCAGCAGCTCGAAGGCCTGATCCAGCCCTTTCAGGCCAAACTCGCCCGCACTCAGCATCGGCCCGAGCTGGTCCAGCGGGGCTGCGGCGGCTCCGCGGGCGTAAGCCGCGGCAGCCTGTGCGCGGTCGCGTTGACCGACCAGCGCGAGTACCGACAGTAAGGTCGCACAGTGGCGTCGCAGTTCGTGTGACGTGGCCTTGAGCAAGGGCCGCGCAGGGCGCGGGTGCAGGCCGTCGGCGAGCAGGCGGGCCAGCAGGTACTCGGTAAGCGACACCCGGCCGTCGTTGCGGACAAGTGCATCCGCGGTGGCGAGAAAGTTCTCTCGTGCCCCGCTATCGAGCTCGTGCAGCGCCGCCAGCGCCAGCTCGACCAGCGGCAGACGCCCGGCAGCGCCCAGCTCACGCGCATTGGCGAGGTGCCCGCTCACCTCCCGCGCCATGTCGTCACCCAGCCGGCTGCGGACCAGGGCGAGCCCGGTGTCGGCGTGGGTGGCATCGATGGCCAGCAGCACGGCGATACAGGTGGCCTGGGCGCCAAACGGGGTCTCGAGGCTGCGCCGCAAGACGGCAGGCAGGCGCTCGATCAGCTGGCGTGCATGCACGATCTCGTTCAGGTCTAGGGTACCGACCGCCGCGGCGAGCGCAGCCGGTGCAGATGCCGGAGGTGAAGATGTGGGCTCAGCCGGTGCGGCAAGCGGGGTGTTCGGCCCGGTTGGCCGCGCGGCGGGTGGCGGTGCCATGTGCCCGCCGGCGAAACCGGCTGCGGCGGCCGCTTCCGTCGACGCCGTGGCCGCCATGACAGGCGCCTTGGCCGGGGCGGCCTCGAAGCTGCGGTCGATGCGGCGGATCCGCTCCGCGATCGGCGGATGGGTGGCAAACAGGCCGGACAGGGCGCTGCCCGAGCCGAACAGCATGTGGCTGACCTCCTCACCGCGCGGGTGCGAGATCGTGGTGCCATAGCCACCGATGCGCTTGAGCGCGCCGGCAATGCCCGCCGGATTGCGCGTGAACTGCACCGCCGAGGCATCGGCGAGGAACTCACGCTGACGCGACACCGCCGCCTTGATCAGTTTGCCGCACAGCACACCGGCGTAGCCGGTGACCATCAGCACCACGCCGAGCACCAGCAGCGGGGCGCCCTCCTTCTTGCCGCTGCCGCGTCCGCCACTACGCAGCAGGATGCGACCGAGCAGAGCCAGCACCAGGATTCCGTGCAGCACCCCGATCAGGCGCAGGTTGAGGCGCATGTCGCCATTGAGGATGTGGCTGAACTCGTGGGCGACCACGCCCTGCAGCTCATCGCGCGACAGCTGCTCGAGCGTGCCCCGGGTCACCGCCACCACCGCCTGCTGCGGCCGCGCACCGGCGGCAAAGGCATTGATCGCCGGTTCGCCGTCGAGTACATAGACCGGCGGCGAGGGTATGCCGGAGGCGATCGCCATCTCGTCGACCACGTTGATCAGCCGTCGCTCCAGCGCATCGGTGGTCGCACGCGGCACCAGTCGGCCACCCAGCGAGGTGGCAACCGCGGCGCCGCCACCGCCGGCCAGGACCGCAATCTTGTACAGCGAAGCCGCCAGGATCAACCCCCCCACCGCCAGCGCGGTGGCGACAAAGCGCTCGCCGTCCCACAGCGCGGGGCGAGCCGGCGACAGCTCGTCGCCCATGCTCAGCATGAACGACACGCCGAGATACACGGTGCACACGATGAGCGCTACCGCGATCGCAAACCACAGTACCAGCAGCCGGGTGACGCGGCGCGCGTGGTCCTGCGCGGCAAAGAAATCCATCAGTCGGGGCGCGGCGGCAAGGTCAGTTGAAGCTGACCTTCACCACCTTGCGCGCTTCGGCGTTCTCCAGCAGCCACTGCTCTGCGGCCGCGAAGCCCATGCTGTTGGCCACGATCGAGTCCGGAAACTGCTCGCGTTTGATGTTGTAGCCGGTCACCGCGTCGTTGTAGGCCTGGCGCGAGAAGGCGATGCGGTTCTCGGTGCTGGCGAGCTCTTCCTGCAGCTGCATCATGTTCTGGTTGGCCTTGAGGTCGGGGTAGGCCTCGGCCAGCGCAAAGAAGCGCGTCAGCATGCCGCCCAGGGCTGCCTCGGCACCCGCCAGTTCGCGCATCGCGGCACCGTCGGCCGGTGCCGCCTCGGCCCGTTTGGACGCAGCCTGTGCCGCGTTACGCGCGGTGATCACCGCTTCCAGGGTATCGCGCTCGTGCTGCATGTAGCCCTTGGCCGTTTCCACCAGGTTGGGGATCAGGTCGTAGCGGCGCTGCAACTGCACGTCAATCTGGGAAAAGGCGTTCTTGACCCGGTTGCGCAGCGCAACCAGGCCGTTGTAGATCATCACGCCCCAGGCGACAACGGCAACGATAATGCCGATCACGATCCAGGTGGACATCGGAAATCCTCCGGTGACGGCCGGTCGGCCGGGACTATCGAGCTACGGGCACCGCGACGGCGGCTCCCAGTGCCGGATTCTGGAGGACTATGCATAACGGGGCAAGCACGATCAGGGCGTGGAGTTGGCGCCCGCGGTGGATCAGTCCATCCTCGCCGACGAAATGCCCTTTTCGTGAGCGGCGAGCTTGGACATCGGCTCGAGCGACAGTCGCTGCGCGAGCTTGAGGTCTTCGGCTGACAGATTTCGAGTCACCATTTCGCGTTCTCGTACCGCATCCAGATTGTGCTTGGCCGCGGCGCGGTTCATCCAGACATAAGCGTGCACCGGGTTCCTCTCGAAGCCGACGCCATCGCGACAAAAACGCCCGAGCTCGAGCATGCCTTCCGGATCCTCCGCGTGCGCCGCACGCTCTACCCAGTGGGCCGCCAGTGCGTAGTTCTGCACCGCGCCGATGCCACTGCGGAACACCTGGGCAAGCTTGATCATCGCGCCCGTATGCCCGCTCTCGGCAGCCCGGGTCAGCCATGCCAGCGCTTCAGCGCCTTTTTTTCCGTCCAGTGCCGCGTCCAGCAACAGTTTTCTACCGACTCTGAACTGGGCCTCGGCGTCGCCGGCTTCGGCTGCAACGAATGTCTCGGCGTTGAGCCGCGCGTAGGCGTCGGGTTCGACGCGCGCTTCCTGTTCATCGCGTCCGGGGCCAATGCTGAACAGCAGCGCAACGCCGATCAGCCCGAGGAAGACCAGACTGCCCGTGATGGCCAGCAGCCTCATACTGATTGTCTCGTTGCGCCCCCGGGCGATAAAGCGGTGGGAGCAACTCACGCACCGGTAGGGATGCGTGTCCGGGTGTGATTGTTTCTCGGCCCGGGATTGCCATTTCGATTCCCGCACCTGAGTCGATCCGCACTCGGGGCATGCAAGCTTGCTATTGAGATGCATCTTTCCGACGTCCCTTCAAAAGGATCATTTTTTTGCGTTGCTGCGAGCTGGTCTCCAATCTCAGCAACGTGCCTCCCGACACAGCGTTAATTCTAGACGGGATTCAAGCAGGATGCTGCGGGACAACGGCCGATCAGGATCGCAAAGTGCGGTCCGATGACGTCGGGGAAAGGCGCGTTGGTCCGCAGTATGACAATTAGCGTGCCTCGATGACACTCGAGACCGCCTGGAAGGCCGTCGTGGCCCCGAACGAGGCACGGTAGAAGTCGATAAAGGCGCGCACCTTGGCCGGCACGTGCCGCCCCGGCGGATGCACGGCGTGGATACCGCCTCCGGGCAGGCTCCATTCGGGCAGCAGGCGTACCAGTTCGCCGCTACGCAGTGCAGCTTCGACATTGGCCTGATCGAGCACCGAGACACCCGCACCATGACGCAGCAGCGCACGCAGGGTGCTGGCGGAGTCGGTGCGTAGCGCGGCATTCATGCGCACCGTGCGGGTTTCTCCGGAGGCTGAAGTGAAGGTCCAGGTCAGCGGCGTGGGCAGAAGGGTGAGCGCCACCCAGCTGTGCTCGGCGAGGTCTTCCGGCGTCGTCGGCGGTGCGTGGCCTTGCAGGTAGGCGGGCGAACTCACCAGGTATTGGGCGAAGTCACCGAGCTTGGTCGCGCGCAGGGTCGAGTCACGCAGCCAGCCGACGCGGATGCCCAGATCCAGCCCTTCCTTGACCAGATCCACCACGCGGTCGCTGGTGCGCAACTCGATCTGGAGCCGCGGGTGACGCATCGCGAACTCGGCCACCACCCTCGCCAGCGACTGGGTGGCGTGATCGACCGATGCGGTGATGCGCAGGCTGCCGCTCAGTTCGGCGTTGCCCTCGCCCACCTCGGCCAACGCATCGCGCGCCTCGCGCAGCGGCGGCACACAGCGCGCGTACACCGCCTCTCCGGCCTCGGTGAGCATCACCCGGCGCGTCGTGCGGCTGAACAAGGTGCAGCCGAGCCGGGCTTCGAGCCGGGCAATCTCCAGACTGACCCGCGCCTTGCTCGTCCCCAGGCGCTCCGCCGCCGCAGTGAAGCCGCCGGCCTCGGCCACCGCAGCAAAAATGAGCAGGCTGTTCAGATCGATTCTGTCGGCAATGGACATGGCGGACTCGCATGAAAATGGGGATGCAGCGCGGGCCGGAAACGTAGCAAGTGACGGGTCCCGTGCTGGACAAGCTGAGTTTACTGTCAATAAATCGATAACGGTAAATTGCTTCTGTCGCCGTTTATCGAATCAATAGAGCCTGTGATGATGCCTCCACTGCATCACTCCACTCAATCAGAAAAGAGGTCTCATCATGAAAGTTGCACTCATTGGTGCCACCGGCTTCGTAGGCTCTGCACTGCTAGCGGAAGCACTCACCCGCGGCCACCAGGTCACCGCCCTCGTCTCTCGCCCGGAAAAGCTCGCCGCCCGGTCCGGCCTGACCGCGCTCAAGACCGACGCGCTCGACAGCGGCAGCCTGAGCGCACAGCTGCGCGGTCACGAAGCCGTCATCAGCGCCTTCAGCGGTCACGCCCAGACCGAGATTTTCAACTACTACCTGCGCGGCATCCGCTCCATCATCGACGCGACCAAGGCCGCGGGCGTGCCGCGCCTGCTGGTGGTGGGCGGTGCGGCCAGCCTGGAAGTGGCGCCCGGCGTGAAGCTGCTCGATACGCCGGAGTTTCCCGCGCAGTGGAAGGAAACCGCGGCCGGCGCACTCGAGGCACTCAAGCTGCTGCGCGCCGAAGAAGTGCTCGACTGGACCTTCCTCAGCCCCTCGGCCCATCTGGAACCGGGTAAGCGCAGCGGCAAATTCCGCCTCGGCACCGACCAGTTGCTGGTGGATGCAGAAGGCAACAGCCGGATCTCGCTCGAAGACTACGCGGTCGCCATGATCGATGAACTCGAGCAGCCCGCGCACTCGCGCAAGCGCTTTACCGTGGGCTACTGAACGCAGCCGGAGGAGGCAGGCTAGAATCCTGCCTCCATGCATCTCTACGACCGCCTCGCCCTCGATCTCGAACAGCGCATCCGCAGCGGCGTGCTGCGTGCCGGCGATCGCCTGCCCTCGGTACGCCGCGCCTGCGAGGCGCAGCGCCTGAGCCCGTCCACCGTACTCAAGGCCTATTACCTGCTCGAGAGCCGCGGCCTGATCGAGGTGCGTCCGCAGTCCGGCTACTACGTCCGTCCGCGCGTGCTGGGTGCGCTGCCCGAACCCGCGATGACGCGCCCGGTCGGCGCCTCGACCGAGCTCAAGGTCAGCGACTTCATCTTCGAGATCCTTGAGGCGGTCAAGGACCCCGCGGTGGTACCGCTCGGATCGAGCTTCGCCAGCCCCTACCTCTATCCGCTCGACAAGCTCGCCCGTTTTCTCGGTCACGCGGCGCGCACCATGGACCCGCGCGCCACCGTCACCGACCTGCCGCCGGGCAACGACGAGTTGCGCCGCCAGATTGCGCTGCGCTACCTGGGCCAGGGAGTGACCCTGCCGCCAGACGAGATCGTCATCACCTCGGGCGCGATGGAGGCGCTCAACCTGTGCCTGGAGGCCACGACCCGGCCGGGCGACCTGGTGGCGGTGGAGTCGCCCACCTTCCACGCGGCGCTGCAGATGATCGAGCGCCGCGGCCTGCGCGTGATCGAGATTCCCACCCACCCGCGCGACGGCGTCAGCCTCGCCGCGCTCGAAGATGCGCTGCGCCACCACCCGGTGAAAGCCTGTGTGCTGATGCTCAACTTCCAGCACCCGATGGGTAGTCTGGTACCCGAAGACTCGCGCCACGCCCTGCTCCAGCTCCTGCGCCGCCACGACGTGCCGCTGATCGAGGACGACACCTACGCCGAGCTCCACTTCGG
>JAUSOD010000113.1 GCA_030656215.1 Azoarcus sp.
GAGACAGAGGTCCGACATCCGCCGGAACTCGGCGACGAGGGCGGCGGCTACCTCACACAGGTCGTCGGCGCTTTCCTCACTTAGATTGGCGCCATGCAATCGACTTCTGACGCTCGGTGCAGTCGTCTTCTGAAAACGACAGCCAGAAAGTTCAGGCCGTCAAAAGTTGTCACTTAACCGGTCATTTATCCTACGGCATGCAAAGGGCTATTTTCAGCATAAAAGTGACAACTTCATCCACAATTTCTGTGGCTAAGTCGGCCGATTTCGCTGGAGATCTTGTTGTGCTCTTGGCGGATGGGTTGGTGCTGAAGAAATAGGCAATGCCGAAGGACTGCCGCTCATGCGGCACCAGGTTGCTCCGGGTTCCGCTTGCCAATCGTGGAACTGGGCCCAGTGGGGTAGAACAAGCAGTCGTGTCACCCGCCGCTATTGGAACCTCTCGTCCGCCATTTGGCCGAGCTCTGCCGATGGTGAATGACGTTTGGAAGTTGGTTGGCTCGTTTCGACCCACTGCTGCCGGTCGAGCCGTCAGACACTCGACGGCAGGTATCCGATTGCAGCGGTCACCCCGCACGGCTGCTCATTGGCTCTGCGTCCGCCACCGGGGAATGTCGCCACTAATGGCGGCAAACTGGTAGTCAGCTGAAGTTGCCCATGAATTCTGGCCGCGCAACCTCCCGCCATTTGGCTGACGCCAGTAGATTGAGTCTGTTCGTGCTATCAGGTCAGGAGCCACGTTTCGGAATCGGCGCCGAGCAATCCTTGAAATTCACGTAAACTTTGTCACCGACTTGCAATTGCGCATCGGCTGGCAACTTGGCGGCTCGTGCATACGGATTTCCATTGCGGAGAAACGCGACCATCACATAGGGCGCGCTCCCTTCGGAGTCTGACGCTTTGGTCCTGCAATCGTAGAACGACGGTCGCTTCAGGTCTTCCGCGGGCCCGATTTCGACGACTGTCCCTTTGCGCCATCCTTCGCTCTCCGCGTACCTGTCCTCGTGCACGATGGTGGTCGCGCATCCACTCAAACTAACCAGCGACACGGCGACCAGCCCTAATGCCATCAACGTCTTCATCTTTATATCTCCAGAATAAGTGCAAGACCGCCCGCAGCATCGAGGCCGCAGGCAGTCAGGCGGATTCACTTCAGCGTGAAACGTGCGGTGGTAGATGACTTGCCAGGAAGAGTGACGACGGCGACCAGCTTGGTGCCGGCGGCCACCTTGAAGCTGCCCTTGGCCTCAAGCCGATCGCCCGCCGGCTTGAGCTCGACTTCCTGCTTGTCAGCACCGGTCAGGAGCGTGACCTTTGCGCTGCCGTTGGCCACATCGACCGGTTTGCCGTGATCGCGAAGATGCAACTGGATCACGTCGGACTTGGCAACGAGTTCGAGATCGAGATCCTTGACCTCAACCACCACCCCACCATGCATCGACTCATGCGCGTGAGCATGGTCATGCTTGTCGGCTGCGAAGGTGGGGCCCACGGTGGCCAGGACAGCGAGGGCGATTAATCTTGAGAATTTCATGGTTTTTCCTTTTCGGGTTTGCGTGAGGTGGATGAAGCAGCGTCAGAACGCTTCGGCATTTCGATCGTCGAGCAGGCGCTCCGCATCGCGGCGGCCGAAGAGCCAGAACATCGCGGGGGTCAGGAAGGTATCGAGCAGGGTCGAACTGATCAGGCCCGAGAAGATCACTACGGCAACCGGATGCAGAATTTCGGTCCCCGGACGTTCGGCCTCGAACAGCAACGGTGCGAGCGCAAACGCGGTGACCAGCGCGGTCATCAGCACCGGCGACAAGCGCTCGATCGAACCGCGCAAGATCATCGTGTGGTCGAAGCGCTCACCTTCGATACGCATCAGATTCAGGTAATGGCTAACCTTCAGAATGCCGTTACGCACCGAAATACCCGCCAGCGTGATGAAGCCAACGAGCGCTGCGACCGACAACGGCTGGCCGGAAATCCACAGCCCAATGACCGCCCCGACCAGCGCAAGCGGAATGTTCGCCATGATGAGAACCGACAGTCGAACCGACTTGTAGCGGCTGTATAGCACCACGAACATCAGTACGAGGGACACGAGCGAGAGCAGCCCGACCAGGCGGGACGCCTCTTCCTGAGCCTGGAACTGCCCGCCTAGGGTGATGAAGTAGCCCTCGGGCAACCTCATGTCGGCCACAACGGCGCGGATGTCCTCGACGACCTCGGACAGCGGACGCTGCTGCGCATTGGCTGAGAGCACGATGCGGCGTTTGCCGTCGTCCCTGCTGACCTGGTTGGGACCATCGCCATCCTCGATTGACGCCAGTTTCGACAAGGGCACATGTCCGGTCGGTGTCTCGATCAGGATCTGAGCCAGCCCGTCGACCGAACGCGCAGTCTCGGGTAGCCGCACGACCAAGGCGAACCGTCGACCTCCCTCGACGATCTGAGTAACCTTTTCGCCCTCGACGAGGTTTTGCAGCGCGGCCAGAATTTGCGGCGCCGGCACGCCGTACCGGGCGGCGGCTGCATAGTCGATCCGCACCTTGATCTGCGGGGCGAGCACTTGCTTCTCGATCTCCAGATCGGCGAGTCCCGGTATGGTGGCAAGCCGCGCGCGCAATGCATCGGCCTGACCACGCAGGGTGTCGAGATCCTCGCCGAAGATTTTGATTGCGATCTGCGAGCGCACGCCTGAGAGCATGTGGTCGATACGGTGCGAGATCGGTTGCCCGATCGCGATCGCCGCGGGCAGGTTGACCAGTCGCGATCGGATGTCGGCGGTGATTTCGCCCATTGAGCGGGTCAGCTCACCGGCGGGTTTCAATCCCACATCGAGCTCGCTGACGTGCACGCCTTCCGCATGCTCGTCGAGCTCTGCTCGCCCGCTGCGGCGCCCGACGTGTGTTACTTCGGGGACCGCTTTTACGAGCACTTCGGCTTGCTGCGCGAGTGCCGTCGACTCCGCCAGGGTGACACCCGGATTGAGCCGCATGCCAATCAGCAAGGTGCCTTCGTTAAACGGCGGCAAAAAGGTCGTGGGAAAGAACGGTACCGCAGCCGCGGCGATCACCACCGCAACCGCGCCCGCTGCGACGGCCACCTTCGAGCGCTCAAGCACACCTTGCAAGGCCCCACGATAACGCGCCTTGAGCCATGCGAGCAGGCGCGTGTCACCGTGATCGAGAGACTTCATCCGGGGAAGCAGGTAGAAGGACATCACCGGCGTCACGGTTACCGAGACGACCAGGGATGCGAGCGTGGAGACGATGAACGCCACCCCGAGCGGCAGGAAGAGCCGCCCCTCCATGCCTGGCAGTGCAAAAAGTGGCAAGAACACCAGCACGATGATGATCGTCGCGTAAAGAATCGCCGAGCGCACTTCCATTGTTGCGCGCGCCACGAGTTCTATCGGATGCAGCCGATGGTCGTGATGATTTGCGCGATCCTCCTTCAGTCGGCGCAACACGTTCTCGACGCCCACGACCGCATCGTCGACCAGGCCGCCAATCGCAATGGCGAGACCGCCAAGCGTCATCGTGTTGATCGACTGCCCAAAATACTCGAACACCAGCGCCGTCATGAAGATGGATACCGGAATCGCGGTGAGCGCGATGATCGTCGGGCGCAAGGTGCCGAGAAAAAAGAAGAGGATTGCCGCGACGAACACCGATGCGCCAATCAGCTTGCCTTTGAGCGTGCTGATCGACGCCTCGATGAAAGTCGCCTGACGGAACGTTACCTCCGGCGCATCCATCCCGGCCGGGAGCGATATATTCATCTCTTCGAGCGCGACTTCGATCGAGCGGGTCAGGTGAATGGTGTCCGCCGTAGGCTGTTTCTGGATGCCGAGGATCACGGCCGGCTTACCCTCGAAGCCGGCATCTCCCCGTTTGGTAGCCGCCGCGAAAGTCACCGATGCGATCTGACGCAAGAGGATTGGCTGACCATCACGTGCCGTGATCGCGAGGTTCTTTAGATCCTCCAGACTCGAGGTCCGACCAAGATGGCGGATGAGGTATTCGCGCCCGTTCAGTTCGAGAAAGCCCCCCGACGTGTTCGACGAGAACCCTCGTATCGCGCCTTCCAACTGCTCCAACGAAACACCGAGTTCTGCCATACGGCGCGTGTCGGGCTGAACCTGAAACTGCCGCACTTCTCCGCCAATCGGAATGACTTGTGCGATGCCGGGGATCGCCATTAGGCGCGGACGCAGAACCCAGTCCGCATACTCTCGCACCTGCATCGGCGAGATCTTTGCCGTGTCGATCGGGATCGCGATCTGCATGATTTCGCCCATGACCGAGCTGATCGGGCCCATGCGCGGAATCACGTCTTCCGGCAATCCTTCCTCCATGGCCGAAAGGCGTTCCGAAACCATCTGCCGGGCGCGGAAGATCTCGGTGCTCCAGTCGAAGGTCACGTAGATGAAGGACAGCCCTGAGCTCGAAGTCGAACGTACGGATTCCACGCCGGGCAAACCATTCATGGTCGTCTCAAGCGGGAAGGTGATGAGTTGCTCGACCTCCTCAGCTGCCATGCCGCCGGCTTCGGTCATGATCGTGACCGTCGGCTTGTTGAGATCCGGAAAAACGTCCACAGGCGTTCGCGAAAGCGTGAACGCCCCATAGGCCATCAGTACCAGGCTGGCGATGATCACCAGCAGCCGGTTACTGAGGCTGTTGTCGAGTAGCCACTTAAACATCGGATAGGCTCCCCGTTAGCGGATCTGGTTGATCAGCGTGGCCGCACGCGACGCGACCCGCTCGCCAGCTGCGAGACCAGACGTCACCGCGACATTTACCCCGTCCAGAGGCGCGATCGTGACCGTACGCGGCTCAAAGCGCTCTGGACCGGTCTTAACCCAGACGATGCTCTGGTTCGCCGGATTCTTCAGCACCGATGCTGCAGGCACGCTTACACCCTGCTGCGTGCTGCGCGTCTGTACGAAGACCTCGACCGGCTGCCCGACGGCAAGCAGAATCAGCGCATCACTGTCGGCCGCAAAGGCAAGTGGCAAGGCCTGCTCGCGCAGGCTGCGGGCGGCGCCGATGAAGGTGAGCGGAATCCGCTGGTCGCCGACGGCAAGGCTGGCAGACGCCACATCCGATGCCACCTCGAGATCGTAGGCGAGCGCCTCGACGCGTAGGCGCTTCGGGTCGACGATCTCGAACACGAGCTCGCGCGCATCGACCACTTGGCCAGATACGGCGTTGCTCGATGCGATCACACCGTTCACCGGTGCGACCAGCGCGTCACGGGCATTGAGGCCACCGCCGATCGCACTCGAACGAGCACCAAGACTGGCAAGCTCACTCTCGGCCGCCTCGATCTCCTTGCGCGGCACCGTATCGGCAAGTTCCTTCAGGCGTGCGACGCGCTTTTCCGCGAGCGCCCTGGCCGCTTTCAGCTCGGCCATTTGAGCCATCTGGTTCGATCGTTCGAGCTGGTCCGTAGAGGGAATGACGTAAGCCAGGACATCTCCCTTCTTCACGGTCTGACCGACACTCGGCAAGCCTTGCGGGCCCGCCTCAAGGCGCCCGGCCACCATGGCCTGTACGCGCCCGCCGGCGTTGGGATCCATCACCACCTTGCCGGCAAGCGCAATGGTGCGCGGCAGTTCGCCCGCTTCAGTGAGCAGCGTACGAACCCCGATCTGGCGCTGTGCCGGCTTGGGCAGAAAGACACTGCCATCGGCTTGCCGTTGTGGCCCATTGCCGCCGACTGCGGCCGGACCTTCATCACCATGATCATGGCCCTCGCCAGCGAAGGCGTTCCACGAGGCACTGGCCGATACCAGCGCCAGAGCAGCAAACAGAATGCTCAGCTTCATGCGGCACCTCCAATCGAACGAGTACGCGAAATTCCCTTACGACGCGCAGCCCAGCCGATGAGGCCGACCACGAGCATTCCCGCACCTGCCCCGATTGCGTAGGGTTTCATGTCCGCTGCAGCGGGCTCTTCATGCTCCTCGGTGGCGGGCTCATGCAGATCGAGTTCGCCAGCAAGCAGATCGGTGTCCTCGCCGGCAATGACGGTCGCCGTGACGGACACGACGCCCGCCTTTAGTGCCTCCTGCAGCGTGGCTTCGAATTCGCCGTCGCCATGGGGTTCGAGCGCAACCGCCTTCCCATCGAGCTCCAGATCCACCTTTGCGTCCTTGACCGGACTGCTGTCGGCGAAGCGGTCGAGATAGACGGTGAGACTTTTGCCGTTGATCACACCGACTAGTTCGAAGAGTTCCGAAACGGCAGTAAATCGCGGCAACGCTGGACCACCCGAGGGCGCGGGTGCGTCGCCGTGGTCGTGTCCGTCGCCAGACAGGGTCTGCGGGGCAAACCCGGCAAGCATGGCAGCAAGGGTCCATGCCGCCAGGGTATGAGCGGTTTTCATGTGAGGGTTCCTATCGTTCATTCGGGAAGCAGACCCAGCGCTTGACGCTGGGCCGAGATGGCGGCGGCCAAATCGATACGCGCACGCGCAAACTTGCGTTCGGACTCGGCTGACTCAAATTCAATGCGCAGCCGGGTCGGCAGATCGGCCTCGCCCAGACGGAACGCCTTCTGGAAGAAGCCGCGCGACTCCTGAGCAAGTCGAGCACGGCGCTCGGCAGCGGCGGCCTGCTGCTTTGCCGACTCGACGCGTAGCCGCGCCATATCCGTTTCGGCGAGCAGGCGCTCACGCTCGAGTTGGAATTGGGCCTCGGCCTCGATGGCCTGCGCACTGGCGCTTGCGACGCGCGAGCGACTGCGTGAAGCGGAACCGAACGGAATGCGTAAGCCCACTGTGACCGTCTGTTCCCAGGATTCACCCGATGCGCCGCGTTCGCGGGTGGTCGCGACACTCAACTCCGGATTCGCGCGGCTCTGAACACTGGCAAGGGTCATCGTGCGACGTGCCACGTCGACCCGATCGCGTAGCTCGGCCACGGCAGGGTGCACCGTCTCAAGGATGTCCGTCGATGTCGCAGCGGCAGGGGTCGGCTCCGGCGTCGGCAACTCATCAAAGGAGAGTCCCGGCGCGATTCCAGTGTGCGTGCGCAACTGCTGTGCAGCATCTGCGAGCGCACTTTCGGCCTCGGCCACGGCGGCCTCCGCTGTGGCCTGCGCGCCGTCGGCCTGATGCTGGTCTGCGCGCGCCAGATCGCCTGCTTTTACGCGCCTACCCACGTCGGCAGCCAGTTCGCGGGCGTTTGCGAGCCCTTCTCTGGCCAGTGCGACGTCAATGCGCGCTCGCTGCCAGTCCCAGTATGCCGTGCGTACCGCGGCAGCG
>JAUSOD010000089.1 GCA_030656215.1 Azoarcus sp.
TTTTTCATCCCAAGCGCCAGCTTTGTCTGCTGTGCGTAAAACATCGGACTCTTTGGGAAGGTGAAACGTGGTAGCGAGGCCACCAATTGAGATGTCTTTGGCTGGTAGTTCTCGCCGAAGTTCATCTCGGCGTGCATCTTCAGACACCAGTGTTTCGGCGCCGGCAATGCTCTGCAGAAGACCTAGATAGCGGCAGTTAACTACGAATATGTCGATGCACTCTTTGGGATTGTCAACGTCAGGATCCTTCTCACGAATCGTGTCCGCAAATACCTCATGGGCCGGAAGCTTCTTCCCGCGATAGGTTTCATACAACGTGGTGAAAATAGGGATGTTTTTGATGGCACATTCGAACGCTGTCTCAAAGCGCGCAACGCTGTTCGAATTTGGATCGGTGAGTACTCGCCCGGCTGGAGCAAGTTCAAGGTACTCAGCAACGAAACTGCCTTTTGTCAGGCCGTATTTCGTTGAGTTGGTAATTAAATTTTGGGATGAGCTTGACGTTGGCGATTTGTCTAGCGCTTTGAACAAAGTCAATCGATTGACTTTCTCACCGGACGCAAACTGCTGAATTGCTTCGGCCAAGGATAGTGATTGTTCAAATGTCCACGCAGGATAGTTTCTCTGCTTTCGCGTTCTCTTTGCCTCAGTAGTTTTCGACACTTGATACCCCTAGAAGTAACTTGAAATGGCCAACGTCGAAGTTGACCGGCACGCAGCGGCATTGCGCCGCGAGACGTATGCTCCCGCGCACGGCTCGCGGCGCAATGCCGCTGCGTGTCCGCGTCGAACGACCTGTTAGCCATGCAGGTCACTGACAGTCGCGAAGAACTTGCGTGTATCTGGCGGCATTCCACCAACGGCCTCTAACATGTTCATTAACTGGTATGCCTTATCAGCGTAATACAAAAGGGCCGGGGCGAAGCCAGTGGCCTTGTGCTTGGAGTAGTGCCCCAGAAACTCTCGGAGCTTATTTACCAGATACTTGATCTCTCTTACCGGCGCCTCAACCACAGAGCCCGGCGCGTTCGCATGGTGCAGGAATTGCGCGAAGGCAGCGGAGGAGCCGCCGAAGGCTGCGAGACGATCTGCCTCCGCCACCATCTGAGAGATGGTGACCGTCTGCGCCGATCCCTGAGGGGAAATAACGGTTTGTAGGAGAGTTGACAGTCGTTGATCGATATCTCGAATGACGTTCAGGAACTCTTCCCCGAGCCTCTCAGAGCCGAACGCCTCGAATTCCTTTCGGGCAATCTCAGTCTGGGCTGCGAGTTGTTCTGCCGCCGCTCGCGCTTCACGCTGTTGCACGCTTATGGACCAAAGGGCAGAGAGGAACGCAGCAAGCGCGAACAACGGATTCAGGAGTCCTCCGAAGTAGTCGCCAAACAGGCCCCAATGCTCCGGATTAGAGGAGCGCGTCATCCCGAATGCGGCGATGTAGGTAAGAGATACCGCCCCGATTGCGGTGAGGGCGGCGATTGCGGCGACGGAAAGAGCGCGTAGGTTCATGCTGGCTAACGTCTGAATTCACCGGCCTGCGCGGCTTTTCGCGCAGGTCCGGTGCAATGATGGGTTAGCCGCCATTTCTGAAAAGCAGCGTAACTCTGGAGCCTTCATAAAACCGCAAGAGCATGATCGTCTCTACTGGCGATTGGCCTGCCGCCACCTGATAAGTGAAAACATCTTGATTTTCTCCGTAACAGGGCTGATTGAGAAAAAACTCCTCCGCTAGGGCTGCCATCTTCTCTACGGGTTCGTTCAGTTCGCGAGCGTTCGGCTCTGTAAGTGCTAGTAAAAAGTTGGGATATGCAGAAACACTGCCGTTCCATTTCGTTTTGAAGTGATGAAAGTACAGAGCACGACCAATCATCATCAATGCGTTTTCTAGCCTTTGCCTATCTACCTGTAACGCCAAGGTTTCATGGATCTCACCCGTTTGAGTGTCCTCGACCGTTACCGGTATTTGCTTCTCCGTGAATTTCTTAATGACCGATGGGCTACGTTGAATTGCTCTCAAAATCTTTGTTGAAAAGTGATTGGAGGCCGTCGGATTATTGGGAATGTTCATCGACAACGCGTACAACAGGTATTCGTCATCTTTTGACTTTGACGTGTTGTGGACATCGCAAGACGGCACTGTGATCAGTTGCTTCCTCAGGTCCACGCCGCTGGGCAGGTCTTTCTGCTCGGGAAATAGACAACGGGGCGGTACATGCTCGACTGAGGTTGCGGTTGCATCACACATGTAGCACTGAGTGGCTGACATTTAAGTTTCCTGTCGCTGCTGGCTGGCGGCTAACGAATAGGGTTTATGCCTCGCAGCACGCAGGCGGATTCGGAGTGGCTGTGCATGTCGCGAGGGATAAACCTTGTTGGACTGAACCGCCGGGAAAGCGGTGCTACTGGGGATTCTACGCCCGGCTCATGCGCACTGGATAGAGCAAGTCGATGACGCTGCGATGCGGCGCGATTGATTGGCGGCGGAACGCCGCGCCGTTGCCTGTCCCGAGCCACATGTACCCCGCGCCACAGGGCATCGAGCGGGTTTCCGGCGTTGATACGGCCAACGCACGCAGGGGCACCCGGGCAACCGAGCACCGTTGTCGTGAGCGCAGCGAGATCTGAAATTGACCCGCTTCATGACGGCCCATCCCGACAGCCGGGGGCCGCGGCGAGCACGACGATGGGGTGCCAGCGCCCAAGCAAACAGTGCGTGCAGCGACAGGGGTCCTGGCCGCTGACCCGGGCGAGGAAGGCTTCGGCCGCTTCGATGGTCACCGGTTGCGATTCGGGCATCTGCAGCGCCGCCCGCGCGGCCGCCAAGCGAGCCCGCTTGTGATGTGCGGCCAGCAGGCCGTAATGACGGATGCGATTGAAGCCGCGCGGCAGCACGTGCTGCAGGAATCGCCCGACAAACGTGTCGATGGGCAGCATGAGCATGCGCTTGCCACCGCTTCAGTTGTCTCGCGCGCGAATTCTCACCTGTTCGTGATCGCAGCCGAGAATGCGTTCGTTCGAGATCGCGACCCTATGGGTATAGCGTGCGAGGTAGTCGAGTACCTGGGCCGGACCGCCCGGCGGGGGTTTTGCGTAGACCAACCAGTCATGGGCGAGCAGCGCGCGTTGGCGCTTTTGCCAAGCGACGGGGCTCGCGTCGGGACCATCAGGAATCTGGCCTACGTGTCGACCACGATGATCTACACCCATGTGCTGAACAAGGGCGGGCGTGGGGTGACGAGTCCGCTGGACCAACTCTGACGCGAGGGTTTGCACAGCGCCGGAGAACCGGTTTCCTACACGATTTTCGCGTGCTACTTTAGTAACGCCATTCATTGGAGTGCGGTAATGACCACGACCTCGCTGAAACTTCCCGACGATGTGAAGCAGCTTGCAGTTGCGGCGGCAAAGCACCAGGGGGTTACGCCCCATGCATTCATGGTCGAAGCGATTCATGCCGCCGCGATCGCCGCAGAAATGCGGGCGAGCTTCGTTGCCGATGCGCTTGCGTCGAAAGCCGAAACACTGGAGTCCGGGGCGGGCTACCGGGCGGACGAAGTCCATGCCTACATCCGGGCACGCGCGAATGGCGTGGGTGTTTCCAGGCCAAAGGCCAAGTCTCGGCGCGACTGATCTATTCCCGGCGGGCGCTTGCCGACCTTGAGCGGCTGACAGACTTCCTGCTCGGCAGCGAACCGGCCATGGCGCTGGAAACGGTTGAGTTGATCGCGGAAGCGGTACAGATTCTCGAGAACCATCCGCTCGTCGGCCGCCCTGCAGAACAGGGTATGCGAGCGTTGCTTATCTCGCGTGGCCGGACGGGCTATCTTGCGCTTTACAGCGATGAAGAAGCACGCGACACCATGCTGATGCTCGCACTTCGACATCAACGCGAGGCCGGCTACACCTCACCATTGGCGCAGCGGGCAGGCCAGAGCCACCCGCTTTTGCGCCCTGGGACACCACCAAGACGCGCCCCCCCGTTCGAGTAGAAGGTCTCTTTACAGCAGCGGCGCCAGCCAACGCGCCGCCGCCGGTTCGGCGAGCCCAGTGCGCCGCGCCCAGTCCGCCAGTTGATCCTTGCCGATTTTGCTGATGGCGAAGTAGTGGCTTTGGGGGTGGGCGAAGTAGAAGCCGCTGACGGCCGCGGCCGGGGTCATGGCCATGGATTCGGTGAGGCCCATACCGGTGTTGGCAGGCACGTCGAGCAGCTGGAATACCGCGGCCTTGACCGTGTGGTCCGGGCAGGCGGGGTAGCCGGGCGCGGGGCGGATGCCGCGGTATTGCTCCTTGACCAGGGCCGCGGTGTCGAGCGCCTCGTCGGCGGCGTAGCCCCAGTATTCCTTGCGCACGCGCTCGTGCAGCCACTCGGCGGTGGCTTCGGCGAGGCGGTCGGCCAGGCTCTTGAGCATGATGGCGCGGTAGTCGTCGTGGGTGGCTTCGAACTCGGCGAGCTTGTGCTCGATGCCCAGCCCGGCGGTGACGGCGAAAGCACCGCACCAGTCGCGCACGCCGCTGGCCTTGGGCGCGACGAAGTCGGTCAGGCACCAGTGCGGCTTGCCGGCCGGGCGTTCGTGCTGCTGGCGCAGGCCGTGCCAGGTCATGAGCGGCGCGGCGCGGGCCTCGTCGGCGTAAAACTCGATGTCGTCGCCCACGGCGTTGGCCGGGAACAGGCCGAACACCGCGCGCGCCTGCACCCACTGGCCGGCGATCAGGTCTTCGAGCATGGCCTGGGCGTCGTGAAACACGCCACGCGCGGTCTCGCCCACCACCTCGTCGTCGAGGATGGCGGGATAGCTGCCGGCGAGATCCCAGGTCTGGAAGAAGGGTGCCCAGTCGATGTAGTCGCGCAGTTCGGCCAGGTCGACCTCGAGCGCGACCACGCCCAGGGTGTTGGGCTCGGCCGGCACGTAGGCGGCATCTGCCAGCGGGTTGAAGGCGTTGGCGCGCGCGGCCTCGAGGCTGACCAGCTGCACGCCCTTCTTGTTGGCGTGCTGGACGCGCAGTTTCTCGTAGTCGACTGCGAGCTGGGCCTTGAAGTCGGCGGCACCGCCCTCGGACAGCAGCGCGGTGACCACGCCGACCGCACGCGAGGCGTCGGGCACGTACACCACCGGCCCGGTGTAATGCGGGGCGATCTTGATCGCGGTGTGGGCGCGGCTGGTGGTGGCGCCGCCGATCAGCAAGGGGATGGCGTTGCCGTCGGCGAAGCCCTGGCGCTGCATTTCGGCGGCGACGTGGCTCATCTCTTCCAGCGACGGGGTGATCAGGCCGGACAGGCCGATCGCCTGCGCGCCGTGTTCACGTGCGGCATTGAGGATCTTGTCGGTGGGCACCATGACGCCGAGGTCGATGACCTCGTAGCCGTTGCAGCCGAGCACCACGCCGACGATGTTCTTGCCGATGTCGTGCACGTCGCCCTTGACCGTGGCGATGACGATGCGGCCCTTGCTGGTGGAGCCGGTGCGCAACTTTTCCGCCTCGATGTAGGGGATCAGATGCGCCACCGCCTGCTTCATGACGCGGGCGGATTTCACCACCTGGGGCAGGAACATCTTGCCCGCGCCGAACAGGTCGCCGACCACGTCCATGCCGGCCATCAACGGGCCTTCGATCACAGACAGCGGCGGCTTGCCTTCGGCTGCGAGCTTGGCTCGCACCTCTTCGGTATCGGCCACCACGTAGTCGGTAATGCCCTTGACCAGCGCATGCGACAGGCGCTTTTCCACTGGCCATTCGCGCCAGGCCAGATCCGGCCCCTTGTCCTTGACCTGACCCTTGACCGACTGCGCGATCTCGACCAGGGCTTCGCCCGGACTTTGGCCGGATGCCGACTTGCGGTTGAGCACCACGTCCTCGACAACCTCGCGCAGGGCCGGATCGAGATCGTCATACACGCCGAGCATGCCGGCATTGACGATGCCCATCGTCAGCCCGGCCTTGACCGCGTGGTACAGGAACACGGTGTGGATGGCCTCGCGCACCGGGTCGTTGCCGCGGAACGAGAATGACACGTTGGACACGCCGCCCGAGGTCTTGGCGTGCGGCAGATTGGCCTTGATCCACGCCAGGCTCTGGATGAAGTCCACGGCGTAGTTATCGTGCTCTTCGATGCCGGTGGCGATGGCGAAGATGTTGGGGTCGAAGACGATGTCTTCGGGCGGAAAGCCGATGCCCAGCAGCAACTTGTAGGCACGCGCGCAGATCTCGGTCTTGCGCGCGTAGGTGTCGGCCTGGCCCTGCTCGTCGAAGGCCATCACGATCACCGCGGCGCCGTAGCGACGGGCGAGCTTGGCCTGGTGCAGGAAGCTGGCCTCGCCCTCCTTCATCGAGATCGAGTTGACGATGCCCTTGCCCTGGATGCACTTCAGGCCGGCCTCAATCACGCTCCACTTGGACGAGTCGATCATGATCGGCACGCGCGAGATGTCGGGCTCGGTGGCGATGAGCTTGAGGAAGCGCTCCATCGCGGCCATCGAGTCGAGCATGGCTTCGTCCATGTTGATGTCGATGATCTGGGCGCCGTTCTCCACCTGCTGCCGGGCCACGGCGAGCGCGTCGTCGAAGCGGCCTTCGAGCACCATGCGGGCAAAGGCCTTGGAGCCGGTAACGTTGGTGCGCTCGCCAACGTTGACGAACAGGCTGTCGGCGCCGACGTTGAAGGGCTCGAGCCCGGACAGTCGCAGCTTCTTCTCGATCTCCGGCACCTTGCGCGGCGGCAGCTCGGCCACCGCAGCGGCGATTGCGGCGATGTGCGCCGGGGTGGTGCCACAGCAGCCGCCCAAGATGTTCACCAGGCCGGAACGCGCCCACTCGACCACCGCGGTGGCGAGTTCTTCCGGCGTTTCGTCGTAGCCGGTAGGCGCCAGCGGGTTGGGCAGGCCGGCGTTGGGGTGGGCGGAAACAAAGGTGTCGCACACCGTGGACAGCTCATCCACGTAGGCGCGCAGCTCCTTGGCGCCGAGCGCGCAGTTCAGGCCGAAGGAGATCGGCCGTGCATGGGCGAGCGAGTTCCAGAAGGCCTCGGCGGTCTGCCCGGACAGGGTACGGCCGGAGGCGTCGGTGATGGTGCCCGAGATCATCACCGGCAGGCGCCGGCCAAGGTCGTCGAACAGCTTTTCGATGGCGAAGACGGCAGCCTTAGCGTTGAGCGTGTCGAAGATGGTCTCGATCAACAGCAGGTCGGCACCGCCTTCCATCAGGCCCCTGGCCGAGTCGTAATAGTCGTCGACCAGCGCATCGAAGCTGATGTTGCGGTAGCCGGGGTCGTTCACGTCGGGCGAGATCGACAGCGTGCGCGAGGTCGGCCCGAGCACGCCGGCGCAGTAGCGCGGCTTGGCCGGGTTGGCGGCGGTGAATTCGTCGCACAGCTCGCGCACCAGGCGGGCGCTGGCCACGTTGAGCTCGTAAGCCACCGCCGCCAGGCCGTATTCGGCCTGCGACACGCGGGTGGCGTTAAAGGAGCTGGTTTCGATGATGTCGGCGCCGGCCTCGAGGTAGGCGCGATGGATCTCGCCGATGACGTCGGGGCGGGTCAGCACCAGCAGGTCGTTGTTGCCCTTGAGATCGCTCGGGTGGTCGACAAAGCGCGAACCGCGGTAGTCCGCCTCGCCCAACTTGTACTGCTGGACCATGGTCCCCATGGCGCCATCGAGAATCAGGATGCGCTGGGCCAGATGGTGGCGGAGTTCTTCGCTGCGGTCGGCTTGCATGGTTCTACCTCGATCTGCAATTGATGCACAGCGGGTAGCTCACGCAAAACAGAACGGCGCGGCAAACCCGGCTGATGGTTTGCGAGCGCCGTTGTTCGATTGCCGAGCCTGGCCCACTCACAGGTCGGGTCGCAGCGCTCCTCGGCAAGGGGCGGATTTTACGGGGTTTTCGCCATCGCTGTCGAGGCCTGCCAATGTGCTCGGTCGCGACCGCCCCGAATCGCGCCGCTCAGTCGGCTGGCACGCAGCGCTCCGCCGCCCAGGCGCGCAGGGCGGCAACCTTCTCGGCCATCACGTGAGCCAGCGGGCGGGTGTTGGCCGCCTCGAGCAGCAGTCTCGCGGTATCCAGTGCAGCCCCGTCGACCAGGCATTCGTACAAGCCTGCGACCACGAGCTGTTCGAGTTCCGCGCCCGAATAGTCTTCAGTTGCCGCCCCGAGCGCGGCAAGGTCGAAGCGGGCAGGATCGAGCTCGCGGCGGCGCAGATGAATGGCGAGGATCTCTTCTCGGACGGTACGAGTGGGCAGGTCGACGAAGAAGATCTCGTCGAAGCGGCCCTTGCGTAGCAGCTCCGGCGGCAGCGCAGAGACGTCGTTGGCGGTGGCGACGAGAAACACGCGCGCCTGCTGCTCGTTCATCCACGTCAGCAGGTTGCCGAGCAGGCGCCGTGACACGCCGCCGTCGCTGTCGCTGCTACCCAGTGCCAGCGCCTTCTCGATCTCGTCGATCCACAGCACCGCCGGGGCCATCGCCTCGGCCGTGCGCAAGGCCTCGCGCAACTTGCGTTCGGTTTCGCCGGTGAACTTGTCGTACAGGCTGCCCACGTCGAGGCGCAGCAGCGGAACCCGCCAGCTGCCCGCGACCACCTTGGCGGCAAGGCTCTTGCCCGCGCCCTGGGCGCCGAGCAGCAACACCCCCTTGGGCAAGGGCAGGCCGGGCATGCTGCGCTCGCCGGTAAACACCGGCCGCCGCGTGGCCAGCCAGCGCTTGAGCCGGGTCAGCCCACCGACGTCGTCAGGGCCCAGTGTGCTCAGTTCGACCTGCAGCGCGCTCTCCCCCACCATGTCCTGCTTGTAGCGCATCACCCGGTTGAGATCCTCGGCGGTGATCAGGCCGTCGTCACGGATGGCGTTGCGCAGCAGACGGCGCACATCCTCCTCCGGCAGGCCGACCAGCTGACTGAGCAAGGCATTGACCGTTGCCGAATCGCCCTTGACCCGCTCGCCCGAAGACTTGGCATACAGGTCGATCTCGACCTTCAGCAGTGCACGCACGCGCGCGAGGTCGGGGATCCGCAGCTCCATGCGTACCGAATGGCGGGCCAGCAGGGGCGGGAGCGACAACTGCGGGGCGACCAGCACCAAGGTACGCTCTGCCTCAGGATGATCGAGCACGATCTCACGCATCAGGCGCTGTACGACCGGTTCCTCAAGAAACGGGTGCGGGTCGAGCAGGACGAAGAGGCCCTTGCCGCCGCTGCTGTCGATGTACTTCAGCGCGGCCTCGAGCGAGCGGGTGTCGTCGATCACCCGCCGCCGCCCTTCCGCGCGCCTCGCCATGCCCGGGCCCTCGCCCACGGTCGGGAACAGGGCATAGCCTTCCGGGCGCGCGTTGCCGTAGCGAAAGTTCTGCTGCACCAGCCCATCGGCCACGCTCCAGCAGTGGAGGTCGTGATTGTCGTCGCGGGCGAGGCGCTCGATGAGGCGCAGCGCTTTGGGCTCCTCGACCGTTTCGATACACAGCAGAGGCATGCGTGAGCGCACCAGTGCAGAGAGTTCGCGAAAATCGGGCATGGTCGGATCGGCAATGAAGATGGAATGAAAGCCGGATTCTAACCGCAGCCGGGCATGACTCGACGCCCAGTCCTGCACCGAAGCGGACTTGTCCTACGCGGGCCTTTTGGCAGCTTAGCGAGGTGGGCGCAGGTGAGGTGGAACCGGCACGCGGATCCGCTCGCGCCGATCGCCACGATAGCGCGGATATCCGTAGGGATAGCCATAGGGATAGGCGTGCGGGTAGCCAAAGGAATAGCCGAAATAAGCCGAGTGGCCGAACGGATAAGCCCCCCAGGGACCGAACATGCCGCCTTCGCGCGGGTACACGTAGGTCTGGCTGGTCCGCGCCACCTTGCCGTCGATAAAATGGACATTGAACAGGGTGGCGATACCGGGGCCGTAGTTACGGATGTTCCAGTCCCACACCTCCTCGCCCGAGAGGGTGAAGGTCTGCACCGAGCGGTGCTCGCCAAGCAGCCGCGCAACCTCTTCCGGACTCATGCCCTTGCGCACCTGGACCAGGTTGTCATTGTCGAGCGCGTCCCACTGACGCAACACGATGCCGCCCTCGTCAAGCTGCACCATCAGGCAGGTATGGCCAAAGGGCTGAGTGGCGTACTCCAGGGTGGTGGTGCCGTCATCGTTTTGCCACCGACGTGTCGGCTCGCCGCGTGCCGCCAGCGCCTCGGCCTCGGTGGTAAACGGGCGTGCCGGCTCGAATGCGGCGCACCCACCCAAGGCCAGCGCACACGCCAGCAACACGACCTGCAACAAACTTCGAACGGAGAGGGAAAACGTCGGGTTGATCATGATTCAAGCCCCATCAGGGCCGCGGTTTGGTGTAGCGGCCGGTTCCGACCACGCGCCCTTCGGTATTGAAGGACACGGTGAAGTAAGTAGGATCCTGAAGCGTGGTGCCGCGTTCAATCAGCCAGTCCCACACCGTTTCCTTCTTGAGGTCGAAGTACTGACTGGAAGCCGGCTTGCCGAGCAGGCGGCTCACCTCCTTGCCGGTCATGCCACGCTCGACGCGGGCAAAGCTCTGTTCGTTGATCACCTGGTCGAGCGTACGCAGGATGTTGTCGGTACCGATGGTAATCATGTAGCACTCGGCCCCTTCAGGCTGGCGCGAATACTCCCAGGTCACCGAGCCGTCGTCGTTGGGCCACTCATGCTGCGGGGGACCGAAGCGGTCGCGAACCTCCGTCGAGGTGGAGACGCCGGGCTGCAGGTCGCGCACATTGACGTAGTCGCAGGCCGGCAATCCAATGGCTGCCAGCAGGGCGCACAGCATCGACAACAGACGTTTCATCAAACTCTCCATAACCGCACCCCAAGAATGGGCACCGGCTAGAATCACGTTTCCCGGCGCGATTAGCAATGGCCGGACCGTGAAGATTTGCAACACTTCGAAGACATCCAGGATTGGGGCGTCAGCATGTACCGTTTCCAGGGTGGCAAGTGGGACAGCATCAACGGATCGCCTTGATCGCATACGCACCACGACGGTGCTTATGCGATCAACCCCGCACCGGCCCGGCCACCGACTGACAGCCTGTTTCCGACCCGGGGCTTGCCGTCGAGCGCAAAGCCGGGACCCAAAGCCTGCGCCGGCCCCAGGATCAGGGTTATCCACAATATGGCATGATTTGTGCGAAGCAACACCACTGTATCCGGTCCGGAGCATCGCCCGCGCCTGAATTGGCCACCGATATCGGCGCAAGCTGAACTTTCCGCCGCCAAGAATGCTGCAACGCAAATTTCCAACGGTATGGCATCGATCGCGCTTGCACATGTTGTTGGCGCTTTTGTGTGCAGAATACGCACACCTTAGGGCTACTACCGGCTTCACCGGGCATCTGCGTCAGGTACCGGTAGCGGCACAAGCGCGGATCGACGCGAACGAGTTTCGTCAAATCTGCAGTGTGGATCGGTAACAGCACCATCAACCCTTGAGTTCGCTGGAGGAACTAGCATGAAGAAAACCATCGTTGCACTCGCAGTCATGGGCCTCGGATTCACCGGTGCCCACGCCCAGGAAATGGTCGTCAAGATCGGCAACGTCGCCCCGCTGACCGGCACCATTGCCCACCTTGGCAAGGACAACGAGAACGGCGCCAGGCTGGCAGTGGAAGAAGCCAATGCCAAAGGCGTTACGATCGGTGGCAAGAAGGTGAAGTTCGAACTGGTTGGTGAAGACGACCAGGCTGATCCGCGCACCGGCACCACGGTGGCGCAGCGCCTAGTCGATGCCGGTGTCAAGGGCGTGGTCGGTCACCTGAACTCGGGCACCACCATCCCCGCTTCGCGCATCTACGACCAGGGTGGCATTCCGATGATTTCACCCTCGGCGACCAATCCCAAGCTCACCCAGCAAGGCTACAAGGGCGTGTTCCGCACCATCGCCAACGATGTGCAGCAGGGCTCGGTGCTGGGCAAGTTCATGGTTGCCGACCTGGGCGCGAAGAAGGTTGCGATCATCGACGATCGCACCGCCTACGGTCAGGGCCTGGCCGACGAAACCGAAAAAGCGGCCAAGGCGGGCGGCGCTCAGATCGTTGCGCGCGAGTTCACCACCGACAAGGCCACCGATTTCAACGCGATTCTGACCAAGATCCGCGCCACCGCTCCCGACGTGATCTTCTTCGGCGGCATGGACGCGCAGGCCGGCCCCATGCTGCGCCAGCTCAAGCAACTTGGCATCAGCGCCAAGTTCCTGACCGGTGACGGCGGCTGCAGCCCCGAGATGATCAAGCTCGGCGGCGAGGCGCTGTCCTCTTCGGCCTATTGTTCGATGGCCGGCCTGCCGCTGGACAAGATGCCGGGCGGCGCCGACTTCCGCGAGCGCTACAAGAAGCGCTTCAACACCGATGTGCAGATCTATTCGCCCTACGCCTACGATGCAACCAACGCGTTCATCAATGCGATGGAGAAGGCGGGTTCGGTGGAAGCGGCAAAGTACCTGCCCGAGCTGAAGAAGATCAGCTTCCCGGGGGTCACCGGCAACGTCGCCTTTGACGACAAGGGCGACATCAAGGAAGGCTCAGTGACCCTGTACCAGTTCAAGGACGGTAACTGGGTCGCAATGTAATCGCGCCTGACCCGGGGGCATGCGCCCCCGGGCTTCAGAGGTGTAAGGCCCGCGGCGCGCGCTGTCTGCCGTGCGCTTCAGCCCTTACCCCTCTCCAACCTCATCCCTCCAAAAGCGGCGCACGATGGAAACCCTCATCCAGCAAGTTGTCAATGGCCTGGTGATCGGCAGCGTGTATGCGCTGATCGCACTCGGCTACACCATGGTGTATGGCATTCTCGGCCTGATCAACTTCGCCCACGGCGATGTGCTCATGGTTGGCGCCCTGACCGCCCTGCAAACCATGCTCTTCCTGATGGGGGTCGCACCCGGGATGTCGCCGGTGGTGATGCTCACCATCGCGCTGATGGTGGCGATACCGGTGTGCATGATGATCGGCTTCACCATGGAACGGCTGGCCTACCGCCGCCTGCGCAACGCCCCGCGGCTGGCACCGCTGATCACCGCAATCGGCATGTCCTTCCTGCTGCAAACCCTGGCGATGATTCTCTGGGGACGCAACTACCACACCTTTCCGCAACTGATTTCGACCACCCCGATGCAGCCGATCGAGGGCGTGTTCGTGACCCCGGTGCAGATCTTCATCGTGGTGGCATCGGCGCTGATCATGATCGGACTGACCCTGTTGGTGAACAAGACCCGTATGGGGCGTGCAATGCGCGCCACCGCCGAGAACCACCGCGTCGCCAGCCTGATGGGGGTCGACACCAATGCGGTGATTGCCTTCACCTTCGTCATCGGCGCCGCACTGGCCGCCGTGGCCGGGGTGATGTACGCCAGCAACTACGGCATCGCCCACTACGGCATGGGCTTCATGCCCGGACTCAAGGCCTTCACCGCCGCGGTGCTGGGCGGCATCGGCAACATGGGAGGCGCCATGCTCGGCGGCATCCTGCTCGGACTGGTGGAGTCGCTCGGCGCAGGCTACATCGAGCACCTGACCTTCGGCTTCCTGAATTCGTCCTACCAGGACATCTTCGCCTTCATCATTCTCGGGCTGGTGCTGATCTTCAAACCCACCGGCCTGCTTGGCGAACGCGTGTCGGACCGGGCCTGATGCTCGCGCAACTTCAAGGCACACGACCATGAACGAACTCGTTTCCGCCGTCCCCTGGCTGGGCAAACGCAACCCGATGGCAGCGCGCTGGCTGATCATCATCATCGCCATCGCCGCACCGATCATCGCCATGCAGTTTGGCCGCAGTTGGGTGCGCATCCTCGACTTCGCCCTGCTGTACATGATGCTGGCACTGGGGCTGAACCTGGTGGTGGGCTTTGCCGGCCTGCTCGACCTCGGCTACATCGCTTTCTACGCGGTGGGCGCCTACACCTTCGCCTTTCTGGCCTCACCCCACTTCGGCATCCACCTGCCGTTCTGGATGGTGCTGCCGCTGGGGGCCGCGTTTGCGGCGCTCGCCGGGATCATGCTCGGGTTTCCGGTGCTCCGATTACGCGGAGACTATCTCGCGATCGTGACTCTGGGCTTCGGCGAGATCATCCGCATCTTCATGCTCAACCTGAACTACCCGATCAACATCACCAACGGACCGCAGGGCATCAATGCGATCGACCCGATCGTGCTGTTCGGCTGGGACCTGTCACGCAACCTGCAGGTCACCGAAGACATCTCGATCCACTCGCTCTACCTCTATTACTACTTCTTCCTTGCCTGCGTGGTGGGCTCGGTCATCTTCATCCAGCGCCTGCAGATCTCGCGCGTGGGCCGGGCCTGGGCTGCGATGCGCGACGACGAGCTCGCGGCCAAGGCGATCGGCATCAACACCCGCAACCTGAAGCTGCTCGCGTTCTCGCTCGGCGCCACCTTCGGCGGCGTGGCGGGCTGCCTGTTCGGCGCCTTCCAGGGCTTCGTCAGTCCGGAGAGCTTCAGCCTGATGGAGTCCATCGCGGTGCTGACCATGGTGGTGTTCGGCGGTATGGGCAACATTGCCGGCGCCATCGTCGGCGCTTTCGCGCTCGCCCTGCTGCCCGAGATCCTGCGCGACGTGGCGGTGCCGATGCAACAGACCCTGTTCGGCAAGGTGATTCTCGACCCCGAAGTGCTGCGCATGTTGCTGCTGTCGCTCGCCATGATCCTGATGATGCTGCTGCGCCCGGCCGGGCTGATTCCGGCCCGCGCACGCTATGCACACCCCGAGAACCTGCACCGGATCGTGAATAAATGATCACCCTCCTCGACGCACGCAACATCGGCAAGCGATTCGGCGGCCTGCAGGCACTCACCGACGTGTCGCTGACCATCCGCAAGGGCGAGGTCTATGGCCTGATCGGCCCCAACGGCGCCGGCAAGACCACCTTCTTCAACGTCCTCACCGGCTCCTACATCCCCGACGGCGGCGAGTTCGTGTTCAACGGCAGCGAGCTCCCCAGCGGCAAGCCGCACAAGATCGTCGGCCGCGGCATCGCCCGCACCTTTCAGAACATCCGCCTGTTCCGCGACCTCACCGCGCTCGAGAACGTGATGGCTGGTCATCACATCCGCACCAAGGCGACCATCTGGGGCATCCTCACCCAGAACCGCTTCACCCGCGAGGAAGAGCGCCTGACCACCGAACGAGCCTACGAGATGCTCAGATACGTCGGCATCGAGCGCTTTGCCGAAACGGTTGCCAAAAACCTTTCCTACGGCGACCAACGCCGGCTCGAGATCGCCCGCGCACTGGCCACCGAGCCGCAACTGCTGGCGCTCGACGAACCCGCAGCCGGCATGAACGCCACCGAAACCCGACAGCTCAAGGCCTTGATCGAACAGATCCGCCACGACGGCGTGACCGTAATGCTGATCGAGCACGACGTGAAGCTGGTGATGGGCCTCTGCGACCGCGTGGCGGTGCTCGACTTCGGGCGCAAGATCGCCGAGGACGTCCCCGCCGAGGTGCAGCGCAACGACGCCGTGATCAACGCCTACCTCGGGGGTGGCAAGCATGCCCACTAAGCCCGCATCACCCCTGCTGCAGCTGCTCAACCTGCAGGTTTCCTACGGCGGCATCCAGGCTGTGAAGGGCGTAGACCTCGAACTGTTCAAGGGCGAGCTCGTGTGTCTGATCGGCGCCAACGGCGCGGGCAAGACCACCACGCTCAACGCCATTGCCGGCGTGCTGCCATTGGCTGGCGGTGAAATCCGCTACAACGACGTCAAGATCAATGCCATTCCCGCGCACAAGCGCCTGCGCCAAGGCATCGCGCTGGTGCCCGAAGGCCGCGGCATCTTCACCCGCCTGACGGTCGAAGAGAACCTGCGCATGGGCGCCTACTCGCGCCGCGACCAGGATGGCATCGAGGCCGACCTGGAAAAGGTCTACACCATGCTGCCGCGGGTCAAGGAGCGCCTGGCCCAGGTCGCCGGCACGCTGTCCGGCGGCGAGCAGCAGATGGTGGCCATCGGCCGCGCATTGCTGTCGCGCCCCAAGCTGCTGCTGCTCGATGAGCCGTCGATGGGCCTGGCGCCGCTGGTGGTGGAGAAGATCTTCGAGGTGGTGCAATCGGTAGCGAAGGAAGGCGTCACCATCCTGCTGGTCGAGCAGAACGCCAATCTCGCGCTCGAGTTCTCGCAACGCGGCTACGTGATGGAGTCCGGCAAGATCACCCTCACCGGCAGCGGCAACGAGCTGCTCGCCGATCCCAAGGTGCGTGAGGCCTATCTGGGCGAAGTGGCCTGAAGACGGGCGCTGCGGCCCCCTCACTCATCCGGATAGCAGAATATAATTCTCCGCTTAAGGAGATCCGGATGAAACATTTCACCCCGAAGGAAGCGCACACCTATCTGCAGGCTCACCCCGAGGCCCTGCTGATCGACGTGCGCAGCGAGATTGAATACCTCTTCGTCGGCCACCCGGTGGGCGCGATCCATGTGTCGTGGAACGACGGCCCCGACTGGGAGATCAACCCGCACTTCGTGGGCGAGGTCAAAAAGCTTGCGGGGCACGGCGGCGAACGCCCTGTGGTGCTGATCTGCCGCAGCGGAAACCGCTCGCTCGCTGCAGGCGAGGCACTGATCGCCGCCGGCTTCGGCAATGTGGTCAATGTCACCCACGGCTTCGAGGGCGACCTCGACGATCAGCATCACCGCAATTCGGTGAGCGGCTGGCGGTTCGACGGGCTGCCCTGGCAGCAGTGCTGAAGGGCAGCCCGGCCGGATTCAGCCCTTGCGCCGCATCACGCCCAGCAACCCGATCGCGGTCAGCGCCAGTGCCATGCTGCCCGGTTCCGGCACCAGGTTGATACGGAACAGGGACGTGGTGTCTGACCCTTCACTGGCTACCGCAAGGAAGGACTGGCCGCCGCGAGAGAAGGTGACAAGCCCTTCCGGCGCCAGATCGCCGGGGCTGACGATCAGGTCGAGAAACTGCGCCTGACGCGGGTCGGTGATGTCGTAGATCGCAATCACCGCGGTGGCAAGCTTTTCCAGCGTACGCTCGAAGCCGATGAAGGCCAGGGTGCGGCCGCCGATCTCCAGCAGCGCGATGCCCTCCGGTTCGGGGCCCTTGTTGTCGCTGCGGCCGTCGTCGAAAATATCGGGAAAGCGATCGCCCAGGATGCGCTCGAAATCATCGCCGCTGTCGAACACCAGGTCGCCGTTCTCATCCCGGATCGAGAACGATCGCGCACCGTACGAGTACAGCGCTTCATGCTTGCCATCCGCGTTCACGCCATCGAAGGGCGACACGGTGAGGCGGCCCAGATTCTTGTCCTTCTTCAACTCCGCGGCATCCGGAAATGCGGTCGGATCAAGGATAAGGTCCTTCACCCGCACATCCTCGTCCCGCGTATCGCCTTCGTTTGCGGTCACGAAGTAGGTCTGCCCAGCCACGCTGTACGCGGCCATGGAGTCGGGCATGTACATGCCCAGCACCGGCACGTTGCGCACTGCGACCACACCATCCTTGTCCGACGGATCGATGCCGTTGCCGGGCAGGCTGTAGTCCTTGGCGCCCAGGCTCTTCACCTCGGTGAAACGATTGGTCGCAAGATCCAGAATGCCCACGGCGTTGGCTTCCTGCAACGAGACGAAGGCCTTGGTTCCGTCCGGCGACACCGCAATGTACTCCGGCTCCAGATCCACGTCGGCAGTCTTGCCCGGAAACAGGCGCACGCTGTCGGCCCCCGTCACACCGGCAAACCCGGCGGTGGCAACCACCGTGCGGGAGGCCATGTCGATGATGCTGACGCTGCCGGCCGGGTCGAAGGAGGTCGGATCGGTCATCACCGCGCGCTCGCCCTCGTTGGCCACCAGCAAACGGCTGCCGTCGGGGGTGAAGGTCACCATGTCGGGCAGTGCCCCGACCCGGATCAGGTCGGTGCGTGCGTAGCTGGTGCTGTCGAATAATTGCACCGCACCTGGCTGGGTATGGTCCGGCGCAGCAACCGCAACCGCGGCCACCCCGTTGCGGATGGCCACGCTATTCACGTCGCCCAGGTCGGACAGGTCGATGTGGCGAACCAGGGTACCAGTGCTCGCATTGAGCACGTCAATACCCTTCACCCCTGCAACCCACAGCGTATCGGTGGCCTGGTCATAGGCCGGAATTTCTGCCTTCTGTCCCGCGACTCCGGTATCTGCGTGCTCGTAGCGCCAGACGCTCTCCCACTGCACCGCCGGCACGGCAAGCGCCGGCATCGAAACAAGACCGGCACACAGCAAGGCGCCACGCAGCATCGAAGTCATTTATTTTCTCCCTGAATTGAAGGTCGCCGCGGCGACATTGATCAGGCAGTATCGAGGCGGCCTGTTACAGGGGAATAACACTCAGGCGGACGTTTCCCGCCGCCGCCAGGTCATGAATGCGGCCAGCGACAGTCCCGCAAAAACAAGCATGCCGAGAGCAAGCGTCAACGGCGAGCCCCACAGCAAGGGCGCGAGCAGGCCTGCGGTAAGCGCGTTGATACCGACCTGCAGAAAGCTCTGGCAACTTGAGGCCATGCCACGGCGCTGCGGGAAGAGATCGAGCGCGAGGATGCCGAGACTGGGCATGGCCAGCGCCATACCCAGGTTGTACACCGCAATCGGCAGCACCAGCCATAGCGCCTGCGCAGGCCCGATGAACGCCAGCACCACACCGGCCACGGCGGCCGCGAACATCACCACAAAGCCTCCGCCGATGGTACGCATCTGGGTCCAGCGCCCTGCGACCCGCCCGGACAGCGCCGAGCCCAGCATCATGCCCGCCACCGACGGCACGAACAGCCAGGCGAAGTCCTGGGGGCCAAGGCCGAGGTGTGTCATCACGAACACCGGTGCCGACAGGATGTACAGGAAGAAGCCGTTGAACATCAGCGCCACCGCGCCCGCCAGCAACAGGAAAGCGCGGCTGGACAGCACCGCGCGGTAGGCCCGTCCGAGCGCCACCGGGTGTAGCGGCTGGCGCGCCTCCGGGGCCAGCGTCTCGGGCAGCAAGCGCCAAGTGAGATAGGTCAGCAAGAGACCGAAGACCGCCAGAAAGATAAAGATCGAGCGCCAGCCCGCAAGCGCAAGCAGCACCCCACCCACCAGCGGCGCCACCGCCGGCGCGATACCGAAGATCATCATCACCCGCGACATCAGGCGCTGCGCCTGGGCACCGTCATGCAGATCGCGGATCACCGCGCGGCCCACCACCATGCCGGCCCCGCCACACAGTCCCTGCAACGCCCGCCCCGCCCACAGCCATTCGATCGTGGTGGCAAACGCACACAGGAATGAAGCCACGGAAAACAACACGGTGGCACCGATCAGCACCCGTCGGCGCCCGAACCGGTCGGCGAGCGCGCCGTGCCACAGCACCATGAAGGCGAAAGTCGCCATGTAGGCGGTGAGCGTCTGCTGGATTTCGACTTGGGTCGCGCCCAGCGCACTCGCCATCTCGGGGAAGGCCGGCAGATAGGTATCGATCGCGAAGGGGCCGATCGCAGCAAGAGCGGCCAGCACCACGGCCAGCCAGGGGGAAGTCGAGGGCATCGTTGTTGTTGTGTTCATTCGCCCAGAGCAGGACGGCCCCGTCATGATAACCGCGCCGCGGCGCAATCGGAGGCGCGTTGAAACGCGGCCCGCGCACCATGCATGAGCACTTGGCCCCACATTGGTGCAGAGAATCTACCAGACCACCATGAACTCAGCTGAAATCCGCCGTATTTCGGCACAGCCGACCCTGGCACGGCGTCTGCTTATAGTCCAGTGTGCAGGAGCGGTTCGGCTCGCCGAATTTCGAGCACCACAATTTGCAATGGACGACTAGGGTTCCGACCCGCGCGAGCGGGTGTCTGGTCCGAGAGTCGGCGACCTCCAGCGAGGTTACACGGCGGGATAAAAGCCCGGGAGAACGCACCGCTTTGTGATGCGCCGCTCCCGCTTGACCCGACAACCGAACTGGAGGTTCGCATGATCAAGTCCCGTCTTTTCTCCGCCGTTGCGGCAGCTGCCGTATCTCTTTCCCTGGTGCTTGCCGTCCCCACTGCCGAGGCGGCCCCGAAGCGCGACTTCAAGGTGTGCTGGACCATCTACGCCGGCTGGATGCCCTGGGAGTACGCGGCCACCAGCGGCATCATGGAAAAGTGGGCAAAAAAGTACGACATCAAGGTCGATGTGGTGCAGATCAATGACTACATCGAGTCGATCAACCAGTACACCGCGGGTGGCTTCGACGGCTGCACCATGACCAACATGGACGCGCTGACGATACCCGCAGCTGGTGGCGTCGATTCAACCGCACTGATCATCGGCGATTTCTCCAACGGCAACGACGGCATCGTGATCAAGGGCAAGGGCAAGACCTTGGCCGACCTCAAGGGCAAACCGATCAATCTGGTCGAACTGTCGGTGTCGCACTATCTGCTCGCCCGCGGGCTGGAGTCGGTAGGGCTGGCCGAGCGCGACATCAAGGTGGTGAACACGTCGGATGCCGATCTGGTCGCCGCCTTCGCAAGCTCCGGCGTGAATGCCGTCGCCACCTGGAACCCGCTTCTCGCCGAAGTCGCGGCCATGCCGAACGTGAGCAAGGTGTTCGACTCGAGCAAGATCCCCGGCGAGATCATCGACCTGATGGTGGTCAACAGCAAGACGCTGGCCGACAACCCGGCACTGGGCAAGGCCCTGACCGGCGCCTGGTACGAAGTGATGTCGGTGATGAGCGCCAACACCCCCGCGGGCAAGGCCGCTCGCGAGCACATGGCCGCGGCCTCGGGCACCGACCTCGCCGGCTACGAAGCCCAGCTCGCCGCCACCCGGATGTTCTACACCCCAGCCGACGCGGTCGCCTTCGCCAAGAGTCCGGAGCTGCCGGCGACCATGACCAAGGTTGCGCAATTCAGCTTCAAGCACGGGCTGCTGGGTGAAGGGGCACGCAGCGCAGACGCGGTTGGCATGAGCTTCGCCAACGCTAAATCGGGCGATGCCGCCAACCTGAAGCTGCGCTTCGATCCAGCCTTCATGCAGATGGCCGCCGACGGCAAGCTGAACTAGACCGTCCTGCACTCCTCGCGTGCGCCACCCGGCCTCGGCCGGATGGCGCAGGCCTTGGCCGCCCCACTCCACGGAGCGCACGATGCGTCTCATCAATCGAAAACCCGGCAGAAGCTGGCGGATCAGTCTCGCGATCCTGCCTTTCGCGCTATTGCTGATCGCCTATCTCGCCGGCTCGGCCGCGCGCCTGGCCGACAATCCCCAGGACAAGCTGCTGCCCAGCGTGGTACAGATGGCCGACGCGGTCGAACGCATGGCCTTTTCGGAAGACCCGCGCAGCGGCCGCTACCTGTTCTGGGACGACACCGCGGCCAGCCTGAAGCGCCTCGGCATGGGGCTGGCAATCGCAGCGGTCGCCGGCTTGAGCCTGGGGTTGCTCTCCGGCACCCTGCCCCTGTTTGGCACGTCGCTGTCGCCGCTATTGACGGTGGTTTCGATGATCCCGCCGCTGGCAATACTGCCGGTGTTGTTCATCGTGTTCGGGCTGGACGAGCTCTCCAAGGTCATGCTGATCGTCATCGGCATTACCCCGGTGATCGCGCGTGACATCGAGCAGCGTGCGCGCGAGATCCCGGTCGAACTGCTGATCAAGGCCCAGACCCTGGGTGCCAACACGTGGACGCTGATCCTGCGCGTGGTGTTGCCGCAGTTGCTGCCACGCCTGCTGATCGCGCTGCAGCTGGCGCTCGGTTCGGCCTGGCTGTTCCTGATCGCAGCCGAGGCGATCGCCGCCACCGACGGGCTCGGCTACCGCATCTTCCTCGTTCGCCGCTACCTGGCGATGGACGTGATCCTGCCCTATGTGGCGTGGATCACCCTGCTCGCGTGGCTGATGGACTACGGGCTCAAGCGCCTGACCCGCGCCGCCTTTCCCTGGTACGACGGAGGCCGGGCATGAGTTTCATCCAGGTTCGCAACGTGTGGCAGGAATACGGTGACCAGACCGTGCTCGAAGGCCTTCGGCTCAATATCGAGGAGGGCGAGTTCTGTGCCCTGGTCGGCGCTTCGGGCTGCGGCAAGTCCACCTTCCTGCGCCTGTTGCTCGGCCAGGAGCGCCCCTCCCGAGGACAGATCCTGCTCGACGGCCAGCCACTGGCCGCCGAGCCCGACGCCAGCCGCGGCGTCGTGTTCCAGCGCTACTCGGTGTTGCCGCATCTATCGGTGCTCGACAATGTCGCGCTCGGGCTGGAGCTGCCGCGCGCACCCCTGCTCGGCCGCCTGTTCGGCCACGCCAAGGCCGAGGCGCGCGCGCAGGCCGCAGCCCTGCTGCACAGAGTGGGTCTCGACCACGCACTCGACAAGTACCCCAGCCAGTTGTCCGGCGGTATGCAGCAGCGCCTGGCGATCGCCCAGGCCCTGATCATGAAGCCGCGCATGCTGCTGCTCGACGAGCCCTTCGGCGCACTCGACCCCGGCATCCGCAAGGACATGCATGCGCTATTGCTGGAGCTGTGGCAGGAAACCCGGCTGACCGTGTTGATGGTGACCCACGACCTGTCCGAGGGCTTCACCCTCGGCACCCGCCTGCTGGTGTTCGACAAGGTCCGCCACGACCCGCAAGCCCCCAGCGCCTACGGCGCGCGCATCACCTACGACATTCCCCTCAACCTCGACCGCCACGCCACCCGCGAGGCCGTCGCCGCGCTGCCCGCCCATGTGACGGAGCGGCTCAAGACCGCATGACGAGGACACCATGACCACTCAGCTCACGCCCTTGCCCTACCCCGCACTTGCAGAGGAGTTGCTCCCCGGCGGCGGCCACCGCTCCTTCATCCTGCGTCGCGGCCGGCTGTTGCGCGTTACCGACCTCGAAGGCGGCGCCAACGTCAGCGCGCTGATGTTCAACGCCTTCGAGAAGACCGAGCGCATGAACCTGCCCGACTCACTCAAGTGCCAATACACCGCCAAACTCACCCGCGGCCATTGCCTGTATTCCGACATGGGCCGGGTACTGGCGGCGATCACTGCCGATACCGCCGGCTGGAGCGACAGCCTGGGTGGCGTGCTCGACGCCGCCGAAGTGCGCGAGAAGTACGGCGACGGCCCCTACCAGACCCTGCGCAACGCCTGCCATCGCAACGGCACCGACAACCTGCTGGTGGAGCTCGGCAAATGGGGCATGGGTCTCGAAGACCTGCTGATGGTGCTCAACCTGTTCTCCCGGGTCAGCGTCGATGCAGCCGGCCGGATGCAGTTCGTACCCGGCAACAGCCAGGCCGGCGACTACATCGAGCTCTATGCGCCGATGGACACCCTGGTGGTGATGACCGCGCTGCAGCACCCGATGGATCCGTCGCCGGTGTATGCCCCGAAGCCGGTGCAGCTGAGCTGGATGCAGGCTGAACCGGGCGTTGCCGAGCATTGCCGCACATTCCGCCCGGAGAACGAGCGCGGCTTCATCAACACCGAAAACCTCTACCTGTGAGGGCACACATCATGAGCTCCCCTGCCTCCAGCATCCCTGCCTCCAGCCCCCTAATCGCCAGCACCCTGCAGCCCGAAACCGCGGTCGCCCGTCATGTCATCCCGGCCGGCGAACCCTGGGTCGGCGAAGTGAAAGCCGGCCAGACCGTGCGCCTGCTCGACCTCGAGGGCAACCAGGCGGTCGACACCCTGTTCTACGGCGTCGCCAACCCCAAGGAGCGCTACGACCCGCAGCGCACCCTGCGCCGCCAGGCCAGCATCTACCTGAGCACCGGCACGGTGTTGTACTCCAACCTCGGCCGCCCGATGCTGACCATCGTCGCCGACACCTGCGGCCGTCACGACACCCTGGGTGGCGCCTGCGCGCAGGAAAGCAACACCGTGCGTTACGCGCTCGACAAGCTGCACATGCACGCATGCCGCGACAACTTCCTGTGCGGCTGCCTGCACGACGGGCGACTGGCCAAGGGCGACATCGGCGCCAACATCAACTTCTTCATGAACGTACCGGTCACGCCCGAAGGCGGGCTCAGCTTCGAGGACGGTATCTCCGCCGCCGGCAAGTACGTGGAGCTGCGCGCCGAGATGGACGTGATCGTGCTCATTTCCAACTGCCCGCAGCTCAACAACCCGTGCAACGGCTACAACCCGACCCCGGCCGAAGTACTGATCTGGGACTGAGCGCCATGCGCAACGCAGCAATCGACCCGCGCAGTCGCTCCATTCACTGGCGCTGACCCGCCACCCGGCTGCGTTGCAGCCCCACGGGGGACGACCCCCGCGGCTCCGATCCGGGCGGGACGACCCGCCGCAGCTCGACATCTATCGGGTGAGACCATGTTCGACAAAGTCCTGATCGCCAACCGCGGCGCCATCGCCTGCCGCATCCTGCGCACCCTGAAGGCGCTCGGCACCGGCGGGGTCGCGGTGTATTCCGAAGCCGACGCCGCCAGCCGCCACCTCATCGAGGCCGACGAGGCCCACAGCCTGGGCGAAGGCGCCGCCGCCCAGACCTATCTCGCGGTGGACAAGATCCTCGCCATCGCGCGCGACAATGGTGCCGGTGCCATCCACCCCGGTTACGGCTTCCTGTCCGAGAACGCGGCATTTGCCGAACGCTGCGAGGCCGCCGGCATCGCTTTCATCGGCCCCACGCCGGAGCAGCTGCGGGTGTTCGGCCTCAAGCACACTGCGCGCGCGCTGGCCAAGGCCCACGGCGTACCGATGCTGGACGGCACCGAATTGCTCGCCTCGGTCGCAGACGCGCTCACCGCGGCGGACACCGTCGGCTACCCGGTGATGCTCAAGAGCACCGCCGGCGGCGGCGGTATCGGCATGCGGGTGTGCCACAGTGCCGACGAGCTGGCGCAGCAATTCGACGCGGTGCGGCGGCTGGGCGAGAACAATTTTTCCGACGCAGGGGTGTTCATCGAGAAATACATCCAGCGCGCCCGCCACCTCGAAGTACAGGTGTTCGGCGACGGCGCGGGTGAAGTCATCGCGCTCGGCGTGCGCGACTGCTCGGTGCAGCGACGCAACCAGAAGGTGCTGGAAGAGACCCCGGCACCCAATCTGCCCGCCGGCATGGCCGAGGCTCTGTGCGAGGCGGCGCTGCAGCTGGCGCGCGCGGTGAATTACCGCTCGGCCGGCACGGTGGAATTCGTCTACGACAGCGAGGCCGGGGCCTTCTATTTCCTGGAAGTGAACACCCGCCTGCAGGTCGAGCATGGCGTCACCGAGCAGGTGTGGGGCGTGGACCTGGTGGCGTGGATGGTGCAACTCGCCGCCGGTGAACTCCCACCACTGGCCGAGCTGGCCGCCCGACTTGCTCCAAGTGGACACGCGGTCCAGGCCCGGCTGTATGCCGAAGACCCGGGCCGCGACTTTCAGCCGTGTCCCGGTCTGCTGACCGCGGTCGACTTTCCCGCCACCGCCGGCCGCTCGCTGCGGATCGACACCTGGGTGGAAGCCGGTTGCGAGATTCCGCCCTACTTCGACCCGATGATCGCCAAGCTGATCGCCCATGCCGACGACCGCGACGCCGCGATTGCCGGGCTGGATGCCGCGCTCGCCGCCAGCCGCCTGTACGGCGTCGAGACCAATCGTGACTACCTGCGCCAGATCCTCGCCGACGCGCCCTTCGCCTGCGGCCAGCCATGGACCCGCTGCCTGGAGGGGCTCACTTACCGCAGCCACAGCATGGAGTTCATCACCGCCGGCACCCAGACCACGGTGCAGGACTGGCCCGGCCGCCTCGGCTACTGGGCGGTGGGGGTGCCACCCTCGGGGCCGATGGACGACCGCGCGCTGCGCCTGGGCAACCGCCTGCTCGGCAATCCGGAAGGCGCGGCCGCGCTCGAGATCACGATGAGCGGGCCGATCCTGCGCTTCAACTGTGACGCGGTGGTCGCGGTGACCGGCGCCGATATCGCGCTTAGCCTGGACGGCCAGCCGAAACCGATGAACACCACGCTGTTCGTGCCCGCCGGTAGCCGCCTGGTGTTCGGCACCATCGCCGGCAGCGGCACCCGCAGCTACCTGTGCGTGCGCGGCGGGCTCGATGTGCCCGACTATCTCGGCAGCAAGAGCACCTTCACCCTCGGCCAGTTTGGTGGCCATGGTGGCCGTGCGCTGCGCGGTGGCGACGTGCTGCACCTGTTTCCGCTCATCGATGTCAGCGCCGGCGCAGACATGCCCGCCGAACTTAGTGCGGCACTCACCCCGGCGCTTGCGACGGTGCGCGAGCTGCGGGTGATCTACGGCCCGCACGGCGCACCGGAGTACTTCACGCCGGCCTATATCGCGCGCTTTCTTAGCACCGACTGGGAGGTTCATTTCAACTCCAGCCGCACCGGCGTGCGCCTGATCGGCCCGAAGCCGGAATGGGCACGCGACAGTGGCGGCGAAGCCGGCCTGCATCCGTCCAACATCCACGACAACCCCTATGCCGTCGGCGCGGTGGACTTCACCGGCGACATGCCGGTAATCCTCGGCCCCGACGGCCCCAGCCTTGGCGGTTTCGTCTGTCCGGTGACGGTGATCGAGGCCGACCTGTGGCAGCTCGGCCAACTCAAGGCCGGCGACAAGCTGCGCTTCGTGCCGGTCAGCCTGGAAACGGCGCGGGAGCTCGCACATTGCCGCACAGTGGAGACCACGGGACTCGCCGCCGCTTACCCTGCGCAGAGCGCGGCCATCGAAGCGGCCTCGCCGATCGTGCTCGACATCGGTCGCGACGACACCCGGCTGGTCGCCCGGGTCTCGGGCGACACCCACCTGCTGCTCGAAGTCGGCCCACCGGAACTCGACCTGGTGCTGCGCTTCCGCGCGCATGCGCTGATGCAGGCGATCGAGGCGCTTGCCCTCGACGGGCTGGTGGACCTCACCCCCGGCATCCGCTCGCTGCAGCTGCACTACCGGCCGGAAACCCTGCCACTGGCCACCCTGCTCGAACGCATCGCCGCACTGTGGACCCGCGTGTGCGAGCAGGACGACCTGGAGGTACCGTCGCGCATCGTGCATCTGCCACTGTCGTGGGACGACCCCGCCTGCCAGCTTGCGATCGAGAAATACATGACCACGGTGCGCAAGGACGCGCCCTGGTGCCCGAGCAACCTCGAGTTCATCCGCCGCATCAACGACCTGCCCGGCCTCGACGCCGTCCGCCAGACGGTGTTCGATGCCAGCTATCTGGTGATGGGCCTGGGCGACGTCTATCTTGGCGCGCCGGTGGCCACCCCGCTTGATCCACGCCATCGCCTGGTGACTACCAAGTACAACCCGGCCCGCACCTGGACCGCCGAGAACTCGGTCGGCATCGGAGGCGCCTACCTGTGCGTGTATGGGATGGAAGGCCCCGGCGGCTACCAGTTCGTCGGCCGCACCTTGCAGATGTGGAACCGCTACCGCGCAGTCGCCGCCTTCGACGGCAAGCCCTGGCTGCTGCGCTTCTTCGACCAGATCCGCTTCTATCCGGTCGAGGCAGACGAGTTGCTGCGCATCCGTCACGACTTTCCGCTCGGGCGCTACCCGCTACGGATCACCCACACCACGCTCAAGCTGGCCGACTACCAGGCATTTCTCACGAGCGAGGCGGCAGGCATCGCGGCCTTTCGCGCGCAACAGCGCGCCGCCTTCAACGCCGAACGCGAGCGCTGGATTGCCACCGGCCAGGCGCACTTCGAGGCAGAAGAGGTCGCTGCCGACCTTGGCGAAGACGCGCCGCTGGGCCTGGGCGAGCATGCCATCGAAAGCCACATCGCTGGCAACCTGTGGCAAGTCAAAGTCGAGATCGGGCAACACGTGCGCGAAGGTGACACGCTGGTGATTCTCGAATCGATGAAGATGGAAATTCCGATCACCGCGCCACGCGACGGCCTCGTCAGGGAAATACGGGTGCAGCCTGGTTCCCCGGTACGTGCCGGTCAACGCATCCTGATCCTCGGTGACGCATGAACGCCCTACTTGTCCCGATTTGCGCAACTTAACGCCCATCCAGCCCCCGGCGGTATTGAATGGCTTCGGCCAGTTGCGCAGCGCCGGGGCGCGCAACTCCTGCAAGATCGGCCAGGGTGCGCGCCACCCTCAACACCCGGTGGTAGGCGCGCGCCGACAGATTGAGGCGATTCATTGCCTGTGCCAGCAAGGCTGCTCCGGCCGCATCCGGCGCACACAGGGCCTCGACCCGCCCTGCTTCGAGCCGGGCATTGGGCACACCCTGGCGTTCGATCTGCATCGCCCGCGCAACGGCCACGCGCTCGCGCACGGGTGCGCTGGGCTCACCTTGCGGCACCCCGGACAGGTCCTCGAACGAGACCACGGGCACTTCGATGGTGAGATCGATGCGATCGAGCAAGGGCCCTGACAACCGTGCACGGTAACGGGAGATCTGGGTTGGGGTGCAGGTGCATGCCCGGGTCGGGTGTCCGGCGTAGCCACAAGGACAGGGATTCATCGCTGCCACGAGCTGAAACCGGGCCGGAAAATCAGCCCGCCGACGCGCGCGCGACACCGTCACCGAGCCGGTTTCCAGCGGCTCGCGCAGCGATTCGAGTACCCGCCGGTCGAATTCGGTGAGCTCGTCGAGAAACAGCACCCCGTGATGCGCCAGCGAAACCTCGCCCGGCTGCGGTATGGCGCCGCCACCGACCAGCGCGGGCGCAGACGCCGAGTGATGGGGCGCCCGAAAGGAACGCATGCCCCAGCGCGCGGCGTCGAACGCGCCGCTGAGCGAAAACACCGCAGCGCTCTCGAGCGCCTCCTCCTCGGTCAGCATCGGGAGCAGCCCGGGCAGACGCTGGGCGAGCATGGACTTGCCGGTCCCGGGCGGGCCGTACATCAACAAGGAATGCGACCCTGCAGCCGCCACCTCCAGCGCACGTCGCGCCTGCGACTGGCCGCGCACATCGGCCAGATCGGGACCCGAGGTCACCGTCGGCCCGGTCACCGAGGACACGTGCGCGATGAGCTCGGTCTGACCGTTCAGGTGCGCGCACACCGCCAGCAAGGAGTTGGCGGGCAGCACGTTTACCTCACGAGCCAGCGCCGCTTCTTCGGCGTTGATGCCGGGCAACACCAGGCTGCGTTGACCACGCCCCGCAGCAAGTGCGGCCGCAAGCGCACCGCGCACGCCACGCAGGCTGCCATCGAGCGAGAGTTCGCCACAGAATTCATGTGCATCGAGCCGCGCGGACTTGATCTGCCCCGACGCAGCGAGGATGCCCAGCGCGATGGGCAGATCGAAGCGCCCGCCCTCCTTGGGCAGATCGGCGGGAGCAAGGTTGACCGTGATACGGCGCTGGGGAAACTCGAACTGGGAGGTGATCAGGGCCGCACGAACCCGGTCGCGCGCCTCGCGTACTTCGGTATCGGGCAAGCCCACCAGGGTAAATCCGGGCAAGCCATTGGCGAGGTGCACCTCAACCACGACCTCGGGGGCATTCAGCCCGTCGAGGGCACGGGTGCGAACAAGCGCGATCGACATTCGAGTCTCCGTACCGGGCGGGCGCCCAGTCTAACGGAGATCCGGATAATGCCAAACGACTTAATCAAAAAGCATTACCTCGCACGCCCGTTCAGATCGTGCTGCCATCACGGTCCGCAGCATCTGCCTCGAGCGCGGCGACGCGTGCCTCAAGTTCGGCCAGCCGCTGCCGTGCGTGCGCGAGCATTTCGCGCTGAACATCGAATTCCTCGCGGGTGACCAGATCCAGTTTGCCGAAGGCACCGGCCAGTACCGCCTTGAGGTTCTTCTCGATATCGCGCGCCGGGCTGTTCGCAGCGAGTTCGGAAAGTTTGGCACCAATTTCATCGAAGATGCGGGGAGTAGTCATGGCAAGAAATGTCCGGGATACAAATAGGCAATTAGTCTAGCACGCACGTCCGGCAGTGTTTTGGCCCTCAATGCCCGAAAGCGGTGCCTACTTTCGCACGGATACGCACCATATTGGTGCGACACTCTGATTCATGCCTCATTTCGGACACGCGCCCCCCGCCGACAGCGCCGATGCTGCGCTGCATTATTCGATGCAGGCCTTTGTTCACAGGCATTTCAGGAAGCTGGCACAGCATATGCTTAGAGTGCCATGTCAAAACACAACCTGCCTCTGGAGCAAACCATGCGCAAGACAGTCCTCGCCACCGCCCTCCTCGCCACCTTGTCGCTGACGGGTGCAGCACATGCTGAAGAAAGCCCGTTCTCCGGCAACTTCTCGCTGACTACCGACTATGTGTTCCGCGGCATCAGCCAGACCCAGGGCCAGCCTGCACTGCAGGGCGGCTTCGACTATGCGCATTCAAGCGGCTTTTATATCGGCACCTGGGCCTCGAATGTGGGTTGGGTCGACGATATCGCCAAGCAGAACAACAGCATGGAAATCGACCTCTACCTCGGCTATGCAGGTGAGGCTGGCCCGATCTCCTATGATGTCGGTGCCATCCGTTACTTCTACCCGGGTAGCAGCATCAGTGGTGCAGCCACTCCCGACTCGACGGAAGTCTATGTTGCACTGGGCTGGGAGTTCATCGAGCTGAAGTACTCGCACACCGTTTCCAAGTACCTGTTCGGCTGGACCGGCACCAACACCAGCAGCACCCGCAACTCGAACTATCTGGAACTGAACGCAGCCTATGGGTTCGCCGAAGGCTGGGAAGCCTCCGCCCACGTCGGTCGCCAGATCATCAAGAACAATGGTGGCGCATCCTACGCCGACTGGGGCGTGGGGATCAGCAAGGACGTCGGCTTCGGCACCGTCGCACTGAACTACAGCGACTCGGATGCCGACGGCAGCTGCTCCAAGGGCGAGCCCTACTGTTTCGGCGATACCGGCAGGAACGCCGCCGGCGACCGTTTCGTTCTGTCCTTCAGCAAGGAATTCTGAGCAACTCCGTGATTCTCCGGTCGCATCGTTCGATGCGCCGGGGATAGGTAAATCTCAGTCATATAGGTGGACCAACCATGAAATTCATCAGCGCCATCATCAAGCCGTTCAAGCTCGACGAAGTGCGTGAAGCACTGTCCGCGATCGGCGTGCAGGGCATCACCGTCACCGAGGTCAAGGGCTTCGGTCGTCAGAAGGGCCATACCGAACTCTATCGTGGCGCGGAATACGTCGTCGACTTCCTGCCCAAGGTGAAGATCGAAGCGGCCATCCGCGACGACATCCTCGACCAGGCCATTGAAGCCATCGAGAAGTCGGCCTCCACTGGCAAGATCGGCGACGGCAAGATCTTTGTCTTCGATCTGGAGCAGGCTATCCGCATTCGTACCGGTGAAACCGGATCCGATGCCCTGTAAGGGAGAGTGGAAAAAATGAAAAAACTTTTTGCAATTCTGCTGGCGGCGGTGACCGTCGGCTTTGCGGGCGGCGTTTTTGCCCAGGACACGTCGGCAGCACCGGTTGTCGAGGCCGTTGTCGAAGCGGCGGCTGCCGTTGAGGCGGCAGTCGAACCTACGGTCAACAAGGGCGACGTCGCCTGGATCATGACCGCCACGCTGCTCGTACTGTTCATGGCCCTGCCCGGCCTGGCGCTGTTCTACGGTGGCCTGGTCCGCTCCAAGAACATGCTTTCGGTGCTGATGCAGGTGATGGTCGTGTTCTCGCTGATCGCGGTGCTGTGGGCCTTCTACGGCTACAGCCTGGCCTTCACCGAAGCCAGCCCCTTCATCGGCTCGCTCGACAAGCTGTTCCTGTCCGGCGTGACCATCGACACCCTGGCGGACACCTTCACCGACGAATCCAAGCTGCCGGAGTACGCGTTCATCGCCTTCCAGGCCACTTTCGCCGGCATCACCTGCGCACTCATCGTCGGTGCCTTTGCCGAACGCATGAAGTTTTCCGCCGTGCTGCTGTTCTCGGTGATCTGGTTCACCTTCTGCTACCTGCCGATCTGCCACATGGTGTGGGGCCCGGGCGGCTACCTGCTGGGTGACGGCGCGCTCGACTTCGCCGGCGGTACCGTGGTGCACATCAACGCCGGTGTTGCCGGTCTGGTGGGTGCCTACATGGTGGGCAAGCGTATCGGCTACGGTCGCGAATCGATGGCTCCGCACTCGCTGACGCTGACCATGGTCGGTGCCTCGATGCTGTGGGTGGGCTGGTTCGGCTTCAACGCCGGCTCCAACCTGGAAGCCACTTCGGGCGCTGCGCTGGCCTTCATCAACACCCTGTTCGCCACCGCCGCCGCCGTGCTGGCCTGGTGCCTGGGTGAGGCGATGTTCAAGGGCAAGCCTTCCATGCTGGGTGCTGCATCCGGTGCGGTTGCCGGCCTGGTGGCGATCACCCCGGCTTGCGGTTCTGTCGGCCCGATGGGCGCCATCGTCATCGGCCTGCTGTCCGGCTTCGTCTGCCTGTGGGGCGTCAATGGCCTCAAGCGCATGCTCGGCGCGGACGACTCGCTCGACGTGTTCGGCGTGCATGGCGTGGGCGGCATCCTCGGTGCGATCCTGACCGGTGTCTTCACCGCCCCGTCGCTGGGTGGCACGGGTGCCGAAGACTTCTCGATCGCGTCGCAGGTTTGGATCCAGACCTACTCGGTGATCATCACCATCGTCTGGTCGGCCGTGGTTGCCTTCATCGCCTTCAAGATCGCCGACATGTTCGTCGGACTGCGCGTGCCGGAAGAAGAGGAACGCGAAGGCCTGGACATTACCGCTCACGGCGAGACCGCGTACCACCATTAAGCAACACCCGACGGAACCGAGCTCTCCTCCGGTTCCAGCTCGATTGGGCGCCCTGCGGGGCGCCCTTTTTTTGCGCCCGGGAGAATCGACCGCTGACCGCAGGCCCACCGCCAACAACGCACCAGCACCCCGGCTGGACTTGAGGCAAGTACACGGCGCATGCTCTGCTCCACGACGCGGTGTTCATGCGCCAGGGGAGGCTCCGGTACGCTCGCTGAAGCAAGCGGCCGGGGGCTGGAACGCAAGGGGGCGTATGATTTTTCTGGACTGGATTCTTGGACTGCTCGGCGGCTGGCTCGCGCTCGGATTGGCCGGCCTGTTCGCCCTGCGCAACACCGACTTCGTCGCCCGTGTGCTGTTTCCGGCAGGCAGCGCGATCGGCCTTGCCCTTGCTGCCTTCGCCCTGCTTGCCCTGTTCGACGTTCCCGAAACGGCAATCCTCGCGGTGGGCCTGCCCGACCTGCCCTTCCACCTGCGCCTCGATGGCCTGTCGGCCTTCTTCCTGCTGGTGATCGGCGCCGCCAGTGCCGGCATCTCGATCTTTGCTGCAGGCTATTTCCGTCACGGCGAGGGCACCCCACCGGGGCTGTTGTGCCTCGAGTACCACGTATTTCTCGCCAGCATGGCGATGGTGGTGCTGGCCGACGACGCCTACGCCTTCATGGTGATGTGGGAGACGATGGCGCTGTCGTCCTACTTCCTGGTCACCGCCAACCACCGCGTGCCCGCCATCCGCCAGGCCGGCTTCCTCTACCTGCTGATCGCGCACGTCGGCGCGATCGCCATTCTGCTGTGCTTCGGCGTGCTGCAGGCCAACACCGGCGACTACACCTTTGCCAACATGCGCGCGCAATCGCTGTCGCCGCTATGGGCATCGGTCGCCTTCCTGCTCGCCACCGTCGGTTTCGGCGCCAAGGCCGGGATCGTGCCGCTCCACGTGTGGCTGCCCGAAGCCCACCCGGCGGCGCCATCGCCGGTGTCGGCGCTGATGAGCGGGGTGATGCTCAAGACCGCGATCTATGGCGTGCTGCGGGTGAGCTTCGACCTGCTGTCGGTGCAGATCTGGTGGTGGGGTGTGCTGCTGCTGGGCATCGGCCTGATCACGGCGCTGTTCGGGGTGGCGTTCAGCGCGGTGCAGACCGACATGAAGCGGCTGCTGGCCTACTCGTCGATCGAGAACATCGGCCTGCTCTTCGTCGGCATTGGCCTCGGCCTGCTGTTCAAGGCTTACGGCATGACCGCGCTCGCAGCGCTGGCGCTGACCGCGGCGCTCTACCATGTGATCAGCCATGCCTTCTTCAAGAGCCTGTTGTTCCTCGCCACCGGCTCGGTGCTGCACGCCACCGGCGAGCGCAGCCTGGGCAAGCTCGGCGGGCTGATCCGGCGCATGCCCTGGGTGGCCACGCTGGCGCTCGTCGGCGTGCTTGCGAGTTCGGGTCTGCCGCCCTTCTCCGGCTTCGTCGCCGAGTGGTTGCTGTTGCAGAGCTTCCTGTTCACCACCGGGCTGCCGAACTCGTTTCTGAACATGCTGATCCCGGTGGTAGCCGCAGCGATCGCGCTGGTGGCGGCGCTCGCGGGCTATGTGATGGTGAAATTTTACGGCGTGATTTTCTTGGGCCAGCCGCGCGAGCCGAACCTCGCCCACGCCCACCCGGCCTCGCCACTCGAGCGCACCGGGCTGGTGTGGCTGGGCGCGGGTTGCGTGCTGCTCGGCGTCTTTCCGGTACAGGTGATCGGCGCCATCGATCCAGTCACCCAGGTGCTGCTCGGTGACGGCATCGCGACCGCGGTGCGCACCAACGGCTGGATGCTGCTGGCACCGATCTCGGTCGAGCGCGCCAGCTACAGCCCGCTGGTGTTCCTGCTGGTGGTGGTGGGGGCGGTGTGGCTCACGGCGACCCTGGTGCACCGCTTCTACCATGGCCGGGTGCGCCGTGCGCCGCCGTGGGACTGCGGCTTTCCGGCACAAACCTCACGTATGCAGGACACTGCCGAGGGTTTCGGCCAGCCGATCCGCGAGATCTTCGCGCCGGTGTTTCGCATGCGCCGTGAAGTGCCCTCACCCTTCGACGCGAAACCCACTTACAAGGTGAGCATCGAGGACCATTTCTGGCACTGGCTCTACCTGCCGCTGGGGCGCCTGACCGAAGGTATCGCGCGCCTGGTGGGCCGGCTGCAGCAGGGGCGGATCGCGATCTATCTGCTGTACAGCTTCATCACCCTGATCGTGTTGCTGCTGGTGGCGAAATGGTGACGCTATCCGGCATCGTCGCCCAGATCCTCGCCATCGTGGTCGCGCTCGCGCTCGCGCCGCTGCTCACCGGCTGGGTGAACCAGTGGCGGGCGTGGCTGCAGAACCGCAGCGCGCCCAGCCTGCTGCAGCCCTACCGGATGCTGCATAAACTCTTTAACAAGGAGTCGGTGCTCGCCGAATCGGCCTCACCGCTATTTCGGATCGCACCCTACATCGTGTTTGCGTGCATGGCGCTGGTGTGCGGCATCGCGCCGACACTTTCGACCGACCTGCCGCTTGCCACCGCCGCCGACGCGATTGCGCTGGTCGGGCTGTTTGCGCTGGCGCGGGTGTTCATCTCGCTTGCGGCGATGGACATCGGCACCTCGTTTGGCAGTCTGGGGGCACGGCGCGAGATGCTGATCGGCTTTCTCGCCGAGCCAGCGCTGCTGATGGTGCTGTTCTCGGCCTCGCTGATCACCCAGTCGACCTCGCTCGCGAACATCGTCCAGACCATCGCCCACCAGCCGTTCGCGATCTACCCCAGCCTGGCGGTGGCGGGCGTGGCCTTCACCTTCGTGGCGCTGGCCGAGAACGCCCGCATCCCGGTCGACAACCCGGCCACCCACCTCGAACTGACGATGATCCACGAAGCCCTGATCCTGGAGTATTCGGGTCGTCACCTGGCTCTGATCGAATGGGCGGCCTCACTCAAACTGCTGGCCTACTCGTGCATCGGCCTGGCGCTGTTCCTGCCGTGGGGCATCGCCAGCGCCGACACCCCGCTGGCGATGCTGATCGCGCTCCCGGTGCTGATCGCCAAGCTGGCAGTGGGCGGCATCGTGCTGGCGCTGATCGAGACCATCAACGCCAAGATGCGCTTGTTCCGCGTGCCCGAGTTCCTCGCCACCGCCTTCCTGCTGGCGGTGATCGCACTGCTGGTCCACGTGCTGCTCGGAGCCTGACATGGACGCACTACTTGCCCAGAGCATCAACCTGTTTGCCGTCGTGCTGCTGGTGCTGGCGTTCGCCATGATCGCCCAGCGCCGCATCCTGACCCTGATCCACTTGTTCACCCTGCAGGGTGCGGCGCTGGTGGCGGCGACCCTGGTGGTGGCCTATTTGACCGGTCAGCACCACCTGTACTGGTCGGCCGCGATCACCTTCGTGCTCAAGGTGGTGCTGATCCCGATCCTGCTCCATCGGGTGATCAACCGCCTCAACGTGCGCTGGGACGTCGAGACCCTGTTCAACATCCCGACCACGATGCTGATCGGCATCGTGCTGGTGATCTTCGCCTTCAACCTGGCGGCACCCATCGCCAGCCTGTCGGCTTCGGTCGCCAGCGGCACCCTGGGGATCGCGCTCGCCTGCGTGCTGCTGTCTTTCCTGATGATGATCGTGCGGGCCAAGGCGGTGCCGCAGGTGATCGGTTTCCTGTCGATGGAAAACGGCCTGTTCTTCGCCGCCACCGCGGCCACCAGCGGCATGCCGATGATCGTCGAACTCGGTATCGCCTTCGACGTGCTGGTGGGCATCCTGATCCTGGGCGTGTTCATGTTCCAGATCCGCGAGCAGTTCGACAGCCTCGATATCCGCCACCTCGAAAAACTCAAGGACGAGTAGCCATGGAAGCCCTGTCGCTGGTACTCGGCATTCCCCTGGTCGGCGGCCTGCTGCTGGCGATCTGGGGCGGCGGCCGCGCGGGCCAGGACCTGAACGCGGTGGTCAGCTTCCTGACCCTGGCCGCGGCCGCGTGGCTCACCGCCGACGTGATCCGCGACGGCCCGCTGCTGGTATGGGGCGAATGGTTCTTCCTCGATGCGCTCAACGTCTTCCTGGTGACCCTGACCGCTTTCGTCGGCTTCACCACCTCGCTGTTCTCGCGCCCCTACATGCGCATCGAGGTCGATCACGGCAAGATGACGCCGGGCCGGATGCGCCTCTTCCACAGCATGTACCAGCTGTTCAACTGCATGATGCTGGTGGCGCTGACCACCAACAACATGGGCATCCTGTGGGTGGCGATGGAGGCGGCCACGCTGACCACGGTGCTGCTGGTGTCGGTGTACCGCACCGCCGCCAGTCTGGAGGCGGCGTGGAAGTACTTCATCCTGTGCGGGGTCGGCATCGCCCAGGCCCTGTTCGGCACCATCCTGCTCTACCTCGCCGCGGAGCGCGCAATCGGCGGCGGCGACAACGCGCTGTTATGGACGCACCTGGCCGAGGCCAAGCACCTGCTCGATCCGCGCATCCTGTCGCTGGCCTTCGTCTTCCTGCTGCTCGGCTACGGCACCAAGATCGGCCTGGTGCCGGTGCACAACTGGCTGCCCGACGCCCACGCCGAGGGCCCGACGCCAATCTCGGCGGTGCTCTCCGGCCTGCTCCTCAACGTCGCGCTGTATGCGGTGCTGCGCTGCAAGGTGCTGGCTGACGGCGCGCTGCAGAACGGCCTGCCGGGGCAGATGATGATCGGCTTCGGCCTCGTCACCGTGGTCGCCGCGGCCTTCTTCCTGTCGCGCCAGCGCGACGTCAAGCGCATGTTCGCGTATTCGTCGATCGAACACATGGGGATCATGACCTTCGCCTTCGGCATTGGCGGCCCGGTGGCCAACTTCGCCGGCCTGCTGCACATGACCGTGCACGCGCTGATCAAGTCGGCGATCTTCTTTGCCGTCGGCCACGCGACACAGAAGGCCGGCTCGCAGTTGATGGAAGACATCCGCGGCCTGATCAAGGTCAGCCCGACCGTGGGCTGGGGGCTGATGCTCGGCACCCTGGCGATCCTGGGCATGCCGCCGTTCGGCGTGTTCGCCAGCGAGTTCCTGATCCTCACCACCGCGATGCGCGAACTGCCGTGGGCCACGCCCTTCCTGCTGATCGCGCTCGGGGTCGCGTTCGCCGCGATCTTCAGCAAGGTGCAGCCGATGGTGTTCGGCGAAACCTCGGTGCGTCCGCTCGCCCATTCGCCCGCGCTGCTGCCGGTGTTCATCCACCTCGGCCTGGGGCTGATGCTCGGGCTCTACATTCCACCCTATCTGAACGACTGGTACCAGCAGGCCGCCAGAATGATCGCCGGAGGCTGAGATGCGCCTGTTCGACATCGATTGCGAATTCGAGCGCGTGGATGCGCCGCTCCCCATCTTTCTCGCCCGGGTCGACGCGGTGCGCTGGCTCGAATTCGCCCGGGCGATCGCCGAGACCCAGGGCCAGCTGCTCAGCCTGTGGGGCAGCGACCGCCGCGACACCGGCGCCGGTTTCGAAGTCTGCGTCGCCTACCGCAGCGCGGCCGGCCTGCTGTGGCTGGCGCTCGCGCTCGACCCCGCACAGCCGGCCTACCCCGACCTGGCGCGCTACTTCCCGCCGGCCGGGCGCATGCAGCGCGCCGCCCACGACCTGCTCGGCATCGTCGCCGCGGACGCGGACGACACGCGCCCGTGGTTGCGCCACGCCGCGTGGCCGGCCGACTACTTCCCGCTGCGCAGCGATGTCACCGGGCAGGAGCGCTTCGACCCGGGTACGGACGACTACGCCTTCGTGCGCGTCGAGGGCGACGGCGTGCACGAGATCCCGGTCGGCCCGGTGCACGCCGGCATCATCGAGCCCGGCCACTTCCGCTTTTCGGTGGTCGGCGAGAAGGTGCTCAGGCTGGAGCAGCGCCTCGGCTACAAGCACAAAGGGATCGAGCGCCGTTTCGTCGGCATGGCGGTCGATGAAGGCGCCGTGCTCGCAGGGCGGGTGTCGGGCGACAGCACGGTGGCCTACGCCTGGGCCTATGCGATGGCGGCCGAAGCGCTGGCGGCGGTGCTCATCCCGCCGCGGGCGACCTGGCTGCGCGCGCTGCTGCTCGAGCGCGAACGCATCGCCAACCACCTCGGCGACCTTGGCGCACTGGGCAACGACGCCGCCTTCGGCTTCGCCCTGGCGCAGTTCTCGCGCCTGCGCGAAGACTGGCTGCGCACCAACGCCAGCTGCTGCGGCCACCGCCTGCTGATGGACCGGATCGTTCCCGGCGGCGTGGCCTGCGAGCTCGGTCACGACGAGCGCCGCACGCTCCGTGTGCAGACTGCCGCAATCCGGTCGGAGGTGACCGCGCTGCAACGCATTTTCGACGATCACGCCGGGCTGCAGGACCGCCTGGTCACCACCGGTCGGATCACCCCGGCACTCGCCGAACAGCTCGGCCTGACCGGCTTCGCCGCCCGTGCCAGCGGCCGCCGCGCCGACCTGCGCGCCGACTTCCCGTGGGCGCCTTACGACCGGCTCGACTTCCAGATCTGCAGCCACACCAACGGCGACGTCGCCGCGCGGCTCAACCTGCGCTTCGCCGAGCTGTTCGAGTCGCTGCGCCTGATCGACGCCATCCTCGACGAGCTACCCGAGGGCCCCATCCACACACCGTTCGCGGCCCCGGCCAACGCCAGCGGCGTCGGCTGGGTGGAAGGCTGGCGCGGCGAGATCCTGGTGGCGCTGGAAACCGGTGCGGCCGGCACGATCGCCCGCTGCCACTGCCATGACCCGTCGTGGCACAACTGGCCGGTGCTCGAGCATGCGGTGATCGGCAACATCGTCGCCGACTTCCCGCTGATCAACAAGTCCTTCAACCTCAGCTATTCAGGGCAGGATCTGTAATGTGGCAAGTGCTCAGGAAGATCGCGCGCAGCGGCATCGTCAGCGAGCCGGCCCCCGCGCCGGCGAACGAATGGCGCACCGACGTGCAGCAGATCCACGCCGACCTCCTCGCCATCCTCGGCCGCGCACTCGCAATCCGCGAGGTCGACGCCGGCTCGTGCAACGGCTGCGAACTCGAGATCAATGCGCTCAACAACCCCTATTACAACATCGAGGGGCTGGGGATCAAGTTCGTCGCCAGTCCGCGCCACGCCGACATGCTGCTGGTGACCGGGCCGGTGTCGCGCCACATGGAGGTCGCGCTCAGGCGCACTTATGACGCGACACCCGCACCAAAACTGGTGGTCGCGGTGGGCGATTGCGGCTGTACCGGGGGTATCTTCGGCGAGAGCTACGCCAGCTGTGGCCGGGTGGCGAACGTGATCCCGGTGGACGTCGCCGTGCCCGGCTGCCCGCCCCCGCCGCTCGACATCCTGCGCGGCATCCTGGCGGCGGTAAGTTCGGCGCGGACCTGAGTACGACGAAGGACTGCGCCGGAGAAGCCGGCACCCGCCCCGCGCGGGCGCCGCTCAGCGAAACACGATGGTCTTGTTGCCGTGCACCAGCACGCGGTCCTCGAGGTGGTAGCGCAGGCCGCGGGCGAGCACCGTTTTCTCGATATCCTTGCCGTAGCGCACCATGTCCTCGACCGAATCGGAGTGGTCGATGCGGATCACGTCCTGCTCGATGATCGGGCCCTGGTCGAGGTCGGCGGTCACGTAATGACAGGTGGCGCCGATCAGCTTGACGCCTTTGGTGTAGGCCTGATGGTAGGGCTTGGCGCCGACGAAGCTGGGCAGGAAGCTGTGGTGAATGTTGATGATCTGCCCGGGGTAGGCCGCGCACAGATCGGGCGACAGGATCTGCATGTAGCGCGCCAGCACCATCGCATCGCCGCGCGACTCCTCGAACAGGCGCTGCACTTCGGCATAGGCCGCGGCCTTGTTGTCGGTGCTGACCGGTACGTGGTGGAAGGGAATGCCGTGCCACTCGACGAAGCCACGCAGATCGTTGTGATTGGAGATCACGCACGGGATCTCGATGTCGAGCTCGCGCGATTTCCAGCGCGCAAGCAGGTCGTACAGGCAGTGTTCCTGCTTGCTCACCAGCATCACGACGCGCTTCTTGACCGCCGAGTCGGTGATCTTCCATTCCATCTCGAGCTCTTCGGCGAGCGGGCGAAAGCGCTCGCGGAATTCGGCGAGATGGAAAGGCAGCGAATCGGTCTTGATCTCGATGCGCATGAAATAGCGCCCCACCGTCTCGCCCTCGCGCGGAAGCTCGGCGTGGAGCGAGGTCTCGAGGATCCAGCCCCGGTGTTCGGCAATGAAGCTCGATACGCGGGCCACAATGCCGACGCGGTCGGGACAGGAGGCAGACAGGGTGAAGAAGCGTTCGCGATGCATGGTGGTTCCGGTCGGTGGGCGCTATCGATGGCGTCGCCTGAAGCGATCAGCCGGCGCGGGCGAAGGCTTTGTCGATCTCGGTGCGCAGCGCAGCGTAGTCGCGCACCACCGGATACTGCGGGAATTCGCGGATCACGTTCTCTGGCGGATGGAACAGGATGCCGCCGTGGGCTTCGCCGAGCATGGCAGTGTCGTTGTAGGAATCGCCCGCGGCCACCACCTTGAAGTTGAGCTCCTTGAAGCGCTGCACCGCCTCGCGCTTCTGGTCGGGCATGCGCAGGTGGTAATTGACCAGCACGCCCTCGGCATCGGCTTCGAGACTGTGGCAGAACAGGGTCGGCAGGCCGAGCTGCACCATCAGCGGCTTGGCGAACTCGTAGAAGGTGTCGGACAGGATGATCACCTGATAGGCATCGCGCAGCTCGTCGAGAAATTCGCGCGCACCGGCCATCGGGCCCATCTCGGCGATCACCTTCTGGATATCGGGCAGGCCAAGCTTGTTCTTGGCCAGGATATCGAGCCGGTACTTCATCAGGGTGTCGTAATTCGGCTCGTCGCGGGTGGTACGGCGCAACTCGGAAATGCCGGTCCGCTCGGCGAATTCGATCCAGATTTCCGGAACCAGCACACCTTCAAGGTCGAGACAGACGATACGCACCGGACGCTCCTGTGGGCAAATTTGGGCAAGGCCCGGATTCTACCACCGGGCACGGGACTGCCTCGTTGCAGTGCAATGTGATCGAGTACGCGGCTGAATGATCATTTGACTGGATCGACAATGGCCCTGCGCCGATACTGCGGGAAAAATCAACATTCGGCCTCATGATCAAGCTCATTCCCGTCCAGGATCTCCGACCCGGCATGTTCATCCACGACCTCAATTGCGGCTGGATGGAGCACAATTTTGTGCGCAACAGCTTTGCGGTCGAGGACGACAGCACACTGCGCAAGGTGCGGGCACTGAAGACCCACGAGGTCTACATCGACACCGACCGCGGGCTGGACGTGACCAACGCCCCGACCCTGGAGGAGGCCGAGCACAAGCTTGACGAGCAGCTCGAAGCAATTGCTATCAAGCCGGCCCCCCCGACCGTGCCCACCACCCTCGCCGGCGAAAAGCAGCGAGCACGAAACCTGCATCGCGATGCCAACGTGATCGTGCGCAACATGATGGGCGACATACGCCTGGGCAAACAGATAGAGCTCGAACAGATCGAGCCCCTGGTGGAGAGGATCGTCGAATCGATCTTCCGCCAGCAGGACGCGCTGCTGCCGCTGGCACGGCTCAAGAACCACGACGAATACACGTTTCAGCACTCAGTCTCGGTGTGCACGCTGATGACCTCGTTCGCGCGTGCGCTGGAACTACCGCGCGAGATTATCCATGAGATCGCGATCGGGGCGCTGCTCCACGACGTGGGCAAGGCCAAGGTATCGGACGACATCCTCAACAAGCCGGCCAAGCTGACCGATGCCGAATTCACCAAGATGAAATCGCACGTGGTGCAGAGCAAACTCATCCTGCTCGGCACCCCGGGGATCAGCAACATTGCGCTCGACGTCGCAGCCCAGCACCACGAGCGCTTCGACGGCACCGGCTACCCGAACAAACTCAAGGGCGACCAGATCAGCCTCTACGGCCAGATGGGGGCGATCGTCGACGTATATGACGCGATCACCTCCAACCGCGTCTATCACAAGGGCATGCCGCCCACCGAGGCCCTGCGCAAGCTGCTCGAGTGGAGCAAGTTCCACTTCAAGCCGGACATGGTGCAGGCCTTCATCCGCGCAATCGGCATTTATCCGAGCGGCTCACTGGTACGGCTGGAGAGCGGCCGCCTGGCGGTGGTGCAAGAACAGCATGCCGACAAGCTGATGCAGCCGACGGTGAAGGTGATGTTCCATACCAAGGGCCACTACCTCACACCCGAAGTGGTGGACCTGCGTCACTCACAGGATCGCATCGCCGCCCATGAATCATTCGAGGTCTGGAAGATCGACCCGGCGCAGTGGGTGGCATCCTGATCGCACGTGTTGAGCCAGCTTTTTGCGCAATTGGGAGTGCGGTTTGACCAACCCGCTCACGAATGGAAACGCGCTTAAAACGCCAAAGGCGCTATCCTACGCATCCCAATAACGTGACCCACATAGCGCATGTCTTCACGTCCTTCTTTTCGCATTGCCCTCCGCACCCTGGCCCTTGGCCTGATCGTGGCCCACGCGCACGCCGCCGATGACACCGACGCCGGGGCGGGTCGCATCGACCAACTCAAGGCTGAAGCCAAGCACTTGCGCGACCAGGCCGAAACCACGTTTCAGGCAGCCGAGTCGTCTTGCTACGGACGCTTCATGGTCAATCGCTGTATCGACCAGGCCAAGCAGGCACGGCTCGACGCCATCCGCAGTGCGCGGGAACTCGAAAGCGAGGCGCGCAAACTCGAACTCGCAGAACGACAGCGTGCAGCAGCCGAGGTCATGCAGACCAATCCCGGGGCCCCGCTGACCCCGGCGAGCCCGTCGCCCGCAGCCGACGCTGTGATCACCCCCACGCCAGAGGCCGAGCGGCTGCGCGCCGACCGTGAGCGCGTGGCTGACCAGGCCGAAACCGATGCCCGCGCCGCGCAAGCCGCGAAGGATGTCGAGCGCGCCCGCGAGCGCAGCAAGGCCGATGCGGCTGCCGCGCAGCGCGCCGAGCAGGCTGCCCGCGAGCGCGCACGCTACGAAGAACGGATTCGCGAGTACGAAGAAAAGAAAGCCCGCGACGCCGCCGGACGCTGAACCGGAACAAGCCCGGCACACGCTGCCGAGCCAGTTCCAGCATCGAGACGGAACGCATTGTCGACCCGGTGGCGGACACCGCGCACCCCGCGGTCAATTACCGGACAGCCGCCTGGACCTCGGCTCAGGCCGATACGACCGTGCGGTTCGCCACCCAGATTCCCAGCCCGACCAGGCCCAGGGCAATGAACACCGCCGGCGTCAAGGGCTCACCCAGCAGCAGTCCGCCGGCCACCACGCCGAGCACGGGGGTCAGGAAGGAGAACGACGACAGCCGCGTCGCCGGATAGTGTCGAATCAGCCAGAACCAGCCGAGATAGCTTGCGGCTGCCACCACCACGGTCTGGAACGCCAAACTTGCCCACACCATCGGCGTCGGCGCAAACACGCCCGGCTCGCCGAGCATCTGCGCCACCAGCGGCAACACCAGCGCCGACACCCCGAGCTGGTAGATCAGCGTCTTCTCCGGCGCCACCCGACCCAGCGCCGAGGCCTTGACCGTGAGCGTGGTCGCCGCCCAGAACACAGCCGCGGCGAACATCATCAGATCCCCCAGCCAGGCCAAGCCCGACGGTTGCAGCAGATTCTCACCGAACAACGCCAGCACGCCGACAAAAGCCAGCGCCATGCCCATCCACTGCGCACGACGCATATGCTCGTGCGGCAGCAGCCAGACCGCGCCCACCGCCACCACGAAGGGCGCGGTATACAGAAAGATCACGCCGCGCGACGCGGTGGTGTACTCCAGCGCCCAATAAAGCAGCGCGAATTCGCAGGCAAACAGCAGCCCCGCCAGCAGGCCGGGCCACAGGCTACCGTCGCGCTCGAACAGCTTCACCCCGCGCAGTCCCGCCCACGCCCACACCAGAACGACGGCGCCGAGCGAGCGCAGCCCCGCCTGCCACACTGGCGAGATGCCCACGTTGGCCAGCTTGATCGCCACCTGCTGGATGCCCCAGATCGTGCAGAACACTACCATCAGGCCGATAGCCAGACGGTCGAGCTGGTGCTTGGAGGGCATGCGTCGTCTCCGATTTTGTTTTGGTTTGCGAAGTATACGCGGGGGGACTGGATACGGTTGCAGGCCTGAATCCGCCCCTAACGGTGCCTGGGAGGCGGTCGGACTTTCAGCCGGCCCCCGCTGCCGACGCCGGCGCGGCGCAGGCAAGCTGCTCGAACTGCCCCGCCCAGGAAGAGACTTCGCCAAGCAAGTGCCGGCGTTGTGTCGGGCTGGCGGTGTTGAAGGTATCGGCCAGCAAGCTCAGTGTCAGCGCCTGGTTGCGGGCCACATCGGTCTGGTAATGCTCGGGCCACCCGATGGTGGGGGTGACCAGCAAGCCCGCCAGGCGCACCTCGAATTCGGGCCGCTCACGCCGTGCAAGCGCCGCGAGTAGCTCTCCCTGCCATTGCTCACGGTTGCGCAACCATTGCTCGGTGGTCGGGACGAGGCTTGCACTCCACGCGGCAACGAGCGTGCGCTGGTTGGGTTGCAGGCGACCAAACCAGGTCTTCAGGCGCTTTTCCATGCGCTCGATCTGGCGCGCGTGCAGTTCGTCCGCGGTCCCATCCAGAAACTTCTCGCGCGCCTCCTTGTTGCGTTCGACAAACGCGGCGGCAAGCTCCTCGACCTGGGCATCGCTGAGCCCCGCCAGCAGCAGACGCGCGTCGGGCGTGATTGCCGTCATCAACACGCGCCAGAAGGTCTCTCCACGCTGGAGGTAGTGCTCGAGCTCAGTGGCGGCGAGCGGCGTGCCCTCATTGAGGCGCCTCTCAAGATCGCGCAGCAAGCCCCCGTAAGGCCCGAGCTGACTGCTGCAGTGCCATGCCAGGCGCTGCGCGAGGCGAGCATCGAGCAAGCGCTTCTGCTCGCGGTCCAGGGTCACGTAGTCCCCGACGTACCACGGCACCAGCCAGTCGAGTTGTTTATAGGCCAGGCGCGCGGCGCATCCGGCCAGGAGCAGGACGGGCAACAGCAGGACAAGGAGGAGGCGGGCACGCAGTCGCATGGTGGCTCAGAGCACGAGCCTGCCGATAAAGTTCGCAGCCCGCAGCCCACCGGAATGTTCCGCACGCGTTTGCGCGGCAGTCAGTCGACGACGGTGACCTCGGTCGGCACCGGAAACTGCAAACGCGCACGCAGCGCCCTGGTCACCTCGACGCGGCCATCCTCAGCCACCCGCAGCGCGTGGTCGATGCCGAAACGGCGTGTCTGATCGCGCCAGGCGTCGTTGGCGAGGTAGGCCGGCTTGCTCGCGGCGTCCGACAGCGTGCCGGCACCGGCGCGCGGGGTGATGAGCACGGTGAGCGACTGGGTGCCATGAGCCGGCTGCCCGGTACGCGGATCGAGCAGATGCGCATAGCGCACGCCGTCGAGCTCGAAGTAGCGCTGATAGTCGCCGGACGTACCTACCGCCTCGCCGTCGTACAGCGGCAGCGTGGCGAGCGGTGCCGGGTTGCGCGGGTGCTGGATGCCGATACGCCATGGCTGATCGCCCTTCTTGCCGAGCGCCATCACATTGCCGCCGATATTGATCAACGCATTGGCGACCCCCTGCGCCCGCAGGATGGCCACCGCGCGGTCCAGCGCATAGCCCTTTGCGTAGCCGCCGAGGTCGAGCTGGACCGCCGGATTACGGCTACTGACGCGATTGCCCTCGATCACCAGATCACTCATGCGCGGACGCGCGGCGAGCAAGGCCGCAAGCTTTTCGGGGTCAGGCCGGATCGGCACGAAGGTGTCGGTGTGAAAACCCCACAGCGCAATCAGGCTGCCTAGTGCCGGATCGAACAGCTCGTCGCCGGTGGCCGCCACCTGCCGGGCGTCACGCAGCATTGCGGCCAGTTCGTCCGACACCTCCAGCGCCTCGCCACGGGCGATGGCCGTGTTCAAGGCGGTGAGTTCGGACGGCTCCCAGGCGTGATAGGCGCGATGCAGCCGATCGAACTCGCGCAGCACCGCAGCGGCTGCGGCATCGGCCTGCGCCTTGTCTTCGCTGTAGACCGCAACATCGACCCGGGTGCCGAAAACATAGGACTCCTGGTGGAAAATCTGCGGTCGCGAGCAGGCCGAAAGCACTAGCGCGCACACGAGCACCAGGAGAGCGGCCTGCAGCCGCCCGAGACCACACGAGAATCTCATTCGGCGCAGGCCTGCTCGAGTTTGGCGATCACCAGCCCGGCCACATCGAAACCCTGCTGCGCGGCGATCTCGACCATGCAGGTGGGGCTGGTGACATTGACTTCGGTGAGATGGCCACCGATCACGTCGAGGCCAACGATCAGCAGACCACGTGCCCACAGGATGGGCGCCAGGTGCTCGGCGATCTCGCGTTCGCGCACGGTCAGCGGCATCGCCACGCCGCGCCCGCCCGCAGCGAGATTGCCGCGCGTCTCGCCGGCCTTGGGAATGCGCGCCAGCGCATAGGGCACGACCTCGCCGCCGATGATCAGCACCCGCTTGTCGCCGTCGGCAATCTGCGGGAGATAACGTTGCGCCATGATCGTGCGGCTGCCCTCGTGGGTCAGGGTCTCGACGATCACGTTGCGATTGGGATCGTCGGCGCGCACGCGGAAAATCTGGCTGCCGCCCATGCCGTCGAGCGGCTTGAGGATGACATCGCCGAGCTCGTCGATGAAGGCATGGATATCGAGCGCATCGCGCGCCACCAGCGTGGTCGCGGTGAACTGGGCGAACTCGGTGATCGCGATCTTCTCCGAATGATCGCGAATCGCCTGCGGGTTGTTGAACACCCGCACCCCGGCCTTCACTGCACGCTCCAGCAACCAGGTGGCGGTGACGTACTCGAAGTCGAAGGGCGGATCCTGGCGCATCAGCACCGCGTCGAAGGCGGCCAGCGGCAACACCTGCGCATCGCCCGCCGCATACCAGTCGTGATCGTCGCTCCGCACCGTGAGCGGGGCGCTGCGCGCCACCACCACGCCCTCGCGCCAGGCTAGTGCCTCGCGCCGGATCGCCCACACGGTATGGCCGCGGGCCACCGCGGCACGCATCATCGCGACGCTGGAATCCTTATATGCCTTGAGGCCCTCGAGCGGGTCGAGGATGAAGGCGAGCTTGAGCGAATGGGTCATGATCAGGCGAACTCTTCAGCCGGGGTGGTTTCCTCGATCTCGACCGAGGCGGCGAGCAAGGCCAGGCGCGCGACCACGCCGTAGGCGTAGAAGCGGTTGGGCGGTGCATCCGGCCCCTGGGCCATGTCGGGCAGGGTGCAGCTGGTGTCGAACGCGAGCGGCTTGAAGTGCATGCCCGGTGCGTTGAGGTTCTCGTCGCGGGCGCGCTCGGTGTGCACCCGGTAAAAACCGCCAACCACGTAGTGATCCATCATGTAGATCACCGGCTCGGCCACCGCTCCATCCACCGTCTCGAAGGTGTGCACGCCTTCCTGGATAATCACCTCCTGCACCTGCAGGCCTTCCTTCACCACCGCCATCTTGTTGCGCTGACGGCGGTTCAGGCCGACCACCTCGGAGGCATCCTTGACCGTCATCACGCCCATGCCGTAAGTGCCGGCATCGGCCTTGACCACCACGAAGGGCTGGTCGGAGATGCCGTATTCCTTGTACTTGGCGCGGATGTTGGTGAGCAGGGAGTCGACCTGCTGAGCCAGGCATTCCTCGCCGGTGCGCTCCTGGAAGTTGATCTTGCCGCAAACCCCGAAGGCCGGGTTGATGCGCCACGGATCGATCCCGATCTCATCGGCGAAGGCCTGCACCACGCGGTCGTAGGCCGCGGCATGACGCGACTTGCGGCGCACGTGCCAGCCGGCGTGCAGCGGCGGAATCAGCCACTGCTCGTCAAGGCCCTTGAGCGCTGCGGGGATACCGGCGGAAAGGTCGTTATTGAGCAGCACCGCACACGGATCGAAGCCCTCCAGCCCGAGCCGGCGGCCACTGCGCTTGAGCGGCTCAAGCGTGAGCGTGGCACCGTTGCTCAGCTCGATCACGGTCGGCGCGGTGATCTCGGGCAGCAGGCTGCCGAGGCGCACATCCATGCCGGTGAGCTTGAGGATGGACACCAGCTTGGCCACGTTCTGCAGGTAGAACTGGTTACGGGTGTGGTTCTCCGGGATCAGCAACAGCCTGCTCGCATCGGCGCAGATGCGCTCGATCGCCGCCTGCGCCGCCTGCACGCACAGCGGCAGGAAGGCGTCGTCGAGGTTGTTGAAGCCGCCCGGGAACAGGTTCAGATCGACCGGCGCCAGCTTGAAGCCGGAGTTGCGCAGGTCGGTCGAAGCGTAAAACGGCGGCATGTGATCGAGCCACTGCACCCGAAACCACTTTTCGATTTCGGTCGCATTGTCGAGGAACTGCTTTTCCAGTTCGAGCAGCGGGCCAGTCAGTGCAGTCGTGAGATGAGGAACCATGATCCTGTGCCGGAAAGTACCCCGACCAAGGCGAGCGGGGCAGATGAATTGGCCAGAATATTACACCATGCGCCCTGCCCCGCCTGTTGCCCTGCCTGAGTGTGCCGGGCGCAGTCGGGCGCTCGCTCCACGACCCGCGCAAACCGACCGTGAAATGGACTATTTGCGCGGCAGCGACGAACCCATGGCGCGCGCCAGCGCCGGGCGGGTGAGGCGCCTGAACGCCATCTCGGTGATGAACGCATCCCGGCCACGGCCGAGCATTGACTTGCAGCGCACCTTCAGTTCGGCCAGCGTCACGACCCGCCGCCCTCTGATCGGGTGGGCGGGAAATACCAGCGTCCGATCGGGCAGAGTGAAAATGTCCCGGGTGATGCTGTCGAACAGCTGCGCAGGATCCGCCTCGTTGTCACCGACGGCGCAAGCCCCCAGATCGAACACGTCGCCACAGAAAAGACGATCGCGCCACAGGTAACTGAGGCATGCGGGCGTATGACCGGGCGTCGCCAGCACATGGATGAATTCGGCTCCAAACGTCAACTGTGCCCCATTCCCCACACGCCGCAGCCTTTCGCCCGCGACGCTTCCCGCACATCCACCCTCCGCGATGACCAACTCGGCGCCGGTACGGGCAAACAGCAGCGTGCAGTCATCCGGGTCGGCTGCATGCCGATGAGTGCGCAGCACCCGGGTCAACTGCAGCTTGCGCTCCGCAAGCAGGGCAAGTATCAGCTCGGCCTGGCCGCAAGGCGGATCGACGACAACCGCGAGGCCCGCAGCCAGATCGCTCAGCAGATAGCCGATCAGGCCGGACGCATGCCCCTCGACCGGCTCGCACTGCATGACATCGGACTCGGGGATCATGAACGCTTTTCCCTTTTATTGATGGGGACGGCACCGCGTTTGGCTTGAACGCACTACGCAGATCTCTCGGGCCTCACCGGGGAGCTGGTGCCCACACAAGCCGGTAATCGTGCCTCCGCCGACGCTGACGTCAGACGCTGACGTCAGCGTCTGACGTCCCGCGTTGAAGTCCGCGTTGACGCCACTACGCCGTGGCGCTGTGCGCATCCTCGCCGATCAGCACGACGGAATCCGAGAGCCATTTGTACGGCGGCACCTCGAGATTGGTCGGCGCAGGCTGGCCCCGAAAGACGCGCCCGGAGAGATCGAAGATCGAGCCATGGCAGGGGCAGAAGAACCCACCCGGCCAGTCTTCGCCCATGCCGCTCGCCGCGCCCTCGGTAAACTTCTCCGAGGGCGAGCAGCCCAGATGGGTGCAGATCCCGATCACGACGAGGAACTCGGGGTTAACCGAGCGGTGACGGTTGCTGGCGTAGTCCGGCTGCTGGGGCTCGTTCGACTCCGGATCAGCCAGACGTGCATCGTGTCCGTCGAGCGAACTCATCATTTCGGCCGTGCGCCGAAGTATCCATACCGGCTTTCCGCGCCACTCGACGGTCATCATCTCGCCCGCGGCAAGCGCGCTGACATCCGCCTCAACCGGGGCGCCGGCAGCACGCGCGCGCTCGGACGGAGTCAGGCTGGCAACAAAAGGCACGGCGGTCGCCGCAGCGGCAATGACGCCTACCCCTGAAGTGGCGATCAAAAGACGACGGCGATCTTGAAGCGTATCGGACATGGTTTGTGTCTCCTGGGGCTCGTTCCGGGTGGCGACTGTGCGCGATTGAAAAAAAGAAGCAGGGTCGGGGCCTAAAGCTGTCAGCAGAACGCCACCAAGGGAGTTAGACCGTCGAGGGAAACGGTCAAGAAGCGAACGCGACACGACCCTGCTTCAAATGTACTTAATGCAATGCCCGTGCCAGCTCACAAACCCCTGCGTTTACAGTTGCTTGCCTAAAAATGCCAGATGGGCGAAGCTGCCACAACTGCCATCTGAGGCAGTTCACGCGGCAGATTCTCGATCAAGGCGGCAGTGGCTCGCTCCCTTTGCCTGACGCTGTCAGCATGCCGAAACAACGTCATCGGGATATCCGCACTCATCTCGAGCACCACATGACATCCTGCCGCCGGGAGGAGCTACACTTTCCGGGTACCGGGAGACCCGCTCCCGGATGGCGACCCGGTTGCATGCTCATGACCATCCCGGCACCTGCTGGATCAAGGCTGCGCGCTCGGCTCAGCGCGTATCAGACGGACCACGGGCCGACATATCGGTATTTCCGGGCGTTGCTTCGCCTGCTTTGCCTGTTCGCCCTGGTGGCGCTGCCCTCCGTCAGCACCGCCGCTGAGCCACGGGCTTCAGTCACCGATGCATCGCCGACCGTATTGTCCGTCTTCGTGCGCGACGGCTGCCCGCATTGCGCCGCCGCCAAGGATTTTCTCGCGTTACTGGCCGTCGAGCGCCCCGATCTGCAGATTGTTTACCGCGCAGTGGACCGCGATGAGGCCGCACGCGATGCGCTGATCGAGCTCAGCCGGCGCGCAGGCGTGTGGCCGCCCGGCGTACCGACCTTTGTTTATGGCGACAGGGTGTTGGTGGGGTTCGACGACGACGCACATGCGGGTGCGGAGCTGCGCGCACTGATCGGTGACGCACCCGCCCCGCGCGATACCGTCGATAGCGCGTTGTTCGGCACGCTCAGCGCCTCGCGCCTGGGCCTGCCGCTGTTCACCCTGAGCATGGGCCTGCTCGACGGATTCAACCCGTGCGCGATGTGGGTACTGCTCTTTCTGCTTTCGCTGCTGGTGCGGCTCAAGGACCGCCGGCGCATGGCGCTGGTGGCCGGCACCTTTGTTGCCGCCAGCGGCGCGGTGTATTACGCCTTCATGGCGGCCTGGCTCAATGTCTTTCTTTTCGTCGGCATGTCGGAGGCGCTGCGTATCGGCCTGGCTACAGTGGCGTTGGCGATCGGCGCAATCAACGTCAAGGACTTCTTCGCCCTGGGACGCGGCATTTCGCTGTCGATTCCGGATGCCGCAAAGCCTGGGCTGTATGCGCGCGTCCGCGCCATCCTGAACGCGGAGGCCTTGCCCGCCTCGCTGCTCGCCGTCGCCACCCTCGCGGTGGTGGTGAACTTCATCGAACTGCTGTGCACCGCAGGGCTACCAGCGATCTACACCGCAGTACTCACCCAGCAGCAACTCGGTGCAGCAGCGCACTATGCCTATCTCGGACTCTACATCCTCGGCTACATCGCCGACGATGCCCTGATGGTCACGGTCGCGGTCGTGGCGCTGGGCAGCAACAAGCTCACCGAACGCAGCGGCCGCGCGCTCAAACTGCTCAGCGGTGCGGTGATGCTTGCGCTGGGTGCGGTCATGCTGCTGCGACCGCAATGGCTGATGTGATGCAGCCGGACGGAAGGCACTGCTGCCCTGCCCGACCGGGTCTGCGGCCGCAGTCGATCCGAGGCGCTCAACCGTGGCGATGCCCGTGATCATGCTCATGCGGTAACGGCGGCTTGATCGTGCCCTGAATGTAGTCCCGCACCGCCTGCAGCGGGTCCTCCTCGCCGCACACCACCACTTCTATACCGCGCTGCCCCATGCGGGCAATGAAACCGTCACCGGCGCTGCCGGTCAGGACCGCGGCCACACCATCGATGGGATGTCCGTCGCCGTGGAACTCGTGAAAAGACATATCCTTGGGTAGATCCAGGCGCTCGACCTCCCGCGGCGAGCAGGGTGTGCCGATATCGTAGATCAGAAAGCGACGCGACTTGCCTGCGTGCCCGGTGACGGTCCGGAAGTTCTGGCTGGTTACAGCGATTTTCATGATATTCACCGATCCGAGATGGAAGTGCGTTCGCCAAAAAAAAGAAGCGAGGCCGGGCCGGAAACCGGCCACGCAATCTCAGCCCCAGGGGTTGGGGATCGATGAGGTGACGATCGGACAGGGATTGCGGGTCAGCCTCGCTTCCAGGCTTTATAAGCAATCGCCATGCCATGGCCAGATCTGGCCCCATTGGTGGAATGTCGGCCGTTCCGGGACACGGAGCGCTGCCAACGCTGCCAGATTAGTCAGCGTTGACCTTCATTTCTGGCAGTTTTCAGGCAGCCGTGTCATCCAGCCCGAGCGCGCGCAAGCGGCGGTACAGGGTGCGCTCGCTGAGCCCGAGCTTGCGCGCCAGATCGCGCCGGCTGCCGTGGTGGCGGCGTACCACCTGTAGCAGCGCCTCACGCTGAACCTGGTCAAGATCGAGCACGCTATCGCCCTCCGCCGGGTGCCCGCGGACCACCCCCTCCGAATCGGGCGCCCAGTGGGCGGAAGACGTGGGGGAGGAAGACGCCGGGAGGGAAGACGTCTGGGAGAACGTCTGATCGACCACCTCCTCTGCCAGGTGCTCCGGACCGATCACCTCGCCATCGCACATCAGGCTTGCGCGCTCGAGGACGTTGCGCAGTTCGCGGACATTGCCCGGAAAGGCATACTTTGTGAGCACCTGCATCGCCGCCGGCGACAGCGTCAGCTGGCGACGCGGGGCCACCCGCTCGAGCAGCGACGCCACCAGCAGCGGCAGGTCCTCTGCCCGAACACGCAGCGGCGGCACCGTGATCGGAAAGGTGTTGATCCGAAAGTACAGATCCTGGCGGAAGCTGCCGTCGCGGATCATCTGTTTGAGCGGCCTATGGGTGGCGGACACCAGGCGGATGTCGGCCCGTTGCAAGTCGGTGGAACCGACGCGGCGGTAGGTACCGGTCTCGAGCAGGCGCAACAGCTTCACTTGCATGGCGAGCGGAATGTCTCCGACCTCGTCGAGAAACAGGGTGCCGCCGCTGGCCGCCTCCACCAGCCCGGGCTTGCGCGCCACGGCACCGGTGAATGCGCCCCGCTCGTGGCCGAACACCTCGCTCTCGAACAGGGTTTCGGGCATGCCCGAGCAATCCACCACCACGAACGGACGTTGCGCACGCCGGCTGGCCTCGTGGATCGCGTTGGCGACCAGCTCCTTGCCGGTCCCCGACTCGCCCTCGAGCAGCACGCTCGCCTCGGAGGGCGCAACCCGCGCGACCAGCTCCAGCATGCGCTGGAAGGCCGGCGCGCCCATCGCCTGGTCGGAGGCCGCGCCGAGCTTCGCCACCACCTCCGCCGGCAGCCCGGCCGGGCCGAAGATGCCGACCCAGCT
>JAUSOD010000100.1 GCA_030656215.1 Azoarcus sp.
GCTTGAATGCGGTCAGGGCGAGGGTGCCGAGGATGGCCATCCCGTTGCCGCCCTGACTCGTGTTGCGACGTGCCGTACCGCCGCCGCCCAGCAACATACCCGCAAGTTCTCCCAGTCCGCCCGCGCCGCCTGTTTGCGTACCGCCCGAATTGCGTCCGCCAAGGGCACCGGCAGCCAGTTCGAACAAACCGCCGAGGCCTCCGGCACTGGCCCTGTCGGATTGCGCGCCGGCGCCGCCTCCGCCAAGCAGTCCGCCAAGAATACCCTCAAGGCCACCAACGCCGCCAAGACCACCCGCACCGAGCGTGTGTTCAAGTCTGCCGCGGCCGCCGTTGCGCATTCCCTGCTGCAACAACTGCCCAACAATATTTCCAATACTCATTTTAGGTATCTCCTATGAGTGGCTGACCAGCGTCGCACGGGGACCATTCTCCGACAACTCGGAAGCCCGTGCTTGCCGATACACGATGGACGATCATTTTTTTCGATCACGTTCTTCGATCGATGCGTTACCAGGAGGGTGGCTCGATCGCCAAAAACCCACCGCGCCAGCGGAATCAAGTTTTGCGCCACACCGAAGCCAGCCACGGCTGTTGCTCGATGGGCAGACCTGGCGGTCGGTAGTAGTGGTGCAGTTCCTCGAAACCCGCGCCAGTGACCAAACGTCGCCAGCTCTCCAGCGTGTAGTAGCAGCCGTAGCGTTCTCCACTGTAGCCTTCCTGATCGTCGCCGCGCGGGTTGGAAGTGAAGAGTACGCCGCGTGGTTTCAGGCAGCGATTGAGTTTCAGCAAGACCTCGGGCAGCGCGCTTCGCGGGACATGGAACAGCGAGGCGTTGGCAAAGACACCGTCAAAGTGCGCCGCAGGCAAGTCCAGTTCAATAAAGTCCTGATGCAGAACCTCGCAGCCGCTGTCTGCGCGTGCCAGTTCGACCAGGGCTTTGGAGCCGTCGAGCCCGATCGCCTCATGGCCGAGCCGGCGAAAATGGGCTAAATCGCGTCCGGGACCACAGCCGAAGTCGAGCAGGGTGAAGGGCGGCATGGCTTCGATGGCGTCGAGCAGCGCGACGTAGTTCTGGCTGACATCGTGATTGCGGGTTGCATCCCTGAAGCGCGCACCTTCCCGGTCGTAATGAGAGAGGGTGGAACGGGTGATTTCTTTCATGGCTTCACTCCTGCCCCTGCGGTGGGGCGCGTGATTCTACCGGATAGACCAGCAGGAGATTGTTGACCGGGAAGCGCTCTGCCACCGCGAGCGGCAGGGCGCCGGTGCCGGCCCGCCACGCGATGCTCCCGGTGCGGGTGCCATACAGGACGATCAGGTCGTCGGGGCCGATCTCCTCACCAAGCGCTCGAAGCAGCGAGTCGTCCCCTTCCAGTACCCGGAGCCGGACCTCCACCGACGGCTTCACTGCAGTGATGCGTTTTCGCAGGTGCGCCTCGCCATGCTTGTCGGCGAGTACCGTGATGTTTGCACCGATCTGCTGAGCCAGCCGCTTTATCGAACCGATTGCGGCTGCAAACCCGGTTTCCCGGTCCGCATTGAGCGGAAGACCAAGCAGGATCCGTCGCGTGGTGTTGAGCGGCGATTCAATGCGCGCGAACATCAGCGTGCAGTCGCGGTCATCCTGCAGTTTCTCAAGGACCGAGCCGAAGAGCAGCTCCGGTGCCGTGGTACGTCCGCTCCAGCCCACAATTACATCGGTTCCAAGTAACTCGCGCCGGGCGCGCAGAATGCCCGAGGACAGGTTGAGGTCGATCCGCGTTACCGGCGCGGCGGCGACATCGGCCGCAGAGAGCTGTGCAACGGCAGTGGCGAGCAGCTTCTCCGCCCGTGCGACCTCGTCGCTTGCGCCATCGCCTTCCTCGATTACGACCAATGGGTACACGGGCTGTTTCTGCGCCGGATCACGTACCAGCATCGCAAGATCGACCAGAGTCGTTGAGGGCCTGCGTCTGGAAAGCGCAACCAGAATGCGTTGGGCTCGTCCGTCGGTATCGGCATCATCACCGGCACCGATCAGGGCCAGCCGGCGACCGCTGCGCTCAACCACCACCGGAGCGATCAGGCAACTGGTCAGGATCATCAGGATTGCGCCGTTGACGACGGCGTCGTCGAACAGACCGATGTCGTAACCGACGATCGTTGCGGCGAGGGTCGCTGCTGCCTGTGGCACGGTGAGGCCAAACACCAACCGGGCCTCATCGCGGCTGTAACCGAGGAAAAGACGGGTCGATTCCGCCGCAAGCCACTTTGTCGCGTGCACGGTCACCACCATGGCGATTGCCACCGCCCAGGCGCGCGGCCCCCCGAGGAATATTCTCAGATCCAGCAGCATCCCGACCGAGAGCAGGAAGAAAGGTACGAACACCGCTTCACCCGTGAACTGGATGCGGTTCATCAGGGTGCTGTGGCGCGGAATCGAGCGGTTGAGCGCAAGCCCCGCCAGAAAGGCGCCCACGATAGGCTCGGAACCGGCAAGGCGCGATACCGCGGCGCAGCCGAATACCGTCGCCAGCACAAAGACGAACTCGGAGACCCCATCGCGCCCCAGGCTGCGGAAGAACCAGCGGGCGAGGATAGGCAGACCGACCAGGATGGCGAGCACGTACACCGTCAGGCTGACCCCGAGTTGGTACCAGAAAAACTCGTCGATGGCGCCGCGGGTGGAGCTCACGATCACCGCCAGCACCAGCAGCGCGAGCGTATCGGTGATGATGGTGCCGCCGATCGCCGTGGTGACAGCGGGATTGCGGGCCAGCCCCAGGCGGCTCGCAATCGGATAGGTCAGCAGGGTGTGCGACGCGAAGGTACTGGCCAGCAGAATCGCAGCAGGCCAGTCGAACCCCAGAAGGTGGCGGGAGACCACCAGACCCACGCCCATCGGGATGGCAAATGTGAGCAGGCCGAATACCAGGCTGCTTAAGCGGTGGCGTTTGAGCACCGCCATGTCTATCTCGAGCGCGGCCGAGAACATGATGTAGAGCAGACCGACGGTGCCGAACAGCACGAAGGACTGGTCGCGGGCGAGCACGCCAAGCGCATTCGGGCCGAGGATGGCGCCGGCCACAAGAAGCCCGATCATGCCGGGCAGGCGCCACCGCCCCATCACGATGGGCGCGAACAGGATCAGCGCGGCCACAAGGGCGAAGACAAGGACAGGGTCCTTGATCGGCAGGATGTCATTCATACGGGATGGGATCTTAAGCCGTTGATTGAACTTAGCGTACCACCGCGCCGCCCGATTTGTGCATTGCAATGCGGGAAGTCGCGGCCGGATGGCGCGGGGCGAAGGGGGTGTGGTAATTGTTGTGAATGTAACTAAAGTAATAGAGAATCGCGCAGTGACAAAACTATGCGTCCTTATCTTTCTCTTCGGCAGCCTTGTGCTCGTCCGCACTGCCCACGCGCAGGAACTGGTGGTACTCCTGACCCCACGTTCTGTGCCCTTCTCATGGATCGACGAGCGTGAGCAACTTGTTGGTTTTAATGTTGATTTTGTGCAGGCAGTGTGTCGCGAGATGCGTCGTCAATGCCGCCTCGAGACCCGCCGCTTTCCGGAGATTATTCCCGAGCTGGCGTCGGGCGCAGCCGCCATCGGGGTCGCCAATTTCTTGCGCACACCCGAGCGCGAACGCCAGGTCGCCTTTTCGCTAGCCTACTGGCGGTCGAGTTCTGTCTTCGTTGGACACGAGGGCGGGGTGACGGTCGCCACGAGCGACCGGATCTGCGTGATTGCGGGGTCGATGCAGCAGGCTTGGATATCGACCCGGGGCAGGCAAGGGACAGCTGAGGTCGTTGCACTGGCGTCCAATGAGGCGGTACTCGACGGACTTGGCCGCGGTGGATGTCCGGTGGCACTGCTGCCGGTGATGCAGGTCCTGCCGTTTCTGCAATCCCCGGCCGGTAGGGGTTTCCGATTCGTGAGCGCACCGCTCGATAGCGACGGCTTGGGCGGTCCGGTTCATATGGTGGTTCGGCACGGGGACGATAGTCTGCTTAAGGGTGTCAACGATGCCATCACCCACTTGATCTCCAGCGGTGAGCACGAACGTCTGGCAAGAAAGTATTTTCCTTTCAGTATTTTGTAGGTCTCAGGCGCGCATGCCCTCCCTCTTTTTTGCAGGCGGTACAAGACGTCTGTCCCTGCGTCGGCTCGCCTTTTGGGTGCCAGCGATCTCCACGCTCGCCCTGGTGGCAGGCGTGGCTATCGTGGTCGTTCTATCGCTGTCGGTGATCGGGCTGGCCCAGCGTGGTGGCGGGCAGGCTGCTGCGCAACAGATGGAGGCGCTGCGTGCGGTTGGTAACCTCGAGCGGTTGATTGCCCTCGGGGACCACTTCTCGACCGAGAACGACCCTGATGCGTGGCGCAACATCGGGCTCACCATGCAGGCGATGGCGGTGCATCCGTCGATCGGCGCCAGTGCGAACCATTCGGATGGGGTGCGCGAGACCTTTGACACCGTCGCCACCATGATTGCCTTGCGCCACCGCGAGAACGCTTCGGTCTTGACCGCGGATGCGCTCGCGATGCTGAAGCACGAGCGGGAGGTGCTGTGGCAGACGCGCAGGACGGCACTCAAGGACGTCGCCGATCAGGCCGCGGTGCGCCTGGTGAACGAGCATTCGAGGGCGGCGGAAGAGATCTCGCGCGGTGCGACCAGGGTGTTGCTGATGACGCTGGGCGGGGCGCTGATCGTGGCAATCAGCGGTTTCACGTTCATCGTTCTTGTGCATGGCTATCTGATCATGCCGCTACTTGGCCTGTCCGATTATTTGCGGCATTTGCGCAAGAGTACCGAAGGCCTTCCGGCATTGCCTTCCGTGCGGGGCGAGGAGTTGGGGGAGGTGGTCGATGCGATTGGTGCCCTCGCAGAATCGCAACGCGCGCTCGAGCATGCTGCGCTTCACGATCCTCTGACCGGGCTCTCGAATCGCTACGGTCTCGAGGCGCGACTTGATCATGCGATTGCCAACGCACGTCGGCATGGAAAGCAGCTGGCGGTGATGTTCGTCGACCTCGATCGATTCAAGACCATCAACGACTCCTTCGGTCACGCCTGCGGCGATGGCCTGCTGCGTATCCTTTCCGACCGCTTCGGCACCTGCCTGCGCGACACCGATCTGATTGCCCGGCTCGGAGGTGACGAGTTCGTAGTGGTGGCAAACGAGCTCGACCACGCCAGCGACGCAATTCCGGTGGCGCGCAAGCTAATGGAGGCGGCGAGTCGCGAGTTATGCGTCGAGGCAACCGTGCTGCGGATGTCGGCTTCGGTGGGGATCGCGCTTTTTCCCGATAACGGGGAAGACGTCAGCACCTTGATGAAACACGCGGACATCGCCATGTATCACGCCAAGGCCGTGGGACGTGCGAACTTCCAGTTCTTCGATGCAGAAATGAACGCATCGGTTGCGGAGCGGCTCGACGTCGAAACCTCCTTGCTCGATGCCTTGCGCCGGGAGGAGTTCGTTCTTTACTACCAGCCCCAGATGAGCCCCGACGGCCGCCGGATCATTGCCGCCGAGGCCCTGATCCGCTGGCAGCGTAGCGACGGCAGAATCACTTCACCCGCGGCCTTCATCCCGATCGCAGAGGAGTGCGGTTTGATCCTGCCGATCGGACAGTGGGTACTGCGCAACGCGCTGGGCGCCTTGCGTGACTGGCGTGCGCGGGGGCTGCAGGAGGTGCGCCTGGCGGTGAACCTGTCGCTCATCCAGTTACGCGATGATAGTTTGCCCGCGCTGGTCGCACGCCTGTTGCAGGAGTATGGCGTTCCGCCGGAGCTGCTTGAGCTGGAGATTACCGAGAGTGTCGCGATGCGCGAGCCCGAACAGATGGTGCGCACGCTGTGCGACCTGAAGGCGCTGGGCGTGTCGCTGGCGATCGACGATTTCGGCACCGGATACTCGTCGCTCGCCTATCTGAAACTGTTCCCGATCGACCGCCTCAAGCTCGACCGCGCTTTTGTCAGCGACATCGAGTCGGATTCCAACGATGCCAGCATCTGTGCCGCAACCGCCGGCCTTGCCCACAGCCTGCGTCTGCAGGTGGTGGCCGAAGGGGTTGAGACGCAGGCCCAGTTCGAGTTTCTGCAGACCCTGGGGTGCGATCTATTGCAGGGCTACTACTTCCACAAACCGATGCCAGTTGCCGAACTGGAGCGCCTGCTGGGTGAGTCGGCGTAGGAACGAGCCGCTGCCCACCCATCCTGTCTCGTTAGCGCTTGAGCGCGGCCTTCGGCCCGTATTTCTTGAACACTGCACTCGCGTCCTGTTCGGCCCGTTCCTGGGTGCAGATCGACGGATCGTCGTCGTGCGTGCTGAAGAAATCGTCGGCCTGGGCGCGCATCACCATCTTGATGGCGTCCTCCTCGTCTTGATCGTAACGCTCGAAAATGAGCGTGGTGACTTCGTCCAGATGTTCTTCGTAGGTCATATCGAGGGTGTTCCGTTTGCTGCGGCCGCTTACCGCGGCCAGTGATGGGGTCGGGTCAGAGTTCGACGCTGACTGCGGTGGCTGAACGCAGGGCCTTGGCCCGTGCCGCCGCGATCGACTCGTCGCGCGCCAGCGCAACCCCCATCCGGCGCTGGCCCTTAACCTCGGGTTTGCCGAACAAGCGCAACGCGGTGTCCGGCTCGCTCAGCGCGGCAGCAAGATTGCCGAAAACCGGCTGAGTCGACTCGCCTTCGACCAGGATCACCGCCGAGGCCGAGGGGCCGAACTGGCGAATCACCGGAATCGGCAGTCCGAGGATCGCCCGTGCATGGAGCGCAAACTCGGACAGGTCCTGCGAAATCAGGGTGACCAGCCCGGTGTCGTGCGGGCGCGGCGACACTTCACTGAACCACACCTTGTCGCCCTTGATGAACAATTCCACCCCGAACAAGCCACGCCCGCCCAGCGCTTCGGTCACGGCCAGCGCGATCCGTTCGGATTCGGCCAATGCCTGCGGGATCATCGGCTGGGGCTGCCACGACTCCTGGTAGTCCCCCTTTTCCTGGCGGTGGCCCACCGGCTCGCAGAAGGCGGTGCCGCCAGCGTGGCGCACGGTGAGCAGCGTGATCTCGTAATCGAAGTCGATGAAGCCCTCGACGATGACGCGCCCCTTGCCCGCACGACCTCCGGCCTGGGCGTAATCCCACGCCTTGCCCACATCATCGGGCCCGCGGAGCAGGCTCTGGCCCTTGCCCGACGAGCTCATGATGGGCTTGACCACGCAGGGAAATCCAAGTGCGGCAACGGCCGCGCGGTAGTCTTCCTCTGTGTCGGCAAATTGGTAGGGCGAAGTGGGCAGGCCAAGGGTTTCGGCGGCGAGGCGGCGGATGCCTTCGCGGTTCATGGTGAGCTGCGCGGCGCGCGCAGTCGGGATCACGGTGTAGCCTTCGGCCTCGAGTTCGACCAGGGTCGCGGTGGCGATGGCCTCGATCTCGGGCACGATGTAGTGCGGCTTTTCCAGCTCGATCACGGCCCGCAGCGCAGCGCCGTCGAGCATGCTGATGACGTGGCTGCGATGCGCGACCTGCATCGCCGGCGCATCGGCGTAGCGATCGACTGCGATCACCTCGCATCCAAGGCGCTGCAGCTCGATCACGACCTCCTTGCCGAGTTCGCCCGAACCGCACAGCAGCACGCGGGTGGCAGTGGGAGAGAGCGGGGTACCGATACGGGGCATGACGAAATCCTCAGGAAAAAGCGACACGAATAAGTGCTGGCCGCCCGACGCGGCAGACGGCCCTCCCTGGAGGCGGTCGGACTTGAAGCCGATCTACGGTTCGATCACTCAAGTCCGACAGCCGCTTGAAGCGCTCAGCGCGCGATCGGCTTGTAGCGGATCCGCTTGGGCTTGGCGCCTTCCTCGCCGAGGCGCTTACGCTTGTCCTCTTCGTACTCCTGATAGTTGCCGGCGAAGAACACCCACTGCGAATCGCCTTCGGCCGCGAGGATATGGGTACAAATCCGGTCGAGGAACCAGCGGTCGTGGGAGATGATCATCGCGCAACCGGCGAACTCGAGCAGGGCATCCTCGAGCGCGCGCAGGGTTTCCACGTCGAGGTCGTTGGACGGCTCGTCGAGCAGCAATACGTTGCCGCCGGCGATCAGGGTCTTGGCCAGATGCAGCCGCCCGCGCTCGCCGCCGGACAGGTTGCCGACGATCTTCTGCTGGTCGCCGCCCTTGAAGTTGAAGCGGCCGATATAGGCCCGGCTGGGCATCTCGAAACGGCCGACGGTGAGAATGTCGGCGCCGTCGGAGATCGCTTCGAACACGGTCTTGTCGTTGGCAAGGCCTTCGCGTGACTGATCCACCGCCGCGATCTTCACCGTCGAGCCGATCACCACCTCGCCGCTGTCCGGTTTGTCCATGGACTGGATCATCTTGAACAGGGTCGATTTACCGGCGCCGTTGGGGCCGATGACGCCGACGATCGCACCCGGCGGCACACTGAAGCTGACCTTGTCCATCAGCAGCTTGTCGCCGAAGGCCTTGGACACCTCGTTGAATTCGATCACCTTGTCGCCCAGACGCTCGCCGGGCGGGATGAAGATTTCGTGGGTTTCGTTGCGCTTCTGGTATTCGACCGTGGTCATTTCCTCGTAACGCGACAGACGGGCCTTGGATTTGGCCTGGCGTGCCTTGGGGTTGGAGCGCGCCCATTCGAGTTCGGTCCTCATCGCCTTCTGGTGCGCGGCCTCCTGCTTGGACTCCTGCGCCAGACGGGCACCCTTTTGCTCAAGCCAGCTCGAGTAATTGCCCTTCCACGGAATGCCGTGTCCGCGGTCGAGCTCGAGTATCCACTCGGCGGCATTGTCGAGGAAGTAGCGATCGTGGGTGACTGCCACTACCGTGCCGGGGAAGCGGGTGAGGAACTGCTCCAGCCACTCGACCGATTCGGCGTCGAGGTGGTTGGTCGGCTCGTCGAGCAGCAGCATGTCGGGGCGCGACAGCAACAGCTTGCACAGTGCCACGCGGCGCTTCTCGCCACCGGAGAGCTTGCCGATGACGGCATCCCACGGCGGCAGGCGTAGCGCGTCGGCGGCGATCTCCATCTGGGTTTCGACATCGCTGCCGGCTGAGGCCAGGATGTTTTCGTACTTGGCCTGATCTTCGGCGAGCTTGTCGAAGTCGGCGTCGGGCTCGGCGTAGGCGGCGTAGATTTCCTCGAGCTTCTGGCGCGCTTCGACGATGTCGCCGAGGCCGGACTCAACTTCTTCCTTCACCGTCTTGGCCGGGTCCAGCTCGGGCTCCTGCGCCAGGTAACCGATGCGTTGCCCGGCCAGGTGCTGGACCTCGCCGTCGTATTCCTTGTCAACCCCGGCCATGATGCGAAGCACGGTGGACTTGCCCGAACCGTTGAGGCCGAGCAGGCCGATCTTGGCGCCGGGGAAGAAGGAGAGCGAGATGTCCTTGATGATCTGACGCTTGGGCGGAACGATCTTCGACACCCGGAGCATCGACATTACATATTGGGCCATGGGAATCCGATTGGAGAGTGCTGAAACCCCAAGAGTCTACCCCAGGACGTCGCAATTGGTGGTGGACGAGACGCGAACAGCGCGCTGAAAACGGTGCGGGGCGCCAAGCGCCCCGCGTTCTTCGGCGCGGGTTGAGACCGCGCCATCGTCTCAGGTCAGGAGACGGTCGAAGAAGTCATAGATTGATGGCTGTTGCCAGCCGCGACGCCAACTCGGGTTCGGGGGTCTTGGTGTAGTCCTTTTCGAAACGGTCGCTCACCAGATGAGCGGTGGGGGCGTCGAGCAGATTGTTGAGCATGCCCATGAAGGCGGGGGGTGCAACAATGATCGCGCGCTTGAAAGCATTGGTGGCCCGGCCCTGATAAAGGGTGTGGGCGATCTCCTGCGCGAAGACCTTGGCCTCACGCGTCTTGGGCACGCTGTGCGGCTGCATCGTGCCGCCGGTGCTGCCCATGCTGCCAGAACGGTCAGTCGCGAGTTCGGCGTTTTTCTGCCGACTTTCCGGGTGGATCAGTTCCTTGACCAGCTTGAGACCCTTGTTGGGGCCGAGGTTCGCGTACAGTTTTGCCAGGCTGGCGTTGGCAACCAGAATCCAGGTAATAGCCATGGGACACCCTCCGTCACTGAGAAAAAGCGGGCTGTTGCGAGCAACAGTGTTACCAGCTTAGACACCTGGCGTGGGGAGTGCCAAGACTATTCTTTCCATTTGATGAAATGATTTTTTGTGTAACAAAATGGCCGGGCGGTGATGACGCCGTGCGGCGATTTGGCGAAGAACTCAGAACACGCCCATCGCCAGTCCGGCCGCCATTGCTTCGCCCAGGTCCTCGGCATGGACGAGATCGTCGGCGGTGACTTCCTTGCGTACGATCAGGGGTTCGCTCACCGTGCGCCAGCCGTAGCCGTTGGCAATGCGGCCGATCTCGCGCACGGCGCCGGTGCCGTCGTTGCCGGCGCTGACGAACACGGCGAAGGGCAGGCCGGTGGTCTTGCCCTCGCACGGGTAGTAAGTGCGGTCGAAGAAGTCCTTAAGCGCGCCGGACATGTAGCCGAAGTTCTCCGGCGTGCCGAGCAGCAAGCCGTTGCAGGCGAGCAGATCATCCGTGCCTGCCTCTATGGCGCGCAGCATCACGGTATCGGTTTCCTCCACCCGCTGCGCACCACGCAGTACGCCCTGGGCGAGCTTGCCGGTGTTGCCCGACTGGGTGTGATAGACGATGAGCAGACGTTTTCGATCAGTCATTTCGGCCTCCGCATGGCGCTGCGCAGGCGAGCCTCGCCAGCGGCCGGGTCGAGTCCGTAGTACAAGCTTAGCTGCGCATAGACGGCGGGAAAAGCTGCTTGCAGCGAGCCCGGCGCCTCGAAGAAGGCCTCGGAGGCCACGGCAAAAAACTCGCCCGGGTGCTCGGTGGCATAGGGATCGAGCGCGGTCGACTCACCGGCGTCGACCTGGGCGCAGAGGGCTTCGTAGGCGGGTGCAAACGCCGCAGCCCAGTCATGGCGGGACATGTGTGCGGGCAAGGGAGGCAAGCCATCGACGCCGCCATTCTCCATGTCGAGTTTGTGGGCGAATTCGTGGATCACCACATTTACCCCGGCCGGCGCATCGTCCTCGTCGAACCAGGACACCAGCACCGGCCCGCCTTCCCATGCTTCTCCGAGCACTTCGTCCGCGTACTCATGGACCACCCCGTCGTCATCCATGTCCTTGCGCTGCACAATGAAGTCACCCGGATACACGATGATCCCGACCCAGCCGCGGTAGGCGTGCAAACCGATATTGAGCACTGGCAGACAAGCCTGAAGCGCAATCCCGAGCATGATCTCGTCGGTCAGCATCAGGCCCTGCGCACCATGAAACTGCTTCTCGGTCAGAAAGGCCTGCGCCAGTTCGCGTAGCCGCATCCGATCCGCGGGGTCGAGGAAATCGAGCAAGGGCAGTCTTGACTCGACCTGCACCCAAAGGGCATCCGGTATCGCAACCGACTTTCTACCGAAACCGAGCCAATGTTGCAGTCGCTCAAGCATGAGATCAGGCGGCCGGACGCCGGGTGGTCAGCGCAATGCCGATGAAGACCAGGCCGATGCCGACGAAGTGGTAGGCGAAAGGACGTTCGCCGAGAAAAATCGCCGCAAGGATGATGCCGAATACCGGCATCAGGTGGATGAAGAGCGACGCCCGACCTGGCCCCACTGCCGCCACCCCGGCATTGTAAAAAACATAGCCAAGAAAGCCCGGAAAAATGCCGGTGTATAAGATGCCGCTGAGAGCCCCGAACGATAGCTCGATGTGACGGCCGGTGCTTAGTTCCCACGCATAGATCGGCGCCAGGATCGCAAGTCCGGTCACGGTCATGGCGGCCAGTATCAGCATCGGATCCACGCCCTGGGGCCGCCACTGCAGGCCCACGGTGTACAGCCCCCACACCAGCACCGCGGCCAGCATCCACAGATCGCCTGCGTTGAGGCTGAGCCCGAGCAGGGTGTCCAGGCTGCCGCGGCTGACAATGGTGATGACGCCGGCAAGTGATACCACCACGCCCCCCGCCTCGAGGGTGCTCAGGCGCTTGCCGAACAGCAGGAAGGCCAGCGCGATGGTGGCAATCGGGATGAAGGAGTTGATCAGGGTGGCGTTGGTGGCCGTGGTGTACTGGAGCGCGATATAGGCGAAGGTGTTGTAAGCACCGACGCCGAGCGCGCCCAGCAACAGTAGGGGACGCCAGGCTGCGCGCAGCCTGGGCCACTGCTCGCGCAGATGCGGCAGTGCGAACGGGAGGACCAGGGCGAGGGCGATCGTCCACCGCCAGAAGGCCAGCGCAATCGGTGGTACGTCGGCGCGGATGCCGCGACCGAGCACCATGTTGCCGGCCCAGAACAGTGCGGTGAGGGTGAGCAGCAGGTAGGGGTTGGCCGAGAGACGTTTCATTGCGCCGGGATTGTCATTATCAAGGGCGGATGATGGCACAGGCGGTCGTCAGGCCATACAGAAGCGCCTCGCTGATCACCGGTGTCTCAGGCAGCTTCGTCCTCCGCAAGCGGTGGCGGACAGGACTGGCCCGCGCCCAGCATGGGCTTGAGCAGGGGCGCAATACCCTTCGCCAGCAGTTGTACTGCAAGCGAACTGGTGAACTGGTAGTCGGCAGCGTGGGGTTCGCCCGCATAGGCGGTGAGGCTGCCGTAGAAGCGGTCTCCGATCAGGAAGACAATGGTCGCCGAGCGAGTGACCACCCGCGAGCTGAGCAACTGACCGCCGCGCCCGTAGACATCGAAGCGGTGATCGCCGGTGCCGGTCTTGCCGCCCACCACCAAGGGCGTGCCGTCTTCTGCAGTGAAGGCGCCGGTGAGCCGGCGAGCGGTGCCGACCGTGGCAACGTCGATCATCGCATTGCGTGCCACCTGTGCCACCTCGGCGGGCATCACCTGCACGGCCTCGTTCGGCACGCGGGCAAGCTGCGTCTCATAGGGGGTGTCGGCAGCAAAGTGGAGGCTGTCGAAGCGAACCACCGGCAGGCGCCGACCCTCGTTGAGCAGGATGCCGGTCAGCTCTGCCAGCGCTGCGGGACGATCGGCCGAGCTGCCGATCGAACTTGCATACGAAGGCGTCAGGGTCTCGAACGGGTAACCCAGACGTCGCCACCGACGGGCGATGTCGATAAAGGCCTCGACCTCGAGCAGACTGCGAATGCGGACATCCTGGGCATTGCGATGGCGGGTCCGGAACAGCCAAGTGTAGACTTCGATGCGCTGGTCCTTGCTCGCCTCGACGACCTGGCGACGGGTGGCGCCAGGATGGTCCTGCAGGAAGCCGACCAGCCACAGCTCGAGAGGATGCACGCCTGCAAGGTAGCCGCGATCGGGCAAGGACTGGCTATCGGGGCCAAGTCGGGCGTAAAGGTCGCGCACCGCCGCATCGCCCAGCGGGCTCGCGGGGTCGAGGCGCGCACGCATCACTGCCGCGAACTCCGCCTCGGTGGCCTGCGGTCGTACCGAGCGCAGGATCACGGCGAGCCGGCGCGGCGTGACCCGGATGCCGTCCAGCAGTTGGGCCAGCGCTTCGTCGCCATTGCGTCCCTGGTACTTACGGAAAAACCCGTTGAGGAAGACCTGACCCTCGCGATCGGCGAAGCGCATCAGGTAATCGCGCCGTCGCGGGTCGTCCGGGTCGTCGAAAATGTCTGCCGCTGCGGGGTTGCTGCCGATGGTGTAGCGCACGATGTCACGCATCATGCGGATGAAGACCAGATTGACCGAATGCCGAAACGCCACCCGTACGCTCATGATCTTGCTGTCGTCGTCGCGGCTGAAGTTGCCGAACCGATGCACTCCGCCACCGGTGAAGAACTGCTCGGCAGGGCTTGCCGAGTAGTTGCGCTCCATCGCGGCTTCGAGCATGGCCACCAGTGAGCGGTCCTGTGCGCTGACCAGATAGTCGAGCGCCCAATTGGCCAGCGGATTGCTACCGGGGCGCGGGGTGGCGCGTATCTCCTCGACTGGCAGGGCGCCGTACAAACCATGCAGTTCGGCTACGATCTCAAGATAGGTCACCAAGGTCCGCAATTTGGCCGTGGAGCCCAGGTCGAGCTTGGCACCCTCGTTGATGTCGAAGGGTTGGTCGTAGCTGTCAGTCTGGATGCGCAGCAGGTTGGCGCCCTCGCTTCGCTCGTACAGGGTGAAGCTGAACAGCACGCGGGACGGATCCTGGCCGCGGGCGAACATGCGCGGTCCGATCAGCCCGAGTTCGGCAGCGCGTGCCGGATCCGAGATGTCGCGCAGCAGCGTGGTGACCGAGGCCTGGATGTCACCGCGCAGCGTGCTGCTTGCAGTCAGGTCGAGACGATCAAGATCGTAGAAGCGGGCGACACCCAGCTGGCTCGCGAGGTGGGTCCGCAGTGCATTGCCCGCCTTGCGGGTCACGAATGCGGCCGGCGGCGGCACCGCCGGACCTTCGCGCAGTTCGAGCGGCAGGGCAAGTGCCGCGTCACGCAGCGCAGGCTGAATCAAGCCCGCTTCGCCCAGCAGACGCAAATAGCTGTCGGTGAGGCTGCCCAGGCTACGCGCCTTGCTGGCCAGGTAGAAGGTCGGGCGGCGTTGCGCGATCATCAGCGACAGCGCCTGCTTGTAAGCCAGCGCGCGCGCAAGCAGGTCTTCGGGATCGGACGAGTGATTGGAATCGGCGGACGAGCCAGGCGGAGGACGTCGCCCGAGCAGACGGTTAACCTCGCCAAAATCCCGCCCGTACCAGGCCCACAAGCCGTCGCCGATGCCATTGACTTCGCCGAACCCGGACTTGGCCGACAGCGGCACCGTATTGAGGTAGTCGGTGACGATGCGTTGGCGGGCCGGCAGGGTGTCTTCCCCGTCGAGGTAGGCTCGCACCGACGCACTTGCCATCTGCTTGAGCTTTTCTTCGCGCGAGGTGGTGCGGCCCTCGGGCGAATGGCGATATTTCTCGATCTGGGTTGCCAGCGTGCTGCCGCCAGGTGTGCTGCGATTTTCATCGATCATGCCGATCGCCTGATCTACTGCGGCGCGCGCGAATCGGTCCCACTCCACCGCCGGATTGCGCTTGGTGCGAGTCGGGTCGAGCAGTTCCCGGTTCTCGATGAACAGCAGCGCATCGACAAGCAGGGGCGGGACCTCGTCGAACGTGGCGTAGACCCGCTCGGGATAGCGCGCGCCATGCAAGGTCTGCGACTGACAGTCGAGCAGTTGCAGTCCACCCTGGTTCTTTTCACGGTAGATGGGAAACAGGCCCAGGTCGGTCAACTCGACGAGGCGGGCCGATGGCCGGGCCTGCTGTGTCACCGTGTATCCGCGCTCGCTCAAGCGGCTGACAAATGCCGGCATCTGGTTATAGCCCAGGCGGCTGTCGTAAGGCCCCGCCGGTGCTGCAAGCAACTCGCCCGGGCCGGGCTCGCGCTCGAACCCGGTTTCCGCCGCAAGCTCGGAAAGATAGCGTGCCTGCAGCGTGGAGGTGCGCAACTCGTCCACGATTAGCCAAACGAGGCCGGCGAGCAAGGCCAGCACAATCGGGAGTACGAACCACCAAAGGCGAAAGCGGCGGCGGGCGGGCAGTTCAGGGGTGTGTTGCATGGGCGAAACCGGCTGGGGATGTGAATGCGATGCTGTATGCATCGTCTTGGGTTAAGGTGGATCTTAGCACTGCAGTGCACTCGATATGGGATAATCGCAGCTATGGTTTCCGTCACACATGCGATTTCCCAGGATGCGGCTACGCCGCCCGTCGATCTTCTTGCCGCAGGGCTGTCCGCCAGCGATCGAGACCGGATAGAGCAGGCGCTTGAGCTCGCGGCCGAAGCCTACGAGGGCAGGGTGCTCGGTACCGGCGAGTCGGTATGGACTCACGCACTGGGAACGGCGCTGATCGTCGCTTCGCTCAGGCTCGATGCGGATACCCGCGTTGCCGCGCTGCTGTTCGCGATCTGTGAGTATCTCGACGATGCTTCGGAGCAGGTCGAGGCCCGTTTCGGTGCGCCGGTGAAAAGTCTGGTCGAGGGGCTGCGCAAGCTCAATGGCCTGCGCGTGATCACGCGCATGACCACCACCGCGTCCGCACCAGAGATCCGTGCCCAGACCGAAACCCTGCGCAAGATGTTGCTCGCCATGGTCGAGGACATCCGGGTGGTGCTGCTGCGCATTGCATCACGCACCCAGACCCTGCGCTATTACACCGAGGTCCCCGGGGATACCCGCAGCGATGTCGCCCGCGAAAGCCTGGACATCTACGCGCCACTGGCCAATCGGCTTGGGGTCTGGCAACTTAAGTGGGAGCTGGAAGACATCTCCTTCCGCTTTCTCGAACCGGAAACCTACAAGCGCATCGCCAAGATGCTCGACGAGCGCCGCTCCGAGCGCGAAGAGTTCATCCATGACGCAATCGAGCGCTTGCGCAGCGAGATTGCAGCGGTCGGCATCAAGGCCGAGATTTTCGGGCGCCCCAAGCATATTTACAGCATCTACAACAAGATGCGCGCCAAGCGCCTGGACTTCTCGCAGCTGTACGACATACGCGCATTGCGGGTGCTGGTGTCCGAGGTTCGCGACTGCTACACGGTGCTGGGGATCGTGCATCAGATCTGGCAGCCGATCGGCAAGGAATTCGACGACTACATCACCAAGCCCAAGGGCAACAATTACCAGTCGCTGCACACCGCAGTGCTGGCCGGTGACGGACGCGCGCTCGAAGTGCAGGTCCGCACCTACGACATGCATCACCACGCCGAGCTCGGGGTCGCTGCGCACTGGCGCTACAAGGAAGGCAGCGGTCACGGTGGCGACTACGACGACAAGATCGCCCTGTTGCGCAACCTGTTGTCGTGGCGTGACGAAGTGGCCGACTCGGCGCAATGGCTGGAACAGTTCAAGCGCGCCTCGCTCGACGACACGCTGTACGTGCTGACCCCGCAAGGGCGCGTCGTTGACCTGCCGCGTGGCGCGACACCGATCGACTTCGCCTATCGGCTGCACACCGATGTCGGGCATCGCTGCCGGGGGGCCAAGGTGGACGGCCACCTGGTGCCGCTCAATACGCCGCTCGACAGCGGACAGACCGTCGAGATCACCACTGCAAAAGAAGGCGGTCCGTCGCGCGACTGGCTGGATCCGCGCCAGTCCTATGTGGTCACTTCGCGCGCCAAGACCAAGATCAAGCAGTACTTCAGCGCCCAGGACGAGGAAGACCTGCTGGTACGCGGGCGCAGCTTCGTCACCCGTGAGATGCAGCGCGACGGGCACTCGCAGGCCAACCTCGAAGGGCTCGCCGGCCGGCTCGGGTTCAAGAACGCTGATGCGCTGTTCCTGGCCGCCGGACGTGGCGAGATCGGGCCGCGCGCGGTACAGATGGCCTTGCGCGAGGCCGATGCGCCGGTGGAACATGTCGCCGAGCCCGAAATGGTGGTCAGCCGCAGCCGCTCGGGCGACAATTCGGACAAGATCCTGATCGTGGGCGTGGGCAAGCTGCTGACCTCGCTGTCGCGCTGCTGCAAACCGGCGCCACCGGACGCGATCGAGGGCTTCGTGACCCGTGGTCGAGGCATCTCCATCCACCGCGTGGATTGCCACGACTTTCAGATGCTGGCGCAACATCACCCCGAGCGGGTGATCGGCGCCGAATGGGGCGACCAGGCCTTCAACAATCGCCAGGCCATGTTCCCGGTCGACATCGCGGTACAGGCGAGCGACCGTCAGGGTTTGCTGCGCGATATATCGGAAGTGCTGTCACGCGAAAAGCTCAACGTCACCGCGGTCAATACGCTCACCAAGAAGGGCACGGCCTACATGCGCTTCACCATGGAAGTTGGTGGCGTCACCCAGCTTCAGCGCGCAATCACGTTGATCCGCGAGGTCAATGGCGTGATCGACGCGCAGCGCAAGTAGTGGGTGAGCCGCCGCGATTGCGTGGCTCGTGCAGGCTCGTATATCTCAGCTTGCAGCGAGCTCTCCAAGCAGGATGAGCTGAGCCGCGCGCCGGGTGCCGCGCGGGGTCTTGCGCCGGTAGCTGCCGTTGGACAGCATCTCCCACGACTGGCAGTTGTCGCCGATGTAGGGACGCAGGCCTTCCTTCATGACCCTGCGTTTGAGGCGCGGGTCGAGCACCGGGAAGGCGATTTCGATGCGGCGGAAGAAGTTGCGATCCATCCAGTCGGCGCTCGATAGATACATCTGGTCTTCGCCGCCGGCATGGAAGTGAAAGATGCGGTGGTGCTCGAGGAAGCGGCCGATCACCGAGCGCACGCGGATGTTGTCCGAAAGCCCGGGGACACCGGGGCGCAGGGCGCAGGGGCCGCGGATGATGAGATCGACTTCGACGCCGGCCTGCGATGCGGCGTAGAGCGCCTCGATGGTTTCCGGTTCGAGGAGCGCATTCATTTTGGCGATGATGCGGCCGCGACCACCGGCGGCGGCAATTTCGGTTTCGCGCCGGATTGCGGCGACCACATTGGGCTGCAGCGAGAACGGTGCCTCCCACAAGTGCCGCAACGTGGTGGCTTTGCCCAGCCCGGTGAGCTGCTTGAAAACGGTCGCGACGTCCTCGCCGATTTCCTTGTTGCAGGTCAGCAGGCCAAAGTCGGTATAGAAGCGGGTGGTGCCCGGATGGTAGTTGCCGGTGCCAAGGTGAAGATAGCGACGCAGGCCGTCTTCCTCACGGCGCACCAGCATCAGCAGCTTGGCGTGCACCTTGTAGCCGAACACGCCATATACCACGTGTACGCCAACCTCTTCGAGCCGGTTGGCCCAGGAGATGTTGGCCTCTTCGTCAAAGCGCGCCATCAGCTCGAGGACGACGGTGACTTCCTTGCCCTTTTGTGCGGCGCGCGACAGATGCTCCATCAACACTGAGTCGGTGCCGGTGCGATACACCGTCATCTTGATCGCCACGACCTGAGGGTCGTCCGCCGCAGCCTGCAGCAGGTCAATCACCGGGGCGAAGCTCTGGAACGGGTGATGGAGCAAGATGTCCTGGCTGCGGATGGCGGCGAAGATGTCGTGCCGTTTGTCCAGCGGCTTGGGCAGGCCGGGCTGGAACGAACCATATTTGAGATCAGGCCGCCCAACCCAGTCCGGCACCTGCATCAGGCGCACGAGGTTGACGATGCCGGGGGTGCGATACAGGTCAGTGCGACCGAGACGGAAGTGCTGCAACAGGAAGCTGGCCATCTCTTCCGAGCAGTTGTCGGCCACCTCGAGTCGCACCGCATCGCCGAAGTGACGCTGCTGCAGTTCGCCCTTGAGCGATGCGCGCAGATCCTTGACTTCTTCCTCGTCGACGAACAGATCGGAGTTGCGGGTGACGCGGAACTGATAGCAGCCGAGTACGTTCATGCCACTGAACAGCTCCCCGACATGGGCATGCAACACGGAGGACAGGAACACGAAGGTGTACGGCTGATCACCGATTTCCTCGGGAAGGCGGATCACGCGGGGCAGGGCGCGTGGCGCCTGCACGATGGCCGCGCCGGAATCGCGCCCGAAGGCATCGCGGCCGTCGAGTTCGACCGCAAAGTTCAGACTCTTGTTGAGGACCCGTGGAAAGGGGTGCGCCGGATCGAGTCCGATCGGCGTGAGCACCGGCATTACCTCGCGCTGGAAGTAATCCTGAATCCAGGCCCGCTGGGCGTCGTTCCACAGGCTGCGGCGCAGGAACACGACGCCCTCGGTGGCAAGGGTGGGCAGGATGTTGTCGTTGAGCAGGCTGTATTGCTCGGCGATGATCTCGTGCACCTCGGTGCTGACGCGGGCCAGGAGTTCGGCGGGTGGAATGCCGTCATTGCTCGAAGCGTGGCTGCCGAGCCGGATCTGCTCCTTGATTCCGGATACGCGGATTTCAAAGAACTCGTCGAGATTGCTCGAGACGATGCACAAGAAGCGCAGTCGTTCGAGCAGGGGCACGGTTTCGTCAGCAGCCTGGGCCAGCACCCTGCGCTGGAACTGGAGCAGGGAGAGTTCCCGGTTGATGAAGTGTTCGGCAGGAAAATTGATGTTGCTAGCCGGTCTGTACATGTTCGTTCCACTGGAGTGCCATCACGTGATTATGTGACATTTCCATTTCATTTCAATGACTATGGATGGCTCAGTTCAAGTATTTTAGAGAAACATGTTTGCTGCAGTGCAGATGCTAGAATGCAGCCTTCCCGGCGCTTTCAGGGCGCAGCTACCTGCCCATCATGATGCAAGATTTGATCGCCGCGATCGACCTCGGCTCCAACAGTTTTCGCCTGCAGGTCGGGCGTATCGTCAACGACCAGATCTATCCGCTGGATGGGTTGAAGGATCCGGTTCGGCTCGCCGCCGGCCTCTCGCCAGAAAAGTGGCTGGATATGGCCGCCCAGCAGCGCGGGGTCGCCGCATTGCAGCGCTTCAACGAGCGCCTGAGCGGTTTCTCGAAGGACGCCGTGCGGGTGGTTGCGACCAACACGCTGCGGGTGGCCAAGAACGCATCCGAGTTTCTGATCCGGGCCGAGGCTGCGCTGGGATTTCCGATCGAGGTGATCGCCGGGCGGGAGGAGGCGCGGCTGATCTACGTCGGCGTGGCGCACACGCTGCCCGATCCGCACAAGCAGCAACTGGTGGTGGATATCGGCGGGGGTTCGACCGAGTTCATTATCGGCAAGAGCTTTGAGCCACTGTTGCTCGAATCGCTCTACATGGGTTGCGTGGGCTACAGCCTGAAGTACTTTCCGGACGGCCAGATCGACAAGCGCGGGCTGAAGGAAGCAGAGCTGGCCGCGCGCCGCGAGCTGCAGGCCATCTCCCATGTCTATCGCGAGACGGGCTGGGAGGAGGCCGTGGGTTCGAGTGGCTCGGCCAAGGCCTTGCTAGAAGTGCTGGAGCAGAACGGGCTGTCGCCCGGCGGCATCACACGCGAAGGCCTGGAAAAACTCAAGACGCTGTTTTTGCGTGCAGGCAATATCGAGGCCCTTGACATGCCGGGGCTGAAAGGAGACCGGATCCCGGTCATTCTCGGCGGTTTTGCGATCATGAGCGCGGTGTTCAAGGAGTTCGGCCTGGAGCATATGGAGTTCTCCGAAGGGGCGTTGCGTCAGGGCGTACTCTACGACTTGCTCGGGCGCTATCACCATCACGACCTGCGCGATGCGACCGTCACCGCATTTGTTACCCGCTACCGGGTGGACGTGAGACAGGCAGAGCAGGTCGCCGCCACCGCCTGTCACCTGCTTGAGCAACTCGACCCCGCCGCCACCCAGGCGGATCATGCCGATCGCCGTTTTCTGCGCTGGGCAGCGCTATTGCACGAAATCGGGGTTTCGGTGGCGCACTCCAGTTATCACAAGCACAGCGCCTACATTGTCGCCAATGCCGACATGCCCGGTTTTTCGCGCATGGATCAGGGCCGGTTGTCGCGCATCGTGCTGGCTCATCGCGGCAAGCTCGAGCGGGTGGCCGCGATCGACCCGGCGAGTTCGGACTGGTTGCTGATCGCCTGTCTGCGCCTGGCGGTGGTGATACACCGCGCACGCGATGCCCGCGGCGTTCCGCCGATCACGATGGCGCGCGAGGGCAGGGGATTTTCGGTCAATACGCCGGCGGGGTGGTTGCAGAAGCTGCCGCTGACAGCCGCGGCGCTCGATGAAGAGCAGCGGCAGTGGATGTCGGTGGGGCGTGGCCTCTACGTGCGCTCGATCAGCATCCGTCCACTGCCAGCCTGAGCCCGGATGGTCGGCATCGCCCCCCCCGAGATTGCCGCCGACCAGGCATCCGGGGGGTGGCACGTGCGCGGCGACTGGACGCTACGAGCGCTGTCGCCTCGAATCGCTGCAATCCGCAGGGCGTTGAAAGCCGTGCCGGCGGACGCACGCTGGAGTCTCGATGACGTGGTGCGCATCGACAGTTTCGGCGCAAGTCTGCTATGGGGTGCCTGGGGGCAGCGCTGGCCGGACGAGATCGAGGTGTCGGCCCCCCATCGGGTGGTAATCGACCGGGTTGCCGCGGCCGCTGCCAGTTTGCTGCCTGCGCCGGCTCCTTACACCTTGTCCGACGCGGTGGCTGGGCTCGGAAACGGCCTTTTTGCGTTTCGCGAGCACGTGCTCGCCTTCGTTGCGCTGGTCGGGCAGTTGTGTCTCGATGTCGCCCACCTGATCCGCCATCCACGCGAGTGGCCGCTGCTGGAGATTTCGTCCAACGTGTATAAGGTCGGGGTCAAGGCGATGCCGGTGACGGCGCTGGTCGGTTTCCTGATCGGGGTGGTGCTGTCTTATCTGTCCGCACTGCAACTGAAGGCCTTCGGCGCCGACATCTTCATTGTCAATATCCTGGGTCTGGGCATCATCCGCGAGCTGGGCCCGGTGCTGGTGTCGGTGCTGGTGGCCGGCCGCTCGGGTTCGGCCATGACCGCGCAACTGGGCGTGATGCGGGTCACCGAGGAGATCGATGCGCTCGCGGCGATGGGCGTGTCACGCACCCAGCGCCTGATCCTGCCCAAAGTGTTGGCACTGACACTGGCGATGCCGCTGCTGGTGTTGTGGACCTCGGCAGTGGCGCTTTTTGGCGGGATGGTGTCGGCCTGGGTCGAGCTCGGCTTGAGCTTCGGCTTTTTCATTGAAACGCTGCCCACCGTCGTGCCGATTGCCAACGTGTTCATCGGTCTGGCCAAGGGGGCGGTATTCGGCTTGCTGATTTCGCTGGTGGCCTGTCATTTCGGCCTGCGCGTGCGACCGAATACAGAGAGTCTGTCGGCCAACACCACAGCATCGGTGGTGTCGGCAATCACCATCGTGATTCTTGCCGATGCACTGTTTGCCATCGGCACACGCTCCATCGGGGTGCCGGGATGAGAGCGACGCCGGAATCCGGTCCGGTCATTTCGCTGTCGGGCGTCGTTACCCGGTTCGGGAGGAATCTGGTGCATGACGGGATCGACCTGGATATTGCGCGCGGCGAGATTGTGGCCCTGGTGGGCGGCTCGGGCAGTGGCAAGACCACCCTGCTGCGCCATATCATCGGCCTGACCCGACCGGCAGCCGGCGAGGTGGAGCTGTTCGGCGAGCCGCTGCATGACGGATCGGTGCACGAGCAAATCGCGCGCAGGCGCCGGTTTGGAGTGCTGTTCCAACAGGGCGCGCTGTTTTCGGCCTTCAGTGTGGGCGAGAACATTGCCTTTCCGGTGCGCGAGGAGCGCGTTGCCACCGATGACGAGATCCGGCAACTGGTCGCGCTCAAGCTGGCGATGGTCGAGATGGAGCCGCAGCATGCGCTGTTGATGCCTGCCGAACTGTCGGGTGGTATGGTGAAACGTGTTGCGCTCGCCCGTGCCCTGGCGCTCGAGCCCGAGCTTCTGCTGCTGGACGAGCCAACCGCGGGGCTGGATCCCGATCGCAGTTCGAGCTTCGTGCAGTTGATCCTCGGCCTGAGACAGGAGCTGGGACTGACTGTGGTGCTGGTCACCCATGATCTGGATACGCTGGCGGCAATGTCGAGTAAGGTGGCCGTGCTGGCCGACCGTAAAATTGTAAGTTACGCCTCGCTGGAAGACACCTTGAAGGTGGAACATCCCTTCATCGAGCGCTTCTTCCACGGGGAGCAGGGCCGACGCGCGCTGGCGCGGGCCCGGGAGGATGGCTGAGATGGAAAACCGTGCCCACGCAATCGCAACTGGCTTGTTCGCCCTTTTCATGGGCGCGGCGCTGGTGCTTGCGCTGTGGTGGTTTGCTGAGGACCGTGAGGCCACGCGCGACTACCTGCTGGTGTCGGATAGCTCGGTAAACGGGCTCAACGTACAGGCCCGGGTGCGTTATCGCGGCATGTCTGCAGGCAGCGTCAGCGACATCCGGATCGACCCCCGGGACCCGACAAAAATTCTGGTGCAGATCCGCATCCGCGCCGATCTGCCGGTAACCCGCAGCACCCGCGCCTCGCTGGGTACCCAAGGCGTGACCGGGCTGGCCTACGTACAACTGGATGAGCGCGGAACCGATGCCACACCCTTGCAGGGCGAGAACGGCGAACTGCCTCGGATTGCGCTTGAGGCCGGACTGCTGGATCTGATCACCGACACTGCGCTTGCGGCGGCAAAGCAATTCAAGGACATCTCGGATCGCATCGCGGTGTTGTTCAACGACACCAATGCCGAACGTCTGCGTGCCGCGCTCGAGCGCCTGGAGTCGGCGCTTTCCGGTATCGACCGCACGTTTGCCGACGCACCGGGCACGCTGGCTGCGATCAAGGCCGCATTCAGCAACGACAATCTGGGACGGCTGTCGTCAACGCTGGAGAACCTTGAACGGACGACGGGCGCAGCCGAGCCGGCCGTGGCGGAGATGCGGGTGCTGGTCGAGCGCCTCACCGGCATGGCCGAACGCGTCGATCGAGCCGCGGTGGCCGCAGGCGACGGGCTGATCGACGGTACCCTGCCACAACTGAACGATCTGCTGCGTGAGCTT
>JAUSOD010000008.1 GCA_030656215.1 Azoarcus sp.
GCCTGATTCGAGAACGCCCAGATATTGGGCGTGATTTCCGGATCCAGCAGATCCCAGCGGAAGGACTCGGCAACCAGCATGATCACGTTCGGGTAGCGCTTGAGGGGCTTGGCAACGAGATTCCTGCCCGGGTAATCGACGTCGCCGCTGGCAATTCTGCGTTCGGTAAGCGCGGTGCGCTCGATACCCATCCGCTTGAAGGCGCCGCTGGCGCTGGTGTGCAGATGGAAGGGAACCACTTCGGCCGCCTGCAGGTACTCCTCCTGCCCGGTATGCACGCTGTAGGCATACACCACTTCACCGGACCCCAGCACCAGCAGCATCGCGCTCGCGACCGCGAGCAGCGCCCTGCGTGAGATCGGGCTGCGGATCTGCTGATGGCGGTGCAGCAGCCATAGCGCAAGCGCGGTGGCAACAAAGAACAGGCTCACCTGTAGGGCGACGGTCAGCATGGTGGAGTCGGTTGCCCCGAGCGCGGCGACCCCGCCACGGGTGGTCACCAGATTCCAGACGAATCCATTGAGGTGGTATTCGTAGAGCTCGTACACCCGGTAATCGGCGTACATGCACACCAGCGTGAGCGTGCCGCTCAGATAAGCGGTCAGATAGACGAGCGTGCGGCGCCAGTGAGCGCGCGCGATTGCGGGCCGCAAGACCCATCCGGTCACGGCGGTCAGGGCCAGCGGAGCGAGCGTGTACAGCGCCGCATAACTGGCCGAGGTGGCAAGGATGAATGCCTGCACGCTCAGTGAATCCGTCTCGGCGAAGCGCCAGAACATCGCCATCATCGCAAACACGGCGAGGTAGAGGAGAACGAAGTAGCTGCGCAGGACGTCGTTGATGGGGTTTTTCGGGGCGTCGACCCTGGGTTTCATGTCAGTCCTGGTCTGTTCGGGATGGTCGTGTTCTGGACAGCCTGCTGCAAGCGATTCACCGGAGGCGCGCAGTCGCTTGAAGGCAAGGTGCACGAAGCACGAGCTCATGCGCTGAGGGCGCATCGATGTGCATCGATCAGCCGACGCCATGCGGCCGGGGCGAGTACGGTCTGATGCCGCCTCAGCTGGTCCAGATCGCGCCGCGCGGCGGCTTGGGAGGTGAATCGGCTGCGCATTTTCTCCAGATCGAGCAGGGCGACTTCCGGCTCTTCGCCATGCCATCGCACCATGATGTGCTTGTCGTACAGGCAGCCGTGTTGCAGTCGTGCACGATGGAGCACGCCCAGCGCCCGCCCCACTGCTATCGCCAGGGCGTTCTGTTGCGCAGTGTTCAGCCCCGTTTGCGCCGAAAGCGGGGCATAGCCCTCGAGTGCCCGGGTGACGAGCACGGCCTCGGTACCGCCTGCGCTTGCCCGTGTGCCATGGAAGACGATCTCCGGGACCTGCAGGCCAAGCTTGCCGACCTGCTTCAGGAAATGTGCCTCACGGCTTGCGGTCGGCCAGCCGAAGGGGTGTGCAATGCTGTGGCACAGGTGATGACGCTGGCGTTTGATGTAGCACAGTCGGTCGCCGGTGTTTGCCCGGACCACGCCACTCCAGCCATTGCGCCGTTCGTTGGGCGCTTCCACCCATTCGCCGCGCGCCGTCCACCAGCGCTCGAATGCATCGGGCTGTGGCGTGCTGCGTGCCATGGGGGTGGCGAGCGTGCTCATCGGTCGGTCCGGCGCAGCACGTACACCCGCCACATCGCATAGAGCGGCAGGAAGTCGTAGTGGCCGAGCATCTCGAAGCCGGTTCCATGGAACTCGCTCTCGATCTGTGCGGCAGGGATCACGAAGCGGTTCTGTAGCCCGCGACCCATGCGGCGGTCGCGGTCCGCTTCGAGCCTTCGGCGTTTCCACGCCTTGTAGTTGCCGTCGACCCACAGCGACAGGATCACGGTGTCGCGGGTCACGCGGTGGAATTCGCGCAGCATCTCGATGCGATGCGCGGAGTCGCCGATATGGTGCATCAGTCGCATGCAGAAAATGCTGTCGACCGCGCGATCGGGCAGGTCGATATCGAACGCCGAGGTCTGGAAGGTCTTTACCCGGCTCACCACCGCGGGCGGTTGCGACTGGCGGGCGATCGCGAGCATGTCGGCCGAGTTGTCGGCGGCAAGGATCACCCGGTTGGGCTGTTCCGCGAGCAGGGGCCAGAAGCGACCGGCGCCGCAGGGCAGGTCGAGCACCAGAGTCGGGTCGCCGGCCAGATTGAGCGCCTTGCGGGCCAGTTGCAGGTCGCGCTGGTGAGACAGACGGCGGGCAAGGCCATCCTGATGTTTCTCGAAGTAGGCCGCGGAATGGGCCTGATCGTATTTTTCGGAAAAGGGCAGTTCAATCGGCTGCGGACTGGAACGGGACACGGCTTGACTCCGGAAAGGATCACAGCCCCCAGCTTGAATCGGGGGCCGTGATCGCGCCGTCAGCCGAGTGTCAAACTTCCGTCAAAGCGCGCAAGTCCACCTCGAACACGCAGCCGCCACCGGGCGCTTCCGAGAGCCGGATCTGCCAGCCTTGTCGTGCGCAGATGCGCTGTACCAGCGAGAGTCCGATGCCGATGCCATCGCCGCGTGTCGCACCGCCGCGCACGAAGGGCCGGAACACGCTCAGCCGCTCGGCTTCCGGAATCCCGGCGCCGCTGTCGATCACCTTAAAGCACTTGCCGTGCACCACCAGGCGCACGCCGCCGCGATCGGTATAGTGAAGCGCGTTGCGCAGCAGGTTGGCGATGACAGCACGCAACATCGGGGTCGGGTAGCGGCTGGTGCAATCGTCTTCGTCGGCGAGCTCGAGCCGCAGCGTCAGCCCGCGTTGATCGGCTTCCGTCTGCCAGCGGCGGATCTGCTCTTCGGCAATTGTGCGCAGCGTGCTCGCCGAGCTGGCCTCCTGCGTGGCTTCCGCGCCGCGCGCGAGCCACATGAAGGTTTCCACCAGTTCGCGCATTTCTTCGCAGGCGTGCTGGATGCGAACCAGCTGGACCCGTTCGCGCGCGCCTGGCGGCAAGGTTTCAAGCAGCAGTTCGCAGGAGCTTGCAATCACCATCAGCGGTGTTCGCAATTCGTGGCTGACGTCGCTGGTGAACAGCCGTTCGCGATCGAGTGCGGCACGCAGCTGGTTGAGGGTGTTGTCGAAGGCCTGTGCGAGTTGGCCGACTTCGTTGGCCGGATAGTCAGTGGCCAACGGCGGGGCAAGAGAGAGGAGCTGGTCGCGGTGCTGCACCTGACCGGCGAGCCGAATCACCGGGGCAATGACCTTGCGTGCCGTCAGTGAGCCGATGAGCAGGGCGGCAAGGACGCTGAGAACGAATCCTCCGGTGGCTGCTAGGTAAAGCATGTCCTCGCGCTGCTCGAACTCGACCTGATCCAGCACCAGAATATAGCGGTGATCGGCCGTATCCCTTACCAGCACGTGCCAGTCGACGCCCGCTTGCTTGATCTCCCGAAAGCCGGGCTCGAGGCCCTGCAGCCATGCTGGCAGCGTGGCGTCGCCCGTTGGGCTGCTGCGGTAGAACGACAGTTCGGGCCCGAGGTAGGGTGTTTCGTGCGCTCCCACGGTGGAGGCAATGACGTCGAGCTGACGGTTGAGGCCTTCTGCAACCAGCTGGACCTCGGACTGATTGATGACCACCACGATGGCGATGGCGAACAGGCCGGCGACCACCACCGTCATCAGCGTGAATGCGGCGACGATACGGTGTGACAGGCTGGCGTCAGGTTTCATGCGTGAGCGCCGCAAGGCGGAAGCCGACGCCATGCACGGTATGCAGCAGGGGCGAGGGGAAAGGTTTGTCGAGTTGCTGGCGCAACGCATGGATATGACTGCGCAGGCTGTCGCTGTCGGGTGGTTCGTCGCCCCACAGCGCCGTTTCCAGCACTTCGCGCCGCACCACCGCGGGGCTCTTCTGCATCAGCACTGCGAGCAACTTGAGTGCAATCGGTCCCAGGTGCAGCAACTGGCCGTTACGGGTGACCTCGAGCGTATCCAGGTCGTAGCTCAGGTCCGCCACCTTGAGCAGGCGTCGCCCGCCGCCGCGACTGCGCTTGAGTACGGCCTCGATCCGCGCGGCGAGTTCGGACAGGGCGAAGGGCTTGGTCAGGTAGTCGTCGGCACCGGCGCGAAATCCGGTAAGGCGGTCGTCGAGCGCGTCACGTGCGGTGAGCATGATCACCGGGGTGTCGCTGCGTTCGCTCTCGCGCAGGCGCTGGCACAGGCTGAAGCCGTCCATGCCTGGCAGCATCACGTCGAGCACGATGAGGTCGTAGTGGTTGACCGCCGCGAGGTGCAGTCCGGTGAGCCCGTCCTGGGCGCAATCGGTCTCGTAGCCCTTGAGCGTGAGGTAATCGGCCAGGTTGGCCAGGATGTCGCGGTTGTCTTCGATCAGCAGTAGCCGCATGGAGGCATCCTGTCCGGCGCTTCAGCCGGGCGAGCGGGTAAAGCGGGTGAGTGTATCCATAATCTCGATCATTGGCTGACGGATGGCCATACGGACAGCAGCCGCGTCGGCAATCGGATGATCGTTGCCGTCGGTCACTTCGCGCCGCGCGGCGCCGGTGGCGTTGATCGGGAAGGCAACTTTATAGTCTTCGCCGATATAGGCGATCCGGTTCCAGTCCGCCGCTACGGCATATTCGCGGTGATAGTCGGTGGCGAGCAGGTTCTGGCCGTTGGAGTAGTCGTCGGGCGGGTTGCGTACGCCCAGCAGCGCCAGCAGCGTCGGCGCGATGTCGAGGTGGCTGGTGATGCCGGTGACCACCCGCGGCGCGGCGCCCGGAACGTGGATGACGGCAGGGGTGCTGGTCTGGAAGCGATTGAATTCGGCGCTGTGTCCCCAGCGCTTGATCTCCATGAACTCCTCGCCATGGTCGCCCAGTACGACCACGACCGTGTTCTCGAGCAAGCCATTCTTGCGCAGATGGTCGATCACGCGTCCGATCTGCGCATCGACGTGATGGGCCGCGTTGATGTAGCGGTTCTTGATCGGGGCGATGCCGGCGGCAAGGTCGGTGGTGATGTAGTTGAAGTCCTCCATGTACGGGCGTGCGATCGCTGCCTGCTCGGGGAAGTCGTAGTTGGCATGGGTCGATTCGAAGAACATGTAGGTCATGAATGGACGCGTGGGGGTACGTCCGTCGATGAAGCCGAGCATGTTGTCGATGTTTTGCACATCGCGCTGCCACGCCGGGGCGCCGCCTTCGATCGGGTGCAGGTCCTGTGGTCGCATGTTGGCGAACACGGTCTTGTCGAAAGCCGGATAGGTGAAGCGTTGACTGGTGTGCAGACTGAATTGGTAGTCTTGCTGCTGCAGTACGTCCATCAGCACGGGCGCGCGCCGCGCGGACAGCATGGGGAACCAGTTGTTGCCATAGAGTCCGTAAAACATCGAGAACACGCCCATCTGGGTCATGTTGCCGCCGCTGAAGTGCTTCTCCAGGCGTAGCGCGGTGTTTGAAAAGGACCAGAGCTCGGGCATGATTTTCGGGTCGAGCATGTCGAAGCGCAGCGACTCCGCAACCAGCCACACGATATTGAGCGGCTTCTGCGGTGCGACGACCTCGAGCGCGACGCGTGGATAGGCGAGCGCGCCGTGGCGGACCCGAACGCTGTCCGCGTTGTCCGCGGCCGCCACAAAGCCGAGCTTGCGTGCCGTCTTGCCGAAGGTCATGGGCAGATACAGCGGATAGCGTTCGCTGGCAAAGAGGATGGGTTCGTAGTGCACCATGGCGCTGTAGCCGTAAGCGATGCGTTCGCTCACGGTGAGGGCGAGGAAGCCTGCCAGCACCCAGCGCCAGCGCGGCATGCGCGCAGGTTTGTGGATCTGCGGTGTCCGCAGTGCCAGCAGCCAGGCGCCTGCCTGCACGGCGATCAAGGCCAGCACAATGGCGGTAGCTGTCAGTTCCGTGCTGCGGCTGGCGCCGAGCGAGGCGACCCCGCCCGGAGTCAGAATCAGGTCGACGACGAAGCCGTTGATGTGGAAGCCGTACATGCCGTAGATCAGCCGGTCTGCAAAAAGCAGCACCTGGGTGAGCCCGGCGAGCCCCACTGCAATCAGGCCCATCGCCAGTGCGGCTGCAGGGCTGTCACCGCGAATCCGCAGCAGGCGCAGGCCGAGGTGAGTAAGCAAGGCGGTCGGCAACAGGTAGAAGCCGGCGTAAGTCAGCGTGGTGGCCAGACTCCAGCTGGCGACCACGGTTTCGCCAAACTCGCGTGAGGTCTGAAACAGGAGGACCTGGACGACCGCGATCGCCCATGACAGCAGCAGAAAGAGATTCAGCCGGGCGGCGGAGGGGAGGCGGGACCACGGACGCGACATGCGGAACTCCGGTAACAAGTTCCGCCATGGTGATGCCTGCCGTGTCAGCCGAAGTTCAAACGGATGTGAAGCCGATGTGAAACGTGCCTGTCGCTACCTGTCGTTGTTTGCGATTGCCGACCACGGGGCTAGTTCGGACCCTTATCGGAGGGCGACTCCGTGTCCGCAGCGTCCTGCATTGGCGCCGTGGCGCTGCCGACTGCCGACCGGCGCCGACGCTTTACCCAGCGCATCGCGTAGACGACGTAACCGGACAGCGCATACACCACGAACAGTGCGAACAGTACGCCGGGCGGATAGCTGGACACCAGTGCAAAAGCCAGTACCAGCGCGATCACCACGATGAAGGGCACGCTCTTGCGCAGGTTGATGCTCTTGCCGCTCCAGAACAGCACGTTGCTGACCATCGAGATGCCGGCAAAGATGGTGAGGATGCACGCGTACCAGCGCACGTCGTTGCCCGAAATACCGTTGTCGATCACCACCCATACAAGTCCCGCCACCAGCGCGGCGGCGGCCGGACTGGGCAGACCCTGGAAGTAGCGCTTGTCCACGACTTCGATATTGGTGTTGAAGCGCGCCAGGCGCAGCGCGGCACCAGCGCAGTAGATGAAGGCCGCAATCCAGCCAAGCTTGCCCATGTCCTTGAGCGCCCACTCGTACACAACCAGCGCAGGCGCCGCGCCGAACGAGACCATATCGGACAGCGAGTCATACTCGGCGCCGAATTCGCTCTGGGTGTGGGTCAGGCGGGCGATGCGGCCGTCTAATCCGTCGAGCACCATGGCGATGAAGATGGCGACTGCGGCCACCTCGAAGCGCTGGTTCATGGCCTGCACGATGGCAAAGAAGCCCGCGAACAGCGCCGCAGTCGTAAACAGGTTGGGCAGGATGTAAATGCCGCGGCGACGCTTGTCGGGTGTGATCAGGGGCATGCGGTCGGGGTGGTCCACAGTTTGGAGTCAGTGTCGCAATGAAACGATTCTAACAGCAGTCCCGGCGTAGATCGGCAATGGCGGGTTGCGGGCAGTGTGCGTTGAAACGAAAAAGGCCGGGAGCGCGATGCCCCCGGCCTCCTGAACCCGGACAGTCCGTCTTAGTTCTTCGACTTGTCGACCAGTGCCTTGGCCTTGATCCACGGCATCATGTCGCGCAACTGACCACCGACCTGCTCGATCGCGTGTTCGGCATTGAGGCGGCGACGCGCGGTCATGCTCGGGTAGTTGGTCTTGCCTTCCTGGATGAACATCTTGGCGTATTCACCGGTCTGGATGCGCTTCAGGGCGTTGCGCATCGCGGCACGGGACTGCTCGTTGATGACTTCGGGGCCGGTCACGTACTCACCATACTCCGCGTTGTTGGAGATGGAGTAGTTCATGTTGGCGATGCCGCCTTCGTACATCAGGTCGACGATCAGCTTGAGTTCGTGCAGACACTCGAAGTAGGCCATCTCGGGTGCGTAGCCGGCTTCGGTCAGGGTTTCGAAGCCCATCTTGACCAGCTCGACGGCACCGCCGCACAGCACGGCCTGTTCGCCGAAGAGGTCGGTCTCGGTCTCTTCCTTGAAGTTGGTCTCGATCACACCGCCCTTGGTGCCGCCGTTGGCTGCGGCGTAGGACAGTGCGATGTCCTTGGCCTTGCCCGACTTGTCCTGATAAATCGCGATCAGGGAAGGCACGCCGCCCCCACGCAGATATTCGGAACGCACGGTGTGGCCGGGGCCCTTGGGGGCGACCATGATCACGTCCAGGTCTTCACGCGGCACGACCTGGTTGTAATGCACGTTGAAGCCGTGGGCAAATGCCAGCACGCCACCCTTCTTGATGTTGGGTTCGACGTTTTCCTTGTACACCTGCGGGATGTTCTCGTCCGGCAGCAGGATCATGACGATGTCGGCAGCCTTGACCGCCTTGTCGATTTCCTCGACCTTCAGGCCGGCGGCCTTGGCCTTGTCCCACGAGGGACCGCCCTTGCGCACGGCGACGGTGACCTTGACGCCGGAATCGTTCAGGTTCTGGGCGTGGGCGTGGCCCTGCGAGCCGTAGCCGACGATGGTGACCTTCTTGCCCTTGATGAGGGAGAGATCGGCGTCCTTGTCGTAATAAACTTTCATGGTTTTCCTTTCAGATAGCGATGCTGGGGATTGCCGGCGGCCGACATGATAAGGGCGAGTCGGCCGGGTGCAAAATGGGCGGGATAGTCAGCGGGAGCGATAGTCAGCGGGAGGGGTGGTCAGGGTTTCAATCAGAGTTTCAGTACGCGGTCGCCGCGACCGACGCCGCATACGCCGGAGCGCACGGTTTCGAGGATCAGTGTCGGATCAAGGGCGCCGATGAAGGCATCGAGTTTGGCCTGGTTGCCGGTGAGCTCGATCACGTAAGACGCTTCGGTGACGTCGATAATGCGGGCGCGGAAGATGTCGGTGGTGCGCTTGATCTCCTCGCGGTCCTTGCCGGTGGCACGGACCTTGATAAGCATCAGCTCGCGTTCGATGTGCGCGGCTTCCGAGATATCGACCACCTTGACCACTTCGATCAGCTTGTTGAGCTGCTTGGTGATCTGCTCGATGATTTCGTCCGAGCCGCTGGTGACGATGGTCATGCGCGACATCGACGCATCTTCGGTCGGGGCCACGGTGAGTGATTCGATGTTGTAGCCGCGCGCGGAGAACAGTCCGGAGACGCGCGACAGCGCGCCGGATTCGTTTTCGATCAGCAGGGAAATGACGTGACGCATGATGGTTACGGTCCTGGATTCAGAGGGGGGACTGGACTGAGGCGCGGATCACAGGTCTTCGGCCGACAGGATCATCTCGGTGAGACCCTTGCCGCCGCGTACCATGGGATACACGTTTTCCGTCTGATCGACCTGGAAGTCGAGGAACACGAGATCGTTCTTGTGCGTGGTGAAGGCTTCGCGCAGCGCGCCCTCGACATCGCAAGGCTTGTCGATGCGGATACCGACGTGGCCATAGGATTCGGCGAGCTTGGCGAAGTCGGGCAGCGAATCCATGTAGGACTCGGAGTAGCGCTGGCCGTGGAACAGCTGCTGCCACTGGCGCACCATGCCCAGATAGCGGTTATTCAGGTTGCAGATCTTGATCGGCAGGCGGAACTGCTTGCAGGTCGAGAGCTCCTGGATGTTCATCTGGATCGATGCTTCACCGGTGATACAGGCCACGGTGGCGCCGGGGTGCGCAAGTTGTGCGCCCATCGCGTAGGGCATGCCTACACCCATGGTGCCGAGGCCGCCAGAGTTGAGCCAGCGCCGCGGCTTGTCGAAGCGGTAGTACTGCGCGGCCCACATCTGATGCTGGCCGACATCGGAGCTGATATAGGCGTCGCCGCCGGTGACTTCCCACAGCTTCTGCACGACGAATTGCGGCTTGATGATGGTGTCGGAGTTGGTGTAGTCCATGCACTTGCGACTGCGCCAGTCTTCGACCTGTTTCCACCAAGCGCTGATGTCGGGCCGGGCCGGGCCGGCTTCGAGCTGACGGATCATCTCGTCGAGCACGTCCTTGACGTCACCCACGATGGGGACATCGACACGTACCCGCTTGGAGATCGACGATGGGTCGATGTCGATATGAATGATCTTGCGCGGCTCTTCGGCAAAATTGTTCGGGTCGCCGATCACGCGATCGTCGAAGCGCGAACCCACGGCCAGCAGCACGTCGGAGTAGTGCATCGACATGTTGGCTTCGTAGGTGCCGTGCATGCCGGGCATGCCCAGGTACTGACGGTCGCTCGCCGGATAGCCGCCGAGGCCCATCAGGGTGGTCGTGATCGGGTAACCGAGCAGGCGGGTGAGCTTGGTCAGCTGCTCTGCCGCGTCGGACAGCACCACGCCGCCACCGGCGTAGATCATCGGGCGCTTGGCTTCGAGCAGCAACTGCACGGCCTTCTTGATCTGGCCCTGGTGGCCCTTGACGACAGGGTTGTACGAGCGCATCGAGATCTCTTTCGGATACTCGAACTCGCACTTGGCGATGGTGATGTCCTTGGGGATATCGACCAGCACCGGGCCGGGACGGCCGGTCTTCGCCAGGTAGAATGCCTTCTTGATCGTGGCTGCGATGTCGCGCACGTCCTTCACCAGGAAGTTGTGCTTCACGCAGGGGCGGGTGATGCCCACGGTGTCGACTTCCTGGAAGGCGTCCTGGCCTATGGCTGCCGTCGGCACCTGACCAGAGATGATCACCATCGGGATCGAGTCGCAGAATGCAGTCGCGATACCGGTGACCGCATTGGTTGCGCCCGGGCCGGAGGTGACCAGCGCGACGCCGACACTTTGCGTGCTGCGGGCAAAGCCGTCAGCTGCGTGTACCGCGGCCTGCTCGTGGCGCACCAGAATGTGGCGGACTGCCTCCTGCTGGAAAAGGGCGTCGTAGATATACAGTACGGCACCACCCGGGTAACCGAACACATACTCGACCTTTTCTTCCTGCAGGCACCTGATTACAATTTCCGCTCCAGTCAGCACCATCGCAAGCTCGCCTTGTATTACGTTTGAAGAAACGGAGAACAGTACTCGGTCAGGGGGCGTTTGGTCAAGGCTGGGCATGCAGCCCGCCGTTTGGCAGAGGGCCATGTTTCCTCAAGCGTTTTTCTGTCGGTCTGCGGCGCAAGATGCCAAGCGCTCCCTTATCGCGTCGAAAGACGTGCAATCAACCTGCGCATCCTTGATCATGCCGTGCGCGATGCTGATCAGGGCGCAATCATGCAAGGCCGCCACGTCATTCGGATGTGGCACTTCAAGCACAGTAAATGGATCCCGATGAGTCGAACACGCAAGAAAACGGCGGCAGCGGTCGTGCAAACCACCGCCGCCACGCCCATGGTTGTCGAACTGGCCGGCTTGCGCCGCCGCTTGGCCAGCATGCTTTACGAATCCATGCTCCTGCTCGGCGTTTTGGCGCTGACATTCATGGTGCCTTACCTGTTGCTCGGCCTGGGTTTGGGGTTCACACCGCCGGGCTGGCTCGCGTGGCTGCATGTGTTCCTGGTGCTCGGTTTCTACTTTGTGTGGTACTGGCACCGTCATGGGCAGACTCTGGCGATGCAGACGTGGCGGCTGAAACTGGTGAATGCCGATGACGGCCGCAACCCGGACAAGGTGCGCGGCTGGCTGCGGTATGCGCTGTCGTGGCCCTCGGTTCTGGTGGGTGGGGTCGGTCTGATCTGGGCCGTTTTCGACCCCGATCGACAGTTTCTGCACGACCGGCTGGCCGGCACCCGGGTGGTGCTGTTGCCCGTTCAGCCGAAAAGATAAGGAAAAAGGCGGCGGCGTTCGTCGGCCGTCAGCGCTTCCATGCGCTTGATATTGCGTTCCGGGATGCCTTCTGCGTCGGGGAAGTGTTCCAGTGCGTGCTCCAGGCTGTCCTCCCGGATCAGATGCAGCATGGGCCACGGCGAGCGGTTGGTAAGGTTGCCGGCGTCGTCGGGCTCGGTTTCGGCAAACTGATAGTTGGGGTGAAAGCTCGCCACCTGCATGTCGCCTTCCCAGCCGAACTGCTCGACCCACAGATCGACCAGATCGAGGAACTGGTTGTAGTCCTCGAAGCTGGCGAGCATGTCGGGAATCACCAGCAGGGTGGTCTCGATCTCCGCCGGCGACGCATCGGACAGGCGCTCGAGTTCGGCCTGCATGTCGTCAAGCAGGGCTTCGTCGGTAGTCGCGTGACTGACGCAGATCCGCACCCGCTTTTCCGCGCGCGGTCGGGCGGCAAAGGGACACAGGTTGAGGCCGATCACGACTTCGTCGAGCCACTGGCCTACATCGGCAATGATTTGTTCATCCATGTGAGTACTTTCCAGGTTTGTTTCAGTGATCAGGTGTCAAGTCGGCCGAGCACAGTATCGCGCACGGCGGTAGCAAGGTCTGAGCGCAGGCAGTCGAGCTCGACCAGTGCCGGCCATGTTTCGCGAAACTGACGCTGCCAGGTGAGCTGGCGCTTGGCCAGTTGGCGGGTGGCGGCAATGCCCTTGAAGCGGAGTTGCTCGAGATCGCCCGCGCCATCCAGGTATTCCCATGCCTGACGATAGCCGACACAGCGCATCGAGGGCATGGCGAGATCAAGTCGATAGCGTGTACGCAGCCGATCGACTTCGTCGATCAGACCCGCGGCGAGCATCAGCTCGAAACGTTCTGCGATGCGTTCATGCAGTACGCCGCGCTCGGACGGAGCAAGGGCAATCGACAGCAGGCGGAAGGGCGGTGGTGCCACCTCGCGGCGGGCGTAGCTCTCGGCCAGCGGGCGGCCGGTGATGCGCACGATCTCGAGTGCGCGCTGGATGCGCTGCGAGTCGGTCGGCTCGAGCCGGGCGGCCGCGTCGGGGTCGAGGCGCGCGAGTTCGGCATGGACGGCGGGCCAGCCGTGGGTGCGGGCGGCTTCGTCGATCTCGGTGCGAATAGCGCTATCGGCCTCGGGCAGCTCTGATAGTCCGTCGCGCAAGGCCTTGAAGTAGAGCATGGTGCCGCCGGCAAGCAGGGGAATTCGTCCGCGTGCGGTGATCTCGCCCATCAGTCGCAGGGCATCACTGCGAAAGCGTGCCGCCGAATAGCTCTCTTCCGGACTCACGATATCGATCAGGTGGTGCGGGCACACCGCCTGCTCTTCAGCGCTCGGCTTTGCGGTGCCAATGTCCATGTCGCGATAGACCAGCGCAGAGTCGACGCTGATGATCTCGATCGGCAGTTCGCGCGCCAGTGCTAAGGCACAGGCCGTCTTGCCGCTGGCGGTGGGGCCGAGCAGCAGCAGGGCGGGTGGAAGTCCGGCGTCGGTCATCGGTGGTCTGGGGGTGAGCGGACCCGCATTATCCCCGCGCCTTGCCGTTTTCGGTATTGCGATGCTTGCGCTGGTGCCGGCAGGTCGCGCCATCCGTCTTTAACCTGCGCTGCGGTCACGCTTTGGTTTTCTGTCCGGAATACTTCAATGGCATTATTCGATCGTTCTCGAAGAGGTCGCCATGGTGAAAATCGACTTACGCCGCATCTGCCTGATGATCTGCTTCGCAGCAATGATGCTTGCCGCCTGGCCTTCCAATGTCTGCTCGACCGGACCGTCGGCGATGCTGGCCGAGCGCTTTCACGAGGGCATCGATCCTGGCGCCTACTGGGTCAGTGAGAAACTCGACGGGGTCCGTGCGTTGTGGGACGGCAAGCAACTGCGGTTTCGCAGCGGTCAGGCAGTTGCCGCGCCGGACTGGTTCCTTGCCGGCCTGCCGCAGCAGGCGCTCGATGGTGAGCTGTGGATCGGTCGTCGCCGCTTTGAGGAGCTTGTTGGCGTGGTGCGCAGGCAGGTGCCGGATGACACGGGCTGGCGCCGGGTCAGTTACATGATCTTCGACTTGCCCGATCACCCGGGTAGTTTTACTGACCGACTTGCGGCGATGGAGGGTGTTGTTGGCGACGCAGATCTGCCGTGGCTACAGGTGGTCCGGCAGCAGCGCGTTCTCGACCGGAAAGCCCTTCGGGACCTGTTTGACCACGTGGTGGCAGGTGGCGGGGAGGGCCTGATGTTGCACCGCGCCGATGCGCAAAGGACGGCGGGGCGCAGCGATGCCTTGCTGAAGTACGTGCCATGGCTCGACGACGAGGCCCGCGTGGTGGCGCATGTGCCAGGCAAGGGGAAGTACCTGGGCATGCTCGGTGCCCTGGAGGTCGAGGCACCGGACGGGCGCCGCTTTCGCATCGGTACCGGGTTCTCGGACCTCCAGCGCAGGCAGCCACCCGCGATCGGAACGACCATCACCTACCGCTACCGCGAACTGACACGCAAGGGTCAGCCGCGGTTTCCGTCCTTCCTGCGCGAGCGGGTTTTGCCCTGAGGCGCATCTCAGATCCACCGCGGCGCGTGTGCGCAATTTATGTGCGGCCGTATCGAGGTGATGCTGCTCAGTGACTTGCATGACTTGTCCACAGCTTGTCCCGTGTCTTATCTACCCTGTCTGTGGATAAATGTGGTTTCAGTCGGGGAGGTCGCTGTGTTCGCTGCGTTCGGCAAATTTGTGCACATACATTGCCCGGTCGGCGCTCTTGAGCAGGCTTTCGGCATCGGAGCCATCCGCGGGGTAGAGCGCTTCGCCGATTGCCCCTCCGACACTGATCGGCTCGGTTCCCTCCGATTCGATCGCAGTGAGCGGTTGGCGCAGCACTTCCTCGATCTGGCGCCGGATATGGCCGACGGCGTCGCGACTGGCGACCTGGTCGAGCAGCACCACGAATTCGTCACCGGCGTAACGTGCCACCAGATCGCCCGCTCGGACATTGTCGCGCAAGCGCTCGGCGATTTCCTGCAGGGCGAGGTCGCCGGCGTCGTGTCCGTACTGGTCGTTGACCTGCTTGAACCGGTTCAGATCGATGAAAAGCACACCGAACAGGGTGCTGCGGCGGTCGTTGTTTGCAAGCGTGATGCGTTTTCGCAGTCGCTGCAGGAAGGCATCTCGATTGGCCAGTCCGGTGAGCTTGTCGGTGCGCAGGCGTTCCTGCATGGCTTCGAAACTGCGCGCGAGTTCGCCGATTTCGTCGCTGCGCTGCACACCGACCGGTGCATCGAGTTCGCCGTCTCCAACCTTACGCGCCGCCTCGGAGATACGCCGCAGGTCGCTGGCCACCCAGGCCAGAATGCGGAAACCGATCAAGATCGCCAGTGCTACCGCTGCGGCGGCAAGCAGCACGGTACGGGTGACGTTCTCGGTGACGCCAGCCATGAAATCGCTGGTCGGCATTGCCACGATGGTGATCCATTCCAGCCCGGCATTGTCCTTGATGCGGTCGAAGGCTACGTGGATTTCGTCGCCTTCATCGGTCATGAAAGTCAGCACGCGGGGCAGCGCGGTGGCATCGGGCGCGCCGAGCCGCTCCTGGACCAGCTTGTACGAAGCCCGCAGCAGTGGGTGCTCACTGTCAGTGGCCTTCAGTCGGGCGTTTCCTCCGTCTGGCAGACTGCGCATGTTAGGGCTGGTCGAAGAGGCGATCAGGTTGCCGTCCTGCTCAATGATGAATGCAATGCCGTTGGGTGAGACTTCGAGGGTGCCGACGAAATCGTTCAGCGCACGCAGTGATACGTCGGTGGCCACTACGCCCTCGAACGCACCGGAGGCGGCAAGGACGCGGCGGGCACGGGTCGCCACCAGCTCGCGGGTGCCGAAGTCGATGTACACCGAGGTCCAGGTGTGACCAGGGGTACGCTTTCCATCGGCGTACCAGGGGCGGGTGCGGGGGTCGAACAGCCTGGTCTCACGGCGCTCGAAATTCAGGGGGCCGTCGATTCCGCTGAAGCGATAAATCGCGCGGTGCTCGTCGGACTTCATCTTCATGCGCAGCTCGGCGTCCTGTACCGAGTGGCGGTAAAGCCCAAGGCCCTGGCCCGACTCGTTGCCGTAATAGACATAGTTGTTGGGGTCGATGTGCAGGGAGGTCGCGATCCAGAACCGGGTGCGCAGTTCGTGGAACTCGGACTCGATGGTGGTCGGGGCGGCCATGCCGTCGGGAAAGGCGGATTCGAGCACGGCGCCCGAGCCGACGATATGCCGGTCAACCGCCTGTGCGATGCGGCCGACGGTCTCGAGCAGCAGGTGTTCCGACACCGTCGCGACCGCCCGGCTGCCTGCCGAGTAAGAAAGGATCCCGACGGCAAGGGCCAACGCAACGACCAGCACCACGTAGGGTACGATCAGGACCATCTTCAGTGACAGCGGTGTTGGGGGATGTTCGGCCATGGTCCGTTTGGGCGCGACTCGCTCGATGTGGTGAATGAAATTCGTTGTGTGGCTGGTGGCCGGTGACCGGTGACCGGATTGCCCGCTAATGCGGGCACGGGCCGAATCGGGCCGACCTGCCACGATTTCAACGCAAGGGCGGGTCCGAGGCGCCGTTGTCGTTTCTGCAAAGGGCCGATTCTGCGGGCTCAGGCGGTGTCCTGCAATACTTTTTCATATGATTTTTGAGTGGCCTGGCTCGCGGCAAATACTTGTTGCGCTTTGCTTTACGCCGATCCGGGCAAGTGCAGTACTCTTGGCTGCACACCTGCCTCGGTGCCGCCTGCGCGAGCGGGAACGAGGTGCGGGAGGAAGTGATGAACCATGCGTCGCTGGTCTGGATGTTCGGAGTGCTTTTTGCATCGGGGGCAATCGCCGACGATGCAGTCGTCTATCGCTGGAAAGACCGGGACGGCCGGGTCAACTATGGCAACCTGCCGCCACCGGGCGTGCGGGCCGAGCCGCTTGATGCGCGCGGGCGGCTGACCGTGGTGCCCGCGCCGGTAATGCCGCCGCGGCCGGCGCCGTCTGACCCCTCCGAGGCCGAGCGGCTGGAGCGGCTGGAGCGCGAGCTGGAGACGGAGCGGGCACTGCGCCTGGAGCGCGATGAGGCCGAGCGTGAGCGCGCAGCGCTGCAGTCAGAATGCGAAGCCAGGTATCGTGAGCCGTGCGATGTCGATGGTCAGCCTGTAGGTCGGCGCTACATCGTGGTACCGGCGCGACCGCCGCACCGTCCGCCAGTGCTGCGTCCGCCCCGGCCGCCGGGTGAGGTCGTGCCAGAGCGTCCCGGTGCACCGGGACGGGACGAGCGGCCGCCATATCGGCTGTCGGGGGATGCATCCCGATCGCCCCGGCCTCAGCCGGAAACCGCACCGCGCCGGCGTGCAGCCGACGATGTCACCCGGCCCGACGACCGTCGGCCCGTTCCACCCTGAAGGGCGCTGCCCTGACACTTCGCGCTGATCTTCCTGCGTTTGCTGTCACGACAAACGGCTATGATGACGGCCGCTCCCGGCAGATGCCGGATCTCCCGATTGCAAGGATGTTCTCGTGAAGATTTTCTCGCCTCTCTATCAGCGCGCCATGCAGTGGGCGCGGCACCGGCACGCACCGTGGTTTCTGGGCGGGCTCAGTTTTGCGGAGTCTTCATTCTTCCCGATTCCGCCCGATGTGATGCTCGCCCCGATGAGCCTCGCCAACCCGAAGCGGGCGCTGTGGTTCGCACTGCTCACCACGCTGACATCGGTGGCGGGCGGGCTGTTCGGCTATCTGATCGGGGTCTACGCCTTCGAAATGATCGAGCCCTGGTTGCGCAGCAGTCGCTACTGGGGCAGCTATGAGGTTGCGGTGAGCTGGTTTGGCGAGTGGGGGTTCTGGGCGGTGTTCGTCGCCGGCTTTTCGCCGATTCCGTACAAGGTATTTACGATCGCTGCCGGCGCCCTGTCCATGGCCGTGCTTCCTTTTGCGCTGGCGTCACTGGTGGGGCGGGGGGCGCGCTTCTTTCTCGTGGCGGCGCTGATGGCCTGGGGCGGGGCGCGGATGGAGGCAGTGCTGCACCGCTACATCGACCGCCTGGGCTGGGCGACGGTGGCCGCGGTGGTGGTCGGGGTGTTGGTCTATAGCGCCTGAGCAGGGCCCGGCTGTTACGGTCTGGTCGTTGTGCTGCCCGGCTTTGGGGTCACTCTGAGCTTCGCTTCTGACGGGCCTCCGGTTTATTGGCCGCGCATGAAAAAGCGGTCCAGATCGGCCATGGTGAGCTGAGTCCAGGTCGGGCGGCCGTGGTTGCATTGGTCGGCGCGCTCGGTGGCCTCCATGTCGCGCAGCAACGCATTCATCTCCGGCAGGGTGAGTTGCCGGTTGGCACGCACTGCGCCGTGGCAAGCCATGGTGGCGAGCAATTCGTTGCGCCGTGCGGTGGCTACCTCCGATGCAGGAAACTCGCGCAGTTCTTCCAGCAGCTTGCGTACCAGTTCCGCCACCGGCGCGCTGGCGAGCAAGGCGGGTACGCTGCGCACCGCCAGTTCGTGCGGGCCGGCAGGCGCCACTTCAAAGCCCATGCGGGCGAGCACCTCGGTACTTTCCTCGACCACCGCCATGTCCTTCGCGCTGATCGAAAACACCGCCGGAATCAGCAGGCGCTGCACCGCGGGGGTGCCATCGAGAACGGTCTTGAGCTTCTCGTAAAGGATGCGTTCGTGGGCAGCGTGCATGTCCACCAGCACCAGCCCCCGGGCGTTCTGCGCGAGGATGTAGACGCCATGCAATTGCGCGACCGCATAGCCCAGCGGCGCGCCGGCATCGCCCGCATCGCCCGCGGGCAGTGGCTGTGGCGAGGGCCAGGATGGGGCTGACGGGCTGGCATCCTGGCGAAACGGTGCATCGTTCGGTCGTGCGCTGGTGGCAAATTCGAAATAGGAGCGGCTGGCCGAGTCCATCGCAAGTTGCCCTTGCACCGGACGCTGCCAGCCACTTCCCCCTGCGCGGGCGTAGGCCGGGGCAGGGTGGGGCGCCCCGGATTCGGGAGCTGCGTGCGCCGCTTCGGCGGGTTCGTTGCGCGGTGCATTGAGCGCGTCTTCCAGCGCACGCCCGGCGCCGGACTCCGCCAACGCGCGGCTCACCGCATGGAACACGAATTGATGCACCGCGCGCGCATCGCGAAAGCGCACTTCGATCTTGGCCGGATGCACGTTTACATCGACGCCCGCCGGATCGAGCTCGAGAAACAGCACATAGGCCGGATGGCGACTGCCATGCAGGATGTCGGTATAGGCCTGGCGGACGGCATGGGTGAGCAGCTTGTCGCGCACATAGCGGCCATTGACAAAAAAGTACTGGGCATCGCGGCTGGTGCGTGAGTAGGCGGGGAGCGAGGCGAAGCCGGTGAGGCCGAGAATGCCGCCCTCGGCTCGCACCTCGCGGGCGTGCTCGAGAAAGTCGTCGCCCATCAGCGCCGCCACGCGACGGATCGGTTCGCCCGGCGGCAGGCGGTGCACCACCCGGCTGTTGTGGCTCAGTTGCATGCCGACATCCGGCCGCGCCAGGGCGACCCGGCGGAACATGTCGTCGCAGTGGGCGTATTCGGTGCCTTCCGACTTGAGGAATTTGCGCCTGGCCGGGGTGTTGTAATACAGGTCGGCCACCTCCACCACCGTACCCTGGTTGAGCGCGGCGGGGGTCGGTTCGCGATTGTCGCCGTCGATCCGCCAGGCGTGGCCGGCATCTTCGGCGCGGCTGGTGATGGTGGTCCGTGCGACGGCCGAAATCGCTGCCAGGGCCTCTCCGCGGAAGCCCATGGTGCCGACCCGCTCGAGATCGTCGAGGCTCGCGATCTTGCTCGTGGCGTGACGCTCCAGCGCCAGGGCAAGTTCGTCGCGCGCGATGCCGCAGCCGTCGTCGCTTACCCGGATGCGGCGCACGCCACCCTGCTCGAGCTGGACCTCGATCGCGCGTGCGCCGGCATCCACGGCATTCTCCAGGACTTCCTTGAGGACCGAGGCCGGGCGGTCGACCACCTCGCCGGCAGCGATCTGGTTAACGAGGAGGTCGGACAGGCGGTGTATGGAGGGCATGGCCGGGAACAGGTTGGCGCGACGGACTACGATTATACGGTGGCGAAGGAGCGGGGCAGCCCGTGTTGCGCTCAGGTGATCAGCGCGGGCTGCCACCCCTTGGTCGACTGCATTGATGATCCCCCTGTGTGCGAGCCGATTCGTTGCGCTGGATGCCGATCCGGTATGATTTGGGGCAAATCAACGGGGGAGACCCGGTGACAGTTTTCAAATGGGGCCGCAATGACGGTTGAGCGCAGCGCCTTTAAAGGACTGACGCTGGCGATACTCGCGGCCGGCCTGGTCGCCTGTTCGTCGCCAGGTACGGGGCCAAAGTCAGGGCCAAAGGCGGGGCGCCTGCCCGGGTTCGCGCCGCAGCATTTGATGAAGTCCGATTTCAATCGCTTTGCCGAGGCGCATCAGCAACGTATTTTTGCCAGCCTGCGCCGGCTGGCGGAAAAACTTTACAAACGCAACCCGCGCGAATGGCGTAAATCCGATGCAGCCAGCGTGGAGGCGGCGGTCGCGCGCATCTTCGACGTTCAGCACGGCTGGCGTCTCGAGTCGCTTGGCTACCGGCGCGATGTCGATGCGCTCACCATCGCGCTGCATCCCGATTTTCGCGGCGACCGGGTCCTGGCCTATGTCGTCGGCCTGGCCAGCATGGTGCAATCGGCCTTCGGCGATCGCGAAGAGTTTTACCTTCTGGATGATCTTGACGCCCAGCACCTCTACAATGCGGCCCGCAACGTCGAGATCGCAGCGTGGAAGCTGGCCAACGCGCGTGACGCCAAGGGCAATCTGCTGGTGCTGTCAAACGAGGTCGGTGCAGTGAGCAATCTCAGCTTCGAGCGTGAGTTCGGGCGTGTGATCGGCCAGCTCGAGGTGCTTTCCGATGTGGTCGAAGAGAAAACCGAACGTAACGTGACCCGTGTGGTCCAGAACCTGGCGACCGCCGTATTCCTGCCGGTGTATTGAATACATCGGCTTCCCTTTCAGAGAGTCATGAAGTCCATCGTTATTCTGGTTTCCGGTCGTGGCAGCAACATGGAAGCGATCGTGCGTGCCGCGATCCCGAACCTGCGCATCGCCGCGGTCATCAGTAACCGTCCGCATGCGCAGGGGCTGGCCTTTGCCGCCTCGCATGGCATTTCGACGGCAGTTGTCGATCACACCGCGTATCCCGATCGTACCCGCTTCGATGCCGCGCTCGCGGCTGCCATCGATCTGCATCAACCCGATCTGGTGGTGCTGGCCGGCTTCATGCGGGTGCTCACGGACGATTTCGTGCGTCACTACACAGGCCGGTTGATCAACATTCACCCGTCGCTGCTGCCGGCCTTTCCCGGGCTGCACACCCACCGCCGTGCGCTCGAGGCCGGGGTGCGGGTGCATGGCGCCACCGTGCACTTCGTGACCCCGACGCTGGATTGCGGCCCCATCATCGTGCAGGCAGTGGTGCCGGTGCGCCCGGATGACGACGAGGCTCGCCTTGCCGCGCGCGTGCTCGAGCAGGAACATCGGATCTACCCGCAGGCAGTGCGCTGGTTTGTCGACGGTCGGGTTGCGATCGGTGCTGACGGCCGGGTTGCGATCGCCAACGCCCATCAAGCTGCGGCGGGGTGGAGCGTGCCGCCGCTTGAGGAGGTGTCCGGCTGACGCCGGGCCTGAGATGATCGAGCGCAGCCTGATCGTGGCGCTGGGAGTGTCGGTGCTGGCGCATGCTGCCATGCTTGGCACGGCAGACTGGTCGTGGGGGGAGGCGCCGCTTTCCCCGGCGGAACCTGTCTTGCAAGCCACCTTGCGACCACTCACGGTGCCGGTCGAGATCAGCGTGGCAAAACCGATCCCCGCGCCAATGCCGCAGCCGCTTGCACAAACGCCTTCGCTGCCGAAGCCGCAAAAGCAGAAGCCAGCTCCCGTCGCGATGGCGGCGGTGGCCCCTGCCGAGCCCGTGCTCAGCGACGCCATGCCAGATGTTTTACCGCCCGTCGAAGTGCCCGCGCCGATTCCTGCCGAACTCGCTCAGGCCGTCAGTTCGCCGGCCGCGCCTGCGGAGGCGTTCGACATCGATGGCTGGCCCGCACAGGGTGAGATTGTGTTTCGGGTGCTGCTTGGCAGCGGTGGGCTGCAGGTTGGTGAGGCACGTCACGACTGGTCGCACGATGGCACACGCTACCGGATGCGGCTTACGCTCGAAACCACGGGTGTCGCCGCCCTGCTGCGCGGCTTTCATTATGTACAGAAGAGCGAGGGCGAACTCGGCCCGCAAGGGCTCAAGCCGGAGCACTTTTCAGTGGCGCAACAGCGCAAGGAGCTGGAAACCGCGGTGTTCGACTGGGACAATGCGCGCGTGAGCATTCGCCGCGGCGAGCGCGAGCGGCGCACGTCCACGCTGCAGCCGGGCGATCAGGACGTGCTCAGCCTGTGGCATCAGATCGGCATCGTTGGCAGCGCCGGGTTGCCGCGAACGCTTACCGTCGTGAGCAACAAGGACGCCAAGCTCGCCTTGCTGGAGGCGGTGGGCACTGAGGGTTTGCGCTTGCCCATCGGACAACTCGAAACGCTACGCCTGCGGGCGCAGGCCGAAGATGGAACACTGACCATCGATATCTGGCTGGCGCGCAATTACGGCATGTTGCCGGTACGTATCCGGCTGGTGGATGACAAGGGCGAGGTGCTGGATCATCAGGCGATCCAGTTGCGCCTCTCTCCGCCGGGGGAAGTCCCCGGCAAAACGACGGAAAGATCCGAAATTATCGAACTCAAAGAGGAAGTGCCGGCATTCCCGCTGGCTGACCTCCACATCAACTGAACGGACATCATGCAGAAACCAGTCAAGGCGGCCGAGGCGATCTCGCGCGGTCTCATCATCCAGACTACCCAGGTGCTTGGCACCGTGCTGTCTTTCGAGCATCCGGCCGACGCGGTGCTGTCGCGGCACTTCCGCGAAAACCGCGACCTCGGTCATCGTGATCGCGGTTTCATCGCCGAAACGGTCTATGGCATCGTGCGCCGGCTGCGCTGGCTGCGCCGCCTGGCCGGGGCAAATGCCACCCCACGGCAGTTGCTGCTGGCCTGGCTGGCGCGTGGCGAAGGCTGGCCGATGCGCCAGTTCGAGGGCCTGGCCTCGGCGACCGAACGCACCTGGATCGAGACCATCAAGTCGGCAACGCTGGAGGAAGGCACGCTTGCCGAGCGCGCCGATCTGCCCGACTGGCTCGCCGACCGGCTGCTGGGGTCCTACGACGAGGCCGCCCTGCTGCAACTGGCGCACGGCCTCAATCGCTCCGCACCGCTCGACCTGCGGGTCAACCTGTTGAAGACCGATCGCGACACCTTGCTCGCCCGTCTGCGCGAGGAAGGCTTCGGGGCTGAGCGATCCACCCTGTCGCCGCAAGGGGTGCGCCTCGATGGCAAGCCCGCACTGCAAAAGCATCCGCTGTTTCTGGATGGCAGTTTCGAGGTGCAGGATCAGGGCAGTCAGTTGCTCGGCCTGCTGGTCCAGCCCAAGCGTGGTGAGCTGGTAATCGATTTTTGCGCCGGTGCCGGCGGCAAGACCCTGCAGCTTGGGGCGATGATGCGCTCCACCGGACGCCTTTATGCCTTCGACGTGTCGGAAAAGCGGTTGGCCAAGCTCAAGCCGCGGATGGCGCGCGCCGGTTTGTCCAACGTCCATCCGGTGCTGATCGCGCACGAGAATGACGCCAAGGTGAAGCGCCTTGCGGGCAAGGCCGACCGGGTACTCGTCGACGCCCCGTGCAGCGGGCTCGGCACCCTGCGCCGCAACCCCGATCTTAAATGGCGGCAGACGCCCGAGTCGGTCGACGAGATGGTGGCCAAGCAGGGTGCCATCCTGTCGGCTGCCGCGCGTCTGGTCAAACCGGGTGGGCGCCTGGTCTATGCCACCTGCAGCCTGCTGGCCGAGGAAAACGACGGCGTGGTCGACGCTTTCCTCGCGACGCATCCGGGCTTCAAGGCCGTTTCGGCCAAGGAGGTACTGGAGCGCCAGGGGGTGACGCTTGCCATCGGCGAACGCTTGCGCCTGTCCCCGAACGAGCACGATACCGACGGCTTCTTTGCCGCCGTGCTGGAACGCACGGCCGATGCCTGATCGATGGCGGCGCGGCGGCATTGCGCTCGTCCTGATGCTTTGGGCGGCTGCCGCCGGGGCGTCGCAGACTTTTCGCGCGCAGGGTGAGATCGAGCTGGCCTTCTCTCCCTGGGACGACCCCGAAGCCTTGCTGCTGGGCGTGATCAAGGGTGCGCGCAAGAGCCTGCGGGTGCAGGCCTATGCCCTCACGAGCAAGAAATTTGCAGACGCACTGGTTGTGGCGCACCGGCGCGGTGTGCGCGTCGAGGTGCTGGCCGATGGCGACATGAACCGGCGCGACAAGGGCAATGTGGTGCCGCGCCTGCTCGCTGCCGGGGTGCCGGTGGCGTTCGAGACCCGCTACCGGGCGGCGCATAACAAGGTTTTGATTGCCGATGCCGAAGGGCCGGGGTGCAACGTGGTGACCGGTTCCTACAATTTCACCTGGTCGGCTCAGAACCGCAATTCGGAGAACCTGCTGGTACTGCGCGGACATTGCCCGCTGGCGCGCGCCTATCGTGACAACTGGCTGCGCCATCGGGCGCAGGCCACGCCGATCACCCGACTTCCGTGGAAGCCCTGAACATGCCGGAAAGTGCCAATTCCTCCGAACTCTCCGCGCTGTTTGCGCTGGCGAGCATGGAGCTCAGCCAGACTGCCGTGCTCCTGCAACTGGCAGTCATTGGAATTGCGCTGACCGTCGGCTGGTTGATCCAGCGCGCGGCGGACCAGCGCTTGCACCAATCCGGGGCGGAAGACGTGAGGTCTGCACGCTACTTTGGCCAACACGGTGCCAAGCGGGTGCTGTTTCCGTTGGCGGCGCTGGTGCTGGTGGTGATCGGGCGCTGGGTGCTCGCGCGCTATCAGCCCGTGGAGCTGCTTGATCTTGCGGTGCCGCTGTTGACATCGCTCGCCGTGATCCGCTTCGTGGTCTTCGCCTTGCGTCAGGCGGTGGGACGCTCGAGCTGGCTGGGTGCATTCGAGAAGGTTTTTGCCACCATTGCGTGGAGTGTGGTGGCGCTGCACATTGTGGGCTGGTTGCCCGACGTCATCGACGGGCTCAAGGCGATGTCCTTCACTTTGGGTGGGCAAAAGCTATCGGCGTGGACCCTGATGAAGGGCATGGTCATGGTGTTGCTGACCCTGCTGCTGGCGATGTGGGTGGCCGGCACGCTTGAACGCAAGCTGGCCGCCGCCACCGGGATCGACGCCAGCGTCCGGGTGGTACTGACCCGGGTGACCAAGGCACTGCTGATTCTGGTCGCCTTCCTGGTGGCCCTGCCGATGGTCGGCATCGACCTGACCACGCTGTCGGTGTTTGGTGGCGCACTGGGTGTCGGGCTCGGCTTCGGCATGCAGAAGATCGCGGCGAACTACGTGTCCGGCTTCATCATCCTGATCGACCGATCGCTGCGTATCGGCAATCTGATTTCAGTCGGTGCCGAGCGCGGCATCGTCAAGGAGATCACCACGCGCTACACGGTGATCCGGGCGCCGAGCGGCATCGAGTCCATCGTGCCCAACGAGGTCCTGGTCGGCTCGGTGGTGCAGAACGAGACCTTCAGTGACAGCAAGGTGGCGCTGCCGCTGTTGTTCCAGGTGGCTTATGACGCTGACCTGGAGCGGGCGATGGCCATCCTGATCGAAGTCGCCGCAGCACAGCCCCGGGTGCTGCAGGATCCCGAACCGAAAGCCTTCCTTACCGGCTTCGGCGACAACGGCATCAACCTGCGTCTGGGCTGCTGGATTGCCGATCCGCAGGAGGGCACGCTCGCGATTACCTCCGATATCAACCTTGAGGTGTGGCGTCGGTTCAAGCTCGCCGGTATCGGCATTCCGTATCCGCAACGCGAAATTCGGGTGCTCGCGCCACTTCCTGCGATTTCCGTTGTCCAATCGGCGTTGCCCCCCGATTGACGGGTTTCTTTCCAGTCTGGCGGGTCGAGTGCTTCGTCTCTCGGCTCGCCTCACGTAGAATTCGGGCAGCAAGCTGTTCTCGCATAAGGACTTTTTACGCATGTATTCCGGGTTGTTCGAGCTCCCCTGGTGGGGGTATGTCGTTGTCGCCCTGGTGCTGACCCACATCACCATTGCTTCCGTCACCATCTATCTGCATCGTCATCAGGCGCATCGCGCGCTTGAACTGCATCCGCTTCCAAGCCATTTCTTCCGCCTCTGGCTGTGGCTCACCACCGGCATGGTGACTGGCGAATGGGCCGCGATCCACCGCAAGCATCACGCCAAGTGCGAGACGGCCGAGGATCCGCACAGCCCGCAGACGCGCGGTATCCGCAAGGTTTTGTTCGAAGGTGCCGAGTTGTATCGCGCCGAAGCGAACAACAAGGAAACCCTGCAGCGTTACGGTCACGGCACGCCGGACGACTGGATCGAACGCCACGTCTATCGGCGTTCGGTGGTGGGTATTTCCTTGATGCTGATCATCAACCTCGTCGCCTTCGGTCCGCTCGGACTCACGATCTGGGCGGTGCAGATGATGTGGATTCCGATCTGGGCTGCCGGCGTGGTCAATGGCCTCGGGCATTACATCGGCTATCGCAATTTCGACTGCAGCGATGCGTCGACCAATCTCGTGCCATGGGGCATCCTGATCGGTGGCGAGGAGTTGCACAACAATCACCACAGCTTTGCCACCTCGGCCAAGCTCTCGGCCCGGTGGTACGAGTTCGATATCGGCTGGATGTACATCCGCATGCTTGAGCTCGTCGGTCTGGCCAAGGCAAAGAAGGTGATTCCCCTGCCGAAGTTCGGTGAAGCCAAGCACATTGCCGATTTCGACACCCTGCAGGCCATCATCACTCATCGCTACGACGTGATGACACGCTACATGCAGTCGCTTAAACGCATCTGCGCCGACGAAATCGAAAAGCTCAGGGTCGAGCATGGCGGCAAGTTCGATGCCCGCGCCTTGCGGCGCTGGGTGCTGTCAGGTGAGGAGCGCCATCTGCAAGCCGGGCAGAAGCAGCAGCTCGAAGTCATGATCCGCGACAGCAAGGCGCTTGCGACGGTGGTGACGATGCGCGAGGAGTTGTCCGCCATATGGGCGCGCTCCACGTTCAGCCGTGAGCAACTGCTCAAGCAATTGCACGACTGGATCGAGCGTGCGGAGCACAGCGGCATTCAGCAATTGCAGGACTTTTCGCTGCGTCTGAGGCGTTACGCCGTTTGAAGCCTGCGTTTCGGTACTGACAAACAATGGGGGAGCCGCGGCTCCCCCATTTTTTGTCTGCTTGCCGGCGGGCATGCTCAGGTATCGTTGCGTACTGCGTCCGCCCAGCAGTTGGGGGTTTCGTACAAGCGCACCCGTTCCAGTCTGAGATGGTTGCCATAGGTGTCCTGGTAGGCTGCATTGAGCACCCGGAACGCCTCTGCGGCAAGATTCTCGGCGGTCGGTACCACGTCCAGTACCACCGTCTTGTGGCCGGGCAGGGTGGCAAGGAAGTCGACCACTCCGGTGTCGCCGCGATAGACCAGAAAAGCATGGTCCCAGCGATTGACGATCATATCGTTGGCAACTTTCTTGACGTCGGCGAAGTCCATTACCATGCCATTGACCGCCTGCCCCGCAGCGTCGATGATCTCACCCGAAAGCGTCACCTCGAGGGCGTAGCGATGACCGTGCAGATGCCGGCACTGGCTGGCGTGATCCGGAATCCGGTGACCTGCGTCGAATTCGAGACGGCGGGTGATGCGCATGTTGAACCTCGCTTGAACAGCCGCGGATTATACCACCCGTCCGGGCGCCGATTTGCCGCCCGAAAGTATGCAAGCTACTGAGCACAAAATGATTTCAGATTCCGTGAGCCTGACCATCCACAATCACGACCGCGACCTGGCCGGCCTGACCTACGTCTATCCGGTACTGTCGCGACGGGCCGGCGGGGTGTCGGTCGGGGTCAATCTGAATCCGAACAATGCCTGCAACTGGCATTGCGCTTACTGCCAGGTTCCGAATCTGGTGCGTGGCAAGGCGCCGGATATCGATCTTGCCGTACTCGAAGCCGAGCTGCGCGGCTTTCTCGACGCGCTGGTCAATGGTGACTGGCTGGCATGCAATGCGCCCGAGGGACAGCGCGAAATCTGCGACATCGCCTTCTCCGGCAACGGTGAGCCGACCAGTGCGGCGGTGTTTCCCGAGGCGATCGCGCTCGTGCTGCGGCTTCACGCGGAGTTCGGTCTCGGCGAACGCGTGCCGGTCCGGCTGATCACCAACGGCAGCCTGATGGCACAGGCGCGGGTACAGGAAGGTGTGCGTTTGCTGGGAGCGGGTGGGGGGGAGGTCTGGTTCAAGGTCGATGCCGGTGATGCTGCCGCAATCGAGCGCATAAACGGCATTCGTTTGGCGTCCGATGCGATCGTTCGCCATCTGGTGATCTGCGCTGCACTGTGTCCGACCTGGGTCCAGACCTGCGTGTTCCGCTGGGATGGCGCACTGCCTGCAACGCACGAAATTGACGCCTATCTGGATGTACTCGTTCGTGCCAAGGTTGCGGCGCTTCGCGGAGTGCTGCTCTACGGCATCGCCAGGCCTTCCATGCAGCCCGAGGCCGTACACCTGTCGCCACTGACAGCTGCCGAGATCGAGGCGATTGCCGGGCGGATCCAGCAAAAAGGGCTGACGGTTCGCGTCAGCCCCTGATCCCTGAGCGCACCCACTTGCGGGTGCAACCCTCAGGCGCCCTTGCGCTTGGCCTTGGCTTCTTTCTTCAGGGTCTTGTACAGCTCGGGATTGGAAGCCTTCAGGTACTCGGCCACATCCACGTCGTCCTTCTTGACCTTGTTGATGTCGATTTGCTCGACATGGACGAGGCGCAGCAGTGCTTGCACCGGACGCGGAATATTGCGACCGCTCTCGTAGCGCGAGCCACCGCTCTGGGTTACGCCGATCTTGGACCAGAACTGGGACTGGTTCAGGCCGAGCTTGCGGCGGATTTCACGTACATCCAGGTTGTCAGAGCTTTTCATGATCTTGTCCTGTGTTGAGTTGCCAATTTTATATAAAGGCTGGTTATATCAAGGCTGGTTATATCGAGGCTGGGTTGGCCTTCATGTGGTTCCTACAACTTAAGTTGTAGGGTGCTGGAAGTATAGATCAGCATTTGCCATATATACAACGGAGATAATTCACGAATCCGGGTTAACCACAATCGATACTGCGGAAAAAAGTGCCCTGTTTTCGTAGTTCAGCAAAAAAATCCGCGTTTGGATAGAATCGTGCCCTTTATCCACAAGCACTTGGATACGACGATGGCACTGATAGTTCAGAAGTACGGCGGCACCTCGATGGGCAGCCCTGAGCGCATCAAGAACGTAGCCAGAAGGGTGGCGAAGTTCCGTGCGCAGGGCCACCAGGTGGTGGTTGCGGTGTCGGCAATGAGCGGAGAGACCAATCGTCTCATCGCGCTGACCAAGGAAGTGGCGGCAAACCCGGATCCGCGCGAACTCGACGTGGTGATCTCGACCGGCGAGCAGGTCACGATCGGCCTGCTGTGCATGGCCTTGCACGACATCGGCCTGAAGGCCCGCAGCTACACCGGCGGGCAGGTCCGCATTCTTACCGACGACGCCCATACCAAGGCGCGCATCCTCAACATCGACGAAGCCCCCATCCGCAGGGATCTCGACGATGGCAAGGTCGTTGTCGTGGCTGGTTTTCAGGGCGTGGACGAGCATGGCAACATCACCACGCTCGGACGTGGTGGCTCGGATACCACCGGGGTGGCGCTGGCCGCTGCACTCAAGGCCGACGAATGCCAGATCTACACCGATGTGGATGGCGTCTACACCACCGACCCGCGCATCGTCCCCGAAGCCCGCAAGCTCGACACCATCACCTTCGAAGAGATGCTGGAAATGGCCAGCCTCGGGTCCAAGGTACTGCAGATCCGTGCGGTTGAATTTGCAGGCAAGTACAAGGTCAAGCTGCGCGTCCTTTCCAGTTTCCAGGAAGAAGGCGAGGGCACGCTCATCACCGTTGAGGAAGACAAAAATATGGAACAACCCGTCATCTCCGGCATCGCGTTCAACCGCGACGAAGCCAAGCTCACCGTGCTCGGCGTGCCCGACAAGCCCGGCATCGCCTACCAGATCCTCGGTCCGGTCGCCGATGCCAACATCGACGTGGACATGATCATCCAGAACGTCAGCAATGACGGCACCACCGACTTCTCGTTCACCGTCGGCCGGGGCGACCTCGACAAAGCGGTGAAGGTCCTGGAAGGGGTGAAGGCGCATATCGGTGCGCGCTCGGTTGCATCCGACAAGACCATGTGCAAGGTTTCCATCGTTGGCGTCGGCATGCGCTCGCACCCGGGTGTGGCCTCGAAAATGTTCCGGACCCTGGCCGAAGAGGGAATCAACATTCAGATGATCTCCACCTCCGAGATCAAGATCTCGGTCGCGATCGAAGAAAAGTACCTGGAGCTTGCCGTGCGCGTGCTGCACAAGGCCTTTGGCCTCGAACAGGGGCTCTGAGGCACAAATTGACGATCTGAAATTGACCACGAGGCGCCGAGTCTATATAGTCCGGCCTTCGTGATGGAGACGTGGCCGAGTGGTCGAAGGCACGCCCCTGCTAAGGGCGCATCCGGGCAAAACCTGGATCCAGGGTTCGAATCCCTGCGTCTCCGCCAAAAAATGAAAAAAGCCCCTGGTTTCAGGGGCTTTTTTCATTTTTGCCGTTTTAAACCTGTTTCCGTTGATCTGTGTCAGTGTCCAACTTAGGGTTGGACATATACTGTGCATCCTCTTTCTGGATGTAATAGCACATGCTCACCATTGGCGTTCTGGCGGCGGAGTTGGGTGTAGCGCCGGCCACGCTGCGCAAGTGGGAGAGCCGCTATGGTTTTCCGCGACCGTGCCGTTCCGAGGGTGGTGCCCGTTTTTATGACGCTTCCGAGGTGGCAAGGCTGAAAGATGCCAAGCGCCGGCTGGACCGCGGGCAGCGGCCGGCAGAAGTTTTCGGGGCGCTGGCACTGGAGGCTCAGGCGTCGTTCCTCCCGCAGCGGGATGCCGCGCCCCAACCTCCCGTTGTGCCCAGCCTACCCCCCGAGATTGCTTGCTTATTGACCCTGATCCACGAGCACCGCCTCGATGAATGTGATCAGTTGCTCCGGCGCAGCCTCGGTGCCATGGGAGTAACTGCATTTGTTGATGAGCTGGCCGGCCCTTTGATGGCCGAAGTAGGTCGCGGCTGGTCGGTGGGTGAAATGCGGGTGTTCGAAGAGCATGGCCTGACCTCATTGATGCACGCCGTACTGAACGATGCCGGCCAGCCCCCCGGCTCCTCGATCGTCGGTCGAAGAGGTCGTTCCATCGTTTTGCTCGCGACCCCGTCGGGCGAGCTGCACACGCTGGGTTTGTCCATGGTGCAGGCTGCGTTACGAGACGCTGGCGCACGTTGCATCAACATGGGGGCCGGGGTACCCCTGGATGAACTGGCAGCGGCTGCAGGCGCCTTTGGTGCGGCAGTGGTAGGGGTATCGCTCAGCTCGGCACAGTCGCCGCGGCTTACTCAACGCTACCTCACCAAGCTGTGACAGATCCTGTCGTCCAGGGTGGCCCTCTGGGTGGGCGGAGCCGGGGTGGGGCAGCTCAGCCGGCTACCTCAGGGTGTGCGCATCTTTTCAAATTGTGCCGAGGCCCGGACGGCCCTGTCAGCGTTGTCTGTGATAGCGCTGCCGCACGTATGACAGCCCGTATGAACGGGGGAGTTTTTCCATGAGCAATACCGAGGGCGGGCTCAGTCAGCCCAACAATGAACGCGCTGTCCGTTCGGCGGGTCAGATATTCAAGGGCTATGTAGTCGGCATTGGTGCGTCAGCCGGGGGGCTGGAAGCGCTGGAGCAGTTCTTTGCGCATTGTCCGGAAGACAGCGGGGCGGTTTTTGTCGTCATCCAGCACCTGTCGTCCGACCACAAGAGCATGATGAGCAACCTGCTTGCCCGCCACACCCGGATGCCGGTGTTGATGGTGGAAAACGACATGCCGGTGCAGCCCAATCACGTGTTTCTCATTCCGCCGGGCTCCATCATGAAGGTGGCCGCCGGCCACCTTCACCTTACCCCGAAGAGCCCGCACGGACTGACCCTGCCCATCGACATATTCTTCACCTCGCTGGCCGACGCCTATGGTGCACAGGCCGTCGGGGTGGTGTTGTCCGGTACGGGGTCTGACGGGAGTCGCGGTGCGATTGCGATCAATGCGGGCGGGGGGTTTTTGCTCGCGCAGGACCCCCTGCTGGCCAAGTTCGACGGCATGCCGCGCAGCGTCATCGGCACGGGCATGGTGGACGAGGTGCTTTCCGCTCAGGAACTCGGGCCACGCGTCCTTTCGCATATCAATAACCTGCATTGGCCTCCTCAACTGAAAACTCAGGCGCTGTCCGTACGCTCAGATCTAAAGCCCGAGGAAGCATTGCAAGTGTTGCTGCAATTGCTCGCACAGACGGGTGGCATCAATTTCCAGGAGTACAAGCCGGCCACGGTGATGCGCCGTATTGAGCGGCGCATGCAGGTGCGCCACCTGTCCACCATCAATGCCTATCTGGCCTTGCTGGAGCAGGATCGTGGCGAACTGATGGTGCTGCGACGGGAAATGCTGATCTCTGTGACCAGTTTCTTTCGCGACCCGGAAGCGTTTGAGCTGGTGGCCGAAAAAGCGGTGGCCTCACTGGTGGCGACATCGGCAGCAGGCAGCAAGCTACGCGTATGGGTGGCCGGCACGTCCACCGGTGAAGAGGCTTACACCCTGGCCATGTTGTTCATGGAAGCCTTTGAACGCGAGCGTCGTTGGCCCAATCTCAAAATATTTGCGACCGACGTGAATCAGCAAAACGTCGAGGCCGCGGCCGCCGGGCAGTATCCGGAATCCGCCGCAGCCGAGCTGACGCCGGCCCGGCTCGAGCGCTTCTTCGTCAGGAACGGCAATTACTTTGTGGTCAAGCCCGAGTTGCGTCAGGTCATCGTGTTTGCCCGACACAACCTGTTGGACGATCCCCCCTTCACCCGCATGGACCTGGTGAGCTGCCGCAACACGCTGATCTATTTTCGTGCGGACGCGCAGGAGAAGGCGCTGCGGCGGCTGCAGTACGCGGTCAGGCCCGAGGGGTTTCTGTTTCTCGGTTCCAGCGAGTCGCTCTCGGCTGCTTCTGCAGGTTTTACCAGTCTCAGTGCCAAGTACAAGTTGTTCAAGCGCATTGGCGGCTCTCCCGCCTTGATGTTCGATTCTCCGAGCACCAGGGGAGGCGTTGACGCCCCCGTGGTGGCGAGGCGCCTCGCGGGAGAGAGTCGTCGTAGTGCTCGTTCGGACGGGCCCGTTATCGAAGCGGGGCTGGCAGTCCTGATGGGGGCCTATACGCCGCCGGCCATGCTGGTAAATGACAGGAGCGAGGCGGTTCACCTGTTCGGCGATGTGCAGGCCTTCATCCGCATGAGGCAGGGGCTGGCCAGCCTCGAGATCAGCCGCATCCTGCCCGACAACCTGGTGCCGGTGGCGATGGCATTGATCTACAAATCGGCCAAGGAGGGGGTCAAGCTGATGTCCGACCTGCTGCTGGTGGACGTTGACGGTGCACTTCCATTGCCGCTGCGGCTGGTAACGCACCCGCTGAAGCTGCACGGGGAAGAGCGTTTTGTCCTGTTGTGCTTCGAGCGTCAGGCAAACGTGGGTGACGGTGAGCAGCCCGGGTTCATCGACGTGGATACCGAAACCATGGCCCGTGTCGAGGTGCTGGAGCGCGAGCTTCTGGCCACACGTCAAAGACTGCAATGCACAATTGAAGAGCTGGAAACCTCGAACGAGGAGCTGCAGGCCACCAACGAAGAAATGATGGCGTCCAATGAGGAGCTGCAAAGCTCCAACGAAGAACTGCAGTCGGTGAACGAGGAGCTCAACACCGTCAATTCCGAGTACCAGGAAAAGATGGCGATTCTCAATCGCCTGAATTCGGACATGGACAGCATGAGCAAGGCCGCGGGCGTGGCCACGGTGTTTGTGGACCAGGAAATGCACCTCACCCGCTTCAGCCCCGATGCGCTGGAGGTGTTCAAGCTGCGCGACATCGACGTAGGCCGCCCGCTGGACGAAATTGCCCACAACCTGAAGTATACCGATCTGATGGCCGACTTCCGGCGCACCTTGCTTACCGACCGCATGAGCGAGCGCGAGATCGTGAGCCTCGACGGGCGTTTGTTCCTGTGCCGTATCCTGCCCTATAGCGTGCCCTCCACCCAGCAGCGCGGGGCCGTCGCCACGTTTGTCGATGTCAGCGTGTTCCGCGATCTGCGCCGTCTGCAGGCGGTGATCGATGCCTTGCCCGAGCATGTGGCCGTGCTTGAGCACGACGGCCTGATTACCCTGGTCAATGCAGCCTGGCGCAACTTTGCCCGGGCCAATGGCGACAGTGAGCTAAAGCACGCGGGGCCGGGTGCCAACTACTTTGAAGCCTGTCAACTCTCAAGTGACGGTGGCGACGACTACGCGCAGCGCGCGGTTCGTGGCGTGCGGGGCGTGCTGGAGGGCAGGCTGCCGCACTTCAGCCTGCAGTACCCGTGTCACTCGCCTACCGAAAAGCGCTGGTTCGTGATGAACGCGGCGCCCGTCAGTGGACATGTGTTCGGGGCTGTGGTCAGTCATGTCAATATTAGTGCCTGGTTTGAGGAGGATGTACAGGCGGGCGGAGTCGATGCCGCTGGAGTCAGTGCCACCGGGGTCAATCCATGAGCACCAAGGGGCCTGCGTACCCGGCTCGTGACAATACACCCGCTCGCCCGTTGGCACATCGACCTGCCGACCCGACTGCTGCACTGCAACTTGCCTACGAAGAGCTGCGTTTGCAGCAGGCCGAACTCGAGGTGCAGAACGAACAGCTCATCAGCACGCAGTTCATCGCCGCGTCTGCCTCGGCCCGCTATGCCACCGTGTTCCAGGCCTTGCCTGTGCCCGCACTGGTGCTGGATAACCGGGGTGTGATTCAGGATGCCAATCAGCAGGCGGTGGATTTCTTCGGTTTCAGAACCGCGCCGATGCTGCGCCAGCACTCTGTGTTTCGCTTGCTGGCGAATTCGGACGACAGCCGGCTGGGGCAAATTCTGCACCACGGCAACGACGAAAGCGTTCATGTCATCACCAATCTGCTGATAAGTGGCAAGAATGCCGGGCCTGCCCACATGGAAGGTCACGTCGTCAGGCTGCCGGCCGAATATCACCTCGACGGCCACCACCTGCTGTTGTTGCTTGACCGTAACGCGGAGCATGAAAAAGAGCAGGGCCAGGCCATGTTCCAGGCGGTACTCGACAATACCCAGGCGCTGATTTATGCGTTCGACCGCGAGGGGCAGTGCATCCTGGCCAATCAGGCGCTGCTGCGGCAAGTCGGGCGGACGGCGGAGAACGTGCTGGCGCATCGGCGTGATGAATGGCTGGATCGGCGCGATGCCAACGAGCAGGCGTGCAACGATCATCAGGTATTCGTCGGTCGTACCCCGCTGACCTTCGAAGAAACCCTGCATCTGAACAACGGTGAAATCCGCTACCACGTCAGCCAGAAGTTTCCGCTGAAAGACCCCGCGGGAGGCGTGTACGCGGTGGCTGGCATTACCACCGATATCACCGAGCGCAAGCGCCTGGAGCGGCGCCTGCAGCTGGCCATGCATGTGTTCAGTCAGGGGTCCGAGGGTATCGTGGTGTGTGATGGCGCCGCCCGCATCACTTCGGTAAACCGGGCGTTCGAGGAGATTACCGGATATACCGAGGCGCAATGCCTGGGGCGCAACCCGTCGATGCTCGCCTCCGGTCGTCACGCGCCGCCGTTCTATCAGCAGCTATGGCATGAGCTGCAGACGCACGGGCGTTGGGAGGGTGAGGTCTGGAACCGACGCAAGGACGGCACCATATACCCGCAGTGGCTGCGCGTCAGCCGTGTGTCCGGGGACAGCAAGGACGATTGCAGTTTTGTCGGCGTATTCAGCGATATCAGCACCAGGAAGGCCTCCGAGGAAGAGATCGAGCGCCTGGCTTATTACGACCTGCTTACCGGTACACCCAACCGCCATCTGCTGCGTGACCGGCTGGAACAAGCGATCCGCGTGGCGACCCGTGAGCGGCGCCAGTTTGCCGTGCTCTTCCTTGATCTGGACCGTTTCAAGGAGGTCAACGACATACACGGGCACGATGCGGGTGACGAGGTGCTGGTTGAAGTGAGCCGTCGCATGAAGGCGGTGTTGCGTGCTCAGGACACCGTATGTCGGCAAGGGGGTGATGAATTCATCCTGCTACTGACCGAGATCGATCATGCGGGCGCAGACCTGTGCGCGCGCAAGTTGCTGGCGGCCATGGCGGAACCATGCCCGCTGAGCAACGGTATCGCCTTGCGTCTATCCGTCTCGATCGGTGTCGCCATGTTTCCGGACGATGGCCCCACCGCTCAGGCGCTGCTCAAGAATGCGGATTCTGCCATGTACCAGGCGAAGAATGCCGGACGCAACGACCACCATTTCTTCAGCCTGGCCATGGCGCGCAAGGCAACTCATCGGGCGGCGCTGGAGCATGCCATGCGTGAAGCCCTGGGGAGTACCGAATTCAGCGTGCATTACCAGCCAAAAATCGATCTGAGCACCGGAAAACTGGCCGGGGTGGAGGCCTTGCTGCGCTGGAACAGTGCCCTGCTGGGCAAACAGAAGCCCGATGCCTTTATTCCCGTGGCCGAGGAAAGCGGTCTTATCATCCCGCTGGGTACTTGGGTCATGCGTGAAGCGTTGCGCCAGATTCGCGCATGGCAGGGTGCCGGCTTGGGGTGGATTGCGGTCAGCGTCAATGTATCTGCCGGACAATTCTGGAAGCAGGACTTGCCTGCGGTGGTGGATAAACTCCTGACTGAAACCGGCGTTCCTCCCGCGTTGCTCGAACTGGAGCTGACCGAGCGCACGGCACTGGTCCACCCTGAGGAGGGGGCTGTCATCATGCAGCGGCTCAAGGCCGTGGGGGTGTCGCTGTCGATGGACGACTTTGGTACGGGCTATTCATCCCTGTCCTACCTCAGTCGCTTACCGGTGGACATCCTGAAGATCGACCAGTCATTCGTTCAGCGACTTGGCCACAGCACGGGCGACGAGGTGATTGTCCGCTCCGTTGTCCAACTCGCTCGCAGCCTGGAGTTGATCACAGTGGCCGAAGGGGTGGAAACCTCGCAGCAGCAGGACTATCTGCGCCAGTACGGTTGCGATCTGGGGCAGGGCTATTTTTACGCTCGCCCGCTTTCTATCCCTGCGCTGGAGGGATGGATGACGCAACAACAGCATGGCTCGGGCTGCCCCTCAGCTTGATGCCGCGACCGGCATCATCCTTTGCGGAACCTTGGCGCTGACCGCTGTCATATCCGGGGCTAGGGTATGACCCTACGGGCTCGGCAGCGTAAACCACAGCCAGCCCGTAACCAGAAAAGCGGCCAGAATGACCGTCGATATCAGCACCTTCATTCGGCGAGCTGATGGACGATTACGGTGCCGCCGAGACCATTGCGCAAGGTATCGTTGCCCGGCTTGGCGCTGAGCGAGCCATTCTTGCCATGCTTGGTCGCGGTGCTGTTCCCGATCATGGCGCTTGTCTTGCTCGGCACGCTCGGATCCCTGTTCAAATCATTTTTTTATCGCGAGTATTACACCTCGGAACCTGCCTGCTCATGGCCTCAAACAAAACTGAATGTGACCCCATGCCCCAGACCCAAAACCGTTCGCTTCAGATTGACAAGCCCCACGCCCTCGCAAGCGATGAAGCACTCAGCCAACTCTCGGTCAACGAAACTGGCCTGTCCTCCGAAGAGGCCGAGCGCCGTCTCGCCGAGATTGGCCCCAACCGCTTGCCCACGCCAGCCAAGGAAGGGCTCCTCAAACGTTTTTTCAAGCACTTCCACGACGTTCTGATCTATATCCTGATCGCGGCGGCAGCGATCACCGCGCTGCTCGGACACTGGATCGATACCGCTGTCATCCTCGGCGTAGTCGTCATCAATGCCATCATCGGCTTCATCCAGGAAGGCAAGGCCGAAGAGGCGCTGGAAGGCATCCGCAAGATGCTCTCCCTGCACGCCCAAGCCAGCCGCGACGGGCAGTGGACCGAGGTCGAAGCCGACGCGCTGGTGCCGGGTGACATCGTTCGCCTGCGCTCGGGTGATCGCGTACCGGCCGACCTTCGCCTGATCGAAACCACCAATCTGCGCATCGAAGAATCCGCACTCACCGGTGAGTCCGTCCCCACCGACAAGAACACCGACCAGGTCGAGGCGGACGCGGGCGTGGGTGACCGCTTTGGCATGGCCTTTTCCGGCACCATGGTGGCCGCTGGCCGCGGCCTTGGCGTGGTCACGGCGACCGGCCCCAACACTGAACTGGGGCGTATCAACCGGATGATCTCCGAAGTGCAGACCCTGCAGACCCCGCTCACACGCCAGATGGCTGAGTTCAGCAAGGTCCTGTCAGTGGTCATTGTGGGACTGGCCGCGTTGATGCTGGTGGTGGGCTTCACGGTTCACGACTTTCCGTTGAGCGACTTGTTTCTGGCTGCCATCGGCTTTGCGGTTGCCGCCATCCCCGAAGGGCTGCCCGCCATCCTGACCATCACACTGGCTCTCGGCGTGCAGCGCATGGCGCAACGCAACGCCATCACGCGCAAACTCACTGCGGTCGAAACCCTGGGCGCGGTCACGGTCATTTGCTCGGACAAGACCGGCACCCTGACCAAGAACGAGATGACCGCCCGCCACGTCGTCACGCGCGGGGGCTTTTTTGATGTCAGCGGCACCGGCTACCAGCCCGAAGGCGACATCACCCTGGACGGCCAGGCGGCTGACCTGTCGCAGCATGCTCACCTGCATGCGGTGGTCGAGGTGGCTGGCGTGGCCAACGACACCCATGTTGCCGAGGAGGACGGCCAGTGGAAGGTCACCGGCGAACCGACCGAAGGTGCGCTGCGCACTCTCGCCCACAAGGCTGGCTTCGACGCTGACAGCCATGAGCGCCACGCCAGCATCCCCTTCGAGTCGACCAACAAATTCATGGCCACCCTCAACTCCCGCCCCGACGGTCAGCGCCGCATCCTGCTCAAGGGCGCGCCCGACCGCCTGCTCGACCGCTGCCACAAGGAGCTTGGCGCAGATGGCAAACCCGAGCCACTGGACCGAGCGTTCTGGGAAGACCACATCGACAAACTCAGCGCGGAAGGCCTGCGCGTGCTTGCCGCCGCCTCGCGCGACGTGCCCGACAGCAAGCACCAACTCGAGATTGAAGACCTCGACCAAGACATGATCTTTCTGGGTCTCATCGGCATCATCGACCCTCCCCGCCCCGAGGCGATCAAGGCCATCAAGTCCTGCCACGAGGCGGGCATCCGCGTGAAGATGATCACTGGCGACCACGCCGGCACCGCGCGCGCCATCGGCATCGAGATGGGGCTGGGCAAGGCCGACGAACTCAAGGTGATCTCGGGCGCCGAGATCGAAGCCGCCAACGACGAAGAGCTGCTGCAGATTGCGCACGACTGCGACATCTTTGCCCGCACCAGCCCTGAGCACAAGCTACGCCTGGTCAAGGCCTTGCAGGCGCGCGGCGAAGTGGTGGCGATGACCGGCGACGGGGTCAACGACGCACCGGCACTCAAACGCGCCGACGTTGGCGTGGCCATGGGTATCAAGGGCACCGAGGCCACCAAGGAGGCGGCCGAGATCGTGCTCGCCGACGATAACTTCTCGTCCATCGAGCGCGCCGTGGAGGAAGGTCGCACCATCTACGACAACCTGAAAAAAGCCATCCTGTTCATCCTCCCGACCAACGGCGCGCAAGGTCTGGTCATGCTCACGGCAGTGATATTCGGCCTCACGCTGCCACTGACACCAGTACAAATCCTGTGGGTCAACATGGTGGTGGCGGTCACTCTGGCGCTGGCATTGGCTTTTGAACCTGCCGAACCTGGTGTCATGCAACGTCCGCCGCGCAAACCGGGCACGTCGATCATGGATCGCAGCATGTTGATACGGCTGGTCATCGTGTCACTGCTGATTGGTGCGGCCACCATCGCCATGTTTGAATATGAACTGGTGCAGGGCATTGAGCTTGACGTTGCCCGCACAATGGCGGTCAACACCCTTGTGATCGCACAAGCCTTCTACCTTTTCAACGCCCGTTTTTTGACCGAATCCAGCCTGAACATGAAACTGCTGTTCACCAACCGTGCTGCGCTCATTGCGGTTGTCATTCTGATGCTGCTGCAACTGGGTTTTGTGTATTTTCCGTTCATGAATGTCTGGTTTGGCACTGCAGCGCTTGAGCCGCGGCACTGGCTGGTATCACTCGGCATCGGTCTGGCTGTCTTCCTGATCATTGAGGCAGAAAAGGCATGGAGCCGGCGGCGAGAAGCGAAAGCCTAGGAGGTTGTCGGACTTGAGCGATCGTAGCGAGCCGAGTGGGAAAACGAGGACAGATTCGGCCGTTTTTGAGGCGCATAGTTGTTCTATGCAACGAGAAAACGGGCGGATATGGACCGTTTCTCCCGCTGGCGCAGTAGATCAGCCTCAAGTCCGACAGCCTCCTAGATGCAATGAGACCTGAAAGATTCAGAACGTCGCTCATGCAGCGTCGCTGAAGCTCAGGTAGGCCAGCGTGTCGGGGCCTATGCGCAGGCGGTGGACCTCAGTCAGCCCGGCGACCCTGAGCAGCACGGTGTAGGCACCGTGATCCAGGGGGCCGATCATGCTTGCGCCATTCAGGGCAACTTGCACAAGCTTGCGTCCGGAGGTGTCAAGGATGCGGAGGCTTGCCCGTTCAGCGTGACCCAGCGTTCCCGGTGCCGGGTCCGGCAGGGTAAAGGTGTGCAGGTAGGCCGGGGCTTGCGTGCGCCCGGTGGCGTCGGATGGCGTGGCCTGACGTTCGGTTTGCTCGGTACCCTGCAATGCGTCGTCGCGGTCCACTCTCCCCGGTGGCATTGCATTGGCGTTGATGGCAAACGTGATTGCAGCAAGTTGCAGGAAATGCTGCATCACGCGCCGTGAAATACGATGCTTGCGTTTCATGTCGTCCTCCTGACCTGGTTCGATCGGTACGAAGAGCGTGCACCGGCCCGCTGGCCTTGCTCCTTGAACCGGGCGGGCAACAGTTGCCCGCGACGTCGTCAATATAGCGAGGCGCGACTTAAACCAGACTTAAGCCTCGACGACAGCGCCCGCGGCAGGAAAACCCACGCCGATCTGCAGCCCGCCGTAGGGCGAGGAGTCGAGTTCGAGGCGCGCACCGTGGCGCTCGGCAATCGAACGCACGATCGCCAGGCCCAGGCCGCTGCCCGGCTGGTCGGTTTCGGCCCGCCGGTAGAAGCGGTCGAGCACCCGTTGGCGCTCGCCCGGGGGAATGCCGGGGCCGCTGTCGCTTACATGCAGCCAGCACTGCGTTTCCGCCGCTGCAGGCGCCGCTTCGGTGCTGGCATGGCCGGCCCGTCCGCGATGGACGGCGAGGTCGACGCGTCCGCCTGCGGGGGTGTAGCGGATGGCGTTGTCCAGCAGGTTGCCGATCAGCGTGCGCAGTCCCTCCGGGTCGCCGGCCACGAGGAGGTCGTCGTCCAGTTCGACGGCACCGAGGTCGATGTGGCACGCATCGGCGAGTGCGGCGTGATCGGCGAGACACTGGCGCGCGATCGAGGCCAGCACCACCGTGGTCGGCGCCACCTTCGAGTCGGTACCTGGCTCCTGGCGGGCCAGGGTCAGCAGCTGTTGCACCAGGTGGGACGCGCGTTCCAGGCCCCGTCGCAACTCGGAAAGCGCCGCGCGTCGCGCAGACTCGTCTGCTGCGCGTTCGGTGAGCTGAAGCTGGATCTGTAGCGCTGCCAGCGGTGTGCGCAGCTCATGCGCGGCGTCGGCGACGAAGGCTCGCTGCGCGCTCAGGGCGTGGTCCAGGCGTGCGAGCAGCGCATTGAGGGCGAGGACCAGCGGGCGTGCTTCGTCGGGTACCCCGGCGGCCGGCAGGGGGTCGAGCGAGTCCGCCCGGCGCGTGCCGACTTCGGCAGCGAGGCGGTGGAGCGGGCGCAGGCCGCGACCGACCAGATACCAGATCAGGCCGCCAAGCAGCGGAATCAGGGCGAGCACCGGAATCAGCGTGCGCAGGGCAGCGTCCGCTGCCATCCGTCCGCGCACTGCCATCGGCTGCGCGATCTGGATGACGTGGTCCTGAAGCGGAACGGAGAATACCCGCCAGGTGGCCTCGGTGGTCTTGACCGTGTTGTAGCCGAACTGGGCGAGAGAGGGCAGCACACTGTGGGGGTGCGACAGGTAGAGGCGTACGCCCTGATCGTCCCAGATCTGGATCACGAAATCGAAGGCCGGGTCCGGCGGGGTGAGCGGTGGCGTGGTGGGCTGGCCGAAGTGCTGGTCGCGCAGCGACAGCGCGAGCTGGCGCAGATGGTAGTCCATCAGGGTGTCGATTTCGCCGCGCGCAGTCAGGTAGGTCGCGAAGCCGCCGATCGCGAACACCACCACGATCGCGCCGAGCAGGGAAATCAGCAGGGTGCGGCGCAGCGAGTTCATTTCGGCTCTGCCAGGTAGTAACCGACGCCGCGCAGATTGCGTATCCACTCGGCCCCCAGCTTGCGGCGCAGGGCGTGGATATAGACTTCGACCGCGTTGCTCTCCACCTCTTCGTTCCAGCCGTACAGGCGCTCTTCGAGCTGGGCGCGCGACAGCGGCTTGCCCGGCTCGTCCAGCAAAGCGCTCAGCAGGCCGAACTCGCGCGCCGACAGGTGAATCGGCTCGCCCGCGAGCGTCACCTCATGCCGGGCCGGATCCACCTGCAACATACCGAGCGTGATCAGCGGTGCCGCTTCGCCGCGCTGGCGCCGCAGCAGTGCGCGGATCCGAGCCGCGAGTTCGTCGAGGTCGAAGGGTTTGACCAGATAGTCGTCGGCCCCCGCATCCAGGCCGCGAATCCGGTCCGAAACGGTATCGCGAGCGGTCAATACCAGTACCGGGAGCTTGTTTCCGCTCGTCCGCAGGCGGGTGAGCAGTTCGATGCCGTCGCGCCGCGGCAGCCCCAGGTCGAGGAGCAGCAGATCGTAAGGGTTGTCGCCGACCGCAAGTTCGGCGGCCACGCCGTCGCGCACCCAGTCCACCGCGTAGCCCTCCTGGCGCAGTGCCTGCTGCACACCGGCGCCGATCATGGGGTCATCTTCGATCAGCAGGAGTCTCATCGGGGGGCATCGGGGCGGGGGGTAAAGGGCGGTGAAGGACGGTGAAGGACCAAGGGATTCTAGCAGCCTGGCGGATTCGAGGCCGAGCTCGTGCGTCCGCATGAACATGGCGCACTGGCCGGTGCCGTGCGACGGAATCGTGGTTTCCTATAATGAAGACCGATTCGACCATGTCAGCAGGAGCCGATATGTCAGACCACGACACCGTCCGTGACCGCATCGTCGATACCGCGATTGCCTTGGGCGAACGCGACTGCTGGGAGACCGTGCGTCTGCACGAGGTCGCGTCGGAGCTGGGGATCTCGCTGGACGAAATCCGTCATCATTTCCGCGAGAAGGAGGACATCGTCGAGGCGTGGTTCGACCGTGCCGACGGCGCCATGCTTGCCGAGGCTGAACGACTGGCCTTTGCGCACCTGCCGACGCGCGCCCGGCTGCATCGCTTGATCATGGCGTGGCTCGACGCTCTCGCGCCGCATCGCAGGGTCACGCGCGAGATGATCCACGGCAAACTCGAGCCGGGACATCTCCACATTCAGATTCCCGGCCTCCTGCGCGTTAGCCGCACCGTGCAATGGGTGCGCGAGGCCGCCCATCGTGACGCCAGCTTTGTGCACCGGGCGCTGGAAGAGACCGGGCTGACAACGATCTATCTGATGAGCTTTGTCCACTGGATGTACGACGACTCGGAAGATGCGGAGCGCACGCGCAGGTTTCTCGATGAGCGCCTCGAAATGGCCGAGTCGCTCAATCGATGGGTGTTCCACCGGCACGGTGAATGTTGCGCGCGTCGCGGCGTACGCGCCCGAAGGGATGCATCGCACCCGTCGGGCAAGGAATCGGTGTCCTGACCCGACTGGCGCATGGATCCACTGACCCACGCTCTCAGTGGCGCCCTGATCGCGCGTGCGACCGCCGCGACCGCGCCGGGGCCCGATGCGCTGCCGGTGCGCACCCGGGTGGCGGCGGGCTTTGTTGCCGCCGCGTTTCCCGACATCGACATCGTGCTGCGCCTGATCGACACCATCACCTACCTCAACTGGCATCAGGGCATCACTCATGCACCGCTCATGGTGCCGCTGTGGGCGCTTTTGCTGGCGCGCCTGTTCGCGTGGATCGATCCCGCGCACCACCGCTGGCAAGCCTTCTTTATGCCGGCTTGCCTGGGTCTCGGTATCCATATTGGCGGCGACCTCATCACCGCCTACGGCCTGATGCTGTTCGCGCCCCTGTCGACCGCGCGCTACTCGGTGCCGCTCGCCTTCGTCATCGATCCATGGATCAGCGCCATCGTCGTTGCCGGCCTGGCTGCGGGCGCACTGCTGCCGACGCGACGCTCACCTGCGGTACTCGCGCTGATTGCGCTGCTTGCCTACCTCAGCTTCCTGACGCTGCAGATGCAAGGTGCGCGCGACGTGGCTGCCTTGCATGCGGACAGCCGCGGTCTGCCGCCGGCCGCGGTGCATGTGCTGCCGCAGCCGCTGTCCCCGTTCAACTGGAAGCTGATCGTGCGCGATGGCGACACCTATCATGTTGCCCACATCGCGCTCACGGAGGCGCGGCATTTGTGGCCACCGTTGAACTGGATCGACGCATTGCTGCGCCTGCATACTGCGTTCCGGCCAGTGAGGCTGGCGCAGTGGCAGGTGCTTGGCCGCTTCGGTGATTCCGTGGCTACGGCCGACTTCGCCCGTGACGGGTGGCACCAGCCGGCCTTCGACGGCTTTCGCCGCTTTGCGGTGTTTCCGTTGCTGGAGCGGATAGACAAGGATGGCGAGGACGGTGAAGGCAGGCCCGAGCGCTGTGCATGGTTTGTCGACATGCGCTTTGTGCTGCCGTCCATGCCGCCCTCGTTTCGCTATGGGGCGTGCCGCGCTGAGGGTGGCGAGTGGCGCATGTACCGCGCCCGGGGTGCATTCCTGATTGACTGACAAGCCACCGACGACGGCAACGCGACCGGCAGACCACCGCGCTCTTGAGCGACGTCGCCTCGGGAAGACGCTCACCCAGGTCGTCGTCTATTGCGCCAACTCGCGCGGGTCTGCATGGGGGTGTTGATCGGGTGTGGGGCGCTCCTGCTCGACGTCATCGCGCCACGCTTCCGGAATCCACTGAAGGTCCGCTGCTTCGTCGATGTCATGCAGGTTCGGTAGCCGGTGCACGGTCCAGCCCAGGGTTTCAAGCCGGCTCAAGGTTTCCCGCGCAACCGTGTCAGTGCTCCAGCGGATGTTGTCGAAGACGGTCGCATCGAACCGGTTCAGCCCGAGCAGGGCATAGCCGCCGTCCGCCGTGGGCGCGATCGCCGCATCGTGATTCGACAGCGATTGTGCAGCCGTCTGCAGCATCTGGCAGTCCAGTTCCGGGCAGTCGGTTCCGATCAGCAGTAGCGGCTGACCGGCGTCGAGCCACCGTTTGGCAGCACGCGCCATCCGCTCGCCGAGCTCGCCTTCGCCCTGATCGGACCATTGCAGTTCGGGCGGCAGGGTCGGACGGTGCCACGCCGGGTCATGCATCGACGGGCTGGCGCAAAGCTCCACCGTGCCCACCCCCGCCGCAATCGCCTTGTCCACGGTATGTGCCAGCATCCGTCGCGCCAGCCGGGCTGCGCCCTCTGCGCCGAGCGCCGGAATCAGGCGGGTCTTTACCTGGCCGGCGACCGGCGCCTTGGCGAAGATGATGATCCGGATCGGCTTCATGCGCGCTCTGGACTCATCCCCGCCGCCAGGCGTGATAGTGCCCCAGCCAGGCCAGCACGCGCTGCGGCGCGTGAGCACGCTTCCACTCGCCGGCGGCGTACTTGTTGGCCTCGGACAGGGTGGGGTAAGTGTGGATGGTGCCGAGGATCTTGTTCAGCCCCAGGCCGTGCTTCATCGCCAGCACGAACTCGGCGAGCAGGTCGCCGGCGTGTTCGCCGACCAGGGTGACGCCGAGGATACGGTCCTTGCCCGGCACGGTCAGCACCTTGACGAAGCCGTAGGCCGCGCCATCGGCGATCGCGCGATCAAGGTCGTCGATCCCGTAGCGGGTGACTTCGAAGGGAATGTTCTTCTCCTTCGCTTCCTGTTCATTGAGCCCGACCCGGGCGACTTCCGGGTCGACGAAGGTGGTCCACGGAATCACCGAGTAGTCGGCCTTGAACTTTCGCACATTGCCGAACAGCGCGTTGACCGCGGCAAACCAGGCCTGATGGGCCGCGACATGGGTGAACTGATAGGGGCCGGCGACGTCGCCTGCAGCAAAGATGTTGGGGTATAGCGTCTCCAGGTAGTCGTTGGTGATCACCGTACGCTCGACCGGAATGCCCAGATCCTCCAGTCCGTAGCCGCTCAGGCGCGGGGCGCGACCCACCGCGCACAGCAGGGCGTCGAACTCGATTCGGTGCTGCAGACCGGCGTGTTCGACCACAATGAACTTGCGTACTTCGCTGCCGTCCCTCTCCGTTTCGCAGCGCAGCGCCCGGTGTCCGGTCAGCACGGTGACCCCGTCATGCTCCAGCGCCGCGCGCACCAGTGCGGAGACTTCGCTGTCCTCTCGCGGCAACAGGTGGGGCCCGCCCTGGATCTGAGTCACCTGCGAGCCGAGTCGGGCGAGGGCCTGCGCCAGTTCGCAGCCGATCGGCCCGCCACCGAGCACCACCAGCCGGGCCGGTGGCGCATCGAGCCGGGAGAACGCATCCCACAGGGTGTCGCTGGTCAGGGGCTCGACATCCTCGATCCCCGGCAGCTTCGGGATCACCGGGCTGGCGCCGGCCGCGATGACGATGCTGCGCGTGGTGAGGCGCTGCACGCTGCCATCGTTCAGCTTGATCTCGACCGTCCACGGATCAATCACTTTGGCATAACCCTGCAGCACCTCCACGCCGAGTGCGGTGTAGCGCTCGACGCTGTCATGGGGCTCGACGCTGCGGATCACCGCGTGGATGCGCGCCACCACCTTGCGAAAGCTGAATGCCGGCTCGCCGGGCTCCAGCCCGTAGCGCTCGCCATGGCGAATCTGGTGCGCGAGTTTGGCGCTGCGGATCAGGGCCTTGCTCGGCACGCAGCCGTAGTTGAGGCAGTCGCCGCCCATCCGGTGTGCTTCGACGAGGGTTACCTTCGCCTTTACCGCAGCGGCGATGTAGGCGGTGACCAGTCCCGCTGCACCCGCACCGATCACCACCAGATTGCGATCGAAGCGCTGCGGGCGTGTCCACCGGGCATAGACCCGGCGCCGCTGCAGCCAGCCGAGCACGCCCTTGGCGATCAGCGGAAAGACCCCGAGCAGGGCGAACGAGGCCAGCAGCCCGGGCGACACGATGCCGGCCAGACCGTCGATACGGGCGAGCTGGGTGCCGGCGTTCACATACACCAGCGTGCCAGCCAGCATGCCGACCTGGCTCACCCAATAGAAGGTGGCGGCGCGGATCGGGGTCAGGCCCATCAGCAGGTTGATCAGGAAGAAGGGGAACACCGGCACCAGGCGCAGGGTGAACAGATAGAAGGCGCCGTCCTTGCGCATGCCTTCATTGAGCGCCTTGAGCCGGTCGCCGAAGCGCGCCTGCACGCTGTCGCGCAGCACGTAGCGCGAGGCGAGGAAGGCCAGCGTGGCACCAATGCTAGACGCAAACGACACCAGCACCATGCCCTGCATCAGGCCGAACAGCGCGCCACCGGCGAGCGTCATCACCGCCGCACCCGGCAGCGACAGCGCGGTAACCACGATGTAGAGCACGAAGTAGGCGGCGGCGACCAGCAGCGGCGAGGCTTCGCGCCAGGCCACGAAGCGGTCCATCCCGGCCTTCAACCCTTCCAGCGTCAGCCACTGTTGCAGATCGAAGGCAAAGAACAGGCCGACCACCACGGCGATGGTCAGGAGCAGAGCAAGTTTTTTCATTGGGCTTGCTCGTGCAGCGCGCCGCCGCAACTGCTGCCTTGGCCGGCAGTACAGCCGTAGCAGTGATTTGCGATACGTATCGGGCGCCCCTCGGGGTTTGCGAGCGCCAGGTCGCGCAGGTGCGGTCGCCCTTTGCCGGCAGTGGCCAGCCCGAGCTGCTGGTTGAAGTCACAGTCGTAGAGATAACCTTCCCAGTCCACGCTGATCAGGTTGCGGCACATCACGCCGGCGAGGTTGGCGCGGTCGAAGTTTGCCTTCAGCAGATCCATGTAGGCATTGAACTGGCCCTTCGAGATCAGCATCGAGCCGAAGCGCTGGATCGGCATATTGGCCAGTGCATACAGTTCGTTGAACACAATGCCGAAGTGATCGAACAACTCGCGCTTGTAGTCTGCCTGCAGTTTCGCCTGGTCGGGCGGTAGCGACGGCCCCTGCGGGTTGAACACCAGATTCAGCGCCAGACCGGAGCCGGGCTGGCCGTAACCGCGGGCATTGAGCTGGCGCAGGGCGGCGATGCTCTTGTCGAACACTCCATTGCCGCGTTGCTGGTCGACGTTCTTCGCCGAGTAACAGGGTAGCGAAGCCACGACCTCGACCTGCTGGCTGGCGAGAAAGTCGGCCAGGTCCTCATGGCCGGGCTCGAACAGGATGGTCAGGTTGCAGCGGTCTATTACCCGCACACCCTGTGCGCGGGCATCGGCAACCACCTGGCGAAACGCTGGATGCAGCTCGGGCGCGCCGCCGGTCAGATCGAGGGCTTCGATCTCGCGCGCCTTGATCACCGCGCCGATCAGCGCCAGGGTGTCGTCGTCCATCATTTCAGTACGGTTGGGCCCCGCATTTACATGGCAGTGCACACAGGTCTGGTTGCAGCGATAGCCGAGATTGACCTGGAGCGTGGTCAGACGGTGGCGTGTGAGTGCGGGAAAGTCGGTTGCCTGAAGCAGGGGCAGGGTGGCGTGCATGGATGTCCTTGGGTCGGCAAGTGTGGCGATCGAATGGTTGACCGTGGCTTGCAGGCTTTGTCGCGGCAATGCGCCGGATTCTTACACCGTCCGTGCTAATCAAAACAGGAGCCGGATGTTGCAGCCTCGGGGCTGAAGCGGCGGATGAAGCTGCGGTCGATGCGGTCCTTCCAGCGCCACACCCAGCGCCCCTCGGCCGACCACGGGCCCCACGAGGCGATCGCCCGCCGGGGGCCGGTCGCCAGCAGGTAGAGCGAGCGCGGCCGCGGCGGATAGCTGCACAAGGGCTCGCCCGCAATCGTGGCCAGCAGATTGTGTGCGAGCACCGGTCCGGCATGCACCGCATGCACGCCCGAGCGCGCCATGCGCACGTCCTGGCGGGCGCAGGTGTCACCCGCGGCGAACACCTGCGGATGCGACATGCTGCGGTGCTGGGCGTCGACTGCAACATAGCCGTTCGCGTCCAGTCCGAGGCCCGAACTGCCCAGCCAGCCCAGCGGGCGCGCACCGGTGGCGGCAATTACCGCGTGTGCTGGCAGTCGGGGATACGGCGGGGTACCCGGCGGGGTGCCGTGATCAAGCGCAATGCCATCCGTTTCGCCGCTGGCGCGTGCGTGGTGCAGCACGATGCCTGCCGTGACCAGGCAGCGCTGTGCTCGCCGCACCACGCCGGCAGCATGTCCGGGCAGCAGGCCGGAGGCCGATGCCACCAGGTCCACCCGGCCATCGATACCTGCCTGACCGAATGCATGCCGGGCCGCCAGCGCAATTTCCACCCCTGCAGCACCCCCGCCGACCACCACCAGGCGGTAGTCGCGGGTCTGCTGCGCTTGCGCCAGCAGTTGCGGCCAGCGCGCAAAGAAGTCGTCCAGCGGTTTCATCGGCAGCAGGCGCCCACCCAGCGCTTCGAATCCGCCGGTATCGGTCTCGCTGCCAACATCGAGCGACAACAGATCGTAGGCCATCGCTAGGCCGCTCGCCAGGATGAGGGTGTGCCGCCCGGCATCCATGCCGGCAACACTGTCCAGGATCAGGCGCACGCCAGCCGCAGCGGCCAGCGGGCGCAGGTCGATGCGGCATTCGGCGAGGGTGTAGTGTCCGGCGATCCAGCCCGGCAGCATGCCCGAGTAGTTCTGAAACGCGGAGGGCGTGATCAGGGTCGCCTCGATGCCGGTCGCGCCTCCTGTCGATCGATTCTGCGCGAGCCGTTCCAGCACCGACAGATGGGCATGACCGCCACCGGCCAGGATGAGTCGTGTCATCAAGGGGGCCGTGTCAGCCGGCCTGCGCGGCGAGTCGCCGCGCCAGGCTGCATAACGCAGTGCCGTGCTCCAGACCGTCGATGAAGCGCTGCGGAATGCCCGACAGGCCGACCTGTGCGCCGACCAGCGCGCCTGTGAGCATGGCGCGGGCCTGGTTCTGCCCGCCGCCATTGATTGCGTGCAGTACGGCAGACTCGAAGTCGTCACTGAAGCGGGCCGCCAGGTAATAGGCTGCCGGCAACTGGTGATATACGGCACATGGCATGCCGTACACCAGCGACACCTTCCATGCCGGCTCGATGCGGATACCGGGGTCGGCGGCCGCTGCGGCCATGTAAGCGGGCGTGAGCAGGGCGTCGGGTGAGGCAAACCGCCCGGCCGACGGGCGCTCCGGCTCACCGGGCAGTGGCGCTTGCAGCTTGCCGCTGGTCACGGTGTGAAAGGGCAGTACACCGGCCTTGACCTGGGCCATCAGCTTGCCCGAGATCGCGGCATCCAGCGGCTCGCCCTGCACCAGCAGGCCGAGTACCGCGCCATAGGCCACGGTCATCGCCACCACGGCTTCGTCCACCTGGGTGAGCGCAGTGTTGCGCGCGATGCCGTCGGCCAGCCGGTCCGGCTGCTGCGCGTAGCGCACCGCAATCGCCAGCGTGCGCTCGATTGCCTCGGTGGTATCGGCATGGCCGCCGGCTTCGCCCCATGGCTTGTGCTGCTGCACCCGGCAGCGCCAGGCTTCACGAATCGACTGGCTGGTGTAGCCGCCAGGCCCGCTCATCGGCGAGCCGTCCAGTAGCGGAAAGAAATCCTCGTCCAGCCGGCGGCAGAAGTCGGCCTGGTCGTAGTCGCCGCGCTCCACCAGCGACTCGAGCGTGAGCTGCAAGAGGATACCGGCCTGCGACAGCTGCCCGGCTTTCATCCCGGCATGGTAGCGGCCGGGCTCTGGCTCGGTGTAGCCGGAGATCCAGTCGCCATGCGCGTGGCGCAACTCGTCGAGGTCGTAATACCAGTGCGGACCCAGGCCCAGCGCATCGCCGATGAAGGCGCCCATGATGGCGCCGGTGGCGCGGTCGAGAAAGGAAGGTTTGACCATGGAGCGTCCTGGGGTGAAAGGAGGAGTTGCCACTGCGGCATGCCGGATCAGACCCGTGAGCGGCCCGCCGGTTCGGACTGCTGGTTCAAGGCCCGTTCGATGAACTGGCGCGCCACCCGTGGGCGTGGCACCTTGCCGGCGAACCACTGGCGCACATCGGTATCGAGCCCGATGCCGTGCATGTAGTTGTACAGCGCCTTGTTCAGGGCCTTGCCCAGCGCGTCGTGGTCCACGCCGGTGGGGTCGATGAAGCCGATGTCGTTCTTCGAAAAATTGCCCGCAGGCAGGGGCACCAGGCGTACGCCGTATTCCTCCGGATGCATGCCCACCGGCGAGTGCACGGTGCACGCAAAGCGGTGGAAGAAGCCCGACTGGATGCAGCCGGCCTCGAACAGCTGGCGCACGTATTCCAGCGCGTCGACCGTGTCGTGCACGGTCTGGGTCGGAAAGCCGTACATCAGATAGGCATGGACCAGCACCCCGGCTTCGGCAAAGGCGTGGGTGACGCGCGCCACCTGGTCGACCGACACGCCCTTCTTCATCAGCGTGAGCAGGCGGTCGGAGGCCACCTCCAGCCCGCCGGAAATGGCGATGCAGCCGCTGTCGGCGAGGAGCTGACACAACTCGGGGGTGAAGGATTTCTCGAAGCGGATGTTGCCCCACCACGAGATCGACACCCCGCGGCGCAACAGTTCCTCGGCCAGCGCCTTGAGCGCTTTCGGCGGCGCCGCCTCGTCGACGAAGTGGAAGCCGGTCTGGCCGGTCTCGGCGATGATTGCCTCGATCCGGCCGACCAGCAGCGCGGCCGGGGCGCCGTCGTAGCGGCCGATGTAATCGAGGCTGACGTCGCAGAAGCTGCATTTCTTCCAGTAGCAGCCGTGGGCCACGGTGAGCTTGTTCCAGCGCCCGTCCGACCATAGCCGGTGCATCGGGTTGAGCATGTCGAGCAGCGACAGGTAGCGCTCGAGCGGCAGGCCGTCCCAGGTCGGGGTGCCGACCTCGGCGAAGGGAATATCGGGTTCGACCAGATTGATGTAGCGCACGGTGCCGGATTCCGCGTCGCGCACGAAGGTGCGCACCAGGCGCTGGCGCGAGCGCTTGCCGCGCAGATGGTCGAGCAGTGCAAGCAAGGGGCGCTCGCCGTCGTCGAGGGTGACGTAATCGAAATGGTCGAAAACCCGCGGCTCGCCCAGTTCGCGCAGCTCGGTGTTCACATAGCCGCCGCCGAGCACGGTGATGATGGCCGGGTTGTGTGCCTTGATCGTCTGTGCGATGCGGAAGGCGGCATACACCGCGCCCGGAAACGGCACCGACAGCAGCACCACCTGCGGGGTGTGGCGGCTCAGGGCGTCAAGGGTGAGGGCGTGCAGGGTGGCGTCGACCAGGTTGGGCGCGGCGGCCAGCGCCTGCGCCAGCGGCTCGAAGCTGGGCTGGCTCAGGGCCAGCGATTCGGCGTAGCGCACGAACTCGAAACGCGGATCTACCGCTTCGCGCAGCACGTCGGCCAGATCGTTGAGGTAGAGGGTGGCGATGTGACGCGCGCGATCCTGCTGCCCGAGCGAGCCGAAGGCCCAGGCCAGGGGATCGCCGCCGTCAGGGTCGTAATAGACTTCGAGCGAGTCGAAGCGCGGTCCCTCGGGCAGGAGGGCGCGACTGCAGATCCGGTGCGCGACCGTGGGGTCGCGGCCCTGCAGGAAGGCGATCGTCGGCGCTATCGTGATCCGGTAGCGCTCGAAATGGGTGAGAAAGAAATCCACCGTGGGCGGTCGCCGCCGTGCCGGCATCTTTTCCGCGCCGAGCCGGATCGAATCGAGGCCTTCAACCGAAAGGAGTTTCAGCACCAGCGCCAGCGCAAGATCTTCCTGCACCGCGTCCACGCCGCGCGAGCGCAGAAAGCCGGTAAGGTAGGCGGTGGACGGGTAGGGCGTATTGAGCTGCGTCATCGGCGGGATGACGGCAAGAACGCGCAGTGGAGAGTCGGACATCGGAAGCGGATCGGACAGGGGAAGGCCCCAGTTCTACCACGAACCGCGCCAATGCGGGCTGCGGCAACACGTGGCGGACGCCTTCGTCAGCACTCAGCTCAAGTACAGCCGCCGTAAGGCGGACCTCAGTCCGCCGCTACGGTGGTCGCGGTCAGGTTTCAGCCGGATCGGCCGCCCTTTCGCTGAACCGGTGGATCAGCGCGCCTTGATTTTGTAGACGCCGTCGGCAACGACGATTTCGGCGTCCAGGAAATAGACAGGCAGGTTGGGATCGATCAGCTTCACCATGTCATAGGCCTCGCCGGAGCGCGCTCCGGTGGTGCAAACGAAGACCGACGGCTTGTTCGGCGGCAACTCGCCGATACGCTTTTCGACCTCGCCGACCGGGATATTGACGCCACCGAAGATGGTGCCTGCCTTGACGTCCTTGGCGTCGCGCACATCGACGATCAGCATCGAGTCCGGACTTTCCTTCAGGATGCGCTCGAAAGAGGCGGTCGTGACGCTGCCCTTCTCCTTGCCCTGCTCGAGCGCCGGAGCAGCCGGCGCTGCTGGTGCAGCTTCACTCGGGGCTGCGGCAGCCTTGGCACCGCCGGTCGCCGCCACGTAGGCCGGATGGCCCTCGGGGAAAGTACGGACCTTGGTGTAACCGAGCGCCTTTGCCTTCTTGGCAGACTTCTCCGAGAGGTCGCAAGCGAAACCCTGGCAGAAATAGATAATCTCCTTGCTCTTGTCGGCCGGAAGCTTGTCAGTTTCCTTGTCAAAATTGGTGTCCGAGATGTTGATCGCGCCGGGAATCGTCCCTTCGTTGGCGACCCGGCGTGCCGGCCGCGCATCGATGAGGACGATATCAGCCTTCTCTTCGAGTGCCTTGAGAATGAAGTCGAGGCTGACGGAGGCATTTTCGCCGCGTGCCTCCCAATCCGGAAGGCCGCCTTCATACACCTTGATGTTGGTGTAGCCGAGCGCTTCTGCCTTCAGGGCAGATTTCGCCGAGAGATCGCAGCTTGGCCCCTGGCAGTAGAAGATGAGCTCGCGCGCCTTGTCCTGCGGCAGCAGATGGCTCATTTTCTCGAACTGGGTGTCCGGCAGATTGATCGCTCCGGGAATATGGCCGATATCGAAGCGGCGGGCCTTGGGACGCGAGTCGATGAACAGGGCGCCCTCTTCGACTTTGCGCGGCAAGGTGGCAAGCGGCTTTACGTAATCGAAATCGACGACTTTCTGATAGCGAACCAGCGTCGACTCGCTGGCCTGCTGCTCGGCGGCCGGCGCCGCTGGCTGGGCTGCCGATTGACCGGCAATAAAGGCGAGGGCAACGGCGGCAACAAGTAACTTGGCATGCATGATGAGTTCCCGGGATCGAAAGGATGAAAATAGAATCGGTGCGCTTCTCGCTTCTCGCTTCTCGCTTCTCGCTTAAAGCTCTTGCTCGACCGGCAACCGGTGGGCAAGTGTGAGCGGGTGGGGCGACGGATCAGCTGCAGCTGGCCGGCGACTCTCCGTCCTTGGCACTGCGCTGCAGGAACAGCAGGACATCCTGGAGCAGCTGATCAGCCGGCACGCTGGAGAAGCGGTCGGCAGCCTTGTTGCTGGCCTTTATGCTGTTCAGATAATCGGAGCTGAAGTACTTCGTGACCGGCTCTTTGCCCTTGTCATGCTTGTTGGCCTCCAGGTAGACGACCCATTCGGCCTTGGTACGGCTGTTCGGCTGGATCACCCCGTTCGGCGTGGTGGAATGGCAGGACGAACAGATGGCGCGGTAGTAGATCCGGCCGCGCTTCCAGTCGGCATCGTAGGCAAGGGCCGGTGCGGCGCTCAGGGTGGCGGCAGCGACCAGAGGCAGTGCGAGGGCGAATTTCATGATCTTTTTCTCTTCAGGGTATCGGTCAGTCGGATTTCCACCCCACAGAGTCTAGGCAGGCACCAATAGCTTGAACATTATTTGTTTGTGCCATTCACCTAATCGAAATCAGTTACCCCGGCTCTGCCGGATGGCCTTTTCTACGGCATCAAGCACCGCCTGGTCGGCAAACGGCTTGTGCAGGAAGTCGCAAGCCCCGGTGCTCAGAGCATGTGCCGCCATTTCCTCGTCGCCGTGTCCAGTCATGAAGATGATGGGCCAAGGGGCACCGCTGGCAAGCAGATTACGCTGCAGCTCGAAACCGCTCATGCACGGCATCCGGATGTCGAGCAGCAGGCAGCCCCCCTGTTCGGGCAAGGCGGGCGCCGCCGTCAGGAAGGATTCTGCGGATTCGTGACCGATCACCAACCAGCCTGCGGATTCGAGCAGGAAGATCAGCGAACGGCGAAAAGCGGCCTCGTCGTCAATGACATGGATATGCGATTCGGATTGCATGGGCGCTGTCGTGGCGGGTCAGGGCACCTGGCATGGCGCGACCTCAACGGTGGCCGCACGGACACGGCAACGATATACGGCATCACTCACTCTGCCCATAACCCGCGTCAGTCATGTCACTAATCGCAATCGGTTAGTCCTGGTCGAGACCGTTGGGATCCGCGCGCAGGATCAGCCGGGCGAGATCGGCAGCGCTACCGGTACCGGTCTTCTCCATCACGTGCTGGCGATGAACGTGCACGGTGTTGTCGCTGATCGATAGCTCACGGGCGATCTCCTTGTTGGCGAGACCCTTGGCCAGGCAGCGGGCGACTTCCGCCTCGCGCGGGCTCAGGCGGGCGAGCAGGGCGCGGGCTTCGGCGCAGCGCCGGCTTACTCTCTGCTGCGCTCGGCTCAGCTGTAACGCACGTTCGATGGCCTCGAGGAAGGTATGATCCTTGAACGGCTTCTGCAAGAAATCAATCGCCCCCTCCTTCATGACCTGAACGGCCAACTCGACATCGCCATGGCCGGTCATGAATACGATCGGCCATGGCGATGCGAGTGCCGTCAGGCGACGCTGCAGTTCGAGGCCGCTGATGCGCGGCATGCGGATATCAAGGACCAGACAGCCACCGTCCGCCGGCATGGTCGGCATGTTGGCCAAGAATGCTTCCGCCGATTCGTGTTCGGATGCCGCCCAGCCCGCCGATTCGAGCAGGAAGAGCAGCGAACGCCGGAAGGGCGCTTCGTCATCGATGACGTGGATAGCCGGCTCAGTCTTGTTGCTGATCATGGAGAGAAGACCCGTGGGGCAGCGTGAAGGAAAACGAGAGCCCGTCGCCGTCGGTCGGGGATTCGGCAACCAGCTGGCCCCCGTGCGCTTCGACGATGCTCTTGCAGATGGACAGGCCAAGCCCCATGCCGTCGGGTTTGGTCGTGAAGAAGGGCTCGAACAGCCGCGCCCGGTCTTCGATGGCCAGCCCTGGGCCATGATCGCGAACGGCGATGCGCACCCGCTCGTCAGTCGTTTCGAGAATGATGTCGATCGGCAGACTCGTCTGCTCGGCGGCACTATGGGCGTCATAGGCGTTCTTCAGCAGGTTGAGCAGAACCTGCTGTATCTGAAGGCGATCGACATGAATGGTTTTCTGTTCAGCTGGCAGGCGGTCGACAATGCGAATCGCCGGCGCTCGCGCCACCATGCCGCGAAAGAGTGCGACGATCTCACCGACCATTTTGCCTGCATCGCAGTCTTCGCGCTGCCGCGCGCGCTTGCGGGAAAAGTCTCGAATCCCCAGGAGGATCCCGGCGGCACGCTCCGATTGTTCGGTAATTTCATGCGCTGCCTGGCCGACCGCATCCTCGGAAAGCTTGCCGCTCTGCAGGCGGCGCGTCAGGCTGCGGGCATAGTTTCCGATGGTTGCCAGCGGCTGGTTCAGCTCGTGGGCCAGTGTGCACGACAATTCGCCAAGAATGGACAAGCGCGACAGGTGCTCCATCTTCTGGCGTTGGGTCTCGATGCTCTCTTCGAGCGCCTGGCGCGCTGTCAGTGCCGCTGACAGCTCCCGGCTGCGGCGTAGCACCAGTACCTCGACACGCAAGGTGTACAGCAGCCAGAGCAGCAATAGAACGACGAAGGTCACGGCGATCGGCCAGTAACGTCGAATCTGCACCTCGAGGCGATGCTCGCGCAGGAAATCGTAGGGCACCACGTGGAGACTGCGCAACATCTCGTGCACCGGGTAGTAGTCGGCCGGTACGCCCCACCTGAGCACGGCATCATTGTCTTTCAGCGACAGCAGCGCGATCAGTACGGTGCGCGCCAGCTCTTCCGGCGTCTGCCGCGCGGCGGCGAAAGCCCAGCCGGGATAGGTGGGCGATGACATCAGGCAGGATGCGCGCTCGTCACGCGCCGACAGCACGCGGTAACGGTCCGCCGGCACCGCCCCCTGGCGGATCAGGTGTTCCAGCAGACAGCCGCGCAGGATGCCGGCGTCGCTCTCGCCGCTGTCTACCGCGTCGATGATGCGTGTCATCGGAAAACCTGTGAACAACGGCGTGACATCGCCCTCTTCCGGATCAATGTCGCGGCGTTTGAGCTCCGCCCAGATCACCAGCCAACCGCTGAAACCATCCTCCACCGTCGCTGCCAGACGCTTGCCGCGCAAATCGTCGAGCGATTGCAGGTCCGCACGCTCGGTCCGGACGATGACCGCCGAACCCACCGCGAACTCCGAGTCCTGACCCGGGGTGATCTTCTGGGTGGCGATGCGCGTCATCCCGTGGCGAGCTTCGAGCGCCACATAGTGCCCCGGGTTGGTGATGATGAAGTCGACATCGCCCGCAGCCACGGCCTTTTCCAGCCCGACCATGTCCAAATACAGCAGGCTCACCCCGACGCCCGGTAGCCGCTTCTGCAGCGCGCTTCCCAGACCGTGCCAGTGCATCTGGGCGGAGTGATTGCCGAACCAGGCCAGCACGCCGATGCGTACTTCAGCGGCCGCCACGCTGCCCGGCATGCCTGCCATTAGCAGGCACAACATCAGGCACGCGGCAGCAGCGAAGAGATGGCGGCGTATGGCGCAAGGCAAGGGTGAATTCATTTTGTGGTGGGCAGGACTGGTGTGGTGTTAACCGATTCCGATTAGGCGCATGGCACAAGCGTGCTATTTCGCGCCGTCTTGCCGACGCCTAGACTGCCCTTCGCTGAGTCATCAAATGAGGAATATTATGCACTCAACCCTATCCTTGGCCGCCACCGCACTCCTCGCAGGGTGTCTCTTCCTGCTTGGCAGCGGCCCGGCCGAAGGCGCGTTGCCGAAAACGACGACCGCCGATCATGGCAAGTTCGAGGAACTGCAGCGCGAATTCGCTTCCGGCCCGGAAGTCACCAAAGCTTGCCTGAGCTGCCACACCGAGGCCGCCAAACAGGTACACCGCACCAAGCACTGGACATGGGAGTTCATCAACACCGAGAACAACCAGAAGCTAGGCAAGAAAAACGTTATCAACAACTTCTGCATCTCGATCCCGCAGAACACCCCCTTCTGTACGACCTGCCATGTGGGCTACGGCTGGAAGGACAACAGTTTCGACTTCAGCTCCCAGGAAAACGTAGACTGCCTGGTCTGTCACGACACCACCGGCACCTACAAGAAGATTCCTGGCACCGGCGGTATGGCCTTCGGCAAGGATCTCGAACTGCCGCCCGGCTCGGGCCGCATCGTCAAGGGTGTGGACCTTGGTATGGTCGCCCGCGAGGTCGGCAAGACCAGCCGCGACACCTGTGGCTCATGCCACTTCTTCGGCGGCGGCGGCGACGGCGTCAAGCATGGTGACCTCGATAGCTCAATGGCCGCACCGGACACCGATCTCGACGTCCATATGGACGCCATCGGCCTCGACTTCACCTGCGGCACCTGCCATGCCACCTCCAGCCACGATGTGCCGGGTAGCCGCTACACGCCGACCGCCAAGGACGAGGGCGGCGCCCACATGCGCGGCAAGCAGGCCGAGGGTGGCAATCCGGCGACCTGTGTGGCCTGTCACGACACGACTCCGCACAAGACCGGAGATCATGCCGAACGCCTGAATCACCACGCAGACAAGCTTGCCTGCCAGACCTGCCACATTCCGGAATTTGCGCGGGGCGGGGTGCCGACCAAGATGGTGTGGGACTGGTCCACCGCCGGCGAGCGCGATGCAGAAGGCAAACAAGTCGTGCGCAAGGATGAGAAGGGCAAGATCACCTATGAATCGCGCAAGGGCGATTTCATCAATGCCACCAACGTCAAGCCCGAATACCGCTGGTTCAACGGCGAAATCACCTACACGCTGGTCGACGACAAGATCGACCCCACTCATCAGCCGATCGGCATCAATCGTATCAACGGCAGCGCCAGCGACGGTAAATCGCTGATCTGGCCAATGAAGATCATGCGCGGCAAGCAGCCCTATGACGCCGAAAACATGAACCTCGTGATGCCGCACACGGCCGGTGACGACGATTACGGTTACTGGAAGAACCTCAACTGGGCCAATGCGATCGAAAGTGGCATGCAGGAGTCCGGCATGCCTTTCTCCGGTAAGTACGACTTCGTATCCACCGAGATGTACTGGCCGATCAACCACATGGTCGCCCCCAAGGACAAGGCGCTCGCCTGCAACGAATGTCACGCCAAGGAAGGTCGCCTCGCCGGCATCGACGGCATCTACCTGTTCGCCCAGGACAACAATCGCTGGGTTGACACCATCGGCTGGACACTCGCATTGCTCACCCTGCTCGGCGTGATCGGCCACGGCCTGATCCGCATCATTGCCAGCAAGAAATCCTGAGGAGTCGGAAATGACCGAAAGAATCTACATTTTCAAGCGCTTTGAACGCTTCTGGCACTGGTCCCAGGCCGCCCTCATCATCTTTCTGATGGTCACTGCCCTGGATCTGCACGGCACCATGACCATCTTCGGATTCGCCGATGCCGTCCTCTATCACCGCGCCGCGGCGTGGACCCTGGTCGGCCTGTGGGTCTTCGCCATCTTCTGGCACCTGACCACCGGAGAATGGCGCCAGTACGTACCGACCACGACCAATCTCATCGCCATGATCAGGTACTACCTCTTTGGTATCTTCAAGAATGCGCCACACCCGCACCGGCAGACGCAGCTGCAAAAACACAACCCCTTGCAGCGCCTCGCCTACCTGTTCATCCTGGCTGTTGTCAGCCCGCTGATCTGGACTACCGGCTGGTTACTGCTGTTCTATGCATCGCTCGGCGACTGGGGTTTGGGCTGGCTGACACTGGAATGGATCGCGGTCGGTCACACCATCGGCGCGTTCCTCATGCTACTCTTCCTGATTGCCCATCTCTACCTGATCACCGCCGGGGCCACCCCCACTTCTCACCTCAAGGCCATGATCACCGGCTGGGAAGAAGGGCACTGACCCAGTTCTGATTTTCGACCACGGCCCGGTGCGGGTCGCAAGCGAAAAGCCAACCTGGCCGGTTGGCTTTTCTGTTCTCCGATCACCGCAGGGCGTGATGCGGCACCGGGGTCAGGTTCGGGCGCCTGCGGCCGAATGAGGTCGGTGCTCCGAGGCCCCAACCCGTGGTTCCGCCGCTCCGGCGGCTCTCGGGATGACCAGCCGAAACGTGGCGCCAGCACCTTTGCCGCGCAACTCGATATGTCCGCCGTGCTGGCGGGCGGTCTGGTAGGCGAGGTAGAGCCCGAGACCGGCGCCATCGCCGACGGCGCGGGTGGTGAAGAAGGGCTCAAAGATATGTTCGGCAATGCTGCCATCGACCCCGGGGCCGGTGTCGGCGATTTCCAGCCAGGCGTGGCTGACATCGCTACCCGTCGTGCAGGTGATGAGGCCGCCCTGTTCGCTCAGGGCCTTGATCGCATTGTCCAGAATCTCGTCCACCGCGGCGCCAAGGGCATGGGGCGCGACCAGCGTGGCAACCGGGGCGTCGCAGGCGCAGTCGATGCGGATGCTGGCAGGCAGGGTTGGCATGTGCCTGAGGATGGCCTGGTTGATGATGCTGTTCAGATCGGTGGCGACGGATAGCTCCGCAATGCCGACGGCACTGCGGCGCAAGGCGTCGACGATACGACTGATGCGCTCCAGCCCGGTGCGCGACTCGCTCAGCAGCTCGGGCATATCCTCGCGAATGAAGGCTCGGTCGGCCGCCTCGCAGTCGTGGCGCCACTGCGCGGCGTGCGGCTCTTCGGCAATCAGGCCGTCGGCCTGTTCGTTGAGTTCGAGCAATCGTGTGCAGTAGTCGCCGAGGGCATTGAGATTGCCGCCGATGTAGCCAAGCGGGGTGTTGAGTTCATGCGCCATGCCGGCTGCGAACTGGCCCAGCGCAGCCATTTTTTCGGTCTGGACGATCTGTTCCCGGGCGGCCTCGAGTCGAAGCAGCATATCCCGCAATTCGGCGGTTCGCTCGGCGACCCGGTTTTCAAGTTCGGCCTGGGCCTTGATCAGCTCGGCGTTGCGCTCGGCCACGGTGCTATAGAGCGTATGCACAGCACTGATCAGGGCGGTGTTGGCCGGGTCGGCGGCGTGCGAGTCGTGCTCGAATGCCTCGGCCGCACTTTTACCAGTCGCGATCGCCTGCAACTGACGCGCCATGGCCATGTCGATACCCAGAATGTGCAAGGCGAGCCAGCTTGAAACGTAGCGCAGCAGTTCGGGCAGTGCGCCGCGCTGGTCGTTGGCTGCGCTGCAGGCCAGGGCGTCGATCTGGCCGACGAACTCGGAGTGGGCGCGGCAATGCGTGTCGAAATGGCGTTGATCGATGCCGCTGCTCGACATCATCTGTTCTTCCGTGCTGAAGTGCAGTGCAGCGTACTTGCGCAGGCCGCCGAGCACGTGATCGAGTTCGTCGCCGGACAGGGCCCGGCCTGAGGCCAGGCGCTCGCCGAGACGGTTGATCAGGTCGACCAGTTTCTGGTGTTGCTGGTCGACTTCGCCAAAGCCGGTTTCGAAATACTCGGCCCAGGCAAAGGGCTTCGCGAGATTCGGTACAGGCCTGTTCATGAGCGCTCCGAAGCTGGTGGCTGGGCGATACAGATGATGATGGGACGACCTTCGGTACGTTCCAGACGAAGCAACTGATCGATGATCGGTTCGTCAATGACGAAGCCGCGGCTCAGCAGCAGGTAGCCATCGGCATGCATCAGGTCCTGCGCCAGCACCATGCCTGCCACCAGTTGGGCGGGCCGCAGGCGCTGTTCCGGGCGCGCGCGCTCGGGCGGCGCCGCCACGGCCAGTGCGACGAGGGCATCGACCACTTCCGGATCGAACCGCTTGCCGCGATTGGCGATGATGAACTCGAGGGCATCCTTGGCGCTGAGCGTGCGCCCCACCATGGTGCCAAGTTGCAATGCATCGTAGGCGTTGGCGACCACCAGGATGCGGGTAAGCCGTGGAATGGCGAGTCCTGCAATACCGTCCGGATAGCCGCTGCCGTCGAAGTATTCGTGATGGCCGCGGATGATGGTTGCCGCTTCGCGTAGCGGGGTGATGCCGATGAGCAGGGTTTCGGCACGCGTGGGATGCAGCATCACCGTGCCACGCTCTTCCGCATGCAGGGTGCTGAAGGGCTTGCCGAGGAGGTCGTCCGGAAAGCCGATCTTGCCCATGTCGTGCAGCATTCCAGCCAGCACCAGGGTTTGTTGATCCGCGTCGCTGACCCCGAGGCTGCGTGCGAGGCTACGCGCCAGATCGGCCACCCGTCGCCCGTGGCCCTTGAGCAGCGGGCTGCGCGATTCAATGAGTTCGCAGAAAATGCGCACCGTCGCTGTGTACGACTGCCGGAGGTCGCGGTGTGCCTTGTCGATGGTGGCCAGTGCCTCGCTGAGCTCTTTCGTGCGGGCCTGCACCTTGGCTTCGAGTTCGGTGTTGAACTGGCGCAACTCCTCATTCTGCTCGGCGATGGTGCGGGCCATGCGCTCGTTCTCGAGCTTGAGGCGCTGATGGGCGAGGGCGTCGCGGACAATGAGCTTGAGCTCACTGTCGTCCCATGGTTTGGATACGTAACGATAGATATGGCCGAGGTTGATCGCATCAATGGTGGATGCCATGTCGGCATAGCCAGTGAGCAGGATGCGGATGCTTTGTGGCCAGCGCTCGAACGCGGCTGCCAGCAACTGGGCGCCGGTCATGCCGGGCATGCGCATGTCCGACAGGATGAGGTCGACGGGTTCTGCGGCGAGCAGTTCGAGTGCTTCGTCGCCGCTCTCGGCGGTCAGCACGCGGTAACCCTCGGGGCGGAACAGACGACGCAGGCTGGACAGGATGTTGGCCTCGTCGTCCACCAGCAACAAGGTGGCAACAGGCGCAGTGGATGGGTTCATGATGGTTCGCCGGTGTCGGTCGCAGATGGCGACAGGCTGGAAAGCGGTAACTCGATGGTGAAGGTGCTGCCTTGCCCATACGCAGTGGTGGCAAAAAGCCGGCCGCGATGTTGGCGCACGATGTCTTGCGCGAGCGACAAGCCGAGTCCGGTACCCTTGCCGGCGGGCTTGGTGGTGAAGAAAGGGTCGAAAATCCGCGCGATATGCTCCGGCGCGATCCCGCTGCCGGTGTCGATGATGCGGATAAGGATGTTGCCTGCCTCGATCCCGGTGCGCACGGTGATACTGCCCTGGGTTTTGATCGCCTGGGCGGCGTTGGCGAGCAGGTTGAGAAACACCTGGTTGAGCATCGACGGCACGCACCAGACTTCGGGCAGGCTGCCGTATTCGCGGATGACTTCTGCCTTGTGCTTGAGCTCATAGCGCAGGATGTTGAGGGTGGAGTCGAGCCCGCGATGAAGATCCGTGAACTGCCACTCCTGTTCACCGACACGCGAAAAATCCTTCAGGTCGCGGACGATGCGCTGAACGCGCTCGAGCCCGTCGCGGGTCTCGGCCAGCAGCGCGGGCAGGTCGTCACGCAGAAAATCGATATCCGCCGCCTGGTAGTCGGCCTCGGCCTGCGCGCATCCTGGCGTGTCGCCGGCGGCGCTGCGGTAGGCTTCGAGTACGGCGAAAAGCTGGCCCACATAGCGTTCGAGCGAGGTGAAGTTGGAGCTGACGAAGCCGATCGGAGTGTTCATTTCGTGCGCCACCCCGGCCGCAAGCTGACCGATTGCGGCGAGCTTCTCCGACTGCACGAGCTGAACTTGAGCTCCTTCGAGCTGATGGTTGAGGCGCACTGTTTCCGCCAGCTGCTCTTGCAGCGCGGTTTCGGCCTGCCTTGCCTGGCTGATGTCGCGCTGGGTGCCGACCATGCGCAAGGGACGACCCTCCGCATCGCGCTCCACCAGTCTGCCGCGAATCTGCATCCACATGTATTCGCCATCGCGGTTGCGGACGCGCAGATCGCATCCGAAAGGACGCTCCGCGCGCTCGAAGTACGCTGCCAGCGCACTGCGCAGGCGCGGCAGATCGTCGGGATGAACCTGGGCGAGCACTTCGTCGTACGAGGAGCTGAATTCATCTTCCGCATAGCCGAGCATGGCCTTGAAATGCGGACCGCTAAAAAACGTGCCGGCGATAATATTCCAGTCCCATGCGCCATCGCCAGCACACTCAAGCGCAAGCTGCCAGGCGTCGCTCATGTCCTTGGAATGAGGGCGCAGCCATCCGTCAGGTCGTTGTTCGTCCGACGCAAGCGATACTGCGGGGGAAGCAGGTGCGGACATTATTTGTCCCGCTTGATCAAGAATAAGTGAGGATATCGGCAGCGCCAGCTAAAATCCAGACATACCGCTGCATCATGCCACGCGAAGAGAGAGACTGTGTTTCCTGAAAAATCTGGCGCTGCAGATTCCGATGGTGGGATCGAGCTCGATCCGGCCCGGCTTTGTCCGGGTCTGTTCGTGCGCCTCAATCTTAGCTGGATGCAACATTCCTTTGTGTTCAGCCAGTTCAGAATCGCCAGCGAATCACAGGTGCGGGAGTTGCAGGCGCTTCGCTTGAAGTCGATCACCTGGTACCCCGCGCGCAGTACCGCACAGCCATTGCCCGAAGGAGGCCAGCCGCAAGCGACTGCGGCGGTCGCGGCGGCGGTGCGTTCGGAGGGGGTGGTCGCGCCGGACCAGCCCGGGCTTGATGTTCCGGGGGGTGGCGTGGCAGGCGATGCGGTCTCGAGCGCCGCAAACTCGATCGGAGCCGGTCCGGGGGCTACAGTGGCGGGCGAGGAGTCCGCGCCAATATCGGATGTCACCCTGCAGAAGGCAGCACAGGCGCGCAAACTGGCGGCGCAGCGTGCCGAAATCGCGCGCTGCGAGAGCCAGTACGTGAGCGCCGCGGCAGATGTGCGGACGGTGATGCGCGATGTGTTCCCTGCCGCTGGCAAGGCCGTGGAGTCCGCGCGCAAACTGGTTGGCGGCATTGTGGATGGGCTCGCGCAATCAGGCGGGATCGTGATTCACCTGATGAACGAGAAGCTGTCTGACGAAACGGCTTATTTTCATGTGCTCAATGTGGTCATCCTGTCGATGCTGCTCGGGCGCGAGCTCAAGCTGCCGCCCGAGGCCTTGCGCCTGCTGGGCGAGGGGGCGCTGTTTCACGACATCGGCAAACTCAAGGTGCCCGATACGGTATTGCGCAACAGCAGGCGCAACCGTCACGAAGAGGAGTTCTTCCGCCTGCACACCACTTACGGCCGCGAGATCGCCGGCGAGGTCGGCGCCCTGGCGCCGGCCGTCTGCGAGATCATCGAACTGCACCATGAAACGATGGATGGCAAAGGCTATCCGCGCGGCCTGAGTGGCCAGAAGATACCGCTGCTGGCGCGCATCGTCGGCATCACCAATCGCTACGACAATCTGTGCAATCCGCTGGTTGCCGATGCCGCGCTCACACCGGCCGAAGCGCTTACCCAGATGTTCCGAACTGAAGGTAATGCCTGGGACAAAATCATGCTGCAGGTCTTCATCCGCCTGATGGGGGTCTATCCGCCCGGCTCGCTGGTGCAATTGTCGAACGGCAATGTGGCGCTGGTGGTGGCGGTTAACCACGCCGACTTGCTGAGTCCGTCGGTCATGGTGTTCGATCCGTCCATTCCAAAGGAAAGTGCGCTGGTCGTCGACCTGATGGAGGAGCCCGATGTGAAGATCGACCTGGTGCTCAATCCGCGCGAGCTCGATCGGGCCGCGCTCAACTACCTGTCGCCGCGGCGGCGGATGAGCTACTACCACAGCCATCGGACCTAGTCTGCGACCTCGACGGGCGCAGTCTTGTTGCCCGGCCGTGCGTGGTCCGGCATCGCAGGCCCGCTTCACCGCCCGGTTGCCCCTTATCCCGTCGCCTTATGCCGATTCGGGATAACAGTTAGCGTGATTCCGGCTTGTCCGGCTTGAGCGGGCAGGACACAATCGTCCGCTTCCGCTCGTGCGTCCGGCTTGATCCATATGTCATCTCCCCTGGTAGTGCTCATCCTCTCGCTGCTGCTGGGCGTTCAACCGGTCACCACGGACCTCTATTTACCCGCGTTGCCGGCAATCACCGATGGCTTCGGTGCGTCGATGGCCCAGGCACAACTCACGCTGTCCGGCTTGTTGTTGGCATTCGGTTTGTCGCAGTTGGTGTGGGGCCCGATTTCCGATCGGTTCGGGCGGCGTCCGGTGCTGCTGGTCGGACTCGTCGCCTACACCATCGCGGCCATCGGCAGCGCTTTCGCCCCATCGATGAGCTTGCTCATCGTCTGGCGCATCGTGCAGGGGGCGGCCATGGGAGCATCGGTGATGTGCGCGCGGGCTATCGTGCGCGATCTCTATACGCCGGAGGCCGGTGCCCGGGCAATGAGCAAGGGCCTCTCCGGCCTGGGTGTGATCGCCTGCCTGAGTACGCCCCTGGGGGGGCTGCTCTCCGATCTGTTCGGCTGGCATGCAGCGCTGCTCGCGCTGGCGCTGTTCGCGGCAATGACGCTGGCCGTGGTGGTACTGCGCTTCGAGGAAACCGTGCGCACGCCCAATCTTCGTGCGCTCGAGCCCGTGACCTTGCTGCGCACCTGGATCCATATCCTGCGCAATCCGACGTTCTGGGCCTTTGCCCTGCTTGCCATGATGTCCTACGGCGGGCTGTTTACCTTCCTTGCGGCCTCGTCCTTTGTTTTCATCAAGATCATGGGCTTGTCGAAAACGGTCTATGGCGCGCTGATGTTCTCGATGTCTGCCGCCTACCTTGGCGGGACCGTGATGTGCCGCAGGCTACTCAAGCGTTACGGGGTGCACCGTACGGTTGCGATCGGCGGCGTGTTCTCGCTGGTCGGCGGCACCGCGTTGGGGGTGCTGGCCTTGCTCGGGGTGGAGAGCGTGTGGGCGATCATGGTGCCGGTGTATTTGTTCATGTTGGGGCACGGCGTGCATCAGCCCTGTGGCCAGAGCGGTGCGGTCGGCCCCTTCCCGCAGGCGGCGGGGGCTGCTTCGGCGTTGAGTGGCTTCCTGATGATGCTGTCGGCCTTCGGCATGGGGCACTGGCTCGGCACCCACATGGATGGCACCGTGTTGCCGCTGACCAACGGCATGTGGTTCTGGGGCGTCATGACCGCAGCGGTCGCCTGGGGGCTGGTGCTGCGGATCAGGCCCGACTCGCCTCGGGTTGCGGACTGAAGTCCGCCCTACGGAGGTTGTGGAGGCAGAGGTGGTTAAGGGAGCGGGGGGTTTCGTAGGGCCGACTTCAGTCGGCCGCAGGTGCCGATGCCTGGCGCTGTTGCCCGCACCACCACTGCGGCGGACTGAAGTCCGCCCTACGGCGGTTGTGCTCGGGATGGGCGCTGGACCCGGAGGACAGTATCGACAACGGCAGGCGTACAGAGCTTGACGCGGAGAACAATTTCTACCGGCGATTGACCTTATCGGGCATCAAGGTGCCCGAGTGTCCGTGGGGTCGGCTTCAAGCAACCCGCAGCACTGTGCTTCAGGCGGCCGGGCCGAAGCCCATCGGTGCCGGTGCCAGCGCGAGGATCTTCTGATACAGCGCTTCGGCCTCTTCTTTGGGCTTGATGCCGAACAGCGGATTGTCGTTCTCGCGGAAGGCGGTGTTGATCTCGGCCCAGTCCTCGGTGGTGAGCACGCGTTCGGCGATCGGGATGAAGACGTCCTCCTCGGTCGAGAGGTGGGCCCATTCGAGCTCGGCGTAATGTTCGGCGGTTTCGAAGAACTGTTCGCGTGCCGTGGCGTCGCCGTTCTGGAACGCGGTGAGCTGCTTCTTCAGCGCTTCCATCATCGGGTAGCCGAGCTGGTGTTCGCGTTCCAGCTTGGCGATCAGCGCGTCGGCCTCGTGGGTGCGGCGCTTGACCGCCGCGAACAGGTACTTGTCTTCCTTTGGATGGTGCCAGCGGTCCGGGTAGGACACGATGTAGTCCAGGATGGCCTTGAGCAGAGGAAAGTTGGGTGAGCTTCCGCTACGCATCTGCTTGATGAGATAGCGCAGCGAATACAGCACCGCGCTGATGGCAAGGTGTTCGTCCTTGATGATCTGGATGGCTTCGGGTCTCACGGTGTTCTCCTCACTTTCCCGGTTTGTCGTGGTGGCGTCGGTCGACGTTTACACGCGTTCGATTACGAGTGCGATGCCCTGGCCGACGCCGATGCACATGGTCGCCAGGCCGTAGCGGCCGCCAGTGGCTTCGAGCTGGTTCAAGGCGGTGCTCACCAGGCGTGCGCCGGAGGCACCGAGCGGGTGGCCGATGGCGATCGCGCCGCCGTTCGGGTTCACGTGCTCGGCACCGTCGGGCAGGCCGAGCTGGCGGGTCACCGCCAGCGCCTGGGCGGCGAAGGCTTCGTTCAGCTCGATGACGTCGAAATCGCCGATCTTCATTCCGAGGCGCGCCAGGAGCTTGAGCGAGGCCGGCGCCGGGCCGATACCCATGATGCGCGGGGCGACACCGGCTGCGGCGGTGCCGAGGATGCGTGCGCGCGGGGTCAGGCCGTGGCGTTTGACCGCGGCTTCGGACGCGAGCAGCACGGCGGCGGCGCCGTCGTTTACGCCGGAGGCGTTGCCGGCGGTCACCGAGCCGTCGGGGCGGACCACGCCCTTGAGTTTGGCGAGCATCTCCAGCGTGGTGTCGGGGCGTGGGTGTTCGTCGGCCGTCATTCGGAGCGGATCGCCTTTCTTGCGCGGGATGTCGACCGCGACGATCTCGCGTTCGAAGAAGCCTCGTTCGGCGGCGGCCGCCCAGCGTTGCTGGCTGCGCAGGGCAAGGGCGTCCTGGTCGGCGCGGCCGATGTTGAAGTCGGCGGCGACGTTCTCGGCGGTTTCGGGCATCGAGTCCACGCCGTATTGCGCCTTCAGCAGCGGGTTGACGAAGCGCCAGCCGATGGTGGTGTCCTCGATCTTCGCGCTGCGCGAGAACGCGGTGTCGGCCTTGGCCAGCACGAAGGGCGCGCGGCTCATGCTCTCGACTCCGCCAGCAATCATCAGCTCGGTTTCGTCGGCGGCGATGGCGCGCGCGGCGCTGCCGATGGCGTCGAGGCTGGAACCGCACAGGCGGTTGACCGTGGTGCCCGGTACTTCGACCGGCAGCCCGGCCAGCAGCGCGGCCATGCGGGCGACGTTGCGGTTGTCTTCGCCGGCCTGGTTGGCGCAGCCGTAGATGAGGTCGTCGACCTGGGCCCAGTCGACGCCGGTGTTGCGCGCCATCAGGGCCTTGATCGGCAGCGCGGCGAGATCGTCGGCGCGCATCGACGAGAGCATGCCGCCGTAGCGGCCGAACGGTGTGCGGATGGCGTCGCAGAGATAGACGGTGGCGGTCATGGTGTGATCAGTCGCTCAGTCTTCGTTCGAAGAAAAAACGGGGGACGCGTTGCCACGCCCGCCCGGAAGAGAGAGTTGGAGACAACCCTCTGGAGAAAAGTGCTCGGTACGTCTGGCTCAGTAGGTCTCAATATGGAAGCGGCCCTTGGCAAGAATCTGCGGGCGCAGTGCTTCCCAGTCGGCGCCGTTGGCGCGGCAGATGTCGCGGAAGGCTTCGAGTACGCCCGCTTCCATGCCCTTGAGCCCGCAGATGTAGATATAGGTGTTGTCGTCGGTGAGCATCTTGAACACCTTGTCGGCACGCTCGCGGATGCGGTCCTGGACGTACATCTTCGGTTCGCCCGGTACGCGCGAGAAGGCGAAGTTGATGTCGATGAAGTCCTTGGGCAGTTTTTGCAGCGGGCCGAAGTAGGGCAGCTCGCCGGGCGAGCGGGCGCCGAAGAACAGCATCAGGTCGCCTCCTTCCTTCAACTCCATGCGCCGCCGACGGCGCTCGGTCATGGCCCGCATCGGTGCCGAGCCGGTGCCGGTGCAGATCATCATGATCGACGAGCCGGGGTTGTTCGGCATCAGGAAGGTCGAGCCGTAGGGGCCGGTGACCTGCACCTTGTCGCCCTTCTTGAGGTCGCACACGTAGTTGGACGCGACCCCTTTGGCCGGCCTGCCTTCGTGGTCTTCGGCGACGCGCTTGACCGTCAGCGACAGGTTGTTGTGGTGGGGGCGCTCGCCTTCGCGCGGGCTGGCCACCGAATACATGCGCAACAGGTGCGGTTTGCCCTTGTCGTCGGTGCCGGGCGGGATGATGCCGATCGACTGGCCTTCGAGCACCGGGAAGGGGGTGGAGCCGAAGTCGAGGACGACGTGATGGATGTCGCTCGAGGCGTCTTCCGCGGTCAGGCGGTAGTTGCCGGTCACGACGGCGGTGACTGGGCTGTTCGGCGAATACAGGTTCACGTACGGGTGCGACGCGGACCACGGCGCCAGCGCCGGGCCGCCGTGGCCGGAGGTGGCGACGTCGGTGATCTTCTGCACCTCGGCCGGGGTTTCGTTGGCGGCGCCAGTGGCACCGGTGGTGGCCTCGAAGTTGTCGAGCTCGCGGGTGTCGGGCAGGACGTCCCACGAATACTGCTCGTCGAGCGCATACGATGCAGTCACTTCGACATTGCGCCAGGAGTCGATCGCCCCGGTCGGACAGGGCGAGATGCAGGCCAGGCAGCCGTTGCACACGTCGAACTTGACCACGTAGTTGCGTGAGTCGTGGGTAATGGCATTGACCGGGCAGATCTCCTCGCAGGTATTGCAGCGAATGCAGATCTCGGGGTCGATCAGGTGCTGCCGGGCGATGCTGGCGTGCTCTGCTGGCGCGTTCATGTCTCTCTCCAGATGGGCGGGGAGGGCAAGCCTTCCCGCTTTGCTCTTGACTATTGATCTTGGACAAAGGGTCGCAGAAGCCGTAGCGAGGAGCCCGAGGTCGTGACGAGAAGCGCAGCCGTACATGGGTACGGCGAGCATCGCAGTCGCGAGATCGGGCTCCGCAGTAGGCTTATGCGTGCCCTTTTAGTTGAAGCGGACGTACTCGAAGTTGACCGGCTGGTTGTTGATCCCGCGACCCGGCGCCGCAATCCAGTTGGCGAACTTGCCCGGCTCCAGACAGCGCCCCATCAGCGAATGAATGTACAGGCGGTCTTCGTCGCTGGGCAGCCACTGCAGGTGCTTGTGGGTCCATTCGACTTCCGACAGCAGGCGACCGTCCGGGCTCACATGCACGTCGGAGAACATGCCGATGGCGCGGTGGAAGCCCTTGTGCGGCAGCGTGAAGCGGAAGTCGAAGCCGAACTTGGCCGGAATGCGGTTCCAGCGATCGACGCCGGCCTGCACGTCGGTAATCCAGTCGTCGCGCAGGCGCTCGTTCAGTGCCGACAAGGCGCCGACGTGACGGGTGCTGATCTTGTCGCCGGCGACATCCATCACCTCGTACTCGTTGTTCATCAGCTTGTGGTCGTCGTCGATCTTGGTTTCTTCGAAACGGCCCTTCAAGCCGGTGGTGTAGTAGGTCGCGGCGTTCGACGACACTTCGTTGCCGTACAGGTCGCTGGTGACGCTGAAGTGGAAGTTCAGGTACTTCTGCAGCGTCGGCAGGTCGATCACGCCGGCGGCGCGCAGCTTGTCCTTGTCGTCGGTCTTCAGTTGCTGCATCACTTCGCAGGTGCGCTGGATGATGCGGGCGATGCCGGACTCGCCGACGAAGAGGTGATGCGCTTCTTCGGTCAGCATGAACTTGCAGGTACGTGCCAGCGGATCGAAGGCCGATTCGGCCAGCGAGGCGAGCTGGTACTTGCCGTCACGGTCGGTGATGAAGGTGAACATGAAGAAGCTGAGCCAGTCGGGCGTCTTCTCGTTGAACGCGGTCAGGATGCGCGGGTTGTCCTCGTCGCCCGAGCGGCGCTCGAGCAGGGCCTCGCCTTCCTCGCGGCCGTCGCGCCCGAAGTGGGCGTGGAGCAGGTAGACCATGGCCCACAGGTGGCGGCCTTCCTCGACGTTGACCTGGAACAGGTTGCGCAGGTCATACAGCGAGGGCGCAGTCAGGCCGAGGTGGCGCTGCTGCTCGACCGATGCCGGCTCGGTGTCGCCCTGGGTGACGATGATGCGGCGCAGGGTGGAGCGGTACTCGCCCGGCACTTCCTGCCATACGTCGTCGCCCTTGTGGTCGCCGAAGGTGATCTTCTTGTTCTGCTCCTGCGGGGTCAGGAAGATACCCCAGCGGTAGTCGGGCATCTTGACGTGGTCGAAGTGGGCCCAGCCGGTCGGCTCCACGCTGACCGCGGTGCGCAGGTACACGTCGTAGTTGGTCGAGTTGTCCGGGCCCATGTCATCCCACCATTGCAGGAAGGCCGGCTGCCAGTGCTCGAGGGCACGCTGCAGGGTCTTGTTCTCGGACAGGTTGACGTTGTTCGGGATGCGGTCGCTATAGTTGATCATGTCTCGCTACTCCTCTGGTTTTGACGATTCGGGCCTGGCCTCCGGGCCACGGCTCCGCTTTCTGCTACTGACCTCCTGAACCACGCCAAGGCGCCGACTGCAACGGCAGAGGGACGGCTTGCCACGCGGCTGAACGAGGGATTCATTTGCCGCCCGCGTGGGTTTGGCGGACTGAAGTCCGCCCTACGTAGGGCCGGCTTCAGCCGGCCAACCCCACATCCGGGTGGCGGTTTCCTTAAACCCGGTTCCAGTCGAACTGGGCCTTCTTGCCCGATCCGAACAGCTTCAGCGCGCCGTTCGCGCCGACCGCGTTCGGGCGGATGAAGATCCAGTTCTGCCATGCCGACAGGCGACCGAAGATGCGGGTGTTCATGGTTTCGGTGATGCCGAAGCGCAGGTTGGCCTCCAGTCCGGTGAGCGCATCGGGCGACAGCGCGGCACGCTCTTCGACCGCGATCCGCACTTCGTCGGCCCAGTCGAGATCGTCCGGGATCGAGGTGACCAGGCCGAGTTCGAAGGCTTCGGCGGCGGTCAGCAAGCTGCCGTCGCGGGCTTTCACCGCGGCGATAGGGGCCTCTTCCTGGTAGAAGCGGGCGGCGATACGCGACAGGCCATTCACCATCGGCAGCGGTCCGAAGTTCATCGCCGACAGGCCGATCGCGTTAGGGGCGTCGGTGGCGTCGAGCATGAAGCTGCGGTCGGCGGCCAGCGCGATTTCGAGCAGGGTGCCGGCGAAGCACGAGCCCGGCTCGATCAGTGCGTACAGGCTGCGCGATGAGACGTCGATGCGGGCCAGGGTGCGGCGCAGCATGCCGAGCGTCTCGCGCACGAACCAGTTGTCCTGGTTGCCGACGATGGTCGCGTCGATGTCCATCACCACCCGGGCGTCACCTTCGGTGCGCAACTGCCACAGACCGATGTCGAGGTGGTTGGTGCGCAGGTTCAGGATCGCGTCGTCGAGTTCTCGCGCCATCTTCAGCGGCCACCAGTTGGCGCCTTCGGCTTCGATCTCGGCGGCGGTTTTCGCGCTGACCGCGGCCGGGGCGCGCACGGTCAATGTGACGGTGCGGCCGGCGGCGTCGATCGCGGCATCGACGAATTCATAGTGATAGCCGGTCTCATCCACGGTGCGTTCGAGCACGGGCAGGGCGACGCCCTTGGCCTGGGCAGGACGGATCGAACCCTTGGCCAGGTCGGCGGCGCGCTGGGCAATGTGCTCGCCAAACTGCTGCGCCTTGACCACGTCGTCCACCAGGCGCCAGTCCTTGGCGCGCTGACCGCGCACACCTTCGGAGATGGTGCAGAAGATATCGGCGTGGTCGCGGCGCACTTTGCGCTTGTCGGTGACGCGGGTCAGGCCGCCGGTGCCGGGCAGCACGCCGAGCAAGGGCACTTCGGGCAGGGACACGGACGAGTTGCGGTCGTCCACCAGCACGATCTCGTCGCACGCCAGTGCCAGCTCGTAGCCGCCGCCGGCGGTGGTGCCGTTGCACGCGGCGATCGACTTGATGCCCGAGTACTGGCTGGCATCTTCAAGGCCATTACGGGTTTCGTTGGTGAACTTGCAGAAGTTCACCTTCCAGGCGTGAGTGGACACGCCCAGCATGTAGATGTTGGCGCCGGAACAGAAGATCTTGGGCTTGCCGGAGGTGAACACCACGCTCTTGACCGTGGGGTGTTCGAAGCGGATGCGTTGCAGCGCGTCATGCAGTTCTATATCCACGCCAAGATCGTAGGAGTTCAGCTTGAGCTTGTAGCCCGGGCGGATGCCGCCGTCTTCATCGATGTTCAGGGTCAGGGTGGCGACTTCGCCCTTGACGTCCAGCTTCCAGTGCTTGTAGCGGGACGGCTCGGTACGGTAATCCACCGGCTGGATGGCCTCCGCGGGGGATGCGGGTTCGGCTGCTTGCTGCGTGTTCTTGACTGCTTCCACTTTCTGTCTCCTCTTCTTAGGGGGTCAGCTCATGACGAGCTGTCTTAACTTCAAGAAACTCTGTTCCACCGTTTCGCCCGAGGTGTCGACCACGGTGTCGGCCTTGGCGTAGAGCGACTCGCGTGCATCGAGGATGCGCTTGAGGTCTTCCATTGCTTCGTCGTTGCCCGCCATCGGCCGCAGGTCGCCCTGGGCCAGTACGCGGGCCATGTGTTCTTCCGGCTGTGCCTTGACCCAAACCGTGAGGCAGTTGGACAGCAGCAGGTCGTAGGTTTCCGGTTGTGCTACCGCGCCGCCACCGACCGAGATCACGCCCTTGCTCTGTTCGCGGAACAGTCGCTCTAGCGTGCGATGCTCGATCCGGCGGTAGCCGGCCTGGCCGTAGAGAGCAAACAGCTCGCGGGCCGGCATGCCGGTTTCGCGCTCGATCTCGCGATCGAGTTCGATGAAGGGCACGCCCATTTCATTGGCAAGCTTGCCGCCCAGGGTCGACTTGCCCGCGCCACGCAGGCCGATCAGCGCAATGCGCTTCCTGCGCACCGCTTCCTCGTGGCCGAAATCGCGCATCAGGCGAAACACCACTTCTTCCAGCCGGTGTTGCGGCAGGCGCTCGAGGAAGCGACGGATCAGGCGCTTCTCCACGGTGTCCTCGGCCTCCGGTGCCAGCAGTTCGATCAGCGAGACATCCAGTGCGCGGCTGATGTGACGCAGCAGCACGATGGAGACGTTTCCTTCGCCGGCTTCGAGATGAGCAAGATGGCGCTCCGAAACGGCGGCCTCGCGTGCCACCAGCTTGCGCGTCATGCCGCGCCGGTCGCGGATTTCGCGAACGCGTTTGCCGAGCGACATCAGAAACTCGCTGTCACCGCGTTCGTCGGTGTGGCGGGCTTCCAGCTCGGTGGCGTCGTTGTTTGCGATATCAGTCCGGATACTCATGGTCGGGTTCCTTGTGCAGAAAACTGCACGGCGTGGTTGAACAATAGTGCATCAATAAAATGCAGTCAAGAGGTAAAGTGCAGTTTAGTGCAGGTTTATGTGAGATGAACTGCAGTGCATGTACTAAACAGCTGCTAGATGTTGATTTATAGTGCACTGCAGCAAGGTGTGTTCAGTCATAACATGCACTAAAGTGCTTGACGCATCGGTTTCTACGTGTATTCTATATCCAACGCAAAGCGCGCTGTATGCGCTTTACTTCATCTTGTGCGGCGCAGACCGCAGTATCGAAAACCGGGGGATGCAGAGTGAAGCTGGCGAATTATCTGAATGGGCAGTGGCTGGAAGGTGCAGGTGAGGGCATTCCCCTGTTTGATCCGGTTACCGGCGAGGAACTGGTTCGGGTTGCATCCGATGGGCTCGATCTGGGCGCCGGCCTTGCCTTTGCGCGTGAGCACGGTGGCGCTGCCTTGCGTGGCATGAACTACGAGAGCCGTGCTGCATTGCTGGGGCGGATCGCCGAGGTGCTTGCGGCCAACCGCGAAGCCTATTTCGACATCTCCCTGCGCAACTCCGGCTCCACTGCCGCCGATGCCGGCTTCGACGTCGATGGCGCCATCTTCACGCTCAAGACCTATGCGCGTTCGGGCAAGGTGCTGGGTGCCGCGAAGCACCTGCAAGAGGGCGGGCGCGTCGCGCTGGCCAAGACCGATGTATTCCAGGGCCAGCACTTCCTGACCCCGCTCACCGGGGTCGCGATCTTTATCAATGCCTTCAACTTCCCCGCCTGGGGCCTGTGGGAGAAGGCCGCGCCGGCGTTGCTCGCCGGGGTTCCGGTACTGGTCAAGCCGGCCACGCCCACCGCCTGGCTCACCCAGCGCATGGTGCAGGACGTGGTGGCCGCCGGCATCCTGCCGCCCGGCGCGATCAATATCGTGTGCGGCTCGGCCCGCGATCTGCTCGACCACGTCGGCGCATGCGACGTGGTGTCGTTTACCGGCTCGGCCGATACCGCCCTGCGTATCCGCACCCACCCCGCAGTGGTGGCAAACTCGCTGCGGGTCAATATCGAGGCGGACAGCGTCAACAGCGCCATCCTCGGACCCGATGCGACGCCGGGCAGCGCGGAATTCGAGCTCGCGGTGAAAGAGATCGTGCGTGAACTGACGATCAAGACCGGCCAGAAGTGCACCGCCATCCGCCGCATTCTGGTGCCGGCGGCAAACGCCAGGGCGCTGGCCGATGCCGTGGCGAGCAAGCTTGCCGGGATGAGCGTGGGCAACCCGCGCAGCGAAGGTGTGCGCGTCGGCCCGCTGGTCAGTCGTGCGCAGCAAGCGGCAGCTTTCGAAGGACTGGCCAAACTGCGCCAGGACGCCGACGTGGTGTTTGGCGGTGGTGAGGATTTCACCCCGGTCGATGCCGACCCCGCGGTCGCCGCCTTCTTCCAGCCGACCTTGCTGTTGTGCGACAAGGGCCTGGCTGCGCTATATGTACACGACGTGGAAGTATTCGGTCCGGTGGCCACGGTGCTGCCCTATGCCGATGCGGCCGAGGCGGTGGCGATTGCCCGTCGTGGGCGTGGGTCGCTGGTGGCGTCGGTGTATTCGGGCGACACGGGTTTTCTGGCCGAACTGGTGCCGGCGATTGCAGATCTGCACGGCCGGGTCATGGTGGTGGATGGCGCCGTCGGCAACCAGCACACCGGCCACGGCAACGTGATGCCCACCTGTCTGCACGGCGGGCCGGGGCGTGCGGGTGGTGGCGAGGAGCTCGGCGGTCTGCGTGCGCTGGCGATGTATCACCGCCGCTACGTGGTGCAGGGCGGCTCCGGCCTGCTCGACGCGCTGAGCGCGGGCGCAGCCGATGCCGCACTGCTCGGCGCCTGAAGAGATAAACCCCGATTCCGACAGGAGAGAGACGATGACCCCCGAAACCTTCCATGCACTGATTGCGAACGTGACGGCCACCATCGACGGCATGCCGATTGATGACGCGCTGGCGAGCTTCCTCAACCAGCGCTTTCCTGCCGCTGGCCCCGAGTTCCAGTCCATCGCTGCAGCCTGTCGCGAGGCGGTCGCCGCAGGATGGATGTGTGAACGCGAGCACGGCGGCATCAAGTACGGCCGCGTGATCAAACCCTGTCCCGAACTGCACGGCTTCAGCGTGGATGTGGTGGAGATGGCCGATGTGGTCGGGCCGCAGCACGCGCATCCCAATGGCGAGATCGACATGATCATGCCGCTCGAAGGCGACGCGAAGTTCGACGGTCACGGCGCCGGCTGGTTCGTGTATGGCCCGGGCACGGTGCATCGGCCGACGGTCAGCGATGGGCGTGCCCACGTACTTTACCTGCTGCCGCAAGGCGCCATCGAATTCACCCGCTAGCAAGCCGCCCGACTCAAGGTTCGCGACTCACGATTCACGACATACCCCCGAGTGCCGGCACCAAGACCGGTCGGGGCAAGCGCCGCAGCAAGGCAGGCGGCACGGCAACAAAACGGAGGAGACACGCAATGCCCACCCTGAGTGCGGCGGACCACGCCACGAGTCCGCCCTGTATCGAGATCCCGCGCCAGTACAACGCCGCCGACGATCTCATCGCCCGCAACCTGATCGCCGGGCGTGGCAGCAAGCTCGCCTACATCGACGATGGCGGCCGTTACACCTACGATGAACTCGCGCGCCGGATCAATCGCTGCGCCAGTGCCTTGCGCGGTACGGCCGGCCTGCGGCAGGAAGACCGCATCCTGATGTGTGTGCACGACACCATCGAGTTCCCTACCGTCTTCCTCGGTGCGATCAGGGCTGGCGTGGTGCCGATCGCGGTCAACACCCTGCTCACCGCGCACGACTACGAGTACATGCTGACCGACAGCCGCGCCCGCATCGCGGTGGTGTCGGCTGCGCTGCTACCGCTGTTCCAGCCCCTGCTGGGCAAGGTGCCGACGCTCGAACGCATCGTCGTTGCCGGCACCGCGAACCCCGGTCCCGACAGCCTCGCGACCCTGCTCGACAGCGGTTCTGATGCGTTCGAAGCCGCCGCCACGCTGGCCGACGACGCCTGTTTCTGGCTGTACTCGTCGGGCTCCACCGGCGCCCCCAAGGGCACGGTACACATCCACTCCAGCCTGATCCAGACCGCCGAGCTGTATGCTCGCCCGGTGATCGGCATCGACGAGTCCGATGTGGTGTTCTCGGCGGCCAAGCTGTTCTTCGCCTATGGCCTGGGCAACGGCCTGACCTTTCCGCTCGCGTTTGGTGCCACCGCGGTGCTGATGGCCGAGCGGCCGACCCCGGCCGCGGTGTTCGAACGCCTGCGCACGCACCGTCCGACCATCTTCTACGGCGTGCCCACACTCTATGCGTCGATGCTCGCCAGCCCCGACTGTCCGACCCGCGAGGAAATGCGTCTGCGCGCCTGTACCTCGGCCGGCGAGGCGTTGCCGCAGGAAATCGGCAAGCGGTGGACGGAGCGCTTCGGGGTCGACATCCTCGACGGCATCGGTTCTACCGAGATGCTCCACATCTTCCTCTCCAACCGCGCCGGCGACGTGCGCTACGGCACCACCGGCAAAGCCGTGCCCGGCTATTCGCTGCGCCTGGTCGACGATGAGGGCAAGGAGGTCACCGCACCCGGCGAGCCGGGCGAGCTGCAGATCAGCGGTCCGACCGCGGCGGCCTACTACTGGAACAACCGCGAGAAGACGCGCAACACCTTCCACGGACAATGGACGCGCAGCGGCGACAAGTACCAGATGGATGCGGATGGCTACTTCGTCTATTCCGGGCGCAGCGACGACATGCTCAAGGTCAGCGGCATTTACGTGTCGCCGATCGAGGTCGAGTCGGTGCTGATCGGTCACGAGGCCGTGCTCGAGGCGGCGGTGGTGGGTTGCGAGGACGAGGACAAGCTGATCAAGCCCAAGGCCTACATCGTGCTCAAGCCCGGACTGAAAGCCGACGATGCGCTGCGTGAGCAGCTCAAGGCCCACGTCAAACGCGAGCTTGCACCCTACAAATATCCGCGCTGGATGGAGTTCGTCGAGGAGCTGCCCAAGACCGCGACCGGCAAGATCCAGCGCTTCAAGCTGCGCGCCGCGGCCGCACGCTGAACCGGGAGCCCATACCATGAACGCAACGACACAAGACGCCATGCTTCAGGCCATTGGCATCATCAAGGACGAGCACCAGTCGATGGGCGCCGTGCTCAAGGGCCTGCAGGCCCATCTCGAGGCTGTGCGCGAGGGTCGGGACAAACCCGACTTCCCCTTGTTTCATGCCATGTTCGACTATATCGAGACCATTCCCGACCGGGTGCATCACCCCAAGGAAGACGAATACCTGTTCCGCCTGCTGCGCATGCGAACCGCCGCGGCCGACATCATCCTTGATGAGCTCGAGGGCCAGCACAAGGTGTGCGCCACGCTGCTCGCTTCGGTGCGCAAGGCGATGTGCGCCTACCGCGAGAGTGCCGATCTCGCCGGCTTCGAGCGCAGCCTCAATGCGTATGCCGAGTTCCTGTGGGAACACATGCGAAAAGAAGAAGAAATCGTCCTGCCGCTGGCCGAGCAGCATCTGACCGGCGAGGACTGGGAAGCAATCCATGCGGCCTTTCAGGCCAACCGGAGCCAGGCCTGGTAGGGGCCGCGGGCGAGGGCGCAGGTCCTCGTCCGTTCATCAATAAAACGAGGAGACAAAGATGAACAAGCAGAAAGGACGCAACACGCTTCGCACCATGGCCGGCATCGTCGGGCTGGCATTCGGTGTGCTGGTTCCGTTCGGTGCGGTGCAGGCAGCGGAGAAGATCAAGGTCGGCCTGATGCTGCCCTATACCGGCACCTTTGCCGCACTCGGCACCGCCATCACCAACGGCTTCAAGCAGTACGTGGCCGAGCAGGGCGGCAACCTGGCCGGGCGCGAAGTCGAGTACTTCGTCGTCGATGACGAATCGGATCCGGCCAAGGCCACCGAGAACGCCAACAAGCTGGTCAAGCGCGACCAGGTGGATGTGCTGGTGGGTACGGTGCATTCGGGTGTGGCGCTGGGCATGGCCAAGGTCGCCCGCGACAACAAGACCCTGATGATCATCCCCAATGCGGGTGCCGACGATCTGACCGGACCGCTCTGTGCGCCCAACGTGTTCCGGACTTCATTTACCAACTGGCAACCGGGCTTTGCGATGGGCAAGGTGGCTGCCGAGCGCGGGCACAAGACCGCGGTGACGCTGACGTGGAAGTACGCAGCCGGCGAGGAGGCCGTCAATGGCTTTACCGGCGGTTTCGAGGCCGGTGGCGGCAAGGTCCTCAAGCAACTCACGCTGCCCTTCCCGGGGGTCGAGTTCCAGGCCCTGCTGACCGAGATCGCCTCGCTCAAACCCGAAGCGGTGTACGTGTTCTTCGCCGGTGGCGGTGCGGTCAAGTTCGTCAAGGACTACGATGCCGCCGGGCTCAAGGCGAGCATTCCGTTGTATTCGAGCGGCTTCCTCACCGATGGCACGCTGGCGGCGATGGGCGGTTCGGGCGAAGGCCTGCTGACCGCGCTGCACTACGCCGACGGCCTCGACAACGCGAAGGACAAGAGCTTCCGCGACAGCTACTCCACCACCTACAAGATGCAGCCCGACGTGTATGCGGTGCAGGGCTACGACGCCGCCCAGTTGTTGAAGGCCGGACTCGATGCGGTCAAGGATGGCAAGCTCGAGCAGGGCGCGATGATCAAGGCGATGGCCGCCGCCACGGTAGACAGCCCGCGCGGTGCCTTCACCCTGTCCAAGGCCCACAACCCGGTGCAGGACATCTACCTGCGCAAGGCCGAGGGTCAGGAGAACAAGGTGGTCAGCATCGCCGCGCCGAAGCTCGCCGATCCCGCACGCGGCTGCCGCATGTAAGCCTGGCGTACAGCCGCAGGTCGGACACATTCACCGCGCCTGTCGTACCAGCGTGGTGGATCGATCTCAAGTCCGACGGGCGTCTTCGCCACCGCATCAACCCAACCGTATCCGGGCGCCCCAGTTAGCAGGGGTGCCCGGAGGGGAAGGCATATGGATTTCACGACGTTTCTGATCCAGATACTGAACGCGATGCAATACGGCCTGCTGCTGTTCCTGGTGGCAAGCGGCCTGACGCTGGTGTTCGGCATCATGGGCATCATCAACCTGGCGCACGGCAGTTTCTACATGATCGGCGCCTACCTAGCGTTTGCGCTCACCAGCATGACCGGCAACCTCATGTTGTCGATCGCGCTCGGCATTCCGCTCGCGTTCGCTTTCGGCGCGCTGCTCGAGTGGCTGCTGTTTTCCCATCTGTATAAACGTGACCATCTGGAGCAGGTGCTGCTCACCTATGGCCTGATCCTGATTTTCGAGGAGTTGCGCAGCCTGACCATGGGGGACGACGTCCACGGTGTCGATATCCCGGCCATGTTCTCGGCCTCGATTCCGCTCTCCGACACCTTGTCCTATCCGGTCTACCGGCTCCTGATCTCGGTGGTCTGTCTTGCCCTCGCAGCCGGCTTGTGGTGGCTGATGCAGCGCACCCGGCTGGGGATGATGATCCGCGCCGGCAGCCACGACCGCGACATGGTTCAGGCCCTGGGGATCGACATCAACATGCTGTATCGCACCGTGTTCGCGCTCGGCGTGGCGCTGGCGGCATTGGCCGGCATGCTCGCCGCACCGATCTCCTCGGTGTATCCGGGGATGGGCGGCAGTGTGCTGATCATCTCCTTCGTCATCGTCGTCATCGGCGGTATCGGTTCGGTGTGGGGCGCGCTGGTCGCCGCCTTGCTGATCGGTTTCGCCGACACCTTCGGCAAGGTGCTGGTGCCCGAGTTCGCCGGTCTCGCGGTGTATCTGGTCATGGCTCTGGTGCTGTTGTGGCGCCCCGAAGGCATCTTCAGGAAGGGGTAAGGCAAGATGAATCCACAAAACAGTTCCCGCATCGCCCTCGTGCTCAAGCTCGTGGTGCTCGCCGGACTGATCGCCTTCCCGGCCTTCGGTTCGAGCTTCTACACCGAGATGGTGGCCAAGATCCTGATCCTGGGCATCTTCGCCATGAGCCTCGACCTGCTGGTCGGCTTTACCGGCCTGGTCAGCCTCGGCCATGCGGCCTACTTCGGCATCGCCGCGTACACGGTGGCGCTGCTCACCCCCAAATACGATCCGGCCGATCTCTGGCTCGCGCTGCCGGCCTCGGTGCTGGCCGCGGCGGCGGCGGCCTTCGTCATTGGCCTGTTCGTGCTGCGTACCAAGGGTATCTATTTCATCATGGTGACGCTGGCCTTCGCCCAGATGGTGTATTTCATCTTCCACGACACTGCGCTGGGCGGCGGCTCGGACGGCATCTATGTGAACTTCAAGCCTGATGCCAGCATTGCCGGTTGGGTGCCGTTCGACCTCAACGAACCGATCCAGCTGTACTACTTTGTGGTCGTCGCGCTGGTCGCGGTGTTCGTGTTTCTGACCCTGGTGCTGCGCTCGCCATTCGGTCGCGTGCTGGTGGGGATCCGCAGCAACGAGCACCGCATGCAGTCGCTCGGCTATGCCACTTTCCACTACAAGCTGGCCGCCTTCACCCTGGCTGGTGGCCTGGCCGGGGTAGCGGGTTTCCTGTACGCGGTACTGTTCGGCTTCGTCACCCCCGAGTACCTGTCGTGGCACCAGTCGGGCAATGTGTTGATGATGGTCATCCTTGGCGGCATGGGCAATCTGGCCGGCGCAGTGATCGGCGCCTTCGCCTTCATCGGCCTGCAGGAAATGTTCTCCGACTGGACCAAACACTGGCAGCTGCTGATGGGCGGGGTGATCGTCGCCGCGGTGCTGTTCATGCCCGGCGGCCTGTCGGCCCTGCCGCGGCGGATCATGAAGAAGGTCAATGGGGAGCGCGAAAATGGCTGAAATGACCACTGCCGACCTGACGGTCGTGGCCGGCGCCAGCGCTGCGGTGCCGGGTGAAGCGATGATGGTGGCAGACAAGCTGACCCGCCGCTTCGGCGGCCTCGCGGCAAACCAGGACGTGTGCCTGACCCTCGAGCGCGGCAAGCTGCACGCCCTGCTCGGGCCCAACGGCGCAGGCAAATCAACCTGCATCAACATGCTGTCGGGTGATCTGCCGCCGTCCGAAGGTCGCATCCTGCTAGGGGGCAAGGACATCACCCGCCTGAGCGCGGCGCAGCGCTCGCGCATTGGCATCGGCCGCAGCTACCAGCGCACCAACATCTTTCCCGGCTTTACCGTGCTCGAAAACTGCCGGCTCGCCGCGCAGTCGCGCAACCCGCGGCCGTGGAAGATCTTTACCGACGCGCTCGGCCTCAGCGACACCGTCGACCGCGCCCGCGCCGCCATCGTCGAGGCCGGCCTGGCCGGACGCGAGGGCCGCATCGCCGGCACCATGTCGCACGGCGAACAGCGCCAGCTCGAGATTGCGATGGTGCTCGCCACCGACGCCAGGGTGCTGTTGCTCGATGAGCCGCTCGCCGGCATGGGTTCGGAGGAGTCGGCACAGATGGTCGAGTTGTTGAAAGGGCTGAAGAAGAATCGCGCCATCCTGCTGGTCGAGCATGACATGGACGCGGTGTTTGCAGTGGCCGACACGATTACCGTCATGGTCAACGGCGTGGTGCTCGAATCCGGCCCACCCGAGCAGATCCGTAACAGCGCGGACGTGCAGACCGCCTACCTGGGGGAAGGCCATGTCTAATATTCTTCTTGAAGCAAAAGAGCTGCATACCTACTACGGCTCCAGCCACATCCTGCACGGGGTCGATTTCCGCATCCACAAGGGTGAGACGCTGGGCCTGATGGGGCGCAACGGCATGGGCAAGACCACGTTGATCCGCTCCATGCTCGGCCTGGTCAAGCCGCGCCACGGCACGGTGAGCGTGCGCGGCGACCTGATGACCGGCGGTCCCACCTACAAGATCGCGCGCCAGGGCATCGCCTACGTGCCCGAAGGGCGGGGCATCTTCCCCAATCTGTCGGTGCGCGAAAATCTGCTGATGGCGGCGCGCCCCGGGGTGGATGGCCAGCGTGACTGGACGTTCGACCGTGTCATGAGCACCTTTCCGCGCCTGGCCGAGCGCATCAACAACGGTGGCGGTCAGCTCTCCGGTGGCGAGCAGCAGATGCTCACCATCGGCCGCGCGCTGATGACCAACCCCGATCTGCTGATCCTCGACGAAGCCACCGAAGGCCTCGCGCCGCTGATCGTGCGCGAGATCTGGCGGGTGATCCGCGAGATCCGCGATTGCGGCATCGCGACCGTGATCGTGGACAAGAACCACGCCGCGGTGACCTCGATCACCGATCGCTCGATGATCGTGGTCAAGGGCCAGGTCGTGTTTGATGGTGCGAGCGAAGAGGTGCGCAATAATCCCGAGTTCATCCAGAAACATCTCGGAGTGTAAATTGAAGACAGTCAGCATCCACGGCACCCGGCTCGAATACGTCCGCCTGCCCTCTGCCCACCCGCGCGAAGGCGCACCCGCCATCGTGTTCCTGCACGAAGGCCTGGGCTCGATCTCGATGTGGCGCGATTTTCCGCAGAAGGTCGCGGACGCCACCGGCTGCGAGGCGGTGGTGTATTCGCGTGCCGGCTACGGCCGTTCCGACCCGGCAACGCTGCCGCGCGCGGTAAGCTACATGCACGATGAAGGCCTGGCCGTGCTGCCGGCGCTGCTCGCCGAACTCGGGCTCGATAGCCCTATCCTGTTCGGGCATTCCGACGGTGGTTCGATCTCGCTGCTGTGTGCGGGCGGCACCGATACGCCGCTTGCCGGTGTCATCGTAATGGCGCCGCATGTACTGGTCGAAGATGTCTCGGTAAAGAGCATCGCAGAGGCCGGGGTGGCGTGGGCCACCACCGACCTGCCGGTGAAGCTGGGCAAGCACCACCAGAACGTGGAAGCGGTGTTCCGGGGCTGGAACGACATCTGGCTGCATCCGGAGTTTCGCGCCTGGAACATCGAGGACTACCTGCCGCGCATCCAGTGTCCGGTGCTGGCGATCCAGGGTGAGGACGACGAATACGGCACCATGGAACAGATCGACCGCATCGCCGCGAAGGCGAAGGATGTCGAGTTGGTGAAGCTGGCCGACTGCCGCCACTCGCCGCACAAGGACCAGCCGCAGGCCGTGATCGATGCCGTGCTGGCCTTCGTCGAGCGCATCGTGGACAAGCCCGCTACCTCGTACGAGCGGGTCAAGCGCATCCGCTTCTCCCATTGCGACCCGGCGGGCATCGTGTTCTACCCACGCTATGTGGAGCTGTTCAACGAAGTCGTCGAGGACTGGTTCGCCGACGGCATCGGCATCGACTTCCATGCGCTGCACGAAGACCACGGCCTGGGCATTCCCACCGTGCGGCTCGAGGTCGAATACCTCGCGCCCTCGCGCTACGGCGACTTGCTGACCTTCCGCCTGCGGGTTGCCGAGATCGGCAATGCCTCGCTCAAGCTCGAGATCAGTGCCTCTGCCGGCGAGCACCTGAGAGTACGGGCGCAGTTGAAGGTGGTGCTGGCATCGATGGAAACCCTGCGCCCGGTGCCGATCACCGAAGAATTCTGGCGACCGAAGTTCGCTGCCTACCTCAAGCCTTGACCTCGAGCCCTGACCTAAAGCCTTAACCGAACCGATGATGGACTACTCACGCTATACCTCGCTCGAACTCATCCGCCACGAACGCGGCATCGTCGAACTCGTCATGGGGCGCGACGGCAAGCTGCCGGTGGCCGACCACGCCGGTCACGGCGAACTCGCCGACATCTGGCGCGACCTCGATCGCGACCCCGAGGTGTCGGTGATCATCGTGCGCGGCCAGGCCAAGGGTTTCTCCGGCGGCGGCACGCTGGAGCTGGTCGGCGATATGGTCGACAGCTTCGAGCACCGCGCCCGGGTGTGGAAGGAGGCGCGCGACATCGTCTACAACATGATCAACTGCTCGAAGATCATCGTCTCCGCGATCAACGGTCCGGCGGTCGGTGGCGGACTGGCGGTGGCGCTGATGGCCGACATCTCGATCGCGGCCAAGAACGCGCGCTTGATCGACGGCCACACCCGGCTCGGGGTCGCTGCCGGCGACCACGCCGCGATCATCTGGCCGCTGCTGTGTGGCATGGCCAAGGCCAAGCTGCATCTGCTGCTGTCGAATGAGATCAGCGGCGAAGAGGCCGAGCGCATCGGCCTGGTGTCGATGGCAGTCGACGCCGACGTACTGATGGACACCGCGCTGGACACCGCGCGCAAGCTCGCCGCCGGCCCGCAAACCGCGCTGCGCTGGACCAAGCACAGCCTCAACAACTGGCTGCGCCAGGCCGGGCCGATCTTCGACAACTCGGTGGCGCTGGAGATGCTCGGCTTCACTGGCCCCGAGGTACGTGAAGGGCTGGCTGCAGTTCGCGAACGCCGCCCGGCCGAGTTTCCGCCCGGGGCGCCGTTCTGATGACTTATTTCGGTATCGACTTCAGGAGCCTGCCATGCGCGCGCTGATCTGCAAGGAATTCGCCTCGCTCGATAGCCTGGTCGTGGGCGAACTGCCCGAGCCGCAAGCGGCTGCGGGTGAGCTCACAATCCGCGTTGGTGCCGCTGGCATCAACTTTTACGACACCCTGATTGTGCAGGGCAAGTACCAGGTCAAACCGGCCTTCCCGTTCTCGCCCGGTGGCGAAGTCGCCGGTGTGGTGGTGGCGGTGGGCGAGGGCGTCACCCACGTCAAGCCGGGTGATCGCGTCTGTGCCTTCACCTCGTACGGCGGCTATGCTGAAGTCTGCCGCGCCAGGGCGAGCCAGACCTGGCCGCTGCCGGATGGGGTGAGCTTCGATGCCGCTGCCGCCGGACTGGTGACCTACGGCACTGCGTGGTTCGGCCTGCACGACCGGGCCCGGATGAAGGCGGGCGAGACCGTACTGGTGCTCGGTGCTGCCGGTGGCGTCGGGCTGGCCGCGGTACAGATCGCCAGGGCGGCAGGCGCACGCGTGATTGCCGCCGCCGGCAGTGCCGAACGCCTTACGCTGTGTCGCGAGCATGGGGCGGAAGTGCTGATCGATTACACCACCACCGATCTGAAGGATGCGGTCAAGAGCGCCACCGGTGGGCAGGGCGCCGACATCGTGGTCGATGTCGTTGGCGGTCCGTACACAGAGGCTGCGCTGCGCGCCACCGCCTGGCGTGGCCGGGTGCTGGTGATCGGTTTTGCGGCAGGCGAGATTCCGCGTATTCCGGCCAACCTGCTGCTGCTCAAGGGCTGCGAGTTGTCCGGCGTGTTCTGGGACGAACTGATGCGCCGCGAACCGGGCGAAGCCGCGCGGCAGGTGGCCCAAGTGCTGGCCCGCTTTGCCGACGGCAGTCTCGAACCGCCGATCACCGCCGCCTGCGGGCTCGGCGGCGCGGTGGCGGCGATGCACGCCCTGGCAGGACGCAAGGTGGCGGGCAAGCTTATTGTGCATCCCGCTGGCTGACAGCGTCTCATGGTTTCACAGGCAGGGTTTCGCCTTGTCTCGGAAATTGATTAATGGTTTATTATTTAGTGTTATATATTTTAATAGCTCTATCACTATAAGACTCACACCCAGGGGGCTTCCCCGCCCCGCAACGGAGAATCATCATGGCTCAATATCAATGCAGCGCCTGTTACTTCCCTTACGACGAAGCCGTCGGTCTGCCGGATGAGGGCATCGCCGCCGGTACCCGCTGGGAAGACATCCCGGATGACTTCGTCTGCCCCGATTGCGGTACGCCCAAGTCGAATTTCATGGTGTATACACCCGAGTAATCACGCACGAATCATTGCTCGCCTGGAGCGCATTTGGCGCCAAGGTGCTAGCGTTGTCGTCCTGAACACCATTTTCTGTCCTCACTCGCACAAGGAAGCACCTGCATGGCTGCACTCGACCTCTCCATCAAGATAGCGGTGATCGGCGCCGGCGCCATGGGTAGCGGCATCGCCCACGTCGCGGCGCGCGCCGGACACACGGTTTATCTCTACGACATGAATGCCGAGGCGGTTGCGCGCGGCAAGGCTGGCATCGAGAAGGACCTGCGCTTTCTCGTCGGCAAGGGCAAGCTCACGGAGGCCGATTTCGCCGCTACGCTTGCGCGGGTGGTGCCAAGCAGCCGCATCGAGGATCTGGCCGATGCCGGCCTGCTGATCGAGGCCATCGTCGAGAACCTCGAGATCAAGCAAAAGCTCTTCCGGCAGCTTGAAGAGCTGGTGGCCGAGAGTGCGATTCTCGCCACCAACACCTCGTCGCTGTCGATTACCGCGATGGGCGCGACATTCGCCCGTCCGGCGCAGCTTGCCGGCCTGCATTTTTTCAATCCGGCGCCGCGTATGGCACTGGTGGAAATCGTCTCCGGCCTTGCCACCGACCCTGCGATCGCCGCCACGCTGTACGACACCGCCCGCGCCTGGGGCAAGGTGCCGGTGCACGCCACCTCCACCCCCGGCTTCATTGTCAATCGGGTGGCGCGGCCGTATTACGCCGAAGCCCTGCGCGTGCTCGCCGAGCGGGCAGCCACACCGGCCACGCTCGATGCCATCCTGCGCGAGGCATGCAACTTCCCGATGGGCCCATTCGAGCTGATGGATCTGATCGGTCATGACGTGAACTACGCGGTCACGCGTTCGGTGTTCGACGCGTATTTCGGCGACAAGCGCTTCACCCCCAGCCTGATCCAGCAGGAGCTCACGCTCGCCGGCCGGCTCGGGCGCAAGTCCGGGCAGGGTTTCTACGATTACCGAGAGGGTGCGGCAAAACCGCAGCCGGTGGTCGAGCCTGCCGTAGGCCGGGTCGAGTCGGTGACGGTGCGCGGCGATCTCGGTATTGCCACCCCGCTGCTGGCACGCCTGGAAGCTGCCGGTGTGCGCGTGACCCGAACCGAAGGCAAGGGCGACGTGTTGATTGGCGGCGCTCGCGTCGCGCTGTCCGACGGTCGCACCGCCACCCGTCGCGCAGCAGAGGAGGGCACGCCGAACCTGGTGTTGCTCGACCTCGCCCGCGACTACGCGGCAACGCCGCGTCTGGCCCTGTCGCGCGCCGATCAGTGCGGCGACGGCGCCTGGCACGAAGTAGTCGGAACCCTGCAGGCGGCTGGCATCGCCATCAGCCGACTCGACGACGTCGCCGGCCTGCTTGCACTGCGTACCGTATGCATGCTCGCCAACGAAGCCGCCGATGGCGTGGTGCAGGGCATCGGCACTGCGCACGACATCGACACCGCGATGCGCTACGGCACCAACTACCCGGAGGGGCCGCTGGGCTGGGCCGAGCGGCTTGGCGTCGGCTTCGTGGCCCGGGTGCTTGCCAATCTGCGCGAACACTACGGCGAGGAGCGCTACCGGGTTTCGCCGCTGATCCAGCGTTGCGCGGTGGGCGGGCGCAGCCTCACCGGGTTTTCCTAGGACCGCTCAGTCGGCTACAGGTGGTTGGCGCAGGTGCTCGTGCCCCGGCGCAGGTGCCAGCATCACCTCCCGCGGCGGGTTGAAACCCGCCCTACGGCGGTTGTGCAGGCGGCGGTGGTAGGGGTGAGAGTTTTTGTAGGGCCGACTTCAGTCGGCCGCAGGTGGCCGGCCCTGGCGCTGGTGCCCGCATCACCTCCCGCGGCGGGTTGAGACCCGCCCGACGGCTGTGCATACAGCGTCTGCGCCGTCCGAAGGCGGGGGAAGGGCATCGCTTTCATCCTGACGGCTTTATTGCCCGAGGGAGAAACTGTTTTGCCGATTGCGCTTTGTTCGGCACGCCATTGGCCGTCTAGACTTCAAGGACCAAGTAGTCTGCAAGGATACAGAACGATGTCCGACAAGAACGCTGCCCGTCGCGGGCCCAACCGACCGCCGCTGTCCGAAGCGGCCCGTGCCGCGGCGTGGGCGGCACTCGCTGGCGAGCAGCCGTGTGCCGATCGTCTGATCGAATACCTGCATCGGCTGCAGGATACTCACGGTGCGTTGTTCGCCGACCATCTCGCAGCCCTTGCCGAGGCGCTGAAGCTGGCGCGGGCCGAGGTCTATGAGGTCGCCACCTTCTATCACCACTTCGATGTGGTGGCCGCGGGCGAGGCGCCCCCGCCGGCGCTCACCGTGCGCGTTTGCGATTCGCTGACTTGTTCGCTATATGGCGGTGCCGAGCTGGCTGAGGTGCTGGCCGCGCGTCTGGGCAAGGACGTGCGCGTGCAGCGCGTGCCCTGTGTCGGGCGCTGCGATTGCGCGCCGGTGGCAGTGGTCGGCCAGAATCCGGTGCTGCACGCCGATGCCGAAAAGGTGGCCGCCGTGGTGGCCGCCGACGAACGTGTCGAACCCTTGCCCGACATCATCGATTTCGATGCTTACCGGGCGAACGGCGGTTACCGGCTGTATGACGCGATCTGCAGCGGTGAGCATGAAGCCGAGGAGGTCCTCACCGTGCTCGACACCGCCATCCTGCGTGGTCTGGGTGGCGCGGGCTTCCCCGCCGCGCGCAAATGGCGCACGGTGATGGCGCAGCCGGCGCCGCGCTTCATGGCGGTGAATGTCGACGAGGGCGAACCGGGCACGTTCAAGGATCGCCACTATCTTGGCCACGACCCGCACCGCTTCATCGAAGGCATGCTGATTGCCACCCGCATCGTCGGCATCGCCGCGATCTGGATCTACATCCGCGACGAGTATCCGGCGCTGCGCCACATGCTGCTGGCCGAGCTCGACAAGGTCCGCGCCGTCTGGCCCGATCTGCCGCCTATCGAGGTGCGCCGTGGCGCGGGGGCCTACATCTGCGGCGAAGAGTCGGCCATGATCGAGTCGATCGAGGGCAAGCGCGGGATGCCGCGGCTGCGCCCCCCTTATGTGGCCGAGGTCGGCCTGTTCGGCCGGCCCACGCTGGTGCACAACCCGGAAACCCTGTGGTGGGTGCGCGACATCGTGACCACCTGCCTGGTGCACGGCAATGACTGGCTCGAGAAGCGCGGTCGCAACGGTCGCCAGGGCCTGCGCAGTTTCTCGGTCAGCGGCCGCGTTGCGCGACCGGGTGTGATCGTGACCGACGCCGGCATCACCCTGCGCCAGCTTGTCGACGAGCACTGCGGCGGCATGCTGCCTGGCCACGAACTCTATGGTTACTTTCCCGGTGGCGCCTCGGGCGGCATCCTGCCGGCGAGCCTGGCCGATGTGCCGCTCGACTTCGACACGCTCGCCCCTTATGGCTGCTTCATCGGCTCGGCCGCGATCGTGGTGTTCTCGAAGCACGACCAGGCGCGGCTGCTGGCTGAAAACGCGATGCACTTCTTCGCCCACGAGTCCTGTGGACAGTGCACGCCGTGCCGCGTGGGCACGGCCAAGGCCGCGACGCTGATGGCCGAAGCACAATGGAACGCGGGCCTGCTCGAGGAGCTCGGCAGCGCAATGATGGATGCCTCGATCTGTGGCCTCGGCCAGGCCGCGCCCAACCCGGTGCGCTCGGTGCTGCGCTACTTCCCGCAGGAAGTCGGTGCCGGGACCGGGGTCGACAAGAATGTTCGCCAAGGGGTAAGCGCCCACACCGCGTCGGCGACCGGGGGTGCCGCATGACCTCATCCACGACTGCCCTCACGACGACTCCCGCCACCATGAGCGACACGGCGATGAATCCCGTCGCCACGGACTCCGCAATCGACCGCATCCCGTTCGAACTCGACGGCCGTCAGATCGACGCCGCAGCGGGCGAAACGATCCTGCTTGCCGCACGCCGCGCCGGCGTGGACATCCCGCACCTGTGCTACACCGACGGCCAGCGTGCCGACGGCAACTGTCGCGCCTGCGTGGTCGAGATCGACGGCGAACGGGTGCTTGCGCCTTCCTGTTGCCGGGCGCCGAAACCCGGCATGAAGGTATGGGCCGAAAGTGAACGCGCCCGTGCCTCGCAGCGCATGGTGCTCGAACTGCTGCGTGCCGACGTGCCGGTCGAAGCCGAAAAACCGGATTCCGAACTGGCCCATTGGTGCACGCAGCTCGGCGTCACTGCCAGCCGCTTCGCACCGCGCGCACAGCCGGTGTCTGACCTCAGCCAGCCGGGTATCGCGGTGAACCTCGCGGCCTGCATCCAGTGCACCCGCTGCGTACGGGCGTGTCGCGAGATTCAGGTCAATGACGTGATCGGTTACGCCCACCGCGGCGAGGCCTCGAAGATCGTGTTCGATCTCGATGTGGCCATGGGGGCGTCGACCTGTGTCGGCTGTGGCGAATGCGTGCAGGCCTGCCCGACCGGTGCGCTGCTGCCGGCCATGGCGCAATCTGCGGCACCCAGGGCTGCGCGCTTCATCCCCACCCGGCAGATCGACTCGCTGTGCCCCTACTGCGGGGTTGGCTGCCAGGTGAGCTACCACGTTGCGGGCGAAGGCGCCGCGCAACGCATCGTCTTTGCCGAAGGTCGCGACGGCCCCGCCAATGCAGGGCGCCTGTGCGTGAAGGGTCGCTACGGCTTCACCTACAGCCGCAACCGCGAGCGCCTCACCGTGCCGCTGATCCGCAAGCCCGGCATCCCCAAGGGGGTCAATCTCGACCCGGCGAATCCGCTCGCCGCATTCCGAGAAGCGAGCTGGGAAGAGGCGCTGGATTTCGCCGCCGGCGGCCTCGCCCGGATCAAGCGCGAACACGGCCCGCAGGCGCTGGCCGGCTTCGGTTCGGCCAAGGGCAGCAACGAGGAAGCCTATCTGTTCCAGAAGCTGGTCCGCACCGGCTTCGGTACCCACAACGTCGATCACTGTACCCGGCTGTGCCACGCCTCGTCGGTGGCGGCGCTGCTCGAAGGCATCGGCTCGGGGGCGGTGTCCAACCCGGTGCGCGATGTTGAGTTCGCCGATCTGATCATCGTCATCGGCGCCAACCCGGCAGCCAACCACCCGGTGGCGGCGAGCTTCATCAAGAACGCCACCGAACGCGGTGCCAGGCTGGTGATGATGGACCCGCGCGAAACCCCGCTCGCCCGTCATGCGTGGCGCAGCCTGCAGTTCCGCGCCGACGCCGACGTCGCACTGCTGCTGTCCATGGCCTGCGCGATCGTGGAGGAAGGGCTCACCGACGAAGCCTTCATCACAGCACGCACGGAGGGATACGAGGCCTTCCGCGACGCCGCGCTCAACTACCCGCCCGAGCGCATGGAAGCCATCACCGGCATCCCGGCCGACACCGTGCGCGAGGTCGCGCGTGCCTATGCGCGCGGTCCCAACAGCATCATCTTCTGGGGCATGGGCATCTCCCAGCATACCCACGGCACCGACAACGCGCGTTGCCTGCTCGCGCTGGCGCTGATGACCGGCCAGATCGGTCGACCCGGCACCGGTCTGCATCCGCTACGCGGGCAGAACAACGTGCAGGGTGCATCCGACGCTGGCCTGATCCCGATGATGCTGCCCGACTATCAGCGGGTGGCCGACCCGGCGGTGCTTACCCGCTTCGAAGCCTTATGGGGTCAGGCCTTGCCTACCGAGCCCGGCCTCACCGTGGTCGAGATCATGGATGCCGCGTACGAGGGGCGCATCCGTGGCATGTATGTCGAAGGCGAGAACCCGGCGATGTCCGACCCCGACCTGGCGCATGCTCGCGATGGGCTCGCCCGGCTCGACCACCTGGTGGTGCAGGACATCTTCCTGACCGAGACCGCGATGCTGGCCGACGTGGTGCTGCCCGCGTCCAGTCTGTACGAGAAGACCGGCAGCTTCACCAACACCGACCGCCTGGTGCAGCTGTCGAGCCCGGTGCTGCCGCTGCCCGGCGAGGCCCGCCAGGACTGGTGGATCATTCAGGAGATTGCCAGACGCTTGGGCCTGGATTGGGATTACGCCGGTCCGCACGAGGTCTTCGCCGAACTCGCGCACGCCATGCCCAGCTACGCCGGCATCACCTGGGCGGCGCTCGAAGGCGAGGGCGCGGTGGTGGCGCCCAAGGTGGCGGTCGATGCCCCCTCACAACCGGTGCTTTTCGATCACGACTTCCCGACCGCGAGCGGGCGTGGCCGCTTCGTGCCGGTGAGCCCGCTGCCCGCGGCCGAGCTGCCTGACGGCGATTACCCGATGGTGCTGATTACCGGCCGGGTGCTGGAGCACTGGCATACGGGGTCGATGACACGCCGTGCGGAAGTGCTCGATGCGCTCGACCCGGTGCCCTGGTGCGGCATGCATCCGGCGGACCTGGTCGCGCTTGGTGTGACCCATGCTCAGCAGGTGGTGCTCGAAACCCGGCGTGGGCGTATTAAGCTCGAAGCGCGCGCCGACGAGGGGGTGCAGCGCGGCTCGGTGTTCATGGCCTTCTGCTATGTGGAAGCCGCGGCCAACCTGCTCACCCAGCCTGCCCTGGACCCGTTCGGCAAGATTCCGGAGTTCAAGTATTGTGCGCTACGGGTCCACAAGAGTTTATGTTGATGTGCTGCTCTACTCTTTTTTCGGTATAGCGTCAATAAACAGAACTGTGTGATCCTCAGGCCGATGGAATTCGGTCGTGATAATTCTCACGACCCACTCTAATCAGATGGTTATCTGGCCCGCAACGGATTGAAGCACGCGGAGCAGGAGACTATAAATTGAGTGTCCGCACCGGCGTAACGGGCCTCAAGAACCCCGGCAGCGCAGGTGCGGCCCAACAGGAGGAGGGAGGACGCGCAGTATCGTCCATGGCGGAAACCGTCGCAACGGGGCCGTGACAGGGTCTATCCACACGGTCTTCGCATTTGTCCTCCCGCCGAGCTTGTTCGATCGACCCGAGGTTGTCGGCTTATGCTAGGACGAAAGGGCTTATTGCTCGATGGAACGGGTGCGGCACGCGCCGCGCTTGAGGGTTTGAAGCTTCCGGGGTGGGATTTTCAGGTGGCCTCCACATTGGAGGGCGCGCGCAAGGTACTGGGAAATGGTGCGACGTCGGTCGGCCTGGTGGCGTTCGACAACGCGGAGTCGTGGCCGGCGCGTGATATCGAAGCCTTGCTGTCGCGCTACGATGTCGAGTGGATCGCCATCCTGCGCCGTGGTCTGCTCGACAGCCCGGCGCTGGCCCCGCTGCTGCGACGCAATTTCTACGATTTTCACTCACTACCGCTTGAGCACGAGCGCCTGCTGATGACGCTCGGTCATGCCTACGGCAAGGCCAGCCTGAGCCCGCGCGCCGAGATTCGGCCGGTCGAGGATGGACGCTTCGGCATGACCGGGCGCAGTCCGAAGATGCTCGAGCTATACCGCCAGATCGAGAAAATCGTCACCGTGGATGCGCCGGTGTTGATCGGCGGCGAATCGGGTACGGGCAAGGAGCTCGTTGCTCACGCCATTCACAAGTATTCCACGCGCGTAAGCGGGCCTTTCATCGCGATGAACTGCGGCGCAATCCCGGCCAATCTCATCCACTCCGAGCTTTTCGGCTATGAGCGCGGGGCCTTCACCGGCGCGAACCAGCGCAAGATCGGCAACATCGAGGCAGCCAACAACGGCGTGCTGTTTCTCGACGAGATCGGCGATCTGCCGATGGATCTGCAGGCCAGCCTGCTGCGCTTCCTGCAGGAGAAGACCATCGTTCGTGTCGGTGGAACCGAACGTTTGCGGATGAATGTGCGGGTGATTGCCGCCACCCATGTTGACCTCAAGCGCGCGGTGGCCGAAGGGCGTTTTCGCGAGGATCTCTACTATCGTCTCAATGTGCTGCATCTGGCGGTGCCGGCACTGCGCGAGCGCCGGGAAGACATCGAGCTGCTGGCTCAGACCATCTACGCCAGCCACCAGGATCAGCGCAGTCCGCAGGTCAGGGGTTTCAGTGCCGAGGCCTATCAGGCCATGGTGGCCTACCCGTGGCCAGGCAATGTACGCGAGCTCATCAATCGCGTACAGCATGCCATGATCATGACAGAGAACCGCTTCATCAGTGCCGCTGACCTCGGTCTGCAGCCCGCACCAGGCAACGTACCCACGCCGACGCTCGAAGAGGTGCGCTCCACGGTGGAGCGTGAAGTGATCGAGTCCAGCCTCAAGCTCTATCAGAACAATGTGTCGGAAACGGCGCGCAAGCTGGGCGTGTCCCGCGTCACCCTGTATCGCATGATCGATCGACTGAAAATCATCTTGTAGCCACAGTGCGGCGCTTTGCGCCGCATTTTTTGGGGAGGGGGTATGACATTCAAGCCGACACGAATTGCTCGGGCACTGGGGCGGGGGCTGACCGGCTTTGCGGTGTTTGCCGCAGTGCCGGGCTTGGTCGCTGCCGCAGAGGCGGACTCCGATGGGCCGGAGATGATCCGGATGCAGCAGCAGATCTCCGCACAAAACCGACAGATCGATGTGCTGAGGGCCGATCTCGCCCGCCAGGAGGCGGCGTTGGCGGATTTGCGGCGCGCACTGGGTGTCGGTGAGATGCGTGGGCGGGGCACGGAGGCCGCGCCGGGCGACACCAGCGCACCCGTGGTGGTGGCCCAGCAGGAGGCGCCGCAGCAGCAGCCTGTCGGTCAGGCACCGGACCCCGAGCGTGCCGCCCGTGAGCGCGAGATGGCGACGGTGGGGTTCGAACAGCCCGGGATCCTGACTGCGCCAGGTAAATGGGTCGTCGAGCCCTCGCTGCAGTATGCCTATTCGTCGAGCAATCGCATTGCGCTGGTCGGCTACACGGTGATTCCGGCCATCCTCATCGGCCTGATCGACGTGCGCGAAGTCAAGCGCAATACCTTCACTGCTGCGCTCACCGTCCGCCGCGGCATCACCAATCGCTTCGAGATGGAAGCAAAGATCCCCTGGCTCTATCGTTCGGATACCAGCGTCAGTCGCGAGATTGCCTCCGGTACGGCGGTGGATTCGGTGTTCGATGCCGACGGTCGCGGCCTGGGCGACGTCGAGATCGCCGGCCGCTATCAACTCAACGACGGTGGCGGTGACAGTCCCTACTACATCGCCTCGTTGCGGTTCAAAACCCGCACCGGCAAGGATCCATTCGAGGTCGAGACCAACCGGACACTGCCGGGCGGTCGCGGCACCGGCCTGCAGACCGAACTGCCCACCGGGTCCGGCTTCTACAGCTTCACCCCCGGTCTGACCGTGCTGATTCCGTCCGACCCGGCTGTGTTCTTCGGTGGTATTAGTTACCAGCACAGCATCAAGCGCAGCAATGTGAAGGCCAAGACCGACGGTGGAGACATCCTCATCGGCGACGTCGCCCCCGGCGGCGTGATCGGATTCAACTTTGGCATGGGTTTGGCGCTCAACGATCGCTCTTCGTTCAGTATCGGCTACGACCACCAGTCGGTCGGCAAGGTGAAGATCAATGGCAGTACCGCAGCAGGCTCGGTCCGGGTGCAACTCGGCACGCTCTTGCTCGGTTACTCGCACCGCCTGAACACGGGGAATATGGTCAATCTGTCGGTCGGGGTAGGGGTGACCCGCGACACGCCGGACGTGCAGCTCACGCTGCGCATGCCGTTCTCGCTGTAGCTGTTGCCAGATTATAGGCATGCGCTACCGAGCTTACTGCGGTGCCGGAGCAGGTTTCCGGCGCCGCCCTTTTTTGCTACCGGATCAACGCATCAGCGAATGCACCATCGCGTCGCGCATTGAATGAGCCATCTGGCCGGTACGCAGCATTTCCATGCTGTTTACGGTGGCATTGATCGTCGTGACCGCGCGTATGTTCTGATTGTCGAGCGAGTTCTGGATCACGGTGGTAAGTGCGCCGGCATTGAGGGCATTGCCCACGAAAGTGTTGTTCGGGCCGTTCTGGATGACGGCGACCGTCGATCCCTCAGGCAGGCCCCGTCCGCTCAACTGACCCAGGTCAGCGAGGTTGACCGTGGTCACACTGCTCAGCACGCCGTTGATGTACACCGCGCGCTCGATGCCGAACGAAACCCTCAACCCGGACGGGGTTTCAAAGCCGCCGCGCAGGGTGTCGAGCTCGCTGTCCGCGATGGTGGGCGCTTCGGCGAGCCGGAGCGGGCGCAAGGGGCCGCGTGGCGGCGCAGTGCGGCTCGGACTGTCGCTGCGTGCAGTCTGCCGATCGTGCGGCTGAGCCGTCGCGGTGGGCAGTATAGGCCCGGCGAGCGTCGCAGCGGCCGTGCCGCGATCATCGTTATCGTGGTTCTGGGCATGGCTTGGCTCCTTGGCCGGGATGATTCCCGGCGTGTCTCCATAAGGGTCGGCTGTACGACCCGTTGGCAGGGGAATCTTGTCGATCGCTATGTCGCCCCCTGCCTTCAATGGGACAGCATTTCCGGCAACAGGCCTGATGGTCGCCTCCACCACCTCAGCACTTCTCGAAACCGGTCGGATCGTCGCTTCCACGACATCGGCGCGTCTCGAAACCGGCTGAATCGTCGCCTCCAGCACCTCCACAATCGTGAGCACAGGCTGGATGCCGGGATCTTCACTTGGTGCCGGCATTGCAAACTCGCGTTTGACGCACGTCCCACGCTCATCGAGCGGCCAGTCGGCCAGGCTCAGCAACTCGGCTGGAGGAGCCTCTCCCCGGGCGCAATGCCTTGGACTGAAGCCCTGCCGGATGGCGACGGTGGTGTCGTCCATCACGCTGCGGATGCCATCGCCGGAGATACTGGCGGACAGGGGCTGTTCGTCCTCCACCAGCGCCTGAACGATACCCGCACTCAGGGCCGAGAGCAGTGTTATCAGGAGGGTCAAGGGGGGTCTGGTCATGGCGTGTTGCCTTAGTAATCCCATGTGCCGCGTTGCAGCAACTGCACATCGACCATGTTTCGGTCGAGGCCACGCGCAAGCGGAGCCCGGGGGAGGATGCGCCAGTCGGACTCCTCGTTGAAGCGGGCAATATCCACACGGTTGCGGGCAACCAGGAGGATGCTGTTGATCCAGATCTGTTCGAACCTGCTCCGCGGCATTACTCGGGTGCCCATTGCCGGGTCGCCGAGCAGGACCTTGTCTGCACGCAAACCCTTGATCACCACGAAATGTGCGTAACCATTCTCCTGGATCAGCGCGATAGCCGGAACGCCGGCCGAGGCGAGCTGGTCGAGCGACGCCTCGATACCGTCGGCCCGAAAGCCCAGGTGGTCGAGATAGCGTTTCATATCCAGCATGGAGAAGCCTTCGACCCGGATCTTCTCCTGGTTGCCGTGTTCGAACATGGTCTGGAACACCTGCGCTTCATCCACCTTGTAATCGTAGTGGTGGGTAAGCAGGGTGGCGACCGCCGCCGAGCCGCAACTGAAATCGTACTGCTGCCGCAGCGTGGACATGAAGCGGGCACCCTTCATGCTGACCGTGGGGATGGTCAATTGTCCGCCGAGCGGGGCGAGCATCCGAAGGCTGTCGGAAAATGCCGGCGTGGCGATGAGAGATTGAACCACCGCCACGACGGTAAGCAAGGCTCGATGCAGTGCGGGGCGCTTCATTATCCTGCCCCTTCACTGCACCTGGACATTGAGGATGACTGCGTTCTGAATCAGCACTCCGTTGCCGGAGTTCTGGATGAACATCGGCATGCCGGATGCCCCTGCCAGGGCCCCGCCCGAAACGACATTGTGGCCGGTCACGACGTTGTGCGCCTCCACTTCGCTCACTGAGCCGATTGCGCGAATCTCGCTCAGATGAAGATCTGCGCCGCCGCGCTGCCCGGCAAGCACATCTGACTCCATTACTCTGCCTCCCAGCTCTAGCATGGCCGGGTTGGTCTCCTCTGCATGCACCGAGACGGGCGAACTGCAGGTCACCGCCAGTGCAATACCCAGGGCGATCATGGACAAATCGGGTCTCATGGTCTGCCTCCTACAGCATTTGCTGCATGGATACCGGGCGGACGGGCCGCCCGGTATCGGTACCAGGCTTACCTGAGGTTCAGGTTGGCCTGCACGTTTGCGCTTTGCTGCACCAAGGCACCAATCCCCGTGTTCTGGGCATTGATGATGATGCCGGCGCCATTGGTGAAGCTGCCGCTGATGGTGTTGGACATGTTGAAGTGTCCCGCATCCACCATGACTGAACCGCCAGCGCCGCCCGCACCGCCGTTGCCGCCCTGGCCGGCGCCACCGGTCGCAGCGCCTGCAGTGTTGGTGCCACCAGCGCCGCCAGCGCCACCCTGTCCACCCTGGCCGGAACCGCCTGCACCGCCTGTGCCGCCGGTGGCCGCGCCACCGTTTGCGTCGCCGCTGGATGCGGTGCTGGTGCCGCCGGTTGCGTCGCCGCCGGTTGCCGCGCCACTCGTGGCCGAGCCACCGGCGCCACCGTCACCACCGGCGTTCGAGGCTGTACCACCCGCGCCGCCGTTGGCTGCCGCGTTGCCGGAATTGGCTGCCGCACTGGATGTCGCCGAACCGCCGGTCGAGGTGTTGCTTCCACCACCTGCAGTGGCGGTACCCGCAGTTGCGCTTGCGCCACCGGAGGTTGCCGCACCACCGGTGCCGGTGCCGGCGCCGCCGGTAGACGTTGCAGCCTGCGTGCTGCTGCCGCCGGTGCTGGTTGCCGCACCCGACGTACCGCCGGTCGACGTGCCCGCACCACCGGTGCCGCCTGCGCCGCCGGTCGCGGTCGGGGTGTTGCTGGCGGTCGCCGCATCGTCGCCGCGCCCGCGCGTCCGTGCCGTGGCGTCGTCAGCCTTCGCAGTTGCACCACCACCGTTCGCGCCACCACCTTCGGCGCCGCTACCACCGGCTTCGGTGCTGGACTTCGTGCTGCCGCTGTAGGCCTTGTCGGCAGCCCACGCATCGCCGCCGCTACCCTTGGCGTTGCCGCCATCGGCGCTGTCCTTGGCCCAGGCATCTCCACCGGAGGCCTTCGACCCGCCGGCATAGCCCTTGGCGTCGCCGCCGATAGCCCTGTCGCTCGCGCTTGCGTTACCTGACCTTGCGTCGGCAGCGTCGCCACCGTTGGCCCTGGCGTTCTCGGCATTGCCACCATCGCCGCCACTGCCGCCTTTTACGTAGCCGGAGTCGGCATCGCCGCCATAGGCCTTGCTGCCGCCCGCATACGCCTTGCCGCTGTCGGCATCGCCGCCGTGTGCGTGTGCGCCGTTTCCGCCATCGCCACCATCGCCACCATAGGCTTTGCCGCCGTCGCCGCCATTGGAACCCTTGGCATCACCACCGATGGCCATGCCACCATCACCACCGTACGCTTTACCGCCGTCGCCACCGTTGGCATTGCCGGAGTTCGTTGCCGTGTTGCCGAGTCCATGCACATGGATCCTGGTCACCATCCCGTCAAGTTTGCTCAATGCCGTTGCTGATGTTTTGTTGAACGAATCGGTCATTGCAGACGAAGCGGTCGAGCCGTTGTTTGCAGCGGCGTTGCCATAATCCTTGGCCATCGCCATGCCCTTGTTGTTGCGGTTGTCGCCAACGCTCTTGTCGTTCTTCTGATCGGAGTTATTGCGGTTGTCGGAGTTGTTGCTGTTGTCCGAATTGTTGCTGTTATCCGAGTTGTTGCTGTTGTCGGTATTGGCATTCCAGGTCGCGCGTGAGTACTCGTTGGCCTGCGGCCCGGTTCCACCCTGGGCCGAATGAGCTTCGGCATTTTGCTGCACATCCCTGCCTTCGCTGAGATTGTTGGTCGGGTTGGCCATCGCCTGGGTGGCAACACCGAAAGCAAGTGCAATTGCACCTGATAGCAGACTGAGTCTCATGATTTCCTCCTCTGGCACTGTGTGAGGGCGGGGCCCAACGTCCCACCTCAGGAGCCCTAACCGCAACTCTCGTACCAGCTTCATCCAAAGCCACGTATTTGCTGGGTTGTGGCGATCCATACGGCATCGTCCGGATGCGTTTTTTCGTATGCAGGGAGGAAAAGTGTCAAGATCTGTTACAGGGTCTGCGGCCCATATACCCGTGACAGCGACCGGTAAGGGCAGAAACTGCGCCACGCGTAAGGCGTTTGGGGCCAGTGCGCGTCAAGGAGGGGGTGTATCAGGCTTGATACAGGGTGTTACCCGATTTTCCGGAATGGTGCAGTGCGAGCAGGTCGCGGCGTTGGTTCAAGTCCCGGTCAGCGGCCAGAAGATCGGAATCAGCACGCTGGCGCTGATCCACACGATCAGGTTCAGCGGAATCCCGAGGCGGGCGAAGTCGGTGAACTTGTAGTTGCCCGCGCTGTAGACCAGGGTGTTGGTCTGATAGCCGATCGGGGTCGCAAAGCTCGCGCTGGCGGCGAACATCACCCCGACCACGAAAGGCCGCGGGTCCACGCCGAGGTGCTGGGCGATGCCGATCACGATCGGGGTAAACAGCACTGCGACCGCATTGTTGCTGATGAACTCGGTGGCGATCGAGGTGAGCAGGATCACCAGCGACAGCATCATCCACGGCGATAGCCCACCACCCACGTCGACCAGAGTGCTGGCCAGCAGCTTGTCCAGCCCGGAGTTCTGCATCGCGATGCTGATCGCCAGCATGCCGAAGATCAGCATCAGGATCGGCCATTCGATAGCCTTGTAGGCTTCGTCGGCGCGCAGGCAGCCGGTCGCGACCACGATCACCGCGCCGATGATCGCCAGGCCCTCGATGGGCATCACGTTGAGGGCCGCCAGCAACATGACCCCGGCAATGGTGGCGAGTGCGATCGGGGCTTTGCCCTGGTTGTTGACCGGTGCCTTGCCGTCGGTGATCGCGAACAGGTCGCCGTTGTCGCAGAAGCGCTTGATCTGTGCCTGCGTGCCTTCGACCAGCAATACGTCGCCGAACTGGAGCTGGAAGTCGTCGCCGATGTCGGCGATCGACGCGTTTTTGCGATGCACCGCAATCAGGTGGATGCCGTAACGTGCGGCGAGGTCGAGGTCGCGGATCGGGCGCAGCACGTAGCGCGAGGTCTGGCCGACGATGGCCTCGACCATCACCACATCGCGTCGGCGCAGGGTTTCCAGGTCGTGTGGGTCGGTGTTCTGGATCTGCATGCTGACCAGATCGGTGCTGCTGCGCAGGTCCATCATGCCGCTGCTGCGGCTGTGCACCACCACCCGGTCGCCGACCATCAGCACGGTGTCGGGGGGCGGGGCGGAAACCTCGTCGTCGCCGCGAAACAGGTTCAGCACCTTGATCGTGCCGTTCGACAGCCGGGCCTCCTTGAGTGTGCGTCCTGCAAGGCGCGAGCCCTCGGGGACGAACAATTCGGTCATGAACAGACGATCGCCGCTGCCGGTGAATTGCTGGGTCAGCGTCTCGCGTACGGGCAACAGGCGTGGTGCGAGCCAGAACATGAAGCCGCAACCGAGTACGGCAATGATGATTGCCGGGGGGCTGATTTCGAACATCCGAAACGGTGCCAGCCCCATGTTGCGTGCCACGCCATCGACCAGGATATTGGTCGAGGTGCCGACCATGGTGATCATGCCGCCGAGTATGGTGGCGTACGAAAGCGGAATCAGCAGGCGCGAGGGGGCCACGTTGTAGCGTCCGGCCATCGCGATCACCGCCGGAATCATCACCATCACCACCGGGGTGTTGTTGATGAAGGGCGATACCAGCAGGCCGACGGCGAGCATCCCGAACAGCAGATGCCGCTCGCTGCGCCCGGCCAGCGCGCCCAGCCATTCGCCCAGCCGGTCCACGCAGCCGGTCTTGCTCAGTGCGCCACTGATGATGAACAGACAGGCAATCGTGATCGGCGCGCTGTTGCTGAATACCCCCAAGACCTGCTTCGGCGTGAGCAGACCGAGCGCCAGCAGCAAGGCCACCACGCTCATCACCGCAACGTCGGGCTTGAGCCATTCGCGCACGAAGACCGTGAACAGGCCAATCAGGGCAAGGCCTACGATCAGTGCGTGAAGAGACTCGGGGACCAGCATGACGCTCACAGGAAATAGGGTGTGTGGAGCGTCACGTTACCGCAGTGCGGAAAGACTTCAAAAGAATAAAAAGTTTCGTCTATATGCTCTTGAGTGTTGGTCAGGCATCCCTTGCTGCAATGGCCTTCATTCTGTGCACGTGTGCGTAGGGGTGGGACGGCATTCCGCCGTTCGTGGGGCATTGCGGTCTATGGATGCCCTTGGACGAGCGTCCGTGCCAGCCCGTTGTGCGTCTCGGTCAGGCGCGGCACGTCCACCGTCAGCAACACCCCGTCGCGCACCACTTCCCGACCGTTGATGATGCAGTGCTTCACCCCCGCCGGGGCGGCAAACAGCAGTGCGGCGAGCGGGTCGTGGAGGGCGCCGGCATGGGCCAGCCCGCTTACATCGAATATCGCGATATCGGCACACTTGCCTGGTGCCAGACTGCCGATATCCTGTCGTCCGAGTGCGGCCGCGCCGCCGCGGGTGGCAATGCGCAACGCCTGACGGGCGCTGAGCGCGGCAGGGTTGCCGCTGCCGTCGCCACTGCCGTCGTCGCTGCGGCGCACCCGCGCCAGCAGCAGCGCCATGCGCGCTTCGAGCAACAAATGCCCGGCGTCATTCGAGGCCGACCCATCCACGCCGAGGCTGACCGGTACCCCGGCGTCGATCATCTTGCGGATCGGGGCGATGCCCGAGCCCAGGCGCATGTTTGACGACGGACAGTGCGCCACCCCGGTGCGGGTGCGGGCGAAGAGTTCGATGCCGTGATCGTCGAGACATACGCAGTGCGCGTGCCACACGCCTTCGCCGGTCCAGCCAAGGTCCTCGGCGTATTGCGCCGGGGTGCGGCCGAAGCGCTCGCGACTGTAGGCGACGTCGCCCACCGTCTCGGCCAGGTGAGTGTGCAGGCCCACACCGTAATGGCGCGCCATGGCGGCCGACTCGCGCATCAGATCCTGCGACACCGAGAACGGGGAACAGGGTGCGAGCGCGATTCTGAGCATCGCCCCGTCGGCGGCATCGTGCCAGGTCTCGATCAGGCGCTGCGAGTCGCGCAGGATGGCAGCCTCGTCCTCCACCACCCGGTCGGGCGGCAGGCCGCCTTTCGATTCGCCCACGCTCATCGAGCCGCGGCAGGCGTGAAAGCGCATCCCGATCTCGGCCGCAGCCTCGATCGAGTCGTCCAGCCGGCAAGCCTCGGGGTAGATGTACAGATGGTCCGACGCGGTAGTGCAGCCGGACAGGATCAGCTCCGCCATCGCGGTGTGGGTCGACACCCGGATCATCTCCGGTGTCAGTCCGGACCAGATCGGGTACAGGCGCCTCAGCCAGTCGAACAGGTCGCAGTCCTGTGCGCCTGGCACCGCGCGGGTCAGGGTCTGGTACATATGGTGATGGGTATTGATCAGGCCCGGGACCACCACGCAGCCGCTCGCATCGATGATCGTATCGGCGCTGTCCGGCAACGCGTCCGTGGGGCCGACTGCTTCCACCCGGTTGCCACGGATCAGCACCGCTCCATGGGCAATTTCGCGTTCCTGGTCGTCCATGGTGGCGACGACGAGCGCGTTCCGGATCAGCAGGCTGCGATTCATGGTGTCTCTCGGCAAGAAATGTCGCGGTCTGCCGCAGACGTCGCGGCAGGGGCGGGCCTTGATCTTGCGATAACGCGCCTGGCGTCGCAACAGTCCCAACACAGATAAGGACTATTCGGGGCAGGCATGCCAAAGTCGATGCCCATGTGCTGCGCCAGCTTGTTGCGACGATCTGACAGGTGCATACTCAAAGCCGTGTCCAAGACAAACTCCTGCCGTGCCTAAACGCAGCTACCTGATTGCGGCGCTGGTCATTGCCTTTGCCTCCGTGAGTGCGCAGTGGATACAGCGCGATGCACCAGCGCAGCCTCTGCTCGAGCGTCTCGAGCGCGGGGGCACGCTGGTGGTGGGCTACGCGCTCGAACCGCCGTTTGCGCTGATCGATGATGCTGGACGTGTTTCCGGCGAGGCACCCGAGGTGCTCCGCCACGTCGCAGCGCAGATTGGTCCGGGCACGCTTGAGTTCGTGCATGCCGACTTCGGCAGTCTTATTCACGAACTCGAGGCAGGGCGTGTCGACGTCATTGCCGCGGGGATGTTCATCACCCCGGAGCGGGCGCAGCGAGTGTTATTTTCCCGGCCCACGGTTGGGGTCTGTCCGGCGCTGCTGCTTGCGGCCGGTAACCCGCATGGTTTGGATTCGCTGTCCGATTTTGCCCGCCAGCCATCGCTGCGGCTCGGGGTCATCAGTGGCGCAGTCGAAGTCGAGCTCGCCCAGGCTGCCGGCGTGCCCGATGCACAAGTGGTGAGCTTCCCCGATGCCGTTAGTGCACAGGCTGCCGTCAGCAGCAACAGGGTCGATGGATTCGTACTCTCGGCCGTGTCCTTGCGCCATATGCTGCAGAAAGCGCCAGATGGCGGGGCGGAACTCGTCATGCTCCGGTCCGGTGATGGCGATCCCCTGACCGCCGGTCAGCCGGCATTTGTGTTTCGCAAGCAGGATCGCAGTCTCCGCGACGCAGTCGACACGGTGCTCGATCGCTTTATCGGCAGCGACGCACACCTTGCCCTGATATCACCGTTCGGCATTACCACCGGTGAGCTTCCGGTTGGCGGCGCTGCGGGAGTCTGTGCGCCATGACACAACGCACCGCGAAACAGCGCTGGTCGCAGGTTTATGGCCATATGGCGAGCAAGGCCGTGCTGTTCTTTGCGGTCGGATTGGCGGTCGGGGTCCTGCTGCTGATGGCCTCGTCTGCTGCGCACTGGGATGCAGCGCTGCGAAACTCCGTCGTGCCGCTCGACGGCCTTGCACAGTCGCGCCAGTTTGCCACCCAGGCCGAGTTGTTTGCTGAACGCCTGCTGCATGGCGACCCCGCCGCATCGCCCGAACTCGTGCTCGCCTCGCTCGAGCGGGCTACGCATGCAGGCAGGGCCCTGGTCGATCGGGGTGCCAGCCTTGCCGGCATGCGTGAGCAGGGTGAGCCGTCCGTGGCGCTGCGGGCAGCCGTCGCCAACTACCTTCTAGTGCTCGAGTCGATGGCGGAGCAGGTCGGAAACCGGGTGCACTTTCCCGCACGTACCTCAGGCCTTTCCCTGCGTGAGCTCCATGGTCCACTGCGGGATGCCAGTCTGAAAGTGGAAGAGGTTCTGCTCACCGAGCTCGCATATCGACGCACCACCTTGCGCCAGATCGGCCTGTTTGTCTCCGCACTGGTGGCCGCGCTGATGCTCGGCATCATCCTCGTGCGTTACCACGCCGATCTCGCGCGCGACACAGCCCAGCGCGCTCGTCGGCGTAGCGACGAGCGCAACCGGCTGCACGCCACCGCGCTCGAAGGCACTCGCGACGCGGTCATTGTGACCGATCCCCAAACCCGCATCCTCTCGGTCAATCGGGCGTTTACTGAAATCACCGGCTACACCGAAGCGGAGGCCGTCGGCAATACGCCCTTGATGCTTCAGTCCGGTCGCCACGACGAGATCTTCTTTCGCAACATGCGCGCCACATTGATGGACAAGGGCTATTGGCAGGGCGAAATATGGAACCGGCACAAGGAGGGCGAGATCTCGCCGCACTGGATGTCGGTCAGCGCAGTTTGCGACGAAGTCGGCAGGCATACGCATTACGTGGGCGTGTTGACCGACCTGAGTCAGTTGCACCGGTTTGAGGCTCGGGCCAGTCACCTTGCCCGCTTCGACTCGCTCACTGATCTGCCCAACCGGATGATGATTGCCAGTGGGCTCGAGCATTCGATCGAGTCCGGCCGTCGCGACAGCACTGGCGTGGCGGTGCTGTTCATCGATCTCGACCGCTTCAAGCACATCAACGATGCGCTCGGTTACGATTGTGGTGACCAGCTTCTTGCCGCCGTGGCCCGTCGGCTGCTCAACCGTGTCCGCAACGAGGACACGCTCGGTCGATATGGCGGCGACGAGTTCGTCCTCGTCCTCGATCAGGTACGCGATGCGGCGGCTGCGGCAAGCGTGGCGCGTGATCTGCTGTCCGTGTTCGACACCCCGTTCGAAATCGACAATCAGCCACCGCTATACCTCAAGGCCAGCATCGGCATCAGCGTGTTTCCGGACGATGGCGATACCGCCGCCGAGTTGATCCGCGATGCTGATGCCGCCATGAATCAGGCCAAACGTGACGGGCGCAATACCTTCCGCTATTACCAGGAGCAACTCACCCGCACCGCCAATACCCGTCTTGCGCTCGAGTCGCGGCTGCGCCGCGCGCTCGACCAGGGCGGTTTCGAGATGCATTACCAGCCGCTGGTGCTGCTGGAAACCGGCGTCGTGATCGGCGCCGAGGCACTGGTCCGTCTGCGCCGCACCGACGAGCCACCGATCGGACCTGCCGAATTCATCCCGGTGATGGAGGAGAGCGGCATGATCGTCGAGTTGGGGCACTGGGTGCAGCGCGAAGTCTGCCGTCAGGGCCGGCGCTGGCTCGACGAAGGCTACCGCTTCGAACTTCTTGCGCTCAACCTCTCGCCCGAGGAGGTCAGTCGGGGCGGCGTGGTCGAACACCTGAAAGAAGTACTGGCCGAAACCGGATTTCCACCCGGCTTGCTCGAGCTCGAGATCACCGAGTCGGGCCTCATCCAGCGCGGCGAGGCGGTGGTCGAGTTTTTGCACGAGCTCAAGGCACTTGGTGTACGGCTTGCGATCGACGATTTCGGCACCGGCTATTCGTCCCTGTCCTACCTCAAGCGCTTCCCGGTCAACAAGCTCAAGATCGACCGCAGTTTCATCACGGATCTGCCGGGCGATACCAGTGACGCCCAGCTCACCACCACCATCATCCAGCTCGCCCACAACCTCGGCCTGAGAGTACTTGCCGAGGGGGTCGAAACCGAGGCTCAGCGCGCCTTTCTGTCTGATCGCGGCTGCCACGCCTACCAGGGCTACCTGTGCAGCGCGCCGCTCCCGGCGCAAGACTTTGCCGCCCGCTTCCTGGGGGTGCCATCGCCTGAGGCGAAGACGTGATGCTGCTGCGTGTCGCCATCCTCGTCGGATCCACGCTGCTTGGGGCCAATCCGGTCGCGAATGCACGCGTCGTTGCCGTCGATGTGGGCCACACGCTGAGTGCGCCGGGCGCGATCAGTGCTCGCGGACGGAGCGAGTATGAGTTCAATCTCGAGCTTGCGCGGCAGGTGGTCGAGGCCCTTCGCGATCGTGACTTTAGCGTTCATCTCATCAACGCCGACGGCATGATAGCCAGTCTGCGCGAACGCCCGGCACAGGCCGCCGGCCATGGCGCCGACCTGCTGATTTCACTCCATCACGATTCGGTCTCGGCGCACGAGCTGCAGCCCTGGACATGGAACGGGGAGGTGCGCGACTACAACGATGATTTCGCCGGTCATTCGGTCTTCGTCTCGCGCGAGAACCCCGACCTGCCACGCAGCGAGCTCTGTGCCCGCGTCATCGGCGCCCGGCTGCAGCGTCTCGGTTTCGTTCCCACCCACAAGAACGCCCGCCGCCGTCCCTACGCCGACGCGATTCATGCGGTGCATTACTACGATGGTCTCGCCGTGCTGCGCCACGCCACCATGCCGGCGCTGCTGTTCGAAGCCGGCGTGATCAAGAACCGAGACGAGGAGTTGCTGCTTAGCGACCCTGTCCGCCAGGCGCGCATGGCCGACGGCATCGCCACTGCCATTGCGGCCTGCCTGCACGTGCCGCCGACAGGCACCTAGGGTTCCGAGGTGGGCGGCTCGGGATATGGCGGTTCAGCCCGTTCATCCCGCTTGTTACCGGCTGTCGCACTGTGCCGCTCGCGCGAGCAGCAGCGCCCGTTCGCGGGCGTTGCGGGTGAGGGTGGCGGCGCGCTCGAATTCGGCGCGGGCTTCGTCCAGGCGGTCGAGGCGGCACAGCAGGTCGCCGCGCACGCTGGGCAACAGGTGGTAGTGCTGCAGCACGGGGTCGTCTACCAGGGTATCGACGATGTCGAGTGCGGCGGCCGGGCCGTAGGCCATGGAGATGGCCACCGCGCGGTTGAGGGTGAGCACCGGGGACGGGGCGATCTGGGCCAGCGCGTCGTAGAGCGCGGCGATGCGGGACCAGTCGGTTTGCTCTTTGGTGAGCGAGCGGGCGTGGCAGGCGGCGATGGCGGCCTGCAGGGCATAGGGGCCGAGCGGGCCGGGCAGGGCCTGGGCACGCTCGAACGCACGGTCGAGCGCACTGAGGCCGCGGCGGATCAACAGGTGGTCCCAGCGCGCGCGATCCTGGTCGAGCAGCAACACCGGCTCGCCCGTTGGCGAGACGCGCGCCCCCAGACGTGAGGCCTGGATTTCCATCAGCGCGACGAGGCCCAAGACTTCACTTTCATCGGGCATCAGGCCGGCGAGCACGCGGCCCAGCCGCATCGCCTCCTCGCACAGTGCGGGGCGAGTCCAGTCCTCGCCCGCGGTGGCCGAATAGCCCTCATTGAAGATCAGGTAGATCACTTCGAGCACCGAGGCGAGCCGGGCGTGCAGTTCCGCCACAGGGGGAATTTCGAACGGCACCCGGGCAGCGGCAAGGGTGCGTTTGGCGCGCACGATGCGCTGGGCGATGGTGGGTTCCGGTTTGAGGTAGGCGCGGGCGATCTCGTCGGTGGTGAGGCCGCCCATCACGCGCAGGGTGAGCGCGCAGCGAGCCTCGGGCGACAGCACCGGGTGGCAGGCGGTGAAGATCAGGCGCAGGCTGTCGTCGCCGATCCTGTCGCCGATCGTGTTGTCGAGACCGGCGTCGACTTGCTCGGCGCGGAGCTCGCTGGCGAGCTCGTGGTGGAAGTCCAGTTCGCGTCCGATCTCGACCGATTTTTCCGCGGCGAGCCGGTGGTGGCGCAGATGGTCGAGCGCGCGGCGCTTGGCCGCGGTCATCAGCCAGGCAGCGGGATTTTCGGGTACGCCGGTCCGTGGCCAGTGCTCCAGCGCGGCCACCAGTGCGTCCTGGGCGAATTCCTCGGCCAGACCGACGTCGCGCACCATGCGCGCCACCCGGCCGATGAGGGTGGAGGCCTCAATACGCCAGATGGCCTCGACAGTGCGCCTGAGCTCGGCAGCCGGGAGATTGACGACGGTCTGGCTGGCCATAGGGTTTCGGGCCGGGGGGCTCCGGATCATCCTCAGCGGATCACCAGCGTGCGGAATCCGCCGTAGGCCATGCGCTTGCAGTCGAACGGAGGTGACTCGGCCGTCATCATCGGCTTCATCCGCGGGTCGGCGATCACCGCGGCGTTAACCTTGTCCCGGTGTTCGCGCGACTCGAACACGATCCACGCAAAAACCACCTTCTCGCCGGGCGCCGCAGCGGCCGACTGCTCGAACGAGACCATGCCTTCGCAGTGCAGGTCGTCACCGAGACACTCGTAGTATTCCAGCGCACCGTGTTCTTTCCACACCGTGGCGGCCAGATTGGCCATCTCGCAGTATTGGTCGAGCTTGTCCGCAGCGAGCGGAATCAGGAAGCCATCGACATATTTATCCATGGATCTCTCCTTGGCTTGGGTGAGTATGGTTCGCGCCGCAACAGGCGTTGGCGCACGAGCTGGAATCTTCATTTGACATAACACGGTGCGCATTCGCGCACCTCGACGGTAGCCCAGCGTGCCGCGGGGCAACGGCGGGCGATGGCGACGGCGTCCTCGAAGTGTGCAACGTCGATCAGGAAGAAGCCGCCGATCATCTCCTTGGCCTCGGCGAAGGGACCATCGCGCAGCAGGGGCTTGCCGTCGGCGATGCCGATGCGCACTGCATGCTCGTCGGGGCGCAGCGACTGGACCGCGAGCAGTTGTCCGTTCTCCTGCAGCTCGGCGCCGAAGGCCTCCATCTCGGCGTACAGCGCGCGGCCTTCGGCTTCGCTGCGGGTGGCGCGCTGGCCGCGCGGTTCGACGATCAACAACAGGTGGGCCATGGTGGATTCCTCATTTTTTCTCGAGTGGGGGTGCGTGTGCCAGTTTCAGCCCTTGGTTGCAGCCCTTAGTTGCAGCCCTGTGCGGCCGCGGCTGCGGCGCCAGCTGCCACCTCTTCCGGGCTCAGGTCGCGAACGTGGGTCGCCACCGACCAGCGGTGGCCGAAGGGGTCTTCGAGCTGGCCGTAGCGGTCACCCCAGAACATGTCGGACACCGGCATGGTGACGCGGGCACCGGCGTCCACCGCGCAGGCGACGGTGGCGTCCACATCCTTGACGTACAAGTGGATGGTCACCGGCGAACCCTTGAGTGCCAGTGGGCCGACCGAGCCCATCTCGGGAAACTCGTCGACCAGCATCACCGGTGCGCCGTCGATGGTGATCTGGGCGTGCCACAGCCGACCGTCGGGGCCTGGCACGCGGCCGAGTTCGACTGCGCCGAAGGCCCGGGTGTAGAACTCGATGGCTTTGGCCGCATCGGCGCAGACGAGGTGGGGGGTTACCGCGGTCATGCCGGCGGGTATGGCTTGAACGGAACTCATCGTGGTCTCCTTCGGGGGTGGCGAGGCGAGCTTTGCGCTCGCTTCATTCTGGTCGACGGATCGGCGGAGGTGAAATCGACATGCAAGAAGATTTTTCAGGGGGCGAGCTCGTCCAGCGCGTACAGGGGGCGCACCTCGATCTCGCTGCTCAGGCCCTCGCCGCACGGGCTGGGAAAGCGCCGCGCCCACTCCAGCGCCTCTTCGCGCGAGCGTGCCTGAATCAGCGTGTAGCCCGCCATCAACTTGCCGTCGTCTGCAAACGGGCCCGCGATCACGGTATGGCTCGCACCGTGGTGGCGGATGCGCCAGCCCTCGATACTCGGCCTGAGCGTGGAAGCATCGAGCAGGACGCCGGCACGTGACAGTTCCTCGTGGAAGGCGGCCATCCGCGCCATCAGGCTCTGCTCGGGCAGGGTGCCCGCTTCCGATTCGGCAGTGGCCTTGACGATGATCAGGAAGCGCATGGTCTGCTCCGCGTCGGTCCATGGCCGCACGGGATTGTGCGGCGCCTGACAGTACGACGTGTCAGGGGTGGGAAAATCGACAGGGATGAAGGAAAAGCGGGAATTTCTCGGTTGCGGACGGCAGCCCGGCGTCAGCGCCCGGCGCCGGCAGCTCGCGATAGGCTGCGGCGCGGTAGTGTGTGAGCTCGCGCCGCCCGGGAGCGGTCAGGTGTTGCGGTCGCGCAGCGCGTTAAGTGATGCGATCAGATCGCCGAAGCGCTCGCCCTGCACGGTCACATGCTCGCGCAGCAGTTGTGCGGCGCGGTCGCCGTCGCCGTCGCAGATGGCGGTGACGATGTTGTCGTGTTCGTCGAACGAAATGCGCACACGGTCGCGTACACGCAGCTGCAGCCGTCGGTAGGGGCGCAAACGGCGCTGTAGTTGCAGGGCCTGCTCGTTGAGGAAGTCGTTGTGGCTGGCGGCGTAGATCAGCTGGTGGAAAGATTCATTGAGGTAGAAGTAGGCGTTGGGATCGCCGCGGTCGCGGGCGTCGCGCAGGGCTTCGTGCGCAGCCTTGAGCATGGCTTCGTCCTCCGGCGTCATGCGGCGGGCGGCGAGTCGCGCGCACATGGCCTCGAGTTCGGCCATCACTTCGAACATTTCGCACAGGCGTTGCGGGGGGAGTTCCACAACCACGGCGCCGCGCCGGGGACGCATGTCGATCAGGCCCTCGGCGTTGAGCTGGATCAGGGCTTCACGGATCGGGGTGCGGGACACGCCGAATTCCTCGGCCAATTCGGTCTCGTCGAGTTTGCTGCCGGGCGGGTAGGCGCCGGTGGCGATGCGTTCTTCGATCGCTTCTCGCAGGTGCTCCGAACGACGGCCACTCTGCGGCGGTGGGGCGGGGCTGTTCATGATGCCTTACCAATCAATTGACATGATGAGATGAATGATACGCTCAAACCCGGATCTGCATTTTTAAGTTGTATTGATGTATGTATAAATGTCGTTCAGAAATACAAAATCAGAACTATAAACTCAGAATCGCGATGCTTCGGCTTCGGGTCAGAAAAGGCTGGCCAGCATCCGCCACGCGACGAACAGCAGCAACACCGCGAATACGCGGCGCAACACGACCGCGGGCAGCAGGTGGGCGGCGCGTGCACCAAGCGGTGCGGTCAGGATGCCGGCGAGCACCGTCCACAGCAGTGCCGGCAGATACACGAAACCGAGGCTTCCGGGCGGCAGCGCCTGCACCGCCCATCCGTTTGTGATGTAGCCCAGGGTGCCCCCGAGCGCGATCGGGAAGCCGACCGCCGCCGCGGTGCCGATCGCCTTCTTGATCGGGCAGTTGCACCAGGTGAGGAAGGGCACCGTCATCGCCCCGCCGCCGACCGCGGCGAGTGCCGACACGATGCCGATGGCTGTTCCCGCCAGCCCTTGCCCGATGCGTCCGGGCAGCACACGCCCCGGCTTCGGCCTGAGCTCCAGACCGAGCTGGATTGCAACCGCGATCAGGAACAGCGAAAAAAATGCGGTAAGGCCGGTGGTCGAAACGTGGCGTGCCACCAGGGTGCCGACCGCGGTGCCCACCAGCACGCCGGGGGTAAAGTTGCGCACCACCGACCACATCACTGCGCCGTGGCGGTGGTGCGAGCGCAGGCTGGACAGTGCGGTAAACAGGATGGTTGCCATCGAGGTGCCGAGTGCGACCTGAAAAATCACCGACGGCGGAAAGCCGGCCAGGCCGAAGGCGACCAGCAGTGCCGGCACCAGGATGATGCCGCCGCCAATCCCGAGCAGCCCAGCGAAGAAGCCGGACACGCTGCCGATCGCGAGATAGCCCCCGACCGCCGCCGCGCTCACGCTCATGCTCATCATGACGTCCGCTCCTCGCCCTTCACCCGCTTTGCCGCTGCAGCCATGCCACGGCGCCGTCGACCGTTGCGAAGTCGTCGAACGCGCGCGCCTGCAGCTCGGGGAAGCGCTCGCGCACCATTCGGGTGAGGCTGCTGCCGGGGCCGAGCTCGAAGAACGCGGTGGCCCCCATCTCGACCGCGACATCGAGCGTGCGCGCCCAGTCGAGCGGCTCGGCGATCTGGCGGGCCAGGGTGGCGACCGCGTCGACGGCGCGGCTCACCGGCTGGCCATCGAGCGCGGTCAGCACCGGCGCGCGGTAAGGGTGCCAGTGCGCCGTGGCGAGCGCCGCACGCAAGGGCTCGACGCCGGCGGCGAGCCAGCGGCTGTGGGCGGGGATGGTGATCCGCAGCGCGACGATATGGGCGCTGCTGCTCGCGCTCAGGGCATCGGCCAGCTGCGCGAGGCGGTGCTGCGGACCGGCGAGCACCGCATGATCGGCACCATTGCGAATGGCGATGACCGCGCCGGCTTCGGCCGCGAGCGGCTCGAGCGCAGCGAGCCTCAGTCCGCGCACGGCCAGCATGCCGAAATCGGCGGGCGTCGCTGCGTCCATGCATGCGGCGCGCGCGCTGGCGAGCCTCAGTGCGTCGCCCGGGGCGAGCGCAGCGGCCACCGCATGCGCGGTCAGCTCACCGACGCTGTAGCCGGCCACCAGCGCCGGCGCGAGGCCGGCATCGTCGAGCGCGGCCGCCACCGTTAGCCCGTAGAGCACGATCAGCGGCTGGGCGTGGCGGTTGAGGAAGCAGCGGCTGTCGTCGGCGGCGATCGCCATCGCGTCCGCTTCCAACCCGCCCGTAAGGCGAGCCAGATGCTTGGCGAGATGTGGATCGCCGGCCACTCGCCCGAACATGTCGGGTGACTGGCTACCCTGACCGGGACACAACCAGCACACACTCATGCCAGCACGCAAACCGGTGGGGCTGCGCGCTCAGCCGGCGCGACGCAACTCGGCAGCTCGCGAACGAAGCACGCGGCGGCCAACAGATCGGCGCTGCCGCCGGGGCTGAGCCAGCGTGCGACGAAGGCCGTGCCGAGCGTATCGAGCGCACGAGTCCAGCCCGGTGCGAACACGCCGCCGTCGGCGATGAAGCCGGACGCCGCGTGCTGCGCCCAGTGCAGACCGGCGAGGCCGCCGCGATGGGCAAGATTGGTGTCGGGCAGCACCGCGATAGTTGCCAGCAGCGCATGGATCGCGGCCGTCTCCGGTGTTGCGCCCCGCGCGAGCGCATGCTCGAGTTGCGGCACGGTGGTCGCGAACAGCACCGGGAAGCCCGCCGCGGCCTGTTCGCGTGCGCCGGGCAGGCCGAGGCCGCCGCGCAGGCGTGCGCCGTGGGTGGCGTCGAATTCGGCACCGGGCGCCGCGCCGGCAATCAGAATCGCCGCGCCCCAGTGCTGCGCGACCTCGGTGCCGAGCGACTTTGGGCTTAGCGTGCCGGTGTCGGCGAACTGACGCCCGGCCGCCGCGGCGAGCAGGCCCAGGGTGAAGATCGCGCCCTTGTGGGTGTTCACGCCAGCGGTTGCGGCAAACATCGCGCGTTCGGCAAGCCGTCCGCGGGCCTGCAGCGCGGCGAAGTTGCAGCCGGATGCGGCGAGGCGCGCGCAATCGCCAAAATAGCCACCGAGTGCGCCAATGCTGGCTGTGAACGTGCCGTGATCCATGTCGGCGTGGCTGCCGCGGGCGCTCGGTGTGACCAGCCCGGGCTTGCCCTCGAGCGCGAGTTCGTGGGCCAGTGCGCGGCAGGCGAGATGGTCGATGCGGTCGGCTAATGCGTTCATGCGGCAACTCCGGTCGGGGCCAGGAAACCGTCGGCGAAGGCGGCGCGAGCGACGAGGCGGACGTCATCGAGCGACTTGACCAGCACCTGGCGTGAATCGGCTGCAAGTTCGCGCCAGGCGACCGCATCGCCCGCGGCATTGCGGATTTCACCGTCCAGACGCGGCGGGCAGCGCGGGTCGTCGAGTGCATCCAGCGCACGACACGCGGCGCGTGCGGCCAGCCAGTCGGGTGGGGAGAGGAGCAGGTCGAGGTCCGAGTCGACGCCCAGGCAGTTCAGCCCGGTCGTGAACTGCATTGCTGCCGAGCCGTAGAAGCGCGGTGCGGCGGCCTGTAGCGCGGGCAGGGCGAGCACCGCAGACAGCAGCGGTCGCCACTGCGCCGGCAGTGCGCCGAGCACGCTCGCGCTCAGTGCCGGCGGTGGCGTGCTGCGGACGATGGCGTGACGTGCGACCAGGAACGCGAGCCGGCGCTTGCCGAGCATGGGAGGCAGCGCGAGCCCGAGCCGGACCCACCCCGCGCCCACCGTGCCATTCTGGCGGGCGACAATCAGCGGATGTCCGGCCCCGACCCAGTTGGCAAGCAGCCGGCTGGCCTCGGGGTCGGCCGCGCAGCACGGGCCGGACGGCTGCGCTGCGCTCACTGCGGCGGGCGCGAGCCAGACCAGGTCGTGGCGTTCGAGCGGGCGTTCAGGCATCGCTGCGCACCCGCTCGACCACCATCGCGGCCATCGTCCGCCCGCCCCGTGCGGCGCCGGCGGCGATGCGCCCGTCGATTCGGCGATCCGCAACATCCATCGCCCGTAGTTCAGCCAGCGCGTCGGCCAATGTGTCGGCCAGCCCCTGCCCATGGTCGTCGGACCACACCGCGCGCAGATGCCCCATACGATGGTAGTTCGCGACCCCCGGCGAGAACACCGGCGAGCGCTGGGCGAGCACCTCGACCCGTTCGAGCGGCAACTTGGTGATGCGCGCCAGGGCAGGCAGGTTCATGACCTTGATCTCGGCGTCGCCAAGCGCATAGCACGCGTCGGCCATCATCCCGGTGGTGAGGTAGCCGCCGCTGACCGCCTCGCCGTAGACCACGCTCAGGATCACGTGACCGCGTCCGCGGGCGATCTCGACGCACTTGGCCAGGTGCGCCATGTAGCCGTTGAGTCCGAGCAGTTCGTCGCGTCGGCGCAGGCGCTGGCCCTGGGTGTCGAGCAGGAACAGGATCGCTTCGCCGGGGCGGTTTCTCACTGTGGCCAGCACGGCGGCGGCCATGCGCAGCGCCAGATCCGCGCCGACTTCCACCCGCTCGGCGGTGCCGATCACGGTGACCATCGTTCCGCCGACCGATGCACGTCCCTCCAAGTAGTCGTGCTCGAGCGCCGTCGGCTCCCAGCCGGCCGGAAACAGCGCCTTCAGTATCTCGTCCCGCTTCATGCGTTTCTCCCGGGGCAGTGCGCCGCCATGGCGACGAATTCGTCGGCGTTCATCATCGCGACATCGGCGTCGGCCGGCACCCCCAGCGCCTGCCAGATCTCTGGTGCGTCCGTGGAGCTGCCAAAGCGCTGCCAGCGCTCGGCCAGGCGCGCATGTTCGCGTTCGACGGACTCGAGCGAGAACTCGGCCGGCGTATCGAGCAGGTGGATGGCCGCGGCGCGGAATGCTTCGATGTCGTCCTCCACGAACGCATCCGCCTCGCCCAGCAAGTAGCGGTGCTTGCCGCCGGTGACGCGCCACACCAGCGCGCGGTCGCGTGAATCGAACTCCTCGACCCCGCGCACGGTTTCGATCACCTCCGGGCCCGACATTGCCAGCCGCCCTTCTTCGGACATCACCAGTGCGTCGCAGCAGCGCGCGATCAGGCCGGTGCCGCCGAAGCAGCCACCAGCGCCACCGATCAGGCCGATGAAGCGCAGGCCTTCTGCGCGCGCGCCGAGCACGGCGCGGATAATCTCGGAAACCGCGATCAGTCCGGCATTGGCCTCGTGCAGGCGCACGCCGCCCGAATCGAACAGGATCACCACCGCCGCCGGTCGTTCGGCGCGTGCGCGCTCGATCAGGCCGACCAGCTTGGCGCCGTGCACCTCGCCGATGGCACCACCGAGAAAGGCGCCCTCCTGCGCCGCGACCAGCACCGGACGGCCGTCCAGCGTGGCGGCGCCGACAACGATGCCGTCGTCGAACGCGGCCGGCTGTTCCAGCATGACCATGTGTGGGCTTGATACCCTCGCTTCGGGCGGAAGGAACTCGTGAAAACTGTCGGTATCGACCACGCCGTGCACGCGCTCACGTGCCGATGCCTCGAAAAAGCGCTTACGCATCATCGTCCTCCCATGCTTCCAGTGCCTGGTCCAGGCGCAGGCTCACCACGGCGGGGGTTGCGCCGACGTCGTGGATCTCGATCTTCAGGCCGCCGGCCGCATGGCGTTCGCCGAAATCGCGCAACACCGCCTGCCAGATCGGGCCGAAGCCCTGGGCCGCGGTGTGCACGTCGATCGCGCAGCGTTCGGGCGCGCCGCCAGCCTCGACCAGCACCTCGCAGTTGCCCGACGCGGTCACGCCGACCAGCACCGGTTTGCGGGCCGTGGCAGCGCCGCGGGCCTCCACTTCATATTGCAGTCGTTCCATGTCCTGTTCTCCTGCGCCTACCAGTTACGGAACCGGCTGGGCGGGTTGTAGAGGCCGCCCGAGGCGCGCACCAGGTCCTTGACCGAGCGCGCCGCGAGCAGATCGCAGCGTGCGTCGCGGTGGGCGATGCCCAGATCCTCGGCACGCCGGATCACGCCGCGGGCGCGCAGCTCGTCCACCTTCTTGCGGTCGCGGCCGAGCCCGACCGCGGTATAACCGGCGACGCCGCGGATCGCTTGTTCGCGCTCGTCGAGGTCGCGGCACAGCAGCAGGTTGGCAATGCCTTCCTCGGTGACGACATGGGTGACGTCGTCGCCGAAAATCATCACCGGCGGATTCGCCAGGCCCATGGTCTCGGCCAGGTCCCAGGCGTCGAGGCGCTCGACGAAGGCCGGCGCCATGTGCTCGCGGAAGGTCTCGACCATCTGCACCACGAGCTTGCGCCCGCGCGGCATCACGTCGCGGCCCTGGCGCGCCTCTTCGCCCGCCTTGACCCACGCCGCGCTCTCGTGACGCCGGCCGCGCGCATCGGCACCCATGTTGGGGGCGCCGCCAAAGCCGGCAATACGGCCCTTGGTCGCGGTCGAACTGTTGCCCTGCAGATCGATCTGCAGCGTGGAGCCGATGAACAGATCGCAGGCGTAATGCCCGGCCGCCTGGCAGAACGCGCGGTTGGAGCGCATCGCGCCGTCGCGGCCGGTAAAGAACACGTCGGGGCGCGCGGCGATATACGCCTCCATGCCGAGTTCGGAGCCGAAACTGTGCACCGACTCGACAAAGCCCGCCTCGATCGCCGGAATCAGCGCCGGATGCGGGTTCAGCGCCCAGTGGGTGCAGATCTTGCCCTTGAGCCCCAGCGATTCGCCGTAGGTCGGCAGTAGCAGCTCGATCGCCGCGGTGTCGAAGCCGATGCCGTGATTCAGGCGCTTGACGCCGTATTCGGCGTAGATACCCTTGATCACCATCATCGCCATCAGCACCTGGATCTCTGAGATCTGTGCCGGATCGCGGGTGAACAGCGGCTCGATGTAGTTGGGTTTGGGCGCGACGATGACGAAATCGACCCAGTCGGCGGGGATGTCGACGCGCGGCAATCCTTCGCGCAGCTCGTTTACCTGGGCGATGACGATGCCGTTCTTGAACGCGGTCGCCTCGACGATCGCCGGGGTGTCCTCGGTGTTCGGCCCGGTGTAGAGGTTGCCCGCCGCATCGGCCGCTTCGGCCGCGATCAGCGCCACGTTCGGGGTCAGATCGACGAAGTAGCGCCCGAACAGCTCGAGATAGGTGTGGATTGCGTTGATCCGGATCTTGCCTGCCTCGACCAGCGACGCCAGGCGCGTGCCTTGCGGACCGGAGAACGAAAAATCGATCTCGCGTGCGATGCCCTTGTCGAACAGGGCGGTGTGCTCGGGCAGCGCGACCACCGACTGCAGCATGTGCAGGTCGTGGATGACTGCCGGATCGACCGCGGCCAGCGCACGGGCGAGAAAGTCTGCCTGCTTCTGGTTGTTACCCTCGAGACAGACGCGGTCGCCGGCCTCGATCACGCGTTCGAGCAGCGCGGTGGCGTGCTCGGCGGCGACCCGCCGGCCATCGGCGAGATCGGCCGTACGCGCCACCCGCGCCGCCTTGGAGGCGACGCCGCGGCGCCAGTTGGTGTCCTTGTTGCTCATGCTGCTACCTCGATGTTGGGACCTTGCTTGCCGCCGGCCCCCTCGGTTTGCATGGCAGCTTGCGGCCGCCATGCTTCGGATCGACGCGGGGCGAAACAAGGTTGCGCCCCGCGTCGGCTCATCGGTGACGGCCTACTGATAGAACATGTTGGGCAGGAACATCACGATGTCCGGGAACACCGCGAGCAGCACGATGTACAGGCACATCAGCACGATGAAGGGCAGGATGCCGCGTCCGATTTCGCCGAACTTGATGTCGGGCGCAATCCCCTTGATGACGAACAGGTTGAGGCCGACCGGTGGAGTGATCAGGCCGAGTTCCATATTGATGGTCAGGATGATGCCGAACCAGATCGGATCGAAGCCGGCAGCGAGAATGCCCGGCAGGATCACCGGCGTGACCATCAGGATGATCGCGACCGGTGGCAGGAAGAAGCCCATCACCAGCAGCAACATGTTCACCCAGAACAGCAGGGCCCACTTCGACATCTCCAGCGCCACCAGCCATTCGGCCAGGCTCTGGGTGATGCGCAGGTAGCTCATCACGTAGGTGAACAAGAAGGCCATGGCGATGATCATCATGATCATGCATGACTCGCGCGCGGTGCCGGTGAGGATCTCCTTGATCTCCTTCCAGTGGTAGCACTGGTATAGCAGCGCGACCAGGATCAGCGCGCCGAACGCACCGACGCCGGCCACTTCGGACGGGGTGCCGAAGCCGCCATACATCGCGAACATGATCGCCGCGATCAGGATCAGGAAGGGCAGCAGACGTGGCAGGGCTTCCCAGCGCTGGGCCCAGGTGAAATGCTCCTCGCGCAACAACTCCGCACTCATCGCTCCGCCGCCACCGGCCAGGGCCTGCTTGCGCTCGCGGATATAGGCGAACACCACATAGGCCGCAAACAGCAGCGCGAGCAGCAATCCGGGCACGATGCCAGCGATGAACAGCTTCCCGATCGACTGCTCGGCGATCACGCCGTAGATGATCAGCGTGATGCTCGGCGGGATCAGGATGCCCAGTGTGCCGCCCGCCGCTATCAGCCCCGAGGCCAGCCCGGGGGAGTAGCCGCGCTTGCGCATCTCGGGGATCCCCATGCCGCCGATTGCGGCACAGGTGGCCGGACTCGAGCCGCACAGCGCCGAAAAGATGGTGCACCCGGCGACGTTGGCGACCCCGAGGCTGCCGGGCATCTTGTACAGCCAGCGGTAGGCCGACTCGTACAGATCCACTGCGGCGCGGGTCTTGCCGATTGCCGCGCCCATCAGCACGAACAGCGGGACGGTCAGCAGGGTGAAATTGTCCAGCTCGCCGAAGATCGTCTCGGCGATCAGGCCGATGTTCGATGCCGGCATGAAAAGGAACATGATCACCACCGCAGAGGCGCCAAGCGCGAATGCGATCGGCATTCCGGAAAACAGCAGCACCAGCGTGAGTGCGCAGTTGATAAGGCCTATCTCGAGCACACCCATGTCATTCTCCCAGGAATTCGTGTTGCTGGTGCTTGGCCGGATCGAACACGTCTTCGACCACCTGCACCACGTATTGCAGCACCAGCAGGCTCATGCCGAGCGCCATGAAAAAGTAGGGAATCCACAGTTTCGGCGCCCAGGTCGAACTGGTCTCCCAGCCCCCCTCCCACGCCTCGTGCCAATAGACCCACGACAGATAGGCGATCAGGGCACAGAACAGCATCGATGCCACATCGCCAAAGATGTAACGCCAGCGGTTCCACTTTGCCGACATCACCTCGTCGAGCACCTCGATGCCGACGTGGGCGCGTTCGCGCTGGGTGTGTGCGGCCGCGAGAAAGGTGGCGGCGATCAGCATGAAGATGCTGAGTTCGATCACCCAGTCGTTCGACACGTGGATCACATAGCGGGTGACGACCTCATACACCAGCACCAGCGTGCAGGCGAAAATCAGAAACGCCGACAGGTAGGCCATCAAGGCGTTGACGCCCTTGACCGTGCGGCTGAACAGAAGCCAGGCAGGATTGTTCATGTTCGGTCTCCCTCTGAGGAGGTGCGACCGGACCCCGTGGGGCCCGGCGCTGGGGGAACGGCTTACTTGACGGAGACGGCCATGTCGAGCAATTGCTGCCCGCCTTTTACTTCCTCGGCATAGTCCTTCCACGCACTTGCCTTGGCCACTTCACGCCACTTGGCAAACGCCGCATCGTCCACGTCATAGGCTTTCTTGCCCGCCTTCTCGAACACTTCGGCCGCCCTGATGTCATCCTTCTTCGATTCGTCGATGCTGAACTGCTCGAGGCTCGCACCCACTTCCATGACGATCTTCTGCTGCTCGGGGGTGAGCCGATCGTAGGTGGACTTGGCCATCAGCAGCGGCTCGAACATGAACCAGAACGAGTTCTTGCGCGCCGAGGTCAGATGGTCCGCAACCTCCTCGAGGCGGAAGCTGATGATCGAGGTGCTCGAGGTCACCGCGGCATCGAGCACGCCGGTCTGCATTGCGCTATAGACTTCGTTGGACGGCACGTTGGTGATCGAACCGCCACCAGCCTTGAGCATCAGGTCCATGTGCTTGCTTGCGCCGCGGATCTTCACGCCCTTGACGTTGTCAGGCTCGACCACGGCCTTGGGCTTGCTCGCCACCCCACCCGCCTGCCAGATCCAGCTGACGATCTTGACTCCCTTGTCGTCCAGGATCTTGGTCAGCTCCTTGCCGATCGGCTCGTTTTTCCAACGGTGTCCCTGCTCGTAGCTGGTGACCAGGCCCGGCATCAGGGTGATATTCACCTGCGGGATCTTGCCGCCCTCATAGGCAAGCGGATACAGAGTCATGTCGACCGAGCCGTTTTGCAGCGCACCGAACTGGGCGAAGGTCTTGACCAGCGAGCTGGCGGGGAAAATCTCGAACTTGAGTTGGCCGTTGGTTTTCGTTTCGACTTCCTGGGCGAACTTGCGTACCAGCCGGTCGCGGAAGTCGCCGTGGTCGATGGTACCGCCGGGGAACTGGTGCGAAATCTTCACCACGGTCGTCTTCTGCGCATGGGCTACGGGCGTAAGGCCCAGCGCCAGCAGGCTGGCGAAGGCGCCGAACAAAACGTGCTTGCGGATACCGTACTTCATGAGTTGTCTCCTCTCACTGTATGTGTACTGCGGGGTGCTGCATAAGAGAGCCGTGTTTGGTGACACGGCGGGTGCGGGTTCGGCCCCGGGGGGCCGGACCGGATTGCTCAGTATTTGCCCGAGAGCAGCGAACCGAAGCCCGGCGACCAGGTCTTGAGGCCCAATTTCTTGAGCATCATGAAAGTCGTCGAGACTGATGAAGACACCACCGGCAGGCCGGTGCGGTCCTCGATCATCTGTACCGAGGCCAAAGAGGGCATCTGCACGCAGGCCGAGGCGACGATCACATCGACGTTGGTGTTCAGGCGCTTGGTGATCTCGGCCGGTGCGAGCGGATCCTGCCGCCCCACTTCAAGGTTGTCGGGAATTTCGAGCGAGATGCTGTCCACGACCTCAATGCCTTCATGTTCTATGTAGTCGATCACCAGTCGGGTGAGCGGCTTCATGTAGGGCGTGAGGATCGAAACCTTCTTTGCGCCCAGCACCTTCAGTCCGTCGACCAGTGCGCCTGCACTGGTGACCACCGGCGCCGGACCGCCGGCCTCTACAGTGCGTCCGTGCAGACGCTCTTCGGACACCCGGTGGTAGCCCTTGCCCATGCTCATGATCGCCACCAGGCAGGCATAGCCGAGCACGTCGACACGTGCGTCGGCGAGTTCGAGCGCACAGCGGTCGGAATCGCGATCCATGGCTTCGAGCTCCTCCTTGGTCACCTTCTGCATGCGCATGCGGCTGGAGTGGAAGGTGAAGCGTTCGGGCTCGACCAGTTCGCGTGCGCGCAGCACGGCCGGGATCTCGGTCTCCATCGTGGTGTTTGAACTCGGCACGATCTGTCCGATACGGAAGGTCTGCTGCTGCATGTTCGGTGTCTCCTTGGGGGTCAGGCGCCCAGCTGGTGGGCCAGATCGAGGAAGTCGTCGGCGACGTAGTCGAACTCGCCGGCGGTGTAGTCGGGTAGCGGATGGCCGGCGCCGAATTCGAGTTTCCGGATCACGTAGGCGGTGCGGCAACCCTGCTGCTTCGCTGCGCGCAGGTCGGAAGGGTGGGCGGCAACGAGCATCAGCGCGGTCGGCGCCACGTCCAGCAGGCGGGCCGTGCCCAGGTAGGTTTCCGGATCGGGCTTGTAGTGGCCGAAGAGCTCGGCCGAAATCACGCAATCCCACGGCAGTGCGCCATGGCGCGCGAGGTCGACGAGGAGCGAGAAGTTGCCGTTGGAGAGGGTGGTGATGGTGAAGTGCCGTTTCAGGCGCGCGAGGCCCTCCACGCTGTCGGCCCACGGCGCGAGGCGGTGCCAGGCGCGGTTCAAGCGGGCGCGCTCATCCTCGTCCAGGGCACCCAGGCCGAAGCGTTCGACGATCGAGTCGAGGATCAGTCGGTGCAATGCATCGATGCTCATCCACGGCAGGTCGCCGCGCCGGACCCGATCCATCGCCGGCGCGTAGCCCGCCCGCCAGGCGTCGGCAAAGGCTTCCCAGTCGCCCTCCACGCCATGGCTGGCAGCGACCGCTGCAGCTTCATCAGCAATGCTGCCCCGCCAGTCGACGACAGTGCCAAACACGTCAAACGCCAGAGCCTGCACTGCAGGGCGCGCATCCGATTGTGTCATTCGGGTCCTCCTCCGTGAGGCTGAAAACCGGTTCGTTCGGCCGGTAGTGCATGCCTGGCTTTGGTTACGGGCGGTCAAGCCCAGTCTGGGTCTGCTCTATGTACTCACTAAGAAGCTAAGTGAATGCAAGGATTTAATCTGTGTATACAAGATAGGTTCAAAAAAATGCAGTGTCAACAACGATTTTCGTAATCGATGCGTGATCAAACACAGACGGTGGGGAGGTGTTACGGGACGAGAACAGCTAACCGATTGCCTTCGGCCGGCTTTCCTGGGCGCAGGTCTTCAGGCGCGACGGAGGAGGCCGAGAGCATCGTGAATGCACCGGTATGACAGGCGCTGACGGCGCGCTACCCTGAATGGGTGTTACTGAGCTTGCCGGGCTGTGGTAATTGGTCGCCCGATGCTTACATTTAAAAGGAACCATCGACCTTCTAGGTGTGCGTAACTAAAAAAGATAAGGCCGTGTGGCGAACTCGACGACGGCCGCTCCCAGTATTTGATACGCATGCAGGGGGCAGTTTCAAGGCGGAAAACAGAATGTCCGGTAGATCAAGATGCGCGTCGCAGAAAACAGGCCTTGTGCTTTGTCGACCGCGACAATGTCGGGCAGAGGTTGCGCCTTGGGCTGTTTGGCCAGAAGCCGAATGTCTTAGACGTCAATGGCCTTGGGCCGCAAGCCCTCGAGCTCGAGATGCTCGAGACGGATTTTGCATTGCTGCCGGAAGTGACAGGAAGAAAGCCGGGCGTGCTGGTTTATCCACACGAAATCTTGCGGAATCACTTCCCATAGTGGCAGTGGAGTAAATGTGCAGAACATGTCGTGCCATTCGATCAGGCGAGCGCCCCGCATAGCGGTTTTGTCCAACCTACGCCTGGAGCAAGAAGGGGAGGGCGTATGAGCGAGAGATCTTTCCTTGGATGGATTTCCGCCCCGGTAACGGTGCTTGGACTTATTGCGGCGCTTTGCGTCCTCTTCGCCGCGGGTCTTTCTCCCCTTGCGTTGGCTTTGGCCTCCCTGGTCCTTGCTTTGAGTGTCGGCCTGGCGCTTGTCAGTCTCGCTCATGGCAGGCGGGTATGGCGAGAGATGCAGGCAGCCGGGGACCGTGAGCGGGAACAGCAAGGGCGTGAGATCCAGGGCGATCGTTTGTCCGGTCTGGAGCAATTGTGCGGGGGGGTGCTTCCGATCTGGGCCGGGCAGGTAGAGATGGCCAGGGGGCATACCGAAGACTCGGTGACGGCGCTGGCCAACCGCTTTGCGGCCATCAACCAGCGTATCGGGAGTACCGTCGCCTCATCGCAGGGCGCTTCGGGCGACGGCCTGATCGCCTTGTTGCGCGAGAACGAAGCCGAACTCAATTCCATTGTCGCCACGTTACGCGCGGCGCTGGCAACCAAGGATTCGATGCTCAGGGAAATCGCTACCCTGTCCAAGTTCACCGAGCAACTCAAGTCGATGGCTCAGAGTGTTGGCGATATCGCCAAACAGACCAATCTGCTGGCGCTGAACGCCGCCATCGAAGCGGCGCGAGCCGGCGAAGTCGGACGCGGGTTTGCCGTCGTCGCCGACGAGGTCCGTAAGCTCTCCGATCTCTCCGGCGGCACCGGCAAGAAAATCAGCGACACGGTGGAGGTCGTCAACCTGGCGATTACCGCCACCCTGCATCTTTCCCAGCAATATGCCGCGCAGGACGAGGCGATGGTCGCTCAGTCCGAAGGGATCATCCAGCACGTCGTCGGTCGTACCCATGCGGCGGCGCAGAGCTTGGCCAACTCGTCGGACGTATTGCGTTGTGAGACCCAGTCGATAGGCGACGAAGTGGCCGAAGTCCTGGTTGCCCTGCAGTTCCAGGACCGGGTCAGCCAGATCCTGGGCCATGTGGGTCAGGACATGGGCAAACTCAAGGAGCGGATTGTCGAGCACGAGGCGGGGCGTGCCCGAGGCGATGCAGCGGTGAGCCTCGATGCCAGTAGCTGGCTCAATGAGCTTTCGCACACCTATACCGTACCCGAGCAACACGTCATTCACCGCGGCGGAAAGCAGTCTGCGACTGCCGCTCGATCTGACGAAATCACCTTCTTTTGAGTATTGAGCGAACGCTGACATGGCAAAAACCATCATGATCGTCGACGACTCCGCTTCCCTGCGCCAAGTCGTCAGTATTTCTCTCAAAGGTGCCGGCTATGACGTCGTTGAAGCCTGCGACGGCAAGGATGCGTTGAGGAAACTGGACGGCCGCAAGCTGCACCTGATCATCAGCGACGTCAACATGCCGAACATGGACGGCATCAGCTTCGTCAAGGCGGCCAAGCAGTTGGCGGCCTACAAGTTCACGCCGGTGATCATGCTCACCACCGAAGCGGGCGACGCCATGAAGCAGCAAGGCCAGGCCGCCGGGGCCAAGGCCTGGGTGGTCAAACCTTTCCAGCCCGCGCAAATGTTGAACGCAGTCTCCAAGCTGGTGCTGCCGTGAGTACGAACGCCGCCATGACCCATCTCGAGATCAGCGGAGAGCTGACCATCTTCACCGCGGCTGAACTGCGTCAGCAGTTGCTCGAAGCCCTGGGTGCGGGTCTGGATGTCGAAGTCGATCTTTCGCGAGTTGGCGAGATCGACAGCGCCGGGCTGCAATTGATGCTGGCGGCCAAGCAGGAAGCGGCAGGGCGCAAGCGGGCCTTGCACTTCACCGGGCACAGCGCTGCGGTTTGCGATGCGCTTGAACTGTGCAAGCTGTTCGGCCAACTCGGCGATCCCGTGTTGGTTCATTCCCCGTCGTAAGCTGGAATAGACCATGAATCTGGATGACGCCCTTCACACCTTCATCATCGAGGCCGGCGAGTTGCTGGAAGAGATGGAGGCGGCGCTGCTGCGCATCGAGCAGACCCCCGACGACGCCGACACGATCAATGCCATCTTCCGGGCGGCGCACACCATCAAGGGCTCGGCCGGCCTCTTTGGATTCGATCATGTCGTCTCTTTTACGCATGTGGCCGAGAGTGTGCTGGATAAGGTGCGCAATGGCCTGATTCCGATCTCATCCGAACTGGTGGCGCTGTTTCTCGGGGTCGGCGATCACTTGGCACGCCTGATTGCGGGCGCCGCCGACAAGGCCGAGCCGGACGAAGACGTGCAGCAGGCCGGTGATGAGCTGGCAGCCAGGCTGGGCGTCTACCTGGATCCGCCGTCGCCGGCGGGCGGGCAGATTGGTGGGCAAGTCGGTGGGCAGATGACGGTCACTGCCGAGCCGCAAGCGCAGCTGGACAAGGAAGGCGGCAACGGAGTAGACGCCCATGGTGTCGACTCCGACAACTGGCACCTGTCGCTGCGCTTTGGCCCGGACGTGCTGCGCAACGGCATGGACCCGATGTCATTCATCCGCTATCTCGGCACCTTCGGCAAGATCGTCGAAATCGTCACCCTGGCCGACAAGGTACCGGCCCTGAGCGAACTCGACCCGGAAGCCAGCTATCTCGGTTTTGAAATCGCCTTCCGGACCGAGGCCGACAAGGCGACCATCGAAGGCGCCTTCGAATTCGTGCGCGACGATGCGCTGGTCCGCATCCTGCCGCCGCACAGCCTGATTTCCGAATACCAGCGCCTGATCGGCGAACTGCCGCAGGAAGAACTGCGCCTGGGCGAAATCCTGGTGCGCTGCGGCACGCTGACGCCGAACGAACTCAACGCCGCCCTCGATCGCCAGGCCGATCATCCGGACGGCCCTGCGCCGCCACTGGGCGAAGTGCTGGTGGACCAGAAAGTGGTGCAGCCGCGCGTCGTCGAAGCGGCGCTCGACAAGCAGAAGCAGGTCAAGGAATCGAAGAGCGCGGAATCGGGCCTGATCCGGGTCAACGCCGACAATCTCGACGAGCACATCAACCTGATCGGCGAGCTGATCATCGCCAGTGCCGGGGCCAGCCTGATTGCCCAGCAGACCGAGAATCCGGTTCTGCTCGAAGCCGTGGCCCGGCTCTCGCGCCTGGTCGAGGAAGTGCGCGACTCCGCGCTGAAACTGCGCATGGTGCAGATCGGCGCCACCTTCAAACGTTTCCAGCGCGTGGTGCGCGATGTCAGCGCCGAACTGGGCAAGGACATCCGGCTCGAGATCAGCGGCGGCGAAACCGATCTCGACAAGACGGTGGTCGAGAAGATCGGCGACCCGCTGACCCACCTCGTGCGCAACTCGATGGACCACGGCATCGAAGCGGCCGAGGTCCGCCTGGCGCGCGGCAAGCCGGCGCACGGCACGGTCCGCCTCAATGCCTTCCACGACTCGGGCAGCATCGTCATCGAGGTGGTCGATGACGGGGGCGGGCTCCCACGTGAGCGCATCCTGGCCAAGGCCATCGAGCGTGGGCTGATCAAACCCGAGCAGCACCTGAGCGATCAGGAAATCTATCAGCTGATCTTCATGGCCGGCTTCTCGACCGTCGAGCAGGTCAGCAACCTGTCCGGGCGTGGCGTCGGCATGGACGTCGTACGCCGCAACATCACCGCGCTGCGCGGCACGGTCGATATCGACAGCGTCGAGGGCGTGGGCACCACGATGCGCATCCGCCTGCCGCTGACCCTGGCCATCATCGACGGCTTCCTGGTCGGGGTGAATGCCGCGTCCTTCGTCGTGCCGCTGGACATGGTGGTCGAATGCCTCGAACTGTCGGCGCAGCAAACGGCCGATTCGCATGGGCGCGACCACCTCAACCTGCGCGGCGAGGTGCTGCCCTTCATTCGCCTCAAGCAATTGTTCGACGTGCCCGAACCGCCCACCCCGGTCGAGGTCGAGGCGGACGACGCCCAAGGGGGCGGCGATCCGCTGCCACGCTACGGCCTGTCCACGGCGATTCTCACCGCTGAAGGGGCGGCCGCCCTGGGCAGCGACCCGGAACTGGCTTTCCTGCTCCACCCGGTGCAACGCGAAAACGTTGTTGTCGTGCAGTACGCCGGGCGGCGAGCGGGGCTGGTCGTCGATGCCCTGATGGGCGAGTTCCAGACGGTGATCCGACCACTCGGCGAAGTCTTCAACGGCCTCGACGGGATCAGCGGCTTCACCATTTTGGGCACCGGCAACGTAGCCCTGATTCTCGATGTGCCCGGGTTGGTGCGCCGCGTTGTGCGTCAACCCAATCGGCACGGCAGTTCATCTCCGGCCACCGTTTCCTCCTGATTGAGCACCGCTGATGGCGACCAATCGATCCATTTCGTTCCACGAACCAACACCCGCTCTAGGAGCAAACCATGCAGTGGTTCAGAGATCTGAAAGTAAGCGCCAAACTCATCGCGGCGTTTCTCCTCGTGTCGATCATGACGGCCGTTGTTGGCGCTATCGGCATATCGAACATGTCAACAATCAACACCATGGGCGACCGGATGTATGACCGCGAACTGCTCGGGCTGTCCTACATCAAGGAGGCCAACACCAACCTGATCTACATCGGGCGAGCACGCGGCAACGTCCTGCTGGCGACCACGGCGAATGAACGGCAGCAGCATATCGACACGATGACGAAATACACCGCCACACTGAACCAGAACCTCGACAAGGCCAAGCCCTTGTTCACTACAGAAAAAGCCAAAGAATTATTTTCGACCTTTGCTCGCACCTGGGGCGAATACGAGTCAGGCACAAAGCACATGCTGGCTCTGGCATCCCAGGAAGCGCTGACGGAACGCAATCAGGACCTGCTGAACTCGATGAAAACAGTTCGGGAAAATGGTGACATCCTCGACAACCTGCTGACCGATCTCTCCCGGTTGAAAGAAGAGCGTGCCCAGGAGGCCTCTGAGGAAAGCTCCGCCATTTACCAAGACAGCCGGATCATGATGATCGGCTTGAGCGTGGGCGGCGTGCTGTTGGGCCTGATTCTCGGCTTCCTCATCGCCCGTGCCATTACCCGACCGCTAGAACGCGCTGTCACTGTCGCCAACCAGTTGGCTGCCGGCGACCTGTCCGCCAAGATCGAAATCGACTCCAAGGACGAAACCGGGCAACTGCTTAGCTCCATGCAGCACATGACGCACGCCGTCCAGGCGCTGGTTGCCGATGCGAGCACGCTGAGCCAGTCGGCGCTGGAAGGCAATCTGGCTACCCGTGCCGAAGCCACGAAGCATCAAGGCGAGTTCCGCCAGATCGTCGAAGGGCTGAATGGCGTCATGGATGCCGTCGTCGGGCCGGTAACCGAGATATCTCGGGTGATGAACGCCGTCGAGAACGGTGACCTGACCCAGAACATCGATGCCGTGTACCGGGGTCAGTTGAAGTCCGTCTGCGACACGGTGAATGCCACTGTGGCCAAACTATCCCAGACCATTGCTGACGTGAATGCCACCACCGAAACGCTGACCAGCGCCACCAGCCAGATCTCGTCCACCGCCCAGTCGTTGTCACAGGCCTCCAGCGAGCAGGCAGCGAGCGTCGAGGAGACTTCGGCCTCGGTTGAGCAGATGTCGGCCTCGATCCGCCAGAACACCGATAACGCCAAGGTGGCCAATACGATGTCGGCCGAAGGCACTACCAAGGCGGCCGACGGCGGTCGGGCGGTGACCGAGACGGTGGCGGCGATGAAACAGATCGCCAAGAAGATCGGCATCATCGACGACATCGCCTACCAGACCAATCTGCTGGCGCTCAACGCGGCGATCGAAGCGGCACGAGCCGGCGAACACGGCAAGGGCTTCGCGGTGGTGGCGGCCGAGGTGCGCAAGCTGGCCGAACGCAGCCAGGTGGCGGCGCAGGAAATCGGCCAACTGGCCGGCAACAGCGTCGGCATGGCCGAACGGGCCGGCAAGCTGCTCGACGAGATCGTGCCGGCCACGCGCAAGACGGCCGACCTGGTGCAGGAGATCACGGCGGCCTCGCAGGAGCAGACCGTGGGCGTCGATCAGGTCAATACCGCGATGAGCCAGTTGAGCCAGATTACCCAGCAAAACGCGTCGGCGTCCGAAGAGTTGGCGGCCACGGCCGAGGAAATGAGCGGCCAGGCGGCAAATCTGCAGGAGCTGATGGGCTTCTTTACCGTTGCCAATGGCGCCCGCCACGCTCGTCATGTCGAGATGAAACACGCCCCGGCCACCAAGGCGCAGGCAGTCCGTCAGGCGAAGACTGTCGCCAAGAGAGCGGGGAGCAGTCAGGCCGCCGATAGCGAAGCGGACTTCGCCCGCTTCTAGGAGGTCACCATGCAAACAACGGACATTCAGCCAGGCGGAACGCGGGCGCAGCGTGTCGTGACAAGCGGCGATGGGCACCGTGGCGCGGAGGAGCCGCAGCAGTACCTGACGTTCATGCTGGGTGATGAGATGTTCGCCATCGGCATCCTGTCGATCCGCGAGATCATCGAGTATGGTTTCGTCACCGACGTGCCGATGACGCCGCCGTTCATTCGCGGCGTGCTCAACCTGCGCGGCGCGGTGGTGCCGGTGGTCGATCTGGCGGTGCGCTTCGGTCGCCAGCCGAGGGAGAACAGTAAGCGGACCTGCATCGTCATCGTCGACGTCGAGGCGGACAACGGCCGCCAGCAACAGATGGGGGTGGTCGTCGATGCGGTGAACGAAGTGCTGGAAATTGCCGCTGGCGACATCGAGCCAGCCCCGGAGTTTGGCGCCCGCATCCGCAACGACTTCATCAAGGGCATGGGCAAGATCGACGGCAAATTCGTCGTCATTCTCAATCTGAATCGCGTCCTGTCGGTCGAGGAAGTCGCCGTTATCGCCGGGGTGGCGAACTCGGCAACGGCCGTTTCCAGCATCTGAAACTCATATTGAAGCAAGCCACCTTTGCTTGTACCCGATCGCAGGCCGAGGCGCGATTGCGAGCAGAATCGAATGTCTATGACTGAACCTGTTCAGATTAGCGCTCAGGAGTTCGATCTGTTCCGGCGCCTGATCTACAAGATTGCCGGCATCAGCCTGAATGACAGCAAGAAGGTCTTGCTGGTCGGGCGCCTGACGCGGCGGCTGAACGTCTACGAATTCGCCAGTTTCTCCGAGTACTACCGGATGCTGACCAGTGGCCAGCATCCGGAAGAGCTGCAGACCATGGTCGACCTGCTGACCACCAATGAGACCTACTTCTTTCGCGAACCCAAGCATTTCGACTTCCTGCGCGACGAGATCATCGCCAAACGCAAGGCCCCGGGCAGCTTTCGGGTGTGGAGTGCGGCCAGTTCGAGCGGAGAGGAAATCTACTCGCTGGCCATGGTGCTGGCCG
>JAUSOD010000010.1 GCA_030656215.1 Azoarcus sp.
ACGCCGATCCGGCGCTGGCTCCTATGTGCCGATCCGCGACTGGCTCCAATATGCCGATCACAGGGTGGCTTCAATGTGCCGATCACAAGGTGGCTCCATTGTGCCGATCATCAAATGGCTCCTATGTGCCGGTCGGTGACACCAGGGGCGGATCATATTGCCCCGAGGGCGTTACGGGCTGCCGGTCGTCCGCTGAGCGGGGCGGTCCTGCACCCCGCTGGGTGCTGCCCTCCCGACGCGATCATCTTCATGGTGCCCTGGGCGAGACTCGAACTCGCACGGCTTTCGCCACTACCCCCTCAAGATAGCGTGTCTACCAATTTCACCACCAGGGCCCCGGCTCCCCCGCTTGCCGCAGACATTGCGTTCGGCGGTGCGCGTCGTTGATGCGCCGAGGGGGCAGAAGGGCGCGGATTATAGTCGGAACAGGGTCGTTGCGGTCAAGTGGAGATTTGGCGACTGACGGACCGGGCTGGTAACGCAATCGCCGCTCGTTCAAGTCCAATGGAATAATGCCACGCGCGATGCATTGGTCTATTCTGAAGACGGGATGGAATGTCACCGGCACGAAGGGGTATCGCATGCAGTCTGCACGCAGTTTCTGGCGCACTTTTACGGGAGCCCTGCTCGCACTGCTGTGCGGCGTGGCAGTGGCGGGTACGACGCAATCGTTCAACTTTCAGGCGCGGGAGTATCCGGGCTCGCGCGATCGCCAGTACAAGGTCTATGTTCCGGATCCCCTGAGCTTGCCGGCCAGCATGGTGATGGTCTTGCACGGATGCCGGCAGACCCATGATGACGTGTTGCGCGATTGGGGCATGACCGCTGCCGCCGATCGTTACGGGTTCATTCTGGTGACACCCTTCATCACCACCTACGATGGATTGCGCAACCCCAACTGCTGGGGCTTCTGGTTCGACGCGCACCGCCGCGAAGGGGGTGGCGAGCCCGAGGATCTGCACCAGATCGCACGCGAGGTCGAAACCCGTTTTTCGATCGATCCAGCGCGCCGCTACATCACCGGCCTGTCTTCCGGCGGCGCCATGGCGGTGGTCGCCGCCACCACGCACAACGAGTACTGGGCGGCTGCAGCGAGTGCATCCGGGCTGCCTTATGGAGAAGCTGCTGCGGCCGTATCGCTGTCCGGCCAGTGCCCGGGTTCCGCGACTTTTCGCAGCGTTGACCAGGTCGCGCGCGACATGCGGGCCGAGCTCGACGACCCCTATGCGATTCCACTGCTGGTCCTGCACAACGAACGCGACTGCACCGTGGTGCAGCCAGCCGGACGCAATCAGCGCGATGCCCATCTCCGGGTGTTCGGGTCGCCGCCGCGCGACACCGCAGCCAGCACACGTGCGGTGCAGCGCCCCTGCGCCCCAGTGCTGGGCGAAGACTATGCCTGCGTGCATGAGACCTACACCGTCGACGGCACTGCCAACAGCCGCTCCATCGTCGAGACCGTGTTCTACACTGGCCCGCTTGCCACCCCGAATGCTGCCGACACCGATCACGGGCATTACTGGATCGGCGGCGAGCACGGCAATAACGGCCTGTGGTCGTTACGCCGCGGGCCGAGCTATCCGGACATCGTGTGGGACTTTTTTTCCCGCCATCCGCGCGACGGTGGGGTGTCGGCGGGCTCGCCGCAAATCGTCCTCAACGGCGCAAATCCGCTACGCATAGCACTCGGACAGGTGCTTGCCGACCCTGGCGCGACTGCCACCGATCCCGAGGATGGCAGCGTGTCGGTCGTCGCCGACTGCAGCGCGGTCGACACCAGCCGCGTCGGGCAATACAGTTGCAGCTATCGCGCCACCGACCGCGACGGCAACAGCACCACCGCGAGCCGCAGCGTCATCGTGTTCGACTCGAACCCGCCCGCGCCGGACTGCGCCGCCGTCAGCGCCACGCCCGCCGCACACATCGTAGCCGGCCGTGCTGTCGCCGGCGGCTGGTTCAATCTGCGCGCACTTGCCACCGGCAACCGCCAGGACATCGGCTTCGCCTGGGACTACTGGTGGCCGATAACGCTGTATGAAGGCGCGCCGGGGCAATGGTTTGCGACCCTGCCCGCGATCTGCGCCAATTTATAGGGCGTTAGGCGAAACCTGCTTGAAGCAGGTTTCGCCTAATTCTGCCGTTCCGCGTGATGCCGGATCTTGAGCCGCTCGATCTCGGCGTGCTGATACTGGAAGGCCCTGATCGCACGCAATTCATCCGCGCTCAGCTCATCGATCCGCACGTGCGCGAGCAATACCGCCAGTGCGTCACCGATCTGCCCGAGCTGGCGCCCGTAGGTGCCGACCTCGTTGAGGATGCGCTCCTCCAGTTCCGGGTTGGAGGTCTTGCCCAGGTTGATGTTGATCAGCCCGAACTGGTTACCCACCGCCCGCATGAACCAGGTCCATGGGTTGATCGTCTGGGTCACGTCGCCCGACAGCGGAAGTTGCAGATTAGGCATCGAGATCTCCTGAAATGAAGGTTTTGACTAGCTACCGTAAGGCGATTGTCGTGCCACTCGCCCGGCGCGATGCTGACTGGGCACGCCGTCCGGCGCTGCGCAGGGCGCACCAACGATCTCAATACTAGACCCCGATTACGCAAAAGGCATTGGCGGGAGTTCTCCACCCCTGGCGCCGCACCACCGTTGTGGATGGCGGCAGCACCGAACCCCGGATTCCGATCGCCACGCCGCGGCGCTGCAATGCTCGCGACCGGGCATAATCGGCGCCATCATGGCTTCGCACCCCACTCACCCTTCGGCGGGTAACGGTCGTCCTCCAGCGCATTCCGCCGCGAACGGCGCCCCGCCGGGCTTTCTCGCCTTCCTGCATTCCGATGCGGGGCGAGACTTTCTTGCCGGGTTCGAGCGCGTGAGTTATGCCAAGGGCCAGCTCATTGCCACACCCGGCTCGGCGCTCGATCGTGTTTTCATCGTGTTCTCCGGCCAGGTGCGCGCCTACCTTGCCAACGACGAACGTGAGCTGACCCTGTCCTTTCTCGAGGCGGGCGACATATTCAGCACCCATACGCCGAGCTACCTGGCCAGTGTCGGCGTCTCGTCCATCGTGGCGATGGACACCCGTGCCTTTGCCCAACGCATGACGCTCCACCCTGAGCTCACACCCTTCCTGATGCGGGCGCTGGGCAAGTTGCTCAGTGATGCGATTCGCCGCATCGAAAGCCTGTCGCTGCAAGACGTGGGCGCCCGTGTCGCCGGTTTTCTCGCCCAGGCCACGCGGCAGCGTGGCACGCCCGACGGCGATGGATGGCAGGTGCCGCTCGGCTTGGCGGCGAGCGACATTGCCTTGCTGCTGGGCACCACCCGGCAGACTGTGTCGGCGCATCTGAGCGCAATGGCGCGCCAGGGCATTCTCGAACGCGACGGCCGCGACCGGCTTCGTGTGCATCGGCTCGATTTGCTCGAACAGTGGCGCGCCACCCCTGGCGAATCCCGCTGATTGCAGTTTTCGTCGGCCAGCCGACGGACAGCGCGAGGCCTGCGGGGTGATGATGTGCGCTTCTCCCGCTTTTTCCCGACCGCCATGGACTCCGAAACCCGCTGCAGTTGCACGACCCGCCCCGACCGCTACGTGAGCTTCAAGGGCATCGACTGCGACGGCAACGCCCGCCGCATGATGGACATCCTCGACACCCTGCGCACCGAGGACCCCGACGAACTGGCCCTGCTCGCCTTGCTGCGCGAACGCCGCGCCGCCGTCAGCGGTGTGCAATGCGACAACCTGTTGCTGCTGGCGAGCTTCGTGAACCCGATACGCGAGTTGTGCGAGCGCCACGAGAACCTTGCCGGACTCGAACTGCTCGAGCAGCTCGAGGAAGAATGCTTCTGAGTTTCCACCGCGGTATGCAGTCGCTGTCGGATTGTCGGGTTTACGCCAGCCTTATGAGCTGAAAGGCGGGTAACGGCGGACTTTTGGCGTGGTCCCGGACTTGCTTCCTTCCCGTATAGGAGGGAGGCAATGAAACATCATCTGGACTGGTCATCGTACGAAACCGCAGGGCAGGGCGACGCCTATGCTGGCATTCCGGCCACCGGGGGCGATTTTGCCAAGGCGGTGGCGGTATGCATCAGCGACCGCCTGTGTCAGCGCTCCCCCAAGGGCGTGATGTGCCCCAGCTTTCGCGCCACCGACGATCCGGCACAGTCGCCCGGCGGTCGGGTGCTGGCGCTCAAGGCTGCGCTCAATGGCGAATTCGGCCCCGTGCCCTTCGCCGACCCGCGCCTGGCTGATGCCATGGATCTGTGCGTCGGGTGCAAGGGCTGCAAGCGCGAATGCGCCAACCAGATCGACATGGCCGCGATCAAGATCGAATGGCAGGCGCAGCGCAATGCCCTCACCGGGGTACCGCTGCGCGACCGCCTGTTTGCCGGCCTGCCACGCTGGCTCGAGCATCCGCGCCTGCTACGCCTCGCGATCCGCCTGCGCAACCGCATCCCGGCGCTGGCCCGGCTGCTCGAACGACGCGTCCGCATCGCCTCGGCGCGTACCCTGCCCGAGCCGGTGTCGCGGCCCTATACCGCACCCAAGCTGGCGCCTGAGGCGGCAAACGAGACCGCGGCTGGGCGTGACGTGTTCCTGTTCGTCGATACCTTCGCCCGCCACTTCGAGCCCGCGATTGCGGAGGCCGCACACACGGTGCTTACCGCTGCCGGCTACCGGGTGAGCGTGCTCGGGCCCGCGGCCGACGACCCGGAGCCCGGCCGCGCGCTGTGCTGCGGCCGTACCTGGCTGTCGCTCGGTCAGGTCGAGGCCGCCCGCCGCGAGGCGCAGCGCATGCAGGCTGCGCTGCGCCCGGCGCTTGCCGCCGGCACCCCGGTGATCGGGCTGGAGCCTTCTTGCATCCTGTCGCTGCGTGACGACCACCTCAAGCTCGGTCTCGGCCCCGAGGCCGAGGCGCTGGCGAAACAGGTCTTCCTGTTCGAGGAGTTCATCGCCCGCGAGCACGACCGCAAGCGCCTCACCATCGCGCTCAAGCCGCTCGGCCAGCCCAAGCTGCTGGTGCACGGCCACTGCCACCAGAAGGCGGTGGGCGCGATGAAGTCGCTGCGCAAGGTGCTGCGCCTGATTCCCGATCTCGAATTCGAATTCATCGAAGCCAGTTGCTGTGGCATGGCCGGCAGCTTCGGGCTCGACGCTGAGCACGCCGGCATTTCGCAACAGATGGCCGAGCTCGATCTGTTTCCTGCGTTGCGCGCCGCTCCCGATGCGCCCGTGCTGGCCAACGGCTTCTCCTGTCGCCACCAGATCGTCGAAGGCGTGGCGCGGCGACCGACGCATGTGGCGGAGCTGATGCGGGATGCGCTGGCGTGACGCTCGAAAATGGAATGCCGGCATCCGGGCAGGCCATTGCGCCCGAGTCCCGCTCCATGCGGCTTTGCGCCAGACCTTTCTCCCTCACCACACCACTGATCGAAACTCATCATGAATAAAATCGGCATATTTTTCGGCACCGAAACCGGCACGACACGGCTGATCGCAAAGAAGATACACAAGAAGCTGGGCGACGAGATCGCCAGCAAACCGGTCAATGTCAATCGTATTGGCGTGGACGAGATGCTGCAGTACGACGCGCTGATCCTGGGCACGCCAAGCTACGGCATTGGCGAGATTCCGGGGCGCAGTGCGGGCTGCCTGGAGCCCAACTGGGAGGAGTTTTTTGCCCAGTTCGAGCGTGCGGACTTTTCCGGCAAACGCATCGCGCTGTTCGGGCTCGGTGCGCAGGAGCGCTATGCCGACCGCTTCGCCAGCTCGCTGATCCGTTTGTATGAGGTATTCACCGGCTTTGGCGCCGAGATCGTCGGCGGCTGGAGTACCGATGGCTACACCTTCGATCACTCCGCCTCCATCATCGACGGACGCTTCGTCGGGCTGGTGATCGATGCGCGAACGCAGGGCATGTATACCGACGCGCGCATCGATGCCTGGCTGGAACAGGTCAAGCCGCTGCTGCTGGAGAAGGTGAGCGTGGCCGAATCCTGATTCAGGATGCATGTCAGATCGCAGTACGGCCTCCCATGCCGACCTTGCGCGTGAGCCATACCCAACTACCATGAAAGCGAGCGGCGTAAGTCGCTGCACTGGATGGCAACACCAAAACGTCGCGATACAGCCTCGAGCCAGGGAGACTTTTTCATGAGCAAGCGCACCGCAGGGACCACCGTCCGTATCCCCGGACGTCTCCAAGCCGATGAGCCGTTGTGGCTGGCGAGCCAGATACCTGCGGGCTCGCCCCTGTTCGTCAACGCCGGGCCGGCGCGCGCTTTTCGTCTGGGCGGAACCGGTGTCCGCGGCAACGCCGCCGATGCCGTCACCGAAGTCATACCCGCCGACGCGCTGGTCGAAATCGAGTTCGAAAGCGGGCTGCGCTTCTGGACCTCGGGGGATCTGTTGCGCGAGCGCCTGCAGGCCGCCGGCGGCGACACCACGCGCGGGGGATCTGCGGATGGTGCAGGCGGGGCCTGGGACCTGCCGGCCAGTATCGCGCCGGTGCCACAGGGCACCCGCGGAGCGGTGGGCAAGCTGGCAATCAAGGCGCTGCGCTGGGTGGGGCTCGATCCGGTGCAGGCAGGCGTGGACAAGCTCGTCGAGCTGGCGGAAACTCGCTCGGTGCCGCGCGAGGGGCTGTTTCGGGTGGGTGATGACGGGATTGTGGGCGATCCGCTCGATCGGCCGATTCCGGATGGCGCGCGCGCGCTGATCCTGGTGCATGGCACAGCCTCCAACACCCGCGGCAGTTTCTCCAGGCTGTGGCTGGATCAGCCCAAACAGTGGGCGCGCCTGCGCGCCTGGTTTGGCGAGCACATCTACGCATTCGATCATTGCACGCTGACCAGAGGCCCGATCGACAACGCACTCATGCTTTCGCGCCTGTTGCCGCGCAAGGGTGCCGTGCGCTTCCTGACCCATTCGCGCGGTGGGCTGGTGGGCGAGTTGCTGTGTCTCGACCCGGCCGAGATCGACCGCGCAGGGATCGTCGCCACGCTGGAGGCCGGAAAGCACGGCAACATCGAAGCACAGGCCGCCCGCGAAGGGCAGAAAACGCAATTTTTCGAGCTGATGCGCGAGCTCGAGGCTCGCCCCGAACTGGAGATCGAAAGCTTCGTCCGCGTCGCCTGTCCGGTCATCGGCACCACGCTGCTGGGGCAGAAGCTGGACCAGTGGTTCTCCTTGCTGGTGCTGGCTGCGATTGCCGACGAGATGCGGCGCAGCAATAGCCGCGGGCTCCTCACCAGTGCGCTCGGATCGCTCGCCCGCTACGGCCTGGACATGCTGGCCGAGATCACCGCCGGCATCGTCGCCAGCCGCAAGGAGACGCACCAGCTGCCCGGGCTGGAGGCGCAGATGCCGCAATCGGCGCTGGTGCGCATCCTCAACGGCAACCCCGGTCGCGGCCAGTTGTTCGTGGTTGCCGGCGACGCCGAACCGTCCGAGCACAAATGGCTCGCGGAGTTGCGCTTCGGGCTGATCGACCGTTATTTCGAGCATGACCACGATCTGGTGGTGGACACGCGCGCCATGCTCGACGGCCCCATCCGCCCGGGGCGCAAGCTGCTGTTTCGCAGCGGTGCGGACGTCAATCATTTCAGCTACTTTGGCAACGACGACAGCGCCGCCGCCATCGCCGCCGCACTGACCGACGGCACCGAGACGCACACCGTGTTTCGCGATTACAGCGGTGAATGGCCCCTGCCCACGGGCGCCGCACGCGGTCTGTTCGCGCCGCGTCCGCTGGCCGACCCGCCGCTTGAGACCGCGCGCGGCATCGTGCTCCTCGTTCCCGGCCTGTGCGGTTCCGAGCTGAATGTGGCGGGCCGGGACGTGTGGGCCAATGTGCTGTCGCTGGCCTGGGGCGGATTCGGCAAGACGCTCGCCATCGACAATCCCGCGGTGGCGCCGGGCAAACCGCTTGCCGGCAGCTATCTGGCGCTGGCCAATGCCTTGCGCCGCGAAGGCTATGTGGTGCGCATGCACGGCTACGACTGGCGCAAATCGGTACTCGCTTCCGCCGACGACCTGGTCACCGCGCTGAACGGGGCGCTGGATGACTCGACCCCGCGCAAGCTGCCGGTGCACGCGGTGGTGCATTCGATGGGCGGGGTGCTGATTCGCGCCGCCTTTGCCAAGGACAAGGCCTTGTGGCAGCGCTGGAAGGACCAGCCCAGCCCGAGCGCGCGGGTACTCATGCTGGGCACGCCCAACCTGGGTTCGCACGCGGTGACCCTGCTCTTTACCGCGCGCGACGGGTTTTTCAGCAAGCTCGCCCTGATTGATCTGCACCATACCGAGGCCGAACTTCTGGCGGTTGCCAACCAGTTCCCCGGCGTGCTCGAACTGCTGCCGCGCCATCCGGACGAAAACGGCGCTGACATCCGTGTGTCCGCTACCTGGGCCGAGTTTCAAAAGGCCGACAAGGGGCGCTGGCCGACGCCACCGGATGGCCCGCTGAGCAAGTCGGCCGAGTTGTGGGATACGCTGCTCAAGGATGATCCGCTACCCACCCACGAGCGCCTGATCTACCTTGCCGGCACCGCACCTGAGACACCGCTGCGAGCCACCATCGGCGCCGATGGCAAGTTCCACCTGCTCAAGACGGCCGAGGGCGATGGCCGCGTCACTTGGGCCAGCGGCATTCCGCCGGCCTGCAAGGAGGGCCAGCGCTGCTATTTCATGAACGCCGTACACGGCGACATGCCCGAGCACGCAGACGCCTACCCGGCACTGCTCGAGCTGTTGCACAAGGGCAGCACCAGCCATCCCGCGTTGTCGCGCCAGCCCGCCCCGCCGCGCGCGCGCGGTGCGCTCGAGGCCCCCGGCGAGTACCCCCCGCTCGATGCCGCCGACCTCAGCCACTTTCCCTCGCGCGTGGACTTGCTGGCGGCTGCCACCGGCGCCACGCTGGAGGCAGCGCGGGCCGGGGCTCGTCCGGGTGCGGACGACCGGGCCGCGGTGCGGGTGATTCACGGCGACCTGATCTATGTCGATTCGCCGGTGCTGGTTGGCCACAAACAGGGCGTGAACAATCTCGAACAGGCGGAATACATCCTCAATCACGCCCTGAACGGGCGCATGCAGCGTCGACTGGATGCAGGCATCTACGCCGGTCCGCTCAAGAGCTTTGCTCTGTTTCCACCCCAGCCCGACGAAAGCTCCGCGGTCGGTGCCATCGTCATCGGCATCGGCCGCATCGGCGAGCTCTCGCCCGGTCGGCTGGCGGACGGCGTGGCCCGTGCGCTCGCCGCCTACGCCATCACCATGCTCGAGGAGCGCGATCGCCTGCGGGACAAACACGCTGCCCCGGATGACAGCGGCCAGCCGCTTGAATTGCGGGTGAGCGCCCTGCTGATCGGCGCCGGGGTGGGCGAGATGAGCCTGCGCGACTCGGTTGCCGCCATCCTGCGCGGTCACCGCGATGCGCGCGAGCGCCTGGCGGATGCGAAACTCGACACACGGGTCAGGCTGTGCGCGCTCGATTTCGTCGAACTGCTCGAAGACCGGGCGATCCAGGCGCAGAAGGCGGCACGCGACGCGGTTGCGCTGGATGGCGAGTTGCGGCGGCGCTTCACCGTGGCCGACACCCTGTCCGCCAACGAAGGGGGCAGGCGCCGCGCCTATGCCGAAGCGGTGGACGGCGAGTGGTCGCGGATTGCGATCAGCGCGGTCCGGATCGCCGACGGCAGCGGCACCCAATTGCTGTTTGACGCCTATGGCGACCTGGCCCGAACCGAACGGCTGTACAACGGCATTCCGCTTGCAAGCATCGAGCGCTTCACGCGCGAGCTGATCAGCAAGGAAAGCGATGACGAGGAGGTCGGGCGCACCCTGTTCGAACTGTTGCTGCCGCACTGGTTGAAGGATCAGGCGCCTGACCGGCGGCGCGCCCAACTGGTGCTGGATGCGGCCGCCGCCGCCATCCCGTGGGAGCTGTTGCGCGACCGCATGGCCGACCGCAGCGACCGTGGTGGCGAGCCCCTGTCAGTGCGCAGCGGCCTCGTCCGCCAGCTGGCATCCGGGCGCTTCCGCCAGCGTGTACAGCGCGCGGAAGGGCACCACGCGCTGGTGATCGGCGACCCGGACCTGGGTGCGCTGAGCACGTTCTTCCCGCAGCTTGACGGCGCACGGAGCGAAGCTGCAAGCATCGCCAGGCTGCTCGACGACGGCGGCTACAGCGCGCCCACCGCCCTGCTCGGGAGCAAGGCCGAGCGGATCCAGATCGCGCTCTACCAGCAGGACTGGCGGATCATGCACCTCTCGGGCCATGGTGTGTACGGCGAGGCCCTTCCCTCCCTCGGCGGAGATGAAGCCACGGACAGCGCGGTACCGGTCACCGGCATGCTGATCGGCGAGAATAGTCTGCTGACCCCGGCGCACATCGAGCAGATGAGGGTGGTGCCCGATTTCGTGTTCATCAATTGCTGTTCACTTGGGCGTATCGACGCCGATGGGGCGGCACTGGACCATAGCCGCCCGGGGAATCCGGCGCTGGCGGCCAACCTCGCCACGCAGTTGATCGAGATGGGGGTGCGCGGCGTCATCGCGGCCGGCTGGCGGGTGCTCGACGACGCCGCCGAGCTGTTCGCCACCACCTTCTATGCATGTTTCCTTGACGGCGAAACCTTCGGCGAGTCGGTACTCGCCGCACGCCGCGCAACCTACGACCGCTTCCCGCGCAGCAATACCTGGGGGGCGTACCAGTGCTACGGCGATCCGGGCCTACTCTTGCCGCGGCCTCCCAGCAGCAGCAGTCGGCGCGTGCGCCCGGTACGCTACGATTTTGTCGCGCCGCGCGAAGTGCTGGCCGAGCTGGAGCGCCTGTCCCAGCAAACCCGCTACCGCGCGGTGGAGTCGGGCCCCAGTCGGCAGCGCAGCGAGGAGAGCATCGATGCCCTCGCCCGACTGTGCGAGCGCCATGGCTGGGGCGTGCGCGGCGATATCCAGGAGGCATTCGGGCGGCTGTGGGGCGAGCTTGGCGACCACGACCGGGCCATCGCCAGCTATCGTGCGGCGCAGGGCGCCGGCGATGCCACTGCGTCGCTCAAGACCGCCGAGCAACTGGTCAGCATGCTGGCGCGGCGCGGGACCGGACTGCTCGGCGCAGCCGGTGGCGATACTGCGGAGGGCAAGACGCGCGGCAATGCGATGCTTGCCGAGGCGGAAAACCTGATCGACCAGCTGATTGCGATCGCGCCCAATCTGGAACGTCATTGCCTCAAGGGCAGTATCTGCAAGCGCCGGCTCAAGCTGACGCCCGACAATGAGCTCGACGCCGAACTGCAACGCATGGCGACCGCCTACGAGGATGCCGAGCGTTTCGCCACCGAGCCGGGTGGGAGGCTGTACTACCCGGCGCTCAACGTCCTTCAGGCCAGTCTGCTACGCCAGTTGCTCGGCACCTTGTCGGACAAGGAACTCGTGGCGGCACGCGCACGCATCGAGGCGGTCCGGGCCGAACTCGACCGTCCGGAGTTCGAGATCAAGGACATCTGGGATCGGGTCGCTCCGCTCGATCTCACGCTCACCGAACTCCTGTTCGACGCCGCCTGCAACAGCAATAGCCCGCGCGCGCTCGAGGCCGAGTTCGAGCAGTCGCGGCGCCGGTATGAGGACCTGCTGGCCTACACCTCCCGGCGCGAGCGGGACTCGGTAACGGGCACGCTCGATGCGCTGTCGGCCTTCCTGCAGCGCCTGCCACCGGGTCGCAAAGGCAGCCATTCGGGGCGGGCACGAACACTGGTCAGCAGCCTCAAGACCCTGGCCGACGCGCTACGCAGCTCGTAGGCGGTCGCCGACGGGCTGCGTGTAGAAGCGCACAGACTGCGGGCTATCTCTGTGAGACTATCGCGCGAATGCGAACATGCGGATGCCAAAAAAAACGGGCCAGAGGTGGTTTCCTCGATTTCTCTTGCACGCGGGCGCCTTGGGCGGGTGTCGAGCACCTCGTCTGCTCGTGCCTGGCGGTGCTCGCGATCGCCTGCCTGCCTGCGATCGCACTCGCTGCGGAAACCGTTCGCCCACTGGCCGAAACGGCGCCGGCCACAGCCGCAGACGCTCGTGGGGCACCGGAATTGGGCCTGACCGAGCAGGAAGCCGCCTGGCTCGCCGCGCACCCGGTAATCCGGGTCGGCATCGACCGCGATTTTGCCCCATATGAATGGATAGACGAGGATGGCAAATACGTCGGCCTGGCCGCCGACTACATGCGGATTCTCGAACAAAAGCTCGGGGTGCGCTTCGAGATCATCGGCAACCAGCCGTGGTCCGTGGTGCTCGACATGGCCAGGCGCGGCGAACTGGAGCTGCTGTCGTGTGTGGTCAGAACACCGGAGCGGGAACAGTTCCTGATCTTTACCCAACCCTATAAGTCGACCCGGGCGGTGATCATCGACCAGGGCCGGGGAGATTTCATCGGTAGCCTGGATCACCTGGCCGGCAAGCGGGTGGCGGTCGAGAAGGGCTACTTCATGCAGGAACTGCTGACGAACAATTATCCGCGCATCCGGCTGATGTTGACGGGCAGCACCCAGGAAGCGCTGAAGCTGGTGTTCGACGGCAGCGCGGATGCCTATGTCGGCGACGCCGGCACCACCAACTACGCGATCAAGCACGAAGGCCTGCTCACGCTACGTTTTTCCGGCCTGACCGAGTATTTCAGCCAGCACAGTGTGGCGATCGCCCGCGATCACCCGGAACTGGCATCGATCATCACCAAGGCCATGGCCAGCATCCCTGCGGACGAAGCCGATGCCATCTTCAATCGCTGGCTCGGGCTGCGGATCGAACAGGGGGTCAAGACCGAGACCCTGGTCGGCTACGGTGTGGCCGTACTGGGTTTCTTTCTGTTGTTTGCCTACTGGGTGCTCCGCCTGCGGCGGGAGATCGGCGTCCGCAAGTTGGCCGAACTGCACCAGCAGCACCACAACCTGGTGCTGCAGATGCTGGCCGAAAAGGCACCGCTGACGAGTGTGCTGGACGCCATTGCGGCCAACGTGGAAACGCTCAATCCGAACATGTCGTGCCGTATCGGGCTGGTGGATGAGGGCGGCCGGTCACCGTGGCCGCTGGCCATCGACCCCGTCCGCCGTCTGGGCCCCGGCACCTGCTGGTCGCAGCCGATCCGCTCTGGGCAGGGCGGCTTGCTCGGCGCATTTCTCATCGAACATCGGCATCCACGCCCGCCCTCGGCCGTCGACCTGCAACTGATCGAGGACGAGGCGCGCCTTGCCGCCCTCGCCATCGAAAAATCCGCGGACGAAGCCCGCCTGCAACTTGCCGCCAGCGTGTTCACCCATGCCCGCGAAGGCATCATGATTACCGACCCCGAAGGCACCATCGTCGAGATCAACGACACCTTTACCCATATCACCGGCTACAGCCGCGAAGAAGCCGTCGGCCAGAATCCGCGGCTGCTGAAATCCGGTCGTCACGCGCCGGAGTTCTACGCCGCGATGTGGGAGCAGCTGAAAACCAGCGGCCACTGGGCCGGGGAAATATGGAACCGGCGCAAGGACGACGAGGTTTTCGCCGATCTTCGCACCATCAGCGCCGTGCGCGACGCAGCCGGAAGGACGCAGAACTACGTCGCCCTGTTCACCGACATCACCCCGATGAAGGAACATCAGCAGCAGCTCGAACACATGGCCCATTTCGACGCCCTGACCGGCCTCCCCAACCGGGTGCTGCTGGCCGACCGGCTGCAGCAGGCGATGATCAAGAGCCGGCGGCGCGACCAGTCGCTGGCAGTGGCCTATCTCGATCTCGACGGTTTCAAGGCGGTCAATGACCGCTACGGCCATCATGTCGGCGACGAACTGCTGATCATCATCTCGCGCCGGATGAAGGAGGTGCTGCGCGATGGCGATACGCTGGCGCGCATCGGCGGCGACGAGTTCGTAGTGGTGCTGTTCGATCTCGAGCAGCCGCAGGACTGGAAGCCGGTGATCGCCCGCCTGCTGCAGGCTGCCGCCGATCCGGCGACGGTGGGCGATGCCGTGGTGCAGGTCACGGTCAGCATCGGGGTGACCCTCTATCCGCAGGACGGCGCCGACGCCGACCAGTTGATGCGCCACGCCGACCAGGCCATGTACGGTGCGAAGCAGGAGGGCAAGAACCGATATCACCTGTTTGACGTCGATCACGACGCCGCATTGCAGAGCTGGCGCGACAGTCTCGAGCACATCTGCCGCGCGCTGATTCGGGGCGAGTTCGTGCTGTACTACCAGCCCAAGGTCAACATGAAGACGGGTGCGGTGATCGGCGCCGAAGCCCTGATCCGCTGGCAGCACCCCGAGCGCGGTCTGCTGGCGCCGGCGGCCTTTCTGCCGGTTATCGAGAAGCACCCGGTAGGGGTGGATCTGGGCGAATGGGTGATCGACAGCGCACTGGCGCAGATGAGCGCATGGCATGCGGTCGGCGTCGATATCGCGGTCAGCGTGAACGTCGCCGCCCGCCAGTTGCAGATGGCCGACTTCGTGCCGCGTCTCGAAGCGCTGCTGGCCGCCCACCCCGACGTTGAGCCGCGCTGCCTCGAACTGGAAGTGCTGGAAACCAGTGCGATGGACGACATGGCGCATGTGTCGGCGGTGATGCACGCATGCCACGCGCTTGGCGTCCGGTTTGCGCTGGACGACTTCGGCACCGGCTACTCCTCACTCACCTATCTCAAGCGCCTGCCAGCCGACATCCTCAAGATCGACCAGAGCTTCGTGCGCGACATGCTCGACGACCCCGACGATCTGGCTATCATCGAGGGCGTGATCGGGCTGGCCACGGCTTTTCGGCGAGAAGTGATTGCCGAAGGGGTGGAAACGGTGGCACACGGCGAGCTGTTGCTTGCGCTCGGCTGTGACCTGGCGCAGGGCTACGGCATCGCCCGGCCGATGCCTGCCGCGGAACTGCCCGGTTGGATCGCGACCTGGCACCCGGATGGCGCATGGACGGCGTGGAGTCAGCACCCACCGAAGCGTGCCGAACCGGTGCTGGAGGGTGCTTCGGTGTAGCGTGCCGGCACCGGTTGCGGCTAATGCCCGTGACCGTACTTGTGATGAGGTTTGTGATGAGGCTCGGTCGGTAGTTCGGGCGGCGGCGGGTAGCGGATCACGACCACGGCCTCGTCCGGCTCGAACCAGAACTCACCGTGCGGGGCATCGAGACTGCCCGTGATCAGCACGATCAGACCGTCGGCCGAATTGACCTGGGTAATGGTTTCCCACGCATGGGTCGGGTGATTGCTGCTGTTGGGACCGTTGTAAATGTGATCGCCGACGCGGACTTCGGCAGCGGCGATGGTGATTCTGTTGGTCATGCCCCGTCTCCTCCTGAAACGCCCGCGGCGCGGCCACGGGCGACACGTGATCATGCGCTTTCCCGGGGATGTCCGCCATCGGCCGGGCGGGTACTCAAGCTGGCCACGCGCGGTTGAGCAGGGTTTGCGCAAGCGACGGACTGGCGAGGAGCCCCGCCACCTGCCCGGAGGGGTGGGCGAAGCGGCTGGCGATAAAGGTATCGGCCACTTCGGTGGGGGCGTGGCGTATCAAGAGGCTCGCCTGGGCCAGCAACACCAGTTGCATTGCGACCTGGCGCGCGTGCCAATCGACATCGGCGGGGGCGCGTACCAGCGTGATCATCGCGGCCATCGCATGAGTGAGCGCGGGCTCGGTGGCGCAGACGGCGGCAAGCTTGTGGATCAGCAGCGCGGTGCTGTCGGATTCGCGCGAAAAGGCGCGCAATACATCCAGGCACATGACGTTGCCCGAGCCTTCCCAGATCGAATTGACCGGCGCCTCGCGCAACAGCCGGGCCATCGGGCCGTCCTCGACGTAGCCGTTGCCGCCCCACACTTCCATGCACTCGGCGGTGAAGGCGATGGCGCGCTTGCAGATCCAGAACTTGGCCGCCGGGGTGACGATGCGCCGCCAGGCGCGGGCCACGGCGGCGGTTTCGGTGTCGGCGGCGGAGCCGGTGTCGAGGTCCACCGCGGCGGCCAGGTGCAGGGCCAGCATGGTGGCGGCTTCGCTTTCGAGCGCGAGGTCGGCAAGCACGTTGCGCATCAGGTCCTGCTCGATCAGGGGACGGCCGAAGGCGCTGCGGTGGCGGGCGTGGTGGATGGCCTCGATCAGGGCGCGGCGCATCAGTGCGGCGCTGCCGAGCACGCAGTCGAGCCGGGTCTGCGCGGCCATCTCGATCAGGGTGGGAATGCCGCGTCCGGGTTCCCCGACGAGGGTGCCGGCGGCATGGCGGAACTCGACCTCGGCCGAGGCGTTGGAGCGGTTGCCGAGCTTGTCCTTGAGGCGCTCGATGTGCACCGCGTTGCGCGTCCCATCCACCCGCCAGCGCGGGACGAAGAAGCACGACAGGCCGTCGTCGTCGCGCGCGAGCACGAGGTGGGCATCGGCGGTGGGGGCTGAGAAGAACCACTTGCGGCCTTCCAGTGCGTACTCGTGGCCGCGGCCCGGGGTGGCGAGCGCGTTCGCGCGGGTGGTGTTGGTGCGCAGGTCCGAGCCACCCTGCTTCTCGGTCATGCCCATGCCGATCGTTACCGAACGCTTGGCACCCAGCGGGATGTCGCGCGGGTCGTAGTCGCGGCTGGCGAAGTGCCCGGTCAGGGTGGAAAACAGGGCCGGTTCGCGGCGCAGCACCGGCAGTGCGGCGAAAGTCATCGTTACCGGACACAGCGAGCCGGCTTCGGCCTGTCCATGGAGAAAGAACGACGCCGCGCGCGCCACATGGGCGCCCGGCTGCGGATCGAGCCAGGCCGAGGAATGAACGCCGTCGGCGTGGAGCATCTCCATCAGCCGTGTCCACGCGGGGTCGAAGTCGACCCGGTCGACGGGTTGGCCGAGGGCGTCTTCGCTGATCAGCTGCGGCGGGTGGCGGTTGGCGAGGTCGGCGAGGTGCAGGGTCGCCGCCTGCCCGAGGCGATCGCCCTGTTGCGCCAGGACGATGGCGTGCCACCCAGCGCCTTCGCGCGATACGGCCTCCTGCAGGACGGGATCGGACGTGTACAGGTTGATGTCGCTCAGAGGCGGTGCCTGGTTGAACGATTCGTCGGGGTCTGGCATGGGGCTCACTCCCGGGCGTGCTGGGTGCTCGTGCCCACGATGTTCAACCGAAACGCACGCAGTAGATCGGCGGCAGACGGGCCGAAACGCACTGCCACTGATCGCCGCCGTTCTCCGAAATCCACAGGCCGCCGGTGGTGGAGCCCATGGCCAGGCGTTCGCCCGAGTCGTCCACCGCAAGGCCGTGGCGGTAGACGAGGTCGTAGGCGGGCACCGGTGGCAGGCCGTCGCTCAACACCTCGAAGCTGCGCCCGCCGTCGCGGGTGCGGGTGACCACCAAGCGGGCGTCGACCGGGATCCGGCATTCGTCCTTTACCGCGGGCACGAACCATGCGGTGTCTGGCTGTTGCGGATGGGCCGCGACGGCAAAGCCGAAACTCGACGGCCCCGCATGCACCTCATGCCAGTGATGGCCGCCGTCGATGGAGCGGAAAATGCCGTTGTGGTGCTGCACCCACATGGCCTCGGGCTGGCCCATGCATTGCGCCAGCCGGTGCGGATCCTGGATTGCCGAGTCGTCGCGGCGCTCGGGTGGCATGTAGTCGGCGTGCATGCCGGTGGTGGTGCACACCCAGTCGAGACCGCCATCGAAGGTCTGCCACACGCCGCCGCAAGACACCGCGAGGGTAAGGTGGCGGCTGCCGCGCGGATCGACGCAGATCGAATGGATGCCGGGTGTGTCGTAGCCGCCGCCGAACCAGCGGCTGCGCTCGGGGCGGTCCCACAGCGCGCGGTTCAGCGCCCAGCTGTCGGCGCCGTCGGCAGAGCGGAACAGGCCACCGGGGAGGGTGCCGGCCCACAGCACGCCGGGCTCGTCGGCGCCCCCGGCTTCCAGCACCCAGATCTGCTGCAGCGACCACGGCGCGGGTGGAGGCTGGTCTGGCACCGGCGGCGGTGTGCCAGCCGCCGGCTGGGGCGGATACAGCGGCACTGCACAGGCTTCCCACTCCTGCCCGCCGTCGCGGCTGCGCCACAGCTTGACCCCGAAATGGCCGAGGTTGAGCGCGGCGTAAAGCGTGTCGTCGCGGAGATCGGCGAGCACGGCGGTGACCGGTTCGCCCATGAACTGCGTCGGTGTCGGTTGCCAGTGCCCATCGCCCAGACGGTGGAGGATGAACAGGCCCTTGCGGGTGGCGACGAGGAGTCGGTCTTTCATGATGGAGTGTCTCCGGTTCAGCCGCCGGACAGGGCCTGCACCACGTAGATCTCGCTGGTGGTACCGACCGGATCGCTGAGTCGGTGGCGGTCGTGGATGGCGATGCCGTCGACGAAAACGGCGAGGTGGAGGCGCAACCGGCCCTGGTCGTCGAGAATGTAGCCGCGCAGCGCGGGCAGGGCGGCGAATGCCAGCCCCAGCGCGGCGCCGACCGTGCTGGCATCGACGTCGTGCACTGGGCTGGGGACATGGCGCTGGATGGCAGGGGCGAAAACGATGCGAGGCATGGTGCGGCGTGACTCAAGGTTGAGATGAACAAACGGCGGTGATGGTGGCTGCCGCGGTGGCTGCAGCGGGAATCGGGTCGTGCGGCAGGTCTTGCTATGCAGTGTAGATGCTCGCTGCTGTATCCGCCATGTAGCGGCGGCCGCTATCGGGGTGCCGGCTCGCCAGCCGCTCAACATGTTTGCTTGCAATGCGCTGCAGCGTCGGGATGGACGCCGTTGCAGTGATGTCGGTACAGTCGGAGCCTCTCCTGTGCCGTGGATGCCGAACATGATCGTCGATCCACCCCCGCTTCCGTCTGTCGCCACGCGCCCGCCGGGACCGTTCCTTATCTTGGTTAACGCGGGATCCGGCTCGCAGGACGCTGATGCGGCTCGCGCGACGATCGAGTCGGTGCTGAGTGCCGGCGGGCGTTCATGTGCCTTTGTCGACGTCGCGAAGGCAGACCGGATCGACGAGCTGGCGCGCGGGTGCGTGCAGCGTGCGCGGGAGCAGGGCGCGACGGTGGTGGCGGCCGGCGGTGACGGCACGATCAATGCCGTGGCCCACGCGGTGCTCGGTTCCGGTTGCACCTTCGGAGTGTTGCCGATGGGCACTTTCAACTATTTTAGTCGTGCCCACGGCATTCCTGAGGACCTCGAACCGGCCACCCGGGTGCTGCTCGACGGGCGGGTGCATCAGGTGCAGGTGGGGGTGGTCAACGACCGTGTGTTCCTGGTCAATGCCAGCTTGGGCCTGTACCCACAATTGCTCGAGGATCGCGAAGCGGCCAAGCAGCAGTTCGGGCGCAGTCGGGTGGTGGCTTTCGCTTCGGCGTTCAAGACCCTGCTGCGCAGCCATCGCGTGTGGCGCCTGCAATTGCGCTATGACGACGTGGCCGAGCACATCACTACGCCCACGCTGTTCGTCGGCAATAACCGCCTGCAGCTCGAGCAGATCGGCATCGCCGAGTCGGCCAGCTTGGCGAGCGGGCATCTTGTAGCCGTCGCGCTGCGCCCGGTCAGCCCGCTGGGCATGCTCGGCCTGGCACTGCGCGGTTCGCTCGGCGTACTGGGCGAGGCCGGGAACGTGGTGAGTGTTTCCTTCGTCGATCTGGTGGTGAGTGTAAGGGGCCGCGGTACGCCGCGGGTCAAGGTGGCGACCGACGGCGAAGTGGACTGGATGCGGTTGCCATTGCGCTTTCGGGTGGCGGCCGAAACCCTTCCCCTGCTGTGTCCGGCGGCGTCCGCCGAGGACGCGGCGGTGGCCGGACCGGGTTGAGCAAGGGGATGGCGGCGCTACTCCACTTGTCCGACCCCCATTTCGGTACCGAGCGCCCGCATGTGGTCGAGGCCTTGTTGCGTTGTGTGGCGGAGCAGGCGGTGAGCGTGGTGGTGATTTCGGGCGACATCACCCAGCGTGCGCGCCACGGCCAGTTCCGCCGGGCACGGGTCTTTGTCGACCGGCTGCAGGAGATCCTGGCGGGTGCGCCGGTGCTGGTGCTGCCCGGCAACCATGATATTCCGCTGTTTAACCTGCCTGCTCGGCTGCTGCATCCCTTTGCCGGCTTTCGTCGGGCCTTCGGTGCAGACCTGGAGCCGAGTTACGAAGACGCGCAGATCCAGATCCAGCTGGTGAACACCGTGAGCCGCTGGCGTCACACCGATGGCGTGGTGGGCGCGGCGCAGGTGGCGCGGGTGGCGGGGCGCCTGGCACAGGCGCGGCCAGGGCAATTGCGGGTGGTGGTGACGCACCAGCCGGCGGCGGTGGTACGTGAGGCCGATGCGCCGGATCTGCTGCACGGTCACGCGGCGGCGATCCGCGGCTGGTCGCAGGCCGGGGCCGACCTGCTGCTCGGCGGCCACATTCACCTGCCGTACATCCACCTGGCCGATACTCACGTGGTGCAAGCCGACGGCGCACCGGCACGCGGTATGTGGGTGGTGCAGGCAGGCACCGCGCTGTCGAGCCGGATCCGCCACGAAGCCGGCAATTCGTTCAACCTGATCCGCTACGGTGAGGCCGGCGCCCGGGTTGATGAACTGATCGCCCGTGAGTGCGTGGTCGAGCGCTGGGACTACATCGACGATGACGACCGCTTCGTGTGCCGCGCGATTACCCCGCTCGGGCTGGGCCCCGGGGCGAATACAACTTGAGCCGGAGCACGGCCTTCTAGAGGTTGAACGCGTGGCCGTGGCCGCGGTGTGGGTCGGGCTTTTCGGGGGCCGGGTGCATGACAAAGCCTATCGTCGGCGGGCACTGTGGCAGGTCCTGCTGCAGCTGTGCCTGTACCGCCAACAAGAGCGCTGTCCACCGCGCGAGGGATGTGCTGATCGCATCGGGCAGCGCCAGCACCTCGCCGATAAGCGCAATTGCTCCCGGCTTGTCGATTTCGGTGCGGAGGTGGTGCCGCAGCCCGACGAAGATCCTGAAGTCAATCAGCCGGCTACCGGTGCGGGTGCCGAGGTGTTCGATGTCGAGCTCGTAGAGCAATGCCAGTGCGGGCTGCCGGCGGGCGAACTCGAGCGCGCTGAGGTAGCGGAAACCATCGAAGGCGACGTGGGCGAGCGCATCGTCCGTGGTCGGCACGACCAACGTGCCGTCGATGGTCTGCAGCACGTCGGGGAGTGCGGCGAGCTCAGTCTTCGGTGGCGGAGGAGACGGCATGGTCATGGCTGTTTCCTGCGAAGGAATGAGCGGGCCGCAGCTCGACGGGTGAAGGCGACTACCCTGATCAGTGTAGATGGGCTACGGCACATTCGCCATGGCGGGTGTCGGGCCGATATTGCATCCGATCAGTGGTGTTCGGGCAAACCGTAAGACCCTGGATCAGGAGGGTGGCGCATGGCGTGATTCGTCAGGGCGGCCCGTGCCATGAGGCAAGAGTACGATCGCGTTGCGTCCGCCGGCCTTCGCCTGATACATGGCGGCGTCCGCACTGCGGGCGAGTTCGATCGCGTCTGCGCCGTGATCCGGATAGAGAGCGATGCCGATACTGGCCGAGATGGAAAAGGTGTGGTTCTCGATCATGAACGAGTTGCTCAGCTTAGCGCGGATTTTTTCCGCCACCAGCAAGGCATCGTCGGCATGGTGGAGATTGCGTAACAGGACGATGAATTCATCCCCGCCGATGCGCGCGGGGATGTCCGACTCGCGCACGGCCTGGCGCAGGCGCTGGCCGACTGCCAGTATCAGCAGGTCGCCGATACGGTGGCCCATGGTGTCGTTGACCGCCTTGAACCGGTCCAGATCGATGAACATCAGGCCGAAGGTCGTCCGGTCGCGGCGCGCTGCCGCCAGCGAGACGCCCAGATGCTCGTCGAACAGGATCCGATTCGGCAGGTCGGTAAGCGCATCGTGCTGGGCCATGTGGCGGAGGCGCTCTTCGGCCTGCTTGCGCTCGGTGATGTCGCGGCTGACACCATGGATTTCCACCCTGCCGGTTCTTGGGTTGGTCACCCGGCTCATGACGATCTCGGTCCACACCGACGAGCCGTCCTTGCATGTTTGCGCGACTTCCTCGGTGATGACGTTGTGGAGTCCCTCCCTGCCCGCCGGAAAATCTCGAAGCCGCTCGGCAAGTACCGGGGTCAGCGCCGCTTCGATCGGCATGGCCATGATCTCTTCGGGGCTGTAGCCAAGCTGCCGAAGGACAGAGGGGCTGACATAGCGCAGACGCAGGGTGTCGGCATCGAGCACCCAGACCACGTCGTTGATGTTCTCGGTGACGTTGCGGTAGTGCTCGGCACTGAGCTTGAAGCGGTCGTGCGCGTAGATGATCACGAGCCCGATGGCGGCAAAGCTCAGCACTCTTCCCATATCGTCCGCTTCGCTGATAAGTAGCGAGTGCGTCGGCGCCATGAAAAACCAGGCTACAAGCCCGATCGAGAGCAGCATGGCGACGGTGCCGCCCACACGTCCTCCGATCCAGCTGCTCAACACGAGGGCCGGATAAAACAGCACGAATGCCAGCGGTTGAACCGACTCCCATAGCCGGCTCTGCAAGGCGAGTGCCACACAGGGCAACAGGATCGCGACACTCAGCTCAAGCCGATGCCGTGACGTAACCGTAAGGAAGTGCATTTTTTCGTGGTGTCGCTTCGTGGGTGGACTTGCTCACTACCGTGTTCCGCCGGCTTGCCGCGACAGCGGTGATCAGGACGGCATTGGGCCACGAGCGTACCGTGCTGGGCCGCGGCATTGTAGACGCAGCTCAACCGGGCTGTCGCGTGCGAGGTGCCATTTGCGAAGGCGGGTGATTGACTCGTTGATGCCAAAGTCGTAAGGTCGGCCCCGGTTTGCCCGCATTGGCAGACGACTGCCCATATAACCACTTCATCTGAATGGATATGTGCCGGCCGCGTCGTTGGCGGTCGCACTGGTCCGTCCGTTTGCCGGAGCCCCACTTGCCCATCGCCTGGACCACAGATCTCAATACCGGCATCGACGTGATCGACCAGCAGCACCGGCGCATTGTCGACTACATCAACGACCTGGAGATGGCGAACATCGGGCGTGATCTGCAGGCCGTGGGCCGCACGCTCGACGAGCTCGTCGACTACACCCTGTCTCATTTCGCCTTCGAGGAGAGCCTGCAGGAAGAGGCCGGCTACCAGTACTGCAAGCCGCACCGGAAAGTGCACGAGTTGTTCATCCGCCGCATCAACGAATATGTCGAACGCTACAAACGGGGCGAGGACATCACGACCGAACTGCACAAGCTGCTGAGCGCCTGGCTGATCAACCACATCCGGCGCGACGATGCCGACTACGTGGTGGCGGTGAAGGCGAACATGGTCGGGATCATCGCGGAGAAGGAAAAGAAGATGGACAGAGGCTGGCTCAGCCGCTTCTTCCGCTGAGGTCGGCTGGGCGGTCGACATCCCGCACTACCCCGGCTTCCGTGGTGTCAATCAGGGTGAGCGCGGTGCCGTGCAGCAGTTCGCGTGCGCCCCGGTCTCCGCTCAGGGCGGCAAGGCGGTCGCCCCAAGCTGCGCCGAAGGCGACCGGATGGCCGCGAACGCCATTGTGCACCGGTGCAGCGATAGTGTCGGGCCTTGCGATTGCCGCCGCCACGCGGCAGATCACATCCTCCGGCAGCCATGGCATGTCGCCGAGCGCTACGAGCCAGCCGTCCGCGCCGCGACTCGCACCCACCGCGGCAGCCAGCGCCGTGCCGATGCCGTCCTGCGCCGCGGCACATTCGAGCACCCTGCAGCCTGCGTCTTCGAGGGCCAGACGGCGTGCTGACTGGTCGGGGCGGATCACCGCGATGCTACCCGGCAGCGCGGCGCACAGGTGGCGGGCGCTGTGCCACAGCAGCGCGTGGCCGTCTGCAAGCGGTTCAAGGAGCTTGTCGCGATTGCCTGCGGGATCGAAACGGCGGCCGTAACCGGCGGCGAGGAGGATGCCCTGGGTCATCAACGTCCCTTGCGTGGCTTGTCGAACTTGCGCCAGTACTGGAATTCATCCTCGTGCACTTCGATGTCGATCTCCAGCACCTTTGCCTGGAGCCGATCCTGAACGTCGGTCACTGCCTTGTTGTATATCGCCGGCCCGATCTCCTCGAGAAAGAAGCACAGCAGTCCGCCGGCAGCGATGTTGCCGATCTCTTCATCCATGTTCTCCAGAAAGTATCGCTGCAGCGATGCGATTGCGGTAGTTCTGCTCTCTTTCGACAGTTCGATGGCCATGGCATTTCACCGGTGTTCAGCGCGTTATCGGGGCGCCCATACTAACGCTTTGCGCAGAGTCGGCAGCGCCTCAGCGCGGGGCCATGTACGCGCGGCTCAGCTGCGCGGGCGGTAGTGAACGTGATGCGTGGAGTGGGGGTGAGGGTGGTCGTGTGCGTGACCGTGGGTCTGCTTGGTGGCGCTGACGTCGACGCTGATCAGGTTCAGGCTGCCGTGACGCACGCCGCTTTCGGCCATGATCGACTGTGCGAAGCTGCGTACCCCGGCCGTCGGTCCGCGCAGAACAGTGCATTCGATACAGTTGTCATGATCGAGGTGGGCGTGCAGGGTGGATACGGTGAGGTCGTGGTGGTCGTGCTGCAGGCCGGTGAGGCGCTCGGCGAGGTCACGTTCGTGATGGTTGTACAGATAGCTCAGCGTGGCCACACACTGGCCGTCGGCCTCCTTGCCCTGGTGCGAGGCCTCGAGCTCTCGTCGCAGGAGGTCGCGCATCGCCTCGGAACGGTTGCGGTAGCCACGTTCGGCGATCAGCGCATCGAACGCGCTGGCCAGTTCCTCATCCAGTGAGATGGTGATGCGTTCCATTTATCTCCCCTCGTTCCTTCGTTCCGCAGTCGGTGGCAGATTAGCACGCCGGTGCGGGACCGCCTCCCAGTGTCATGCAGCGGGTGGCAAGCCGGTCGACCAGTGCGGTGTCGTGGGATGCGACCACCATCGGCAGGCCGCTTGCGGCCAGCACCGCGGAGACACGGGCTGCGGAGTCGGAATCGAGCGATGCGGTTGGTTCATCGAGCAACAGCACCGTCGGCTGCATGGCCAATACGCCTGACAGTGCGGCGAGGCGCTGTTCGCCACCGGAGAGCTCATGCACCGGCCGCTCGGCAAGGCCGTCGATGCCTACCTGTTGCAGTGCTGCCCATGCCCGTTCGCGGGCCGCGGCCGCCGACAGACCCTGGTTGAGCGGGCCGAACGCAGCGTCCTCGATGACCGTGGGGCCGAACAGCTGGTCGTTGGAGTCCTGGAACAGCAAGCCCAGTGGCCCGCGCAGCGGGGCAAAGTCGGCTTCGCAGCGACACGGCCGGTTGAACACGTGTATGGTGCCTGCGCTGGCCGGCACAAAGCCGAGCAAAGTCAGCAGCAGGGTGGATTTGCCGGCGCCACAGGGACCGAGTACGAACAGGCGTTCCTCCGGGTGCAGGATCAGATCGACGTCGCACAGGACCGGGCGACCGTGTCGCTGCACTCCGAGGCCGCGTGCCGCGATCAGGGGCAAATCCGGACGCATCAACCGATGCCCAGCCAGGCGCTGCCAAGCACGATGCCGAGCAGCAGCAGCGAGGCGCCGAGTGCCGGTGCCGGTGCCGCCGCCGGCCGCCGCCGGTTCGCCGGGGAGGCGGGCGGGGTGTGTGGGGCAAAGCCGCGGGCGCGCATGGCCATGCCGACCCGCTCCGCACGGAGCATGGCGTGTACCAGCAGCAGCGCCACCAACTGGGCCAGGACCTGCAGCGTACGGAGATTGAAGCCTGGCCGAAAGCCGCGTGCGCGCATCGCACGCTCGATCCGCCGGCGGCTGTCGTCGAGCAGGCCGAAGTAGCGCACCATCAGTGCCAGCAGGCGGGCCATCTTGGGTGGCAGCCCGAGACCGGACGCGGCACGCGCCACCGCGAAGGCGTCCATTCCGGCGAGCAGGCCGATGCAGCACAAGGCGATGGCATTGGTCCGCAGGGAAATCAGCAGCGCCAGCCGGCGCCCTTCGTCCGATGCGGCCAGACCGTTTGCGCCCAGCTCCCAGGGTAGCGTCAGCCACAGCATCAGCACGAAGACATTCACCACCAGCAGTCGACGCAGCAGGCGGCTCATGTTGCCGGAGCTCAGTATCGCAGCGAGCAGCAGGGCAAGTCCGAGGCCACCCGCAGCGAGCAGCAGGCCAGGGTCGTTCAGCAGGGAGATTCCGACGCTGGCGCCGACCGCTGCTGCCAGGCGCACGCGCGGCACACGCACCTGCCTGGCGGGTGGGGCGGGCCGGGCGCTCACTGGACTACCGTCCCGTCGCCGCGCGACACCCTCCCCAAGGGAGGGAGCGCCCCCTTCGGGCGGCCGCGCGGAAGCGCTCATGAGCGCACCGATGCGAGTGCCTGCGGCATCATCCGGACCAGAGTGGCGACGGTGAAGGCACCGATCGCCGCATCCACTACCAGCACCGGCAGGTGCGCGAGGCCGAACAGTACGATCAGCTCGCTGAACACCCGGCCGCCCGACAGGGCGAGCAGGGCGCCGGCCAGCAGTGCCGCGCCACCGATGCCGATCACGCCACAGGCGGCACCCGAGATCAGTGCCTGCAGGTGAGCAACGCCCGGCCCGAGCCGGCCGCGCAGCATGTGGTGCGCGGCCACTCCGGGCAGGGCCATGATCAGCAGGTTGGCGCCGAGCACGGCGAAGCCGCCGAAGGAGAACAGCGCCGCCTGTAGCGCCAGCGCAACGCACAGCACCGGAAACACCGCCCAGCCCAGCAACAGTCCGGCCAGGCCGTTGAGGATCAGGTGCACGCTACCTACGCCGACCGGCACATGGATGGTGCTGGCAACGAAGAACGCCGCGCCGAGCAGCGCCGCCAGCGGCAGCTGCTCCTCGCGCAGCCGACGCAGGCCAAACGCCACACCGGCCACCGACAGCGCGGTGCTGGTCAGCAGCACCGGTGCGCTCAGCACGCCATCCGCCAGATGCATTACTTCCTCCGCCGCGCCATGAACCAGGCGGTGAGACCGGCCAGGCCGAAGATGTAGCCGATGCCACCGACGATATCCTGCAGCCGGATGCGCGCTTCCATGCGGGCGATGTCCTCACGCAGCAGGCGCAGCGCATCCACATCCACCGCGCCACCGCTGGTCAGCCGGGGCGCGTGGGCTTCGGCACGGTGTCCTTCTTCGCCCTCGACCACCACGCGGTAGGCCGGCAGCGACGGGACCGCGATACGGAAGCGGCCGTCGTCGCCACTGCTGCCGTCGGCCAGTCTGGTGGCGGTGGTCGGGTCGAGGATATCGACGAACAGGCCGGCGGCCGGCGTCAGGTCGGAGTACAGCGCCTGACCGACCACGTCCTCGCCCGCGGCATGGGCGGTGACGCGCAGGCCATGGGCGAGCGCGTGGGCGCTGCCCGCGAGCAGGGTCAGCGCCACGCAAAGGTGGCACAGGAATGCGGTGGAGGCACGGGACGGAGCGATCATTTGGTCGCCGCCACCTCGAAGCCGAGGATGTACTCGATCGACCGCGTGGTGAAGCGCGCCTCGCCGTGGACCGCGCTGCGCTGTCCCGCCCAGATCCTGTTGAAGCCGGCCCGGGGCACGATGGTGGCGACGCCGTCGGCATCGCTCGTGACGCCGGGTGCCTCCTCATCGATCGCGAGCTTGATCCCGGCGGCCGGCTTGCCGTCGATCAGCACGCGCAGCTTCAGCGGCGCACCGGCACGCGGTGCGGCGACATCCACTGCAACCAGTTCGAAGGGCTGGCCCCAGGCGCGGGTCGCGGCCTCGCCCCAGCGGGCGATGGTCTTGTGGTACTTCATCGCGTGCACACCGCTGGTGGCGCCGGGCACCTCGTTCATCGGCCGGTTGACGCTGCGTCCGCCGCCCGGCTTGCTCCAGATACCGTTGTCGAAGCTCATCAGCAGCACCGCGGCCTCGCCGCCGACCTGCAGGTGTACGCCGTCGGCCGCCTCGCGGCGCTCGACCGGCAGCGCACTGCCGTCGCCGCCGAGTGCGGTGACGGTGCCGACCTTGCTGGCGGGGTAGGACTCGGTCTTGCCTTCGTGGCCGCCGAACACGACGCGATACTGCCCGCCAGCGCCGCCACGCTCGAGCCAGGCGGTATGGGCGGCGGCGCTGCCGGCTGCGCCGATCAGGGCCGCGGCGATCATACTGCGAGCGAAAAACGTGTGAAGGTTCATTTGCGCATTGTCTCTGATCAGAAGCTGAATTGGGCACCGAGGCGCATCGCTTCGTTGACTGTTAGCGACTTGATTGTGGCGGAATTGTAGGAAGTATTCAGAGATCTTCATACCAATATCGCTCAGCCTGCCGATCGCTGCCATCCGCTCCGGTCGCGGGGCATGACTTGCGTGCCGGCCGGAAGTGGACTTTCCGCTTTGAACGGGGAATCGAGCGCCTGGTTGGCGGTGAGGCGCCGGGACAGCGCTCCTGTGATCGACGATAATCGGGGATGTCCGCACGCACCGCGCCCTCTCCCCCTCCCCTCGTTGCAGTGACAGGCGCCGATCCCGCTACCCGCCGCTTGTCCGCCCTGCGTGGACTGCTACCCTTTCTGCGCCCCTACCGGGCGCGGCTGGCGCTGGCCTTCGTGCTGCTGTGCCTCGGTTCGGCCACCATCCTGGTGGTGCCGCTGGCGTTTCGCGACCTGATCGATTTCGGTTTCGGATTCGGCGAGCGTGCGCGGACGAATGAGGGTCTGCTCGGTGGCTTGAGCCTGGACGGGCACTTCATTGCCCTGTTTGCATTGGCGGCGTTCTGGGCCCTGGCCGTGGCGGCGCGTTACTACACCGTGTCGTGGGTGGGCGAGCGGGTGACCGCGGACTTGCGCAGCGCGGTGTACGCGCGCGTGGTCGGGCAGTCGCCGCAGTTTTTCGAGACCGTGCAGACCGGCGAGGTGCTGTCGCGCCTGACCGGCGACACCACGCTGATCCAGACCGTGGTGGGCAGTTCGATCTCGATGGGCTTGCGCAGCCTGTTCCAGTTCATCGGTGGCATGGTCATGCTGGCGGTCACCAGCTTTCAACTGTTTGCCCTGAACCTGGGCCTGATGGCCTTGCTCACGCTGCCCATCGTCGCGATCGGGCGCAAGGTGCGCAAGCTCTCGCGTGAATCGCAGGACCGCATTGCCGACGCCTCGGCGCTGGCCGGTGAAATCCTCAACGCCATGCCCACGGTGCAGGCCTACACCCAGGAGCGGCAGGAGGCGATGCGTTTTGCCGATCGCACCGAGACCAGCTTCGTCACCGCGCTGCGGCGCACCCGGGTGCGCGCGGCACTGACCGCGCTGATCATCACCGCGGTGATGGGCACGATCATCTTCGTCCTGTGGATAGGCGCGCACCAGGTGCATGCGGGTACGCTGACCGGTGGCCAGCTCGCCTCCTTCGTGCTGTATGCGGCGCTGGTGGCGGGCGGGGTCGGGACCATGGCGGAAGTGTGGGGCGACGTGATGCGGGCGAGCGGCGCCACCGAGCGCCTGCTCGAACTGCTGCATGCCGAATCGGCGATCCGCGAGGCCGCCGCGCCGCAACCGCCAGTGCCCTCGGCGCAGGCTGCGGTGAGCTTCGACCACGTGAGCTTCTCCTACCCCGCACGGCCACAGACGCGGGCGCTGGACGACATCTGCCTGGACATCGCGGCGGGCGAGAGCGTGGCCCTGGTGGGGCCTTCGGGCGCGGGCAAGACCAGTCTGTTTCAGGTCCTGCTGCGCTATTACGAGGTGTCCGGCGGCTGCATCCGGATCAACGGCCAGGACATCCGCGAACTGAGCCTGAACGACCTGCGCAAGGACATCGCCATCGTCTCGCAGGATCCAGTAATCTTCTCCGCCAATGCGCTGGAGAACATCCGCTACGGTCGCATGGATGCGAGCGACGAGGAGGTGGTGCAGGCGGCGCGAGCGGCGGTGGCGGACGAGTTCATCGACCGACTGCCCGACGGCTACCAGACCTTTCTCGGCGAACGCGGCACCCGCTTGTCAGGTGGCCAGCGCCAGCGCATCGCGATTGCGCGGGCGATCCTCAAGGGCGCCCGCCTGCTGCTGCTCGACGAAGCCACCAGCGCGCTCGATGCCGAATCCGAAATCCTGGTGCAAAAGGGCTTGAGCGCGGCGATGCAGGGGCGCACCACGCTGATCATCGCCCACCGCCTGGCCACGGTGCAAAAGGCCGACCGCATCGTGGTGATGGATCATGGGCGCGTCGTCGAGACCGGCACCCCGGCTGACCTGCGTCAGCAGGGCGGACTTTACGCGCGGCTTGCGTCCTTGCAACTCGATCTTTGACTTCGGGCGGCGCCGGTGGGCGCTACCCTTAATGTATGACCCACATGACTAACTGGAACTGACCATGAAACCCGTCATCAGAACTTTCTTCAGAACGCTGCGCCTCGTCCTCGGACCGGTGATGATGGCGCGCGAACGGCTGACCCGGCCGCAGGCCGTGGTACGCCCGCCCGCGGTGCAGGCGAAGGTGGACAAGCAGTGCCGCGATCTGGTGCTGTACGAGTACAAGACCTGCCCGTTCTGCATCAAGGTCAGGCAGGAGATGCACCGCCTGGCGCTGCCGATCGAGCGCCGCGACGCACAACAGGAAGGCAGCAACCGCGAGGCGCTGGTGCGCGGCGGCGGGCGGGCCAAGGTACCGTGTCTGAAGATCACCGATCGATCGGGGAAGAGCCAGTGGATGTACGAATCCGACGAAATCCTGGCCTTTCTGCGCGGGCGCTTCGCCACCGTGTGAGGGTCGGTGCCCATGAGCGGACAACAGCCCAACAACCCCCTCCACGGCATTACCCTGGAGGCCATCCTGAACGAACTGGTCAGCCAGTACGGCTGGGACGAGCTCGGACGGCAGATCGAGATTCGCTGCTTCACCCACGATCCGAGCATCGCCTCCAGCCTGAAGTTCCTGCGCCGCACGCCGTGGGCGCGGGAGCGGGTCGAAACGCTGTACGTGTACAGCGTGCGGCGCGACGGCGGGGCTCGAACCGCTCCTCCGCCCTGAGCCCCGCGGCGCAAAGAAACAGGGGCGACAGCGCAAGCTGTCGCCCCTGTTTCAACGTCCCGGGCGGACGAAGGGAGAACCCGGTCAGAACTTGTAGCCGACCCCCACCATGAACACCCACGGATCGATTTCAACGTCCACCTTGACCTTGTTGACGCCACCGAGACGGGCACTTGCGGTGGTGTTGATATCGATGTACCAGATGGCAGCGTTGAGCATCAGCTTGTCGGTGATCATGATGTCCGTACCCACCTGCAGCGCGAGGCCCCAGGAGTCGCTCAGGCTCAGGCTGGAGAAGCCGTTTGCCTTCTGAGCGCTGGTGAGCTTTTCATCGAAGAAGGTCGTGTAGTTGATGCCCGCACCGACATAGGGCTGCCATTTCGAGCTCGGCTCCAGAGGAAAGTACTGGACCGACAGGGTGGGCGGCAGATGCTTGACGTCGGCGAGCTTGCCGTCGATGCCGGCACCGACGCCCTTGACCCCGACACGGTGGGTGAAGGGCGTGGCGGCCAGCAGCTCGATGCCGACGTGGTCGGTCAACATGTAGCTCAGGGTAAGGCCGAGCTGGGTGTTGTCATTCACCGTGGCCTCGCTTCCTGCCACCTTGGTGCCATTGACCTTGATTTCGGAGCTGTCGGTCTGCGAGTTGACCATCGCGGCGCCGGCACGTACCACCACGTCCCCTGCCTTGTGGGCGAACGCAAGCGGGCTGACGAGGGCGAGGGCGATTGCGGATGCAAGTACGGTAGATGCTTTCATTGCGGTTCCCTGGGCGTGTTATATGAAAAAGTGCGCGCCCATCGTATGTCATATCGAATGGCCAAACTTGACCGAGATCAAGGACCTGCAACAGCAAGACTTGATCAGGATCAAAGATGGATCAATATCACCGAAGTGGTAACCGTCCGGCCGTAGGTGTTCCAGCTGTCCCCGTCGGCCCGACGCTTCAGGCCGCCTGCTCCTGCGCCAGCGGGACCTGTGCCGCAACCGTGGGCAGCCGGTTCACCCCACTGACGATGGCCCGGATCGAAGCGGTGACGATGTTGCCGTCGATCCCGACGCCATACACGTCGCCGCTGCTGCCATCGGCCGGGGTGAGCTCGAGGAAGGCGCAGGCGCGGGCGTTGCCGCCGTCCTCGCTGGGTGCGATCGAGCGCTCCTCGAAGCTGCGCACCTGCACGTCGATCCCGACCGTGCGCAAGGCATGCACCGCGGCGTCGATCGGGCCGTTGCCCTCACCGACGAGCAGGTGGCGGGTGCCGTCGAGTTCGACCACGAGGCGGATGCCCTGCGCGGCGCCGTGCTCGAACAGGTGGTGCTCGCAGTAGCGCACCGGTTCGACGGTGTTGAGATAGGTGCGGCCGAACAGCGTCCAGATCGCGGCCGCACTCATCTCGCCGCCGGTGGCGTCGGTGACTTGCTGCACCTCGCGCGAGAACTCCACCTGCAAGCGGCGCGGCATCACCACGCCGTACTCGGTCTCGAGCAGGTAGGCGATGCCGCCCTTGCCCGACTGACTGTTAACCCGGATCACCGAATCGTAGCTGCGGCCGACGTCGGCGGGGTCGATCGGGAGGTAGGGTACGTTCCACGGGGCGCCTGCCTCTTGAGCGGCGAATCCCTTCTTGATGGCGTCCTGGTGGGAACCGGAGAAGGCCGTGAACACGAGATCCCCCACATACGGGTGGCGTGGGTGGATAGGGAGCTGGTTGCAGTACTCGACGGTACGTGCGACCGCGTTGATGTCGGAGAAGTCGAGCCCCGGATGCACGCCCTGGGTGTAGAGGTTGAGCGCGAGGGTGACGATGTCGACGTTGCCGGTGCGTTCGCCGTTGCCGAACAAACAGCCCTCGACCCGGTCCGCGCCGGCCATGATGCCGAGCTCTGCTGCGGCGACGCCGGTGCCGCGGTCGTTGTGCGGATGCAGGCTGAGGATGACGCTGTCGCGGCGGGCGACATGGCGGTGCATCCACTCGATCTGGTCGGCATAGATGTTGGGGGTGGCGACTTCCACCGTGGCCGGGAGATTGAGGATGACCTTGTTGGTTGGGGTCGCGCCCCATTCGGCGGTGACCGCGTCGCACACCTCGACCGCGAACTCGACTTCGGTGGCGGAGAAGGTTTCCGGACTGTACTGGAGCACGAACTCTGTTTCCGGCTGTTCGGCGGCGAGCTGTTTGATCAGGCGCACCGCCGACACCGCGAGTGCGACCACCTCCGGCTTGCTCATGCCGAACACGACTTCGCGAAAGGTCGGCGAGGTGGCGTTATAGACGTGGATGATGGCCCGGCGCGCACCGCGCACCGATTCCATGGTGCGGCGGATGAGGTCCGGACGCGCCTGGGTGAGCACCTCGATGGTGACGTCCTGCGGCACGTGGCCGCCCTCGACGAGCTGGCGCACGAAGTCGAAGTCGGTCTGCGACGCCGACGGGAAGCCGACCTCGATCTCCTTGAAGCCGATCTCGCACACGGTGCGGAACATGCGCATCTTGCGCTCGACGTTCATCGGCTCGAACAGCGCCTGGTTGCCGTCGCGCAGGTCGGTGCTCATCCAGATCGGCGCTTTGTCGATGACCCGGTTCGGCCACTGACGGTCGGCGAGGCGGATCGGGGCGAAGGGTCGGTACTTGGCGGCGGGGTTGGGCGACATCATGGTGTTGTCCTCGGTGCGGAGCGTGATCGGTGTATGGCTTGAATCTTACCGAGGGCGGTGGCGCAGACGATTGCAAGTTTGGGGTCCGATGGGGCTGATTCTGGCAGGAACGTGCATCACAGGTATGATTCGTGCAATATTTAGCCAGTCCATACTGCCGAGGCCACAGACCATGCAGCTCGACCGCTACGATCGCGAGATTCTCGACGCCCTGCAACAGGACGGCCGCATCAGCAACCAGGAGCTGGCCGACCGCATCAGCCTGTCACCATCGTCGTGTTTGCGCCGGGTACGCACGCTGGAGGAGTCCGGCCTGATCACCGGCTACCGGGCGATGCTCAATGCAAAGAAGCTCGGCCTGTCGCTGATGGCGTTGATCCACATCTCGATGGACCGCCACACGCCCGAGCGCTTCAGTCATTTCGAGGCCGAGGTCGGAGCCATCCCCGAGGTGCTCGAATGCTTGCTGATTACCGGTCAGGATGCCGACTACCAGCTCAAGGTGGTGGTCGCCGACATGGACGCCTATCAGGAGTTGCTGCTCAACCGGGTCACCCGGATCGCAGGGGTGACCGGGGTGCGCTCGAGCTTCGTGCTGCGCCGGGTGATCGACAAGAGCGCGCTGCCCTTGGGTCTGGCGGCGAAGGCCTGAGGCGGTGGGTCGATGTGCTGCAATGCACATCGGGGTTTCGGTATGACAGAGTAAAATCGTGCTCAGAACCGACTTTTTTCGGCGTTCGGCCAGTTGCCTGGGGTCATCCTTGTGGTCGGTCGCGCAAGGACCCGCGTCATGTTGAAGAATCCCGTCATGGTTGCCATCGGGCTGATCCTGTTGATCGCGATGGGACTTGCCGCGTCACTATTGCATCGCAGCGATCCGGTGACGCTTGCGCCGGAGCCGGCCGCAACCGGTGCCGAGCGTGTGTTGCGATTCGGTCACAACATTCCGGTCGATAGTGCCCTGCATCAGGCGGCCATCCGGTTTGCGGAAAGTGTCGCGCAGCGCAGCGCCGGTCGGGTCCGGGTGGAGGTTTTTCCCGCCCAGGAGCTCGGTACCGACGATCAGATGCTGGAGATGGCTCGCCGCGGTGAACTCGACATCCTGCTGATTCCCACGGCCAAGATCAGCGCGTCGGTGCCGGCAATGCAGTACGCCGATCTGCCGTTCTATTTCCCCTCGCGCAATGATCTCTACGACATGCTCGATGGCGAGCCGGGCCGGATGCTGCTCGGCAAGCTGCGTGAAATCGATCTGGTTGGCGTCACCTTCTGGGAAAACGGATTCAAGCACTTCACCGCGAACCGCCCGCTGCATCGACCCGAGGACTTCGAGGGCCTGGACATGCGGACCATGAAGAGCCGGCTGCTGATGGAGCAGTTTCGTGCCCTTGGCGCCCATTCCATCCCGATCGACTTTCACGCCACGCGCCAGGCCTTGGCCGACAAGGTGGTGAGCGGGCAGGAGAATCCGCTCGTCGCCATCGTCAGCATGGGGCTTCATGAAGTGCAGTCTCACTTGACGTTGAGCAGCCACGGCTACCTCGGCTACGTGTTCATGATCAGCGCGAAGGTGTTCGACGAACTGCCGCCAGACGTACAGGATCTGCTGCTTGGCACGGCACGCGAGCTGACCCCGTGGGAGCGCGAGGAAACCCATCGGCGTGAGGAGGCCTTGCTCGAGACCATACGCCAGGCGGGGGTTAGCATCCATGAGCTGACCGACGCCGAGCGTGAGCAATTCGTGGCCCACACGGAACACATCCCCGCCCTTTTCGAAGACGCGATCGGTGCCGACGTGATGGCGCGTACCGAGGAGTTGCTCGATCACAAGTACGGCGCCGGCGAGCACCTCGTCATCGGCCTGGACGCCGATCTGTCGCAAGATTGTCGTAGGGCCGGGCTGGGATTCAAACGCGGCGCAGCGCTGGCGATCGAGGAGATCAACGCAGCGGGCGGTGTGCTGGGCAAGCCCCTGCAACTGATCGCCCGCGATCACAAGGGGATGCCCAGCGTCGGGGTGAGCAACATGAAGCACTTTGCCGCACGGCCCGATGTGGTGGCGGTGCTGGGCGGGGTGCAGGCCAATGTCGTGGTGGCGCAGGCCGATGTCGTCCGCGAGCTCGGCCTGCCCTTTCTAGTCGCGTGGTCGGCGGCAGCCGAAGTGATGGCCGACGGGCCCAATCATGATCCGGTGTTCCGGGTATCGGCAAATGATGTGCTGGCAGTGCCGTTCCTGATCGAATATGTCGTGGGTCAGGGGCAACGGCCGGCAATACTGTTCGAGAACTCGGTCTGGGGACGCGGCAATCTGGAAGCAATGCGGGTGCAGCTTCAGCGCGCGGGACTGGACTTCGTGGCGATGGAAAGCTTCAGTCGGAGCGAAGTGAACTTTGGCCTGCAGCTGGCCCGCATCGAGCGATCGAGTGCCGACACGCTGGTGCTGGTTTCGAGTCCCATGGAAGGTGGCCTGATCGTTCGCGCACTTGCCGAGCGTAGCGCTGCCCCGCGTCTGGTGTCGCACTGGGGAAACAGCTGTGGCGATTTCTGGGGTGACAATCGCGAGGCGTTGGCGAAGCTGGATCTGAGCTTCTTCCAGACCTTCTCCTTCATCGACAATTCGCGTCCGGTCAGCCGTGCGCTGGCCGAGCGCTACCGGATTCGCCACGGGCTGGACAGTGTGCGCGCAATTGCCGCGCCGCAGGCAGTGGCGCAGGCTTACGACCTGGTGCATCTGCTTGCGCTCGGAATTACCAGGGCGGGCAGTACCGAGCGCGGGGCGGTGCGCAAGGCGCTGGAGCACTTGCCGCCCTTCGACGGCGCAGTCAGGCGGTACGCCCCGGCCTTCACCCCCGAGAGACACGACGCGCTGGACCTGAATGACTATCGTATGGCGCGCTACGCAGAAGACGGCGCAATCGTCGGGGTGAAGCCTTGAACCGGCCTCTGCCTGCCGTGGATACGCCACCCCCTGCAGCGCCTCCCGCGCTGCCCTCGGGGCGCAGTCTCAAGCGCCGTCTGATGCTGCAGGTATCCGGCTTCGTCGTCGCCACCATGGTGCTCGCGACAGCGCTGGTTGCAGTCTTGATGGACAGTTATCTGAACCAGCAGATGCAGGGCACGCTGTTGGGCCTGGGGCGCTCCGAGCAGGGCTTGCTCGAGCAACGTATCGCCTATCTGGTCGAGAACACTGAACGGCTTGCGGATAACCAGTTGGTGGTCAATGGTCTGGTCGACGCCACCGGACGCGATACCTACCTCCCCAAGCTGACCGAGAATTTTGCCGAAGGGCGTGATGTGGTGGGGTTCGCGCTGGTCGACTTCGATGGCAGACCGGTTTATCAGACCCACTATGCGGGAGGCAGCTACAACGCCTCTCCCGAACTGCGTGGTGCGCTGGCCATGGGTCGGCGGGTGCTATTCATCCGTTCGCCCGGCGACCGTCTGGTGGTGGCCGCACCCATCGTGTTTTACAACACGGTGCAGGGTGCGGTGGTGGTGGAGTTCGACCTCGGTGCGATCAGCCAACGCCATCAGCTCGATTATCCGCAGGCTTACTTCCGGTTGTTCAGCGGCACGCGGGAGCTGGTCGCGTCCAACTACCTGGTCCAGGAGCCTTACATCAGCCAGCAGTTTGCCCCCAATGAGCGGGTTCCCCTGCTCGGTGCGCTCGATCTGCAACTGGAGATCGGCGTACCCGAGGCGGTTCATCGCAGCGCGGTGTGGGCGGTGGTGCAACGCTTTCTGTTGATGGGTGCCTTGTTGACGCTTACTGCGGTGTTCATCTCCGCCTGGATCGGCAACTCTATCGCTCGCCCTATTCTTGCGCTGCATCGACGCGTGGTCACCAATCAGCCAGCCGATGTTTTGGGAGAGCCATTGGGCACTGGTGACGAACTCGAAGCACTCGCGCACGGATTTGCAGAGCGCACCGCTGAGTTGAGTGCGATCCAGAACGAGCTCGAGCGGCGGGTCGCAGAACGTACCGCTGAACTCACGGCGACCACCGCCGAGCTCGCGGAGGCCAGCCGCGCCAAGTCGGACTTCCTCGCCAACATGAGTCACGAGATTCGCACGCCGCTCAACGTGATCATTGGCATGGTGCAGATGGCGCTTGGCACCGAACTCTCCGATCGGCAGCGCAACTATCTGATGAAAGTACATCGTTCGGCCGAGTCCTTGCTTGGCCTGATCAACGACATCCTCGACTTCTCCAAGATCGAGGCGCGCATGCTTGTGCTGGAGCAGGTGGAGTTCAACCTGCAGGATGTGCTCGGTGATTTTGCCAATGTGGTCGGGTTGAAGGCTGAGGAGAAGAACCTGGAGTTGCTGCTCGATGTTCCGCCCGAGCTGCCGCACGTGTTTATCGGCGACCCGCTGCGCCTCGGTCAGGTGTTGTGCAACCTCGGCTACAACGCGGTCAAGTTTACCGAGCGTGGTGAGGTGGTGGTGAAAGTTCGGGTGGCCCGGAACGAGGATGATGCGGTTGAGGGCACTAAGGAGCAGGCAGGGCCCTGTGGCATGCTGGTGCTGCATTTCACCGTGCGCGACACCGGCATCGGCATCAACCCGGAACAACGGGCACGGCTGTTCCAGCAGTTCTCTCAGGCGGACAGTTCCACTACGCGGCGCTATGGCGGCACTGGCCTCGGGTTGGCAATCTCGAAGAACCTGGTCGAGATGATGGGTGGGCGGATCGGGGTGGATAGCGTGGAGGGCGAGGGTAGCGTCTTCCAGTTCACTGTGCCCGTCACCTGCTGTGCCGAAGCGCAGGAGAGCGCTCGGTTGCCGGATGCCGACCTCGAAGGTATGCATGTGCTGGTGGTGGATGACAACGACAGCGCCCGCGAGCTTATCGCCAACATTTTGAATGCGCTGAAGTTTTGTGTCACTGGCGCGGCCAGTGGAGCGCAGGCTCTGGCCGAGTTGCATGCTGCACAGCAGCGTGGCACACCCTACGGCATGGTGTTGATGGACTGGATGATGCCGGGCATGGACGGTCTGGAGTGTGCACGCCACATACGCAGTGATTTGCCGCCGGCTCAGCAGCCCAGGTTAATCATGGTCACCGCGCGCGACCCGGGTGAGGTACCGGCTGACGCCGGGGTGAACGGAGTGCTGGCCAAGCCGGTCACTCCGTCCGCGTTGCTCGATTCCATCCTGCGGGTGCAGGGGTACAAGGTGCCGGTGCGGGCACGCCGGGCGATGCGCGAAGAGGAAACCCGCGCGGTGACCGAGCACCTGCGCGGGGCGCATGTTCTGTTGGTGGAGGACAATGAGCTCAATCAGGAGCTGGCCATGGATCTGCTCTCGGATGCCGGGGTCTCGGCGCGAATCGCCAACAACGGCCAGGAGGCGCTCGACTGGCTGGCGCGGGAGGCCTTCGACGGCGTGTTGATGGATTTGCAGATGCCGGTGATGGATGGCTATGCAGCCACGCGTGCCATCCGGTGCGAACCCCGCTGGCAGGAGCTGCCGGTGATCGCGATGACCGCCGATGTGATGGCGGGTGATCGTGCCAGGGCCATTGCTGCGGGCATGAATGACCAGATCGACAAACCCATCGATGTCGGTCGGATGTTCGTCACCATGGCCAGATGGATACGCCCGCAGGTGCGATTGATGTCTTCGGCATGCGCTGCGGCGGCGGCCGAGGGGGCTGTGGTGACAGAGCTGGCGGCGCTGCCCGAGCAGTTGCCTGGTGTCGACCTGCAGGCCGGGTTGGCGTTGGCCAATGGTAGCGCGCGTACCTACCGCAAACTGCTGGGGCTCTTCCTGCAGGGGCAGCGGGATTTCGTCGCACAGTTTCGTCGCGCGCAGGCGTCGGGTGAGCCCTTGGTCGCCACCCGCCTGGCGCATACGCTGAAGGGCGTTGCCGGCAGCATCGGCGCAGCTGACCTCGCGCAGGCGGCCGGAGCGCTGGAGCTTGCATGTCGCAATGTGGAAAGCACCGCGGCGATCGAACGCCACATGTGTGCGCTTGAGGCTACACTCAGCCCTGTCATCGACGGGCTGGCGGCATGGATGAAGGCGGTACAGCCTGCGACCGGTCGGCCGGCCACGTTCGATCCCGAGCGGTTGGCGGGCAGTCTCTCCTTGTTGCATCATCTTCTCGTCACCAGCAATACGGATGCAGTGGATGTGATGGATGATATCCGTGTGCAACTGGGTGCTCAGGACCTGCGGCTTGCCCAGCTGGAGCAGCGTGTCAGTCGCTTCGATTTCGATGGTGCCCTTGCGCTGCTTGATGCGCTTGGCGACGCCTTGCATGTAGATCGCGACTTTCGGTCGCCAAACGGCCTGGACGCCGAGACCACAGATGACCATCACTGAAGACACACAAAGCATCCTGGTTGTGGACGACACGCCGGATAATATCGAGGCCTTGCGTCAACTGCTGCGCGACGAGTACGTTGTGCATGCTGCCATTTCAGGCGAAAAGGGGCTTGCGATCGCGCTTGTTTCGCCTCAGCCGGACATCATCCTGCTCGACATCATGATGGCCGGGATGGATGGCTACGAAGTCTGCCGCAGGCTCAAGAGCAACCCCGCTACCGAGCACATCCCGGTAGTTTTCATCAGCGCGCTTGCGCAGACCGGCGACGAAGCCACCGGGCTGGAACTGGGCGCGGTGGATTACATCCGCAAGCCTTTTGAGCCGGTGGTGGTGAAGGCGAGGGTCCGCAACCATCTGGCGCTCAAGCGCTATGAAAGAGGACTCGAGGCGCTGGTGGCGGCGCGTACGGCCGAACTGGTACTGACTCAGCAGGTCACCATTGAAGCGCTCGCAACGCTGGCCGAGTACCGCGATTCGGAGACCGGTGGCCATATCAAGCGTACTCAGAGCTACGTGCGGGCACTGGCAAGCCATCTGAGCGCACATGGCCCCTACCAGCATCTGCTGGACGCTGCCACCGTCGATCTGCTTTACCGCTGTGCCCCGCTGCACGACATCGGTAAGGTGGCGGTGCGCGATGTGGTCCTGCTCAAGCCGGGCAAGCTGACGCCGGAAGAGTTCGATGAAATGAAGCAGCATGTGGTTTATGGCAGCAAGGCGCTGGCAGTGGCCGAAGGCAGTCTGGGTAACAGCTCCTTTCTTGCGGTGGCGCGCGAGATCATCCTCGGACATCACGAAAAATGGGACGGTAGCGGTTATCCCTATGGACTCAAGGGCAGTGAAATTCCCTTTCCGGGCCGCCTGATGGCGATTGCAGACGTCTACGATGCGCTGATCAGTCGCCGGGTGTACAAGCCCGCTTTTTCGCATGGCCGCGCAATGGAGATCATTGTTGAAGGGCGCGGCGCGCATTTCGATCCTGCAATCGTCGACGCCTTCCTCTGTGTTGCCGATGAGTTCCAGCGCATTGCGCATGCGTACGCTGACGAAGGTCTGCAAGCGGGATGATCAAGTCGAGGCCGTGCGCGGCGAGGCTGCGGATGACGTGGCAGGGGAGCGGAGCGTTGGCAAGTGGATAAACCCATGTTTAAGAATGACTATTTCGTGAAACATCGGCTGCTTGTGCTAGGCATTTGCGGCACAAAGGCGTAGAATCCTGCCCCTTCCCCCAAGGTAAGTGCGCGGAGCGCCAGATGCTCTATCCCACCCGTTTCGATGTCATCGTAGTCGGCGGCGGTCATGCCGGGACCGAGGCTGCGCTCGCCGCGGCGCGCATGGGCGCGCAGACCCTGCTGCTGACCCACAATATCGAGACGCTGGGGCAGATGAGTTGCAATCCCTCGATCGGGGGCATCGGCAAGGGCCACCTGGTCAAGGAGGTCGATGCGCTCGGCGGCGCGATGGCTGCCGCCACCGACGAGGGCGGGATCCAGTTCCGCATCCTCAACGCGTCCAAGGGCCCGGCGGTGCGCGCCACCCGTGCCCAGGCCGACCGCGTGCTGTACAAGGCGGCGATCCGCAAGCGGCTGGAAAACCAGCCCAATCTGTGGCTGTTCCAGCAGGCGGTGGACGACCTCTCCGTGGTTGGCGACCGGGTCACCGGCGTTGTCACCCAGATCGGCTTGCGCTTCGAGGCGCCCACGGTGGTGCTCACCGCCGGCACCTTCCTCAATGGGCTGATTCACGTCGGAATGCAGCATTACCCGGCCGGCCGCGCGGGTGACCCGCCGGCGATCTCGCTCGGCCAGCGCCTGAAGGAACTTGCGCTGCCGCAGGGCCGGCTCAAGACTGGCACTCCGCCGCGGCTCGATGCGCGCACCATCGATTTCTCGGTGATGACGGTGCAGCCGGGCGACGACCCGGTGCCGGTGTTCAGCTTTCTCGGCTCGGCCAGCCAGCACCCGGCGCAGCTGCCATGCTGGATGACCAGCACCAACGAACGCACTCACGACGTGATCCGCGCCAACCTCGATCGCTCGCCGATGTATTCCGGAGTGATCGAGGGCGTCGGGCCGCGCTACTGCCCGTCGATCGAGGACAAGATCCACCGCTTCGCCGACAAGGATAGCCACAACATCTTCCTCGAGCCGGAAGGGCTGGAGACGCACGAGATCTACCCCAACGGAATTTCCACCTCACTGCCTTTCGATGTGCAGCTGCAGGTCGTGCGCAGTATCCGTGGCCTGGAAAACGCGCACATTCTGCGCCCCGGCTACGCCATCGAATACGACTACTTCGACCCGCGCAACCTGAAGTCCTCGCTGGAAACGAAGTCGATCGGCGGGCTGTTCTTCGCCGGTCAGATCAACGGTACCACCGGCTACGAGGAAGCTGCCGCACAGGGCCTGCTCGCCGGCGCCAATGCCGCGCTGCAGGTGCAGGGGCGCGAGGCCTGGTGTCCGCGCCGCGACGAGGCCTATCTCGGCGTGCTGGTCGACGACCTCGTCACCCGCGGCGTGTCCGAGCCTTATCGCATGTTCACCTCGCGCGCCGAATACCGCCTGCAGCTGCGCGAGGACAATGCCGATCTGCGCCTGACCGAGAAGGGGCGCGAACTCGGCCTGGTGGACGACGTGCGCTGGGCGGCGTTCTGCACCAAACGCGAGGCGATCGAGCGCGAGATGGCGCGACTGAAGGCGGCCTGGGCGCGGCCGGAGGCGATCCCGGTGGAAGATCAGCAACGTGTGGTCGGCCAGTTGCTGGAGCGCGAATACCGCTACTTCGAACTGCTGCGTCGCCCCGAAGCGAGCTACGCTGCGCTGATGAGCCTGCCGGGGGCGCCGGACAACCCGGAAACCGATCCGCAAGTGGTCGAGCAGCTCGAGATCGCGGCCAAGTACCAAGGCTACATCGACCGCCAGCAGGACGAGGTGGCGCGCCAGCTGCAGGCCGAATCCACCGCGTTGCCGCCCGACCTCGACTACACCGAGGTGCGCGGCCTGTCCAAGGAAGTGCAGCAGCGCCTCAACCAGCACAAGCCAGAAACCATCGGTCAGGCCGGACGCATCCAGGGCATTACCCCGGCTGCAATCTCGCTGCTGCTGGTGTGGCTCAAGCGTCGCGATCTGGCGGCGCGGGCGGGTGTGGAGCGGCGTACCGCATGAGTGGCGCGCTCGCCCCCCACGCCGGTCAGCTGGCGGACGGCATTGCCGCGCTCGGCATGGTGCTGCCGCAGGAAACCGTCGATCGGCTGCTCGCCTTCGGCGAATTGCTGCTCAAGTGGAACCGGGTCTACAACCTCACGGCAATCCGCAATCCGCAGGAAGTCATCACCCACCACCTGCTCGATTCGCTGGCGGTGCTGCCGTGGGTGGGCACGCTGGGCAAGCTCGCCGATATCGGCTCGGGCGGCGGCCTGCCGGGCATACCGCTGGCCATTGTGCACAGCGGGCTGGTGGTGAGCTCGGTGGAGACGGTCAACAAGAAGGCCAGCTTTCAGCAACAGGCCAAGATCGAGCTTGGGCTGGGCAATTTCAGCGTGATCAACGCGCGGGTCGAGCAGGTGCAGCCCGATCGCCTGCCCGGTGGCGCGGCCGACGGCGTGATCTCGCGTGCTTTTTCCAGCCTTGCCGATTTCGCCCGGCTTTCCGGCCATCTGGTGGCCGAGGGCGGTGCGCTGTATGCGATGAAGGGCGTGCACCCGGCTGACGAGCTGGGTGCGCTGCCGGACGGCTGGGTACTGAGCGAAGTCCATCCGCTCACCGTGCCGGGGCTGGGTGCCGAGCGCCACCTGCTGGTGATCCGGCGAGGATAGGCGAGACATGCCGATGAAATTGATTGCAGTACGCGTGCTGCGCCGCCGCATTGAACTACACTTCCGGACGTGCGCACCCCGCGTGCGTCCTGCAACCGGAATCCTCTGACCACGACCATGGCGCGTATTTTTTGTGTGGCCAACCAGAAAGGTGGGGTCGGCAAGACCACCACCTGCGTCAACCTCGCCGCAGCCCTGCATCAGGCCGGTCAGCGCACGCTGCTCATCGACCTCGATCCGCAGGGTAATGCCACCATGGGTAGCGGGGTGGAGAAGCGCAGCCTCACGCAGTCGGTGTATCACCTGCTGGTCGGGCTGGCCGGGCTGGCCGAAGTGCGCCTCACGTCGTCGACCGGCGGCTACGACATCCTGCCGGCCAACCGCGATCTGGCCGGTGCCGAGATCGAGCTGGTCAATCTCGACAACCGCGAAAAGCGCCTGCGCGATGCGCTCAAGGTTTTCGATGCCGAATACGACTTCGTCCTGATCGACTGCCCGCCGTCGCTGTCGCTGCTCACCCTCAACGGTCTGTGCGCCTCGCATGGCGTGATCATCCCGATGCAGTGCGAATACTACGCGCTGGAAGGGCTGTCCGATCTGGTCAGCTCGATCAAGAAGGTGCACGCCAACCTCAACCGCGAACTCAAGATCATCGGCCTGCTGCGGGTGATGTTCGACCCGCGGGTGACCTTGCAGCAGCAGGTCTCGGCCCAGCTCGAGAGCCATTTCGGCGACAAGGTGTTCAGTGCGATCGTGCCGCGCAATGTGCGTCTGGCCGAAGCCCCCAGCCACGGCATGCCCGGCGTGGTGTTCGACAAATCGTCCAAGGGCGCCCAGGCATATTTGGCCTTCGCCGCCGAGATGATCGAGCGGGTGAAGACCCTGTGAGGTCTGCCATGATCCGGAGTGCAGCTTTGTTCCTCCTGCCGGAATCCCGTTCCGGTGCCACCGAACCGAAGACGGACGCATGAGCCCACCCAAACTCAAAGGCCTCGGCCGCGGCCTGGATGCACTGCTGGCTGCCAACCGCGACGACGAAGCCGACAAGGGCGCGTTGCAGATGCTGTCGACCGACGCGCTGCAGCCCGGCAAGTACCAGCCGCGCACACGCATGGACCCCGGTTCGCTCGAGGAGCTGGCGGCGTCGATCAAGGCGCAGGGTGTGATGCAGCCCATTCTCGTGCGCTCGGTCGGCGAGGACGAGTACGAGATCATTGCCGGCGAGCGGCGCTGGCGCGCGGCGCAGATCGCCGGCCTGGACGAGGTGCCCTGCCTGGTGCGCGAGATCCCCGACGAAGCCGCCCTGGCGATGTCACTGATCGAGAACATCCAGCGCGAAGACCTCAATCCGCTCGAGGAAGCCGGCGGTATCCAGCGTCTGATCGACGAGTTCGCGATGACCCACCAGCAAGCGGCCGATGCGGTTGGCCGTTCGCGCCCGGCGGCCTCCAACCTGTTGCGCCTGCTCAACCTGGCGCGCCCGGTGCAGGAGCTGCTGATGGCCGGCGACATCGACATGGGCCACGCCCGGGCCTTGCTGCCGCTCGACGGCGCGAGTCAGATCCAGCTTGCCAACTTTGTGGCGGCCCGCCAGTTGTCGGTGCGCGACACCGAGCGCCTGGTACAGCACACGCTGAACCCGCGGCCCAAGAAAGCGGCGCTCACGCCCGATCGCGACATCGTTCGGCTCGAAGAGGAAATCGCCGACGCCATCGGCGCCACGGTGAAGATCAAGGCCAACAAGAAGGGCGCTGGCGAGGTCACGATCCGCTTTGGCAGCCTCGATCAGCTCGATGGGCTGCTCGGCCGTCTGCGCTGAACCTGCAGCAGTCTCCGGCGCGGCCGGGGGCTCAGGTGCCCGCCGCCACCGCTTCGTTTTCGCCCCGTTTCGGTGGCAGTGGCGAGAAATAGCCGACGATCAGCAAGAGCAGGCCGGCGCCGATGAAGGACACGATGCGCGCCAGCGCCCCGCTGGCCGCCATGTCCACCAGGAACAACTTGATCACCACCGCGCCCATCAGGCCCGCACCTGCCAGCCACATCATGCGGCTGACGCGGCGGCCGGCGAGCAGCATCAAACCCAGGCCGAGTACCGCCCAACATAGCGACAGGGTCGCCTGGGTGGTGTCCGAGGCGAGCAGGTCTGACAGATTCCACGCGACGCCGGTGGTGTGATGGACGGCGCGCAACAGCATACCGTTGAACGCGATGAATGCGGTCGCAGCGATTGCCGCCTGCAGGCGGACGAGCGGCCCGGCGTTGCGTTCCAGCACGTCGGCCGCGCGCTGCAGCCACCACGCAATCGCCCCCAGCGTGATGATCAGCACGACATCGAGCGGGTTCAGCAGCGGCACGTAGCGGAGTGGGCTCGCGTCGCCATTGCCCACCGTCTGCGCCGCTGCCGACCACAGCGCCAACGCGCCGGCCACGGGGGCCGCGGCCCACAGCAGGTAAGCGCTGCGCCAGTGCGACAACGGCCACCGGTCGCTGCGCGCGCGTTGCGCCAGCAGCGCAAGAACCAGCGCCGGTGGGAGGGCGAAGGCGGCAAGTTGCCAGCCCTCACCCACGACCAGGCTTGCCACCCGCTGGCCAATCTCCTGCGACAGGGCAAACGCCACCACCCACACCCCGGCAGCATGGCCAAGCGTGAGCAGGGAGCGATCGAGCCGGCGGTGGTCGAGCCAGTCGTGGTCGAGCGCACGCAGGCAGACAACATGCAGTAGCAGGCCGAGCGGCCACGCCAGCCAGCCAGCATGACCGGACGGCGGCACGCCGTAAGCGGTGGTTTGCGCCACCGCCAGGGTCATGCCTGCGAGTGGCAGCAAACCCGCACTGCACAGCCCCGGCCACTGGAGGCGCGGGCACAGGCGGGTTGCCAGTGCCCCGCTCAGTGCGAACAACAGCAGTGCGGCGGTGGGCTGGTGGCCGGTGGCGAGGTGGGTGTCGATCTCTGCCCAGGCGCCGCCGAGCCACCACAGCCAGGCCCAGCCGAGCAGCACCTGACCCAGCGTGCGCAGGCGGGTGGTGGAATCGGTCTGGCGCTCGGCGCACCAGGCACTGAAGAATGCGGCCGCGGCAATCAGGGTGGTGCCAAGCAGTGCGCTGTTCATCAGCGCCGGGTTGCGCAGCGCAGGATGTTGCGCCAGGTCCGCGGCGAACAGCACGGCGGCGCCGGCCTGCAGCAACAGCCCCGCGGAGGCCGCGAGCCTGCGTTGCTGGCGCAGTCCCACCCACCATAGCGCTGCGCCTTCGAGCGCCCACGCCGCGGCGCTCCAGCGGCCGTCGAAGGCAAGCGGCAGGGCCAGGGTGAGAAAGGTGATGCCGAGCGCGGTGAAGCTTAGCACGAGCAGGCCGAGTGCCGGTTTGCCCAAGCGGTGCAGCGCGGCGGCGAGCAACAGGTAGAAAAGCCCGACCGCAGCGGCGCTCCACGCCAATGCATGGGGCATGCCGAACACCAGTGCTGCCTGCAGCCCGAAACCGACCACCGGCACGCCGAACACCAGGGTGCCGTCCACCGGATCGTGCAGTGTCGGCGCACGCTTCCACGCATAGGCCACGGCGGCGGCGACATACATCAGGAAGAACAGCACGAGGAAGGGTTCGGTGGTGGAAAAGTGCCACGGATCGTAAAAGCGCGCACCCCAGGCCAGGCCGATGGCGAAGGTGAACACAAAGCCGGTGAGGTTGAGCCCGCGCCACGCCTTGCGCCACGCCAGCACCAGCACGCCGGCATTGAGGATGGCGTAGTAGCCGAACAGCTGGACATGGCTGCCCTCGCCGGTCGACGCCAGAATGGGCGCGGCAAAGCCGCCGGCGGTGCCGATGATGGCCAGCGCCGGTGCGTCCTGGCGGATCGCAAGCACGGCGGCAACTGCGACCAGCGCGAGCATCAGGACGAAGGTGGCGCCCACCGGCAGGATGCCGTACAGCCGCAGCGCGGCGAAAGCGCTCAGGTAGAGCACCGCGATGCCGCCACCTTGCAGGCTCAGGCCGTAGCCGCGATTGCGCTCGCGCAGGCGCCAGCCGAGTGCGCCGAGCGCAAGGCCGAACAGGGCAATGCCCGCCAGCCGCAGTTCGGGTGGGAGCATCGCGTGTTCGACCGCGTAGCGGGCGAGGAAGGCGAGGCCGAAGAACAGCACCAGGATGCCGGCGCGAACGAGGGTGTTGCCACCAAACAGAAAGCTCCGACAGCGGGTGTAGAGCGCGTCGAGGTCGACGCCGCCGGCAGGTTTGGCGCCGGCCGTGGGGTGTGCGGGTGACTGGTGCGGCGCGTGGGCCGGGTCTGCGCCATGGGGGGCAGGGGCCTCGGTCTGGCCAGTCGGGGTGGTGTTGTGCGCCACCACCGCGGTCTCGGGCGGGCGGGGGAGCTCGAGATCGAAGACAAGTTCGGTTGCCGTCGTGCCTTCGTGCCGGAGCGCAGTTTCGGCCGCGATCCGCGCGTCGTCGCCATTCGGAAGGCCGCGCTGTGCGAACTGCTCGGTCAGGGCCGCAAGCTCGTGCTCGAGTTTCGCGATCCGGCTTTCCTGGTGCGCAATGGATGCCATGCGCTCCTTGCGCAGGCTGGCGATCATGGCACCGAGGACCGCGCCGGCAACGGCGCCGCCGGCACCGTCCATCAGGCCAAGCAGCGCGCCAGCCAGGATCCACAGCAAGATATTCACCTCATGTACTCCGCGGTCGTGCGTTCAGCGCATATCGCCGCGCAGGGCGGTGACTTGCTGCTGCAGACGTTCGGGGGTGGCATCGAGCGCGGCCAGCGGTGCGGCCACGGCCAGCTCGATGCGGCTGAATACTCCGCGGTGCAGCAGGCGCGATAGCGCCGGCCCGTCCTTGCGCGAGAAGCTGCTGCCCCACAGGCCGCGCAGCGCCATCGGTACCACCGGCACCGGTGTGCGCTCGACGATGCGGCGGATGCCGGGGCGGAAAGGGTAAAGCTCGCCGGTGTCGGTGATCCGTCCTTCGGGAAAGATCGCCACCAGCTCGCCATTTTCGAGCGCACGGGCGGCCTCGTCGAAGGCGCGTTCCATCATCGCTCCGTCCTCCTTTGCCGAGGCAATCGGGATGGCGCGGCTCTCTCGGAATGCAAAGGACAGCAGCGGCATGCGGAAGATGCGGTGATCCATCACGAAGCGCACCGGGCGGCGGCTTGCGGCCATGATCACCAGCGCATCGACAAAGCTGACGTGGTTGCATACCAACACCGCCGGGCCGGTTGCCGGAATGTGCTCGATGCCCTTCACTCTGAGCCGATAGACGGTGTGCACCAGCAGCCAGACCAGAAAGCGGAGCAGGAACTCGGGTACCAGGGTGTAGATGTATACCGCCACCACCGCATTGAGTGCCGCCGTGACCAGGAATAGCTGCGGCACGCTGAACCCGAGCGCGAGCAGGCCGGCGCCCATGCCCGCGGCGACGACCATGAAAAACGCATTGAGGATGTTGTTGCCGGCGATGATGCGCGAGCGATGAGCGGGCTCGCTGCGGCTCTGGATCAGGGCATACAGGGGCACGATGAAGAAGCCGCCGAAGACCCCGATCGCCACCAGATCGGCCAGTACCCGCCAGGTGCCCGGCTCGGCGAGAATCTCGCCGAGTGCCAGCGGGCCGGCCGTTGCAGTGCTTGCCAACGCGCTGCTCCACCACAGGTCGAGTGCGAACACGGATAGCCCGATCGAGCCCAGGGGCACCAGCCCGAGTTCCACGTGACCCCCGGACATCCGCTCGCACAACAGTGAGCCGATGCCGATGCCGACCGAGAACACGGCGAGCAGCAATACGACAGCGTGCTCGTTGCCGCCGAGCACGTCCTTGGCGTAGGCCGGAAACTGCGACAGGAACACCGCACCGTAGAACCAGAACCACGACACGCCAAGGATGGAGAGGAATACCGTCCGGTTGCGCCGGGTGAAGTTGAAATTGCGCCACGTTTCGGTGATCGGATTCCAGTTGATCCGCAGTGTCGGCGCAGCCGCCGCTGCGACCGGAATGCCCCGGCTGGAGAAATAGCCCAGCAGCGCGAGTACGACCACCGTGGCAGACACCCAACCGATGCCGTGCTCGAGGCTGATCAGCAGCCCACCCGTCAGGGTGCCGATCAGGATCGCGAGAAAGGTGCCGGCTTCGACGATCGCATTACCACCCACCAACTCGTCCTCACGCAGGTGTTGTGGCAGGATGGCGTACTTGACGGGGCCGAAAAGCGACGATTGTCCCCCCATCAGGAAAAGACAGATCAGCATCAGGGCAAGCGACTGGAGCGCAAACGCAGCAGTGGCGAGCAGCATGATCACGACCTCAAGAAGCTTGGTGAACCGGATCAGCCGGCTCTTCTCGTATTTATCGGCAATTTGTCCGGCGGTGGCCGAGAACAAGAAAAAGGGCAGGATGAAAATACCAGCGCACAGATTCACCAGTACGCCCGGTGACATGGTGGTGTAGCGTGTCGCCTGGAAAGTGAGCAGCACCACCAGTGCGTTCTTGTATACGTTATCGTTGAAGGCGCCGAGGAACTGGGTCAGGAAGAAAGGCAGGAAGCGCCGCAGCCGCATCAGGGCGAACTGATGACTCATGCAATCCTCCATGGAGATCGTTATTCAGATGAGGGCCGCATCCATCATGCCGCCTGCGCCCACCAGATTGCCACACAATTCATGCAAAATAAGTCGTGGCGGGCGTGCTCCCGGAATGAGTACCAGGCGGGCTGGATGGCATGGGAGTAGCCAGAACTCATGTTTTCATGTTGGGGATCCGGGGGCGAACTTGTCAATATGGACAGTGATACGTCTTATATAAGTGACAAGACCTGGAATGAGGAAAAATGCCATTTTGGCGCAAGGATGGTTTGACTTTACTGCGGTTAACCCCTAGTATTGCCGGGATTTTTGGCGGTCACGGGTGTCTGTGGCTCGCTGGTGAGGAAAGGATGCACAAGGCAGTTCTTCTGCAACTCGGCGCAACCATTCTGGCAACGGCCATTGCGGCCGTTTTTTTCGGGTTGCGTGGGGCAGTGTCGGCAGCATCCGGTGGGCTGGCCTGCGTGGTGCCCAGTTGGCTCTTCGCCTGGCGGCTCATGGTGACGACACGTCGCAAGGGCACTGCCACTGTGACTGCTTTTGTCGCAGGTGAGTTCATCAAACTCGCCTCGATCGTGGGATTACTGGGGTTGGTGTTGGCTTTGTATCCGGACGTCCATTGGGGCGCGCTGCTGATCGGGCTGATACTGGCACTGAAAGCGAATTTATTTGCATTTTTGGTAAAGACCTGACCATGGCTGGAAACGCTCCCACTGCATCCGAGTACGTCGTTCATCACCTGACGCACCTCAACAATACCGGTCACGCGCAAGCGAACATCGTCGACTGGAGTGTCATCAACCTCGATTCGATGTTCTATTCGATATCGATCGGCCTGCTCACCATCTTCATACTGTGGCTTGCTGCACGCAAAGCCACTTCAGGCGTGCCCGGGCGATTCCAGGGTTTCGTCGAGATGATGGTCGAGATGGTTGCCGATCAGGCGAAGGGCATCATCCACAGCGCTGAATCGCGAAAGTTCGTCGCCCCGATGGCGCTGACCGTATTCGTCTGGATCTTCCTGATGAACGCGATGGACTTGCTGCCGGTCGATCTGCTGCCGCGAATCTGGGAAGGTGTTTACGCCGCTGGTGGTGGCGATCCGGCCCACGCCTACATGCGTGTGGTAGCCACCGCCGACTTGTCTGCTGCGCTCGGCATGTCCTGCGGTGTGCTGCTGTTGTGCATTTGGTACAACATCAAGATCAAGGGGCTGACGGGCTGGATTCACGAGCTCTTCACCGCACCGTTCGGTAGCCATCCCTTGCTGTATCCGGTCAATTTCCTGATGCAGATCATCGAATTTGTGGCCAAAACCGTTTCTCACGGCATGCGACTGTTCGGCAACATGTATGCTGGCGAGCTCGTGTTCATCCTGATTGCGCTGCTGGGCGGTACGGCTACCATGTTTGGCTTTGTTGGCCACATCGTCGCAGGCACCGTCTGGGCCATCTTCCACATCCTGATCATCACCCTGCAGGCCTTCATCTTCATGATGCTGACCCTGGTGTACATCGGGCAGGCACACGAAAGTCACTAACCGTTTTTTGCAGTACCTGGTTTTAAACTCACTCATCTCTAACTAAGGAGTCGTCATGGAAAACGTTCTGGGTTTTGTTGCGCTGGCCGCCGGTCTGATTATCGGTCTGGGTGCTGTCGGTGCATGTATCGGTATTGGCATCATGGGTTCCAAGTACCTTGAAGCCTCTGCCCGTCAGCCCGAACTGATGAACGCGCTGCAAACCAAGATGTTCCTGCTGGCCGGTCTGATCGACGCCGCATTCCTGATCGGTGTCGGTATCGCGATGATGTTCGCCTTCGCCAACCCGTTCCAGCTCTGATCGGTTCGACCTCCTCTCAACGTACCTGAGGGCCAAGAACTGTGAATTTGAACGCAACCCTGATAGCCCAGCTCGTTGTGTTCTTCATTCTGGGATGGTTCACGATGAAATTCGTGTGGCCGCCCATCATGAAGGCACTGGACGAACGCGCGACGAAAATCGCCGACGGGCTCACAGCTGCTGACAAGGCCAAGTCCGATCTGGCGCTTGCCGAGAAGAAAGTCGTCGAGGAACTGCGCAAGGCTCGCGAATCTGCGGGTGATGTGCGTACCTCTGCTGAAAAGCAGGCGAGCAAACTGATCGACGAAGCCCGTGCCGAAGCCAGCCGCATCATCACCCAGGCGCGTGAAGCCGCAGAAGCCGAAGCCGGCGTTGCTGCACAGCGTGCCAAGGAAGCCCTGCGCGACCAGGTCGCCCATCTGGCTGTTGCCGGAGCAGAGAAGATCCTGCGCCGCGAGATCAACACCCAGGTTCACGCCGAGTTGCTTGCCAACCTGAAACAGGAACTGCAATAAGTCATGGCCGAGAACGTCACCATCGCGCGTCCCTATGCCGATGCCGCCTTCGAGCTGGCTCGCGGGGCAGGTGCGCTGGGGCCTTGGTCGGTAGCACTGGATCGGCTTGCCTCCGTGGCAGCCGATCCCGACATGCTTGCCTGCATCACCAGCCCGAAACTTTCCGACGACCAGCTTGCAAAGCTGGCGCTGGAAGTGGGCGGTGATCTGTCTGTCGAGCAGCAGAACTTTGTCCGCGTTCTCGTGGATAACGAACGTCTGCAAGTGCTTCCGGAGATCCGTGACCTGTTCGTTGCACTGAAGAACGAACATGAGGGTGTCGTGGAGGCGCAAATCGCCTCTGCCTTCCCGCTCGACGATGCCACCCTGGCCTCGCTGAAAGCCGACCTCGAAGCTCGCTTCAAGACCGTGCTGAACGTGACCGTCAGTATCAACCCCGAACTCATCGGGGGGGTCCGCATCGCCATCGGCGACGAAGTCATCGATGCCTCGGTCCGCGGCAAGCTCGCGAACATGGCCGCTGCGCTTAAGAACTAGGAGCATACATATATGCAACTCAACCCCTCTGAAATCAGTGACCTGATTAAGAGCCGGATCCAGAACCTGCAGCTCGCCGCCACGTCGCGTAACGAGGGTACGGTGGTCTCCGTCACTGACGGTATCACCCGTATTCACGGTCTCACCGACGTCATGCAAGGCGAAATGCTGGAATTCCCCGGCAATACCTTCGGCCTCGCGCTCAACCTCGAGCGTGATTCCGTGGGTGCCGTTGTGCTCGGCGAATACGAGCACATCACCGAAGGCGACACCGTTAAGGCCACCGGCCGCATTCTTGAAGTGCCCGTCGGCCCCGAGCTGATCGGTCGCGTCGTGAACGCGCTGGGTCAGCCGATCGACGGCAAGGGCCCGATCAACGCCAAGCTCACCGACAAGATCGAAAAGGTCGCGCCGGGCGTCATCGCCCGTCAGTCCGTTTCGCAGCCGGTGCAGACCGGTCTGAAGTCGGTCGACTCCATGGTGCCGATCGGCCGTGGCCAGCGTGAGCTGATCATCGGCGATCGCCAGACCGGCAAGACGGCCGTTGCGGTTGATGCGATCATCAACCAGAAAGGCCAGAACATGTTCTGCGTCTACGTGGCTATCGGTCAGAAGGCTTCGACCGTCGCCAACGTGGTGCGCGCTCTGGAAGCGCGCGGTGCGATGGAATACACCATCGTCGTCGCCGCCACTGCATCCGAATCCGCCGCCATGCAGTACCTGTCGGCCTACTCCGGTTGCACCATGGGCGAATACTTCCGTGACCGTGGCATGGACGCGATGATCGTTTATGACGATCTGACCAAGCAGGCCTGGGCTTACCGTCAGGTATCCCTGCTGCTGCGCCGTCCGCCGGGCCGTGAGGCCTACCCGGGCGACGTGTTCTACCTGCACTCCCGCCTGCTCGAGCGTGCCGCGCGTGTAAACGCCGACTACATCGAGAAGCTGACCAACGGTGAAGTCAAGGGCAAGACCGGTTCGCTGACCGCGCTGCCGATCATCGAGACCCAGGCAGGTGACGTTTCTGCCTTCGTCCCGACCAACGTGATTTCGATCACCGAGGGCCAGATCTTCCTTGAGACCGACCTGTTCAACGCCGGTATCCGTCCCGCGATCAACGCCGGTATCTCGGTGTCCCGCGTCGGTGGTGCAGCGCAGACCAAGGTCATCAAGAAGCTCTCCGGCGGTATCCGTACCGACCTCGCGCAGTATCGCGAGCTCGCCGCCTTCGCCCAGTTTGCTTCCGACCTGGACGATGCCACCCGCAAGCAGCTTGAGCGCGGTCGCCGCGTGACCGAGCTGATGAAGCAGCCGCAGTACGCGCCGCTGTCGATCTCCGATCTGGCCATCACCCTGTACGGGGTGAACAACGGCTTTTTCGACGATGTCGAAGTGCCGCGCCTGCTGGCCTTCGAATCCGGGCTGCAGCAGTTCGTCAAGAGCAAGCATCCTGAGCTCGTGAGCAAGATTGCCGATACCAAGGAACTCGACGCCGACGGCGAAAAGGTCCTGGTTGCCGCAATCACCGAGTTCAAGAAGAGCTGGGCTTAACGCTGCAGACGGAGACGGAATATGGCTAGCGGCAAGGAAATCCGAACCAAGATCAAGAGCGTGCAAAACACGCGCAAGATCACCAAGGCCATGGAAATGGTGGCCGCGTCCAAAATGCGCAAAGCGCAGGAAAGGATGCGTGCCGCCCGTCCCTACGCCGACAAGATCCGCCGACTCGCCGCGAACCTGTCTCAAGCTACCGTATCTGATTACAAACACCCCTTCCTCGTCCGCAAGGGCGAGGCCAAGCGGGTGGGCTTGATTCTGGTTACGACCGACAAGGGCCTTTGTGGCGGCATGAACACCAACGTCCAGCGCATTGCCGTGACTGCGATGAAGGAATGGGAAGCCGCCGGTGCCACCGAGATCCGTGCCTGCTGCATCGGCAACAAGGGTTTCGGTTTCATGCAGCGTATCGGTGCAAAGGTGTCCTCGCATGTCGTCCATCTGGGCGACACGCCGCACCTCGAGAAGCTCATCGGTCCGGTCAAGATCATGCTCGATGCGTTCCAGAACGACGAGCTCGACGCGGTCTATCTGGGTTACACCCGCTTCATCAACACGATGAAACAGGAACCCGTGCTCGAACAGTTGTTGCCGCTTACCGGTGAAAAGCTGGGCACGCCCGACAGCTCGTGGGATTACCTCTACGAGCCGGATCCGCAGGTCGTGATCGACGAAATGCTGGTGCGATATGTCGAAGCGCTTGTCTATCAGGCCGTGGCTGAGAACATGGCCTCCGAACAGAGCGCACGTATGGTGGCAATGAAGGCGGCTTCCGACAACGCGAAGACCGTGATCGGCGATCTGCAACTGGTCTACAACAAGACCCGCCAGGCCGCGATCACGAAGGAACTGTCGGAAATCGTCGCCGGTGCCGCCGCGGTCTAACGGATTATTGATTTAAGGAAAAACGATGAGTACTGGTACGATCGTTCAGTGCATCGGCGCGGTGGTGGACATTCAGTTCCCCCGTGAAGCGATGCCCAAGATTTACGAGGCCCTGAAGCTCGAAGACGTAGCCAACTCCTTTGCCGAAGCGAATCTGACCTTCGAGGTTCAGCAGCAGCTTGGTGATGGTGTGGTGCGTACGATTGCGATGGGTTCTTCCGATGGCCTGCGCCGCGGCATGAAAGTCGCCGCCACCGGTGCCGGCATTTCGGTGCCGGTCGGCCATGGCACCCTGGGTCGCATCATGGACGTGCTCGGTCGCCCGATTGACGATGCGGGTCCGATCGAGACCGACGAACTGCGTCCGATTCACGCCAGGGCACCCAAGTTCGACGAACTGTCTCCTTCGACCGATCTGCTCGAGACCGGCATCAAGGTTATCGACCTGGTGTGTCCGTTTGCCAAGGGCGGCAAGGTCGGCCTGTTCGGCGGCGCCGGCGTGGGCAAGACGGTCAACATGATGGAACTCATCAACAACATCGCCAAGCAGCACGCCGGTTTGTCGGTGTTTGCCGGGGTGGGTGAGCGGACCCGTGAAGGGAACGACTTCTACCACGAGATGAAAGACTCCAACGTGCTGGACAAGGTTGCGATGGTGTTCGGCCAGATGAACGAACCCCCGGGCAACCGGCTGCGCGTGGCACTGTCCGGTCTGACCATGGCCGAGCGTTTCCGTGACGAAGGCCGCGACATCCTGTTCTTCGTGGATAACATCTACCGTTACACCCTGGCCGGTACCGAAGTGTCGGCGCTGCTGGGTCGGATGCCTTCCGCGGTGGGTTACCAGCCGACGCTGGCCGAAGAGATGGGCCGCCTGCAGGAGCGCATCACCTCCACCAAGGTCGGTTCGATCACCTCCATTCAGGCCGTGTATGTGCCTGCGGATGACTTGACCGACCCGTCCCCGGCAACGACCTTCCTCCACCTCGACTCGACTGTCGTGCTGTCTCGTGACATCGCCGCCCTGGGTATCTACCCGGCCGTCGATCCGCTCGACTCCACCAGCCGCCAGCTCGATCCGCTGGTCGTGGGTGAAGAGCACTACAACGTGGCTCGTCAGGTTCAGCAGACCCTGCAGAAGTACAAGGAACTGCGCGACATCATCGCGATTCTGGGTATGGACGAACTGTCTCCCGACGACAAGCTCGCCGTGGCTCGTGCGCGTAAGATCCAGCGTTTCCTGTCGCAGCCCTTCCACGTTGCTGAAGTGTTTACCGGTTCGCCCGGCAAGTACGTCACGCTCAAGGACACCATCGCCGGCTTCAAGGCGATTGTCACGGGCGAGTACGATCATCTGCCGGAACAGGCTTTCTACATGGTCGGCAACATCGAAGAGGCCGTGGAAAAGGCGAAGAAGCTGCAGTAATTCGCTCCACCCGCGCAACGGAGAACCGTTGCGCGGTTTTGAAGAGGACATACCATGGCTATGACAGTTCACGTGGACATCGTCAGCGCGGAAGAACAGATTTTCTCCGGCTTGGCGGAGTTTGTAGCGCTGCCTGGCGAGTCGGGTGAACTCGGCATCCTGCCCGGACACATGCCGCTGATGACCCGGATCAAACCGGGTGCGGTGCGGGTCAAGGTTCCGAATCAGGCGGAAGAAGAGCTGGTTTTCGTTGCCGGCGGCATCCTGGAAGTTCAGCCCGGGCTGGTGACAGTGCTGGCTGACACCGCAATTCGCGGCAGGGATCTCGACGAAGCGAAAGCACTGGATGCAAAGAGGAAGGCAGAAGAAGCGCTGTCCAATCAGAGCGGCCAGCTCGACTATGCCAAGGCTCAGGCCGAGCTGGCGGAAGCAATTGCCCAGATCTCTGCAATCCAGAAGCTGCGCAAACGTACGTAAGGTTCGTCGTGCCGCGGCTCATGCGGTGCGTGAAAGAAAAAAGCAGCCACTAGGCTGCTTTTTTCATTTCCGCCGATGCTTATCGGTGAGCGGGAAACGTTTGAGTCAAGGACGTTTCCGTTTTGGTGATTTGATGCGGTCGACACGCTTTTCGAGTCGGGCGACCGCATCACGCAAGTCGCTGATCTCGTCGGTGAAGCGCTCAGTCATCGGATGCGTGGTCAGCATCGCCTGCTCTTCGGTGAGATATTCAACGACGTTGCCGCTCACGCTGGAAACCATGCGTTGATGTGCCTCGCCAAGCGCGACTGCGGTGCCGACCAGCCGGTGTGCGGCGATGTCGCCGACCACACGAGAGAGATCTTCTTCGAGGTCCCAGCGCAGATGGCGGAAAACGAAGCCCAGGGCGTCGGCGAACTCGGCATTGCCGGCGATCCTGACGCGAGACATCAGCGCCTCGAGGCCACCTCCGAGCATGCGCGGCGATTCGCTCAGCGGCAACATCAGGGTGACGTCCGGTTCGTCCTCGCTGCTGCAGGCTGCCAGCCGCCCATCGGACGAAATCGAGAAGTCGATCGATACAGGTGCGAGGTCTAGTCGTGCCCGCTTGCCTGCATGGGGAAGCAGGCGCGTTCGCGCCCATCCGGCCTGGGCGAGGAGGTGATTGGTGCCTGAGAGAAAAATGCTGGCTATCATGCAGATACGGGGGCCGCGGCCCCCGTTTGTTCTATGGTCAGTTTTGCTGGATGCCCGCGATACGCCAGCCGGCATCACCGCTGAGCGGCTTGGTCAGATGCCAGGTTTCGTCGAAGGGTGCCGGTGCGGCGCCGTCTTCTTCGCGCAGCAGTCCGTTGAAATGCACGCTGACGATGTAACGGTCCGCTTCTTCAACCACATCGAACACTTCAGCATTCAGTTCGACGACGTCGGTACGTTGTGGCGCAGTGCCGCGCTCGCCGATTTGCATGCTGATCTCGGCATACACCTCGGGGGTGGTGAACTCGCGGATGTCGTCGAGGTTGCGGGCGTCGTTGGCTGCCTGCAGGCGGATGAAGTTGAGCTTGGCCTGACGTGCAAAGCCTTCCGCATCAAAACCCGAAGCGACCGCTGCAGCAACGGAAGCAGGTGTTTCCGCGCCGGAACTGCTTGCAGGTGCGGCAAAGTCAGGGGTCGGGCCAGCGACGTTACCCGAACCTGCCGCGGCGCCGGCGTATTGCATGCCACGTGGTGCCGTCTGGGCGTTGCCGCGACGGAACAGAAGCTTGAACAGGATCACCGCGCCAACCACGAGGAGGGCGATCATCATGAACGAGGCTAGCTCCTCGCCCATTCCCAGGTGCGAAAACAGCGCTGCAAGGCCGAGACCAGCAGCGAGGCCGGCAATCGGCCCCATCCACGAGCGCTTCGGTTGCGCAGCGGCACCGGCAGCAGGTGCCGCGTTCTGCGGACGGGTCATGTTCTGTTGCGGAGCCGCGGCCGGCGGTGTGGCCTGGCGCTTCATGCCGAAGCTGCTGCCACCACCCAGGCGTTTCGCCTCTGCTTCAGGCACGACCACACCAAAGGTGAAGAGGGTGACGATGAGGGTGAGGAAAAGCTGTTTCATTGTTCGAGAGTCTCCAGTGATCAAAGTTTGTAACCGCGATGCAAGGCAACAACGCCCGCGCTCAGGTTGAAGTAATCGACACGGCCGAGGCCGGAATGTTCCATCATCGCCTTAAGTTCTTCCTGACCCGGGTGCATGCGGATCGATTCGGCAAGGTAACGGTAGCTTTCGGCATCGTTTGCCACCTTGTCCCCCATCCATGGCAGGAGCTTGAACGAGTAAAGATCATAGACCGGTGCAAGCGGCTTCCATACCTTGGAGAACTCCAGCACCAGCAGGCGTCCACCGGGTCGCAACACGCGCCGCATCTCGGCCAGGGCGACGTCCTTGTGGGTCATGTTGCGCAGCCCGAAGGCCACCGTGACGCAGTCGAACCAGTCGTCTGGGAAGGGCAGCTTTTCGGCGTTGCACTGTGCGACCGGAAGGGCGAAGCCCTTGTCCACCACTCGGTCGCGCCCACGCGACAGCATGGCGTGGTTGATGTCGGTCAGCCATACCTGGCCGCGCGGTCCGACCTTGCGCGCGAAAGCAAGCGAGAGGTCTGCGGTGCCGCCGGCGACGTCGAGTACACGATCGCCCTCGCGCACACCGGACAGCTGTATGGTGAATGCCTTCCACACCCGGTGCAGGCCGAGGGACATCAGGTCATTCATCACATCGTACTTCTGCGCCACCGAGGAGAATACCTCGGCAACCTTCTTCTGTTTGATCTCTTCGGCGACGGTCTGAAAGCCGAAGTGAGTGGTTTTGTCGTTCATGGCAATATCAGTGATGGTGACTGCCGCAACCGCCCTTGGGCGCAGGCGGCGGAACGAGAGCCGGATCGCGGGTGCCGCCCTCGTGCGCGATCCGGTCGAGATAGTCCTGCCACATTTCGCCCTGATTGCAGCCGAGCAGGTAGAGGTAATCCCAAGAGTACAAGCCGCTGTCGTGCCCGTCCGAGAACGTCGGCTTGACGGCATAATTGCCGACCGGTTCAAGGCTGACGATATCCACGTCACGCTTGCCCTGCTGCAGGGTTTCCTGGCCGGCACCGTGTCCGCGCACTTCCGCCGAGGGCGAATAGACCCGGAGGAACTCGAAAGGCAGTTCGAATCGGCGGTCGTCGTCGAACGCGACCTCCAGCACACGCGATTTGCGGTGCAGGGTGATACCGGTGGGCAGCGGGGTGTCCTTGTCGAGTCCGGCCATGGCAGGTGCCTCAATGTGGGGGAGTCAATGATACCTGATCGTCACCGGCTCAAGGCACGAGCGGCGTGTTGCCGACGTGGCGCTGCGGTTTCAGGACTTTGTCCAGCCGCAGGCAGCCCCCGGTGGGGGCAAGCTAGAGGCAGGATCGCTCAGGCCGACGGAGATGTATAAGGCTTCGGGGCGCTACCCGGGCCGGTCTGAAGGCGAGCCAATGAGTCCGTGCTCAAAGCCGGCGGCCCGATCGGCCTGAGGCGGCGGGTGGACGTGACACTGCGGAGAAGCTGCGCGCGAAGATTCTCGAGCGGGAGCTTGAACAGAGTAATGAAAAAGGCGGAGACGCTTCCGGAGATAGGCCGGGAAGGAGGAGAGGGAGAGGTTTGCCGTCCCGGATGTTGCATGCGTCTCCGCAGGAAAGGATGGGCGCAGGGTTACATTCGATAGGCTTGGGCCAGCGCCGGTGCGATCTGGAAGTCCGCCGCCGTTCCGGCACGGACGTCATCGATCGAGGTGTCCGGTGCGAGGTCCACAAGCGTGAGTCCCCCGGTTCCGACCTCGAACACGCAGAGGTCGGTGATGATGAGGTCCACCACGCCGGTACCGGTCAGCGGAAGGGTGCATTCGCCGACGATCTTCGGCTCGCCGCGGGCGGTGTGCTCCATGATCACCACCACACGGGGCACGCCTGCGACCAAGTCCATTGCGCCGCCGATGCCCTTGATCATCTTGCCAGGCACTGCCCAGTTCGCCAGATCGCCCTTCTCGGATACCTGCAGGGCGCCGAGCATCGACAACTGGATGTGACCACCGCGGATCATCGCGAATGAGGTCGCGCTGTCGAAGAAACTGGTCGTCGGCAAGGTCGTGATCGTCTGCTTGCCGGCGTTGATCAGGTCGGCGTTCTCCTCGCCGTCCATGGGGAAGGGGCCCATCCCCAGCATGCCGTTCTCGCTCTGGAGCTGGATCGACATTCCCTCCGGGACGTAGTTCGCGACCAGGGTCGGGATGCCGATCCCCAAATTGACGTAGTAGCCGTCGCGCAATTCGGCCGCGGCACGGGCGGCCATCTGTTCTCGGGTCCAGGGCATGCTTTACTCCATGAGGGCGGCGGTGCGCGGGCGCACCGTACGCTGTTCGATGTACTTCACGATTTCTTCGGGGACGACGATCCGGTGCACGAAGATCCCGGGTGTCACGATGTGGTCCGGATCGATCTCGCCAGAACCGACGAGCTCCTCCACCTCCGCCACCGTGATCGCGGCGGCGGTCGCCATCAGCGGGTTGAAGTTGCGGGCGGTCATGCGGTACTGCAGGTTGCCTTCCGGGTCGCTGCGCCAGGCGTGCACCAGCGCGAGGTCGGCGCGCAGCCCGCGTTCCATCAGGTAAGTGTGGCCGTCGAATTCGGCGACCGGCTTGCCCTCGGCGACCACGGTGCCGACCCCGGTGCGGGTGTAGAACGCCGGAATGCCGGCCCCGCCGGCACGAATGCGCTCGGCCAGTGTGCCCTGCGGATTGAATTCGACCTCGACCTCGCCGGCCAGATACTGGCGGGCGAAGGACGCATTCTCGCCTGCGTAGGAGCAGATCAGCTTGCGTACCTGGCCGGCCTCGAACAACTTGCCCAGGCCATGGCCGTCGGTGCCCGGATTGTTCGAAATGATCGTAAGTCCGCGAACCCCCGACGCCAGGACCGCGTCGATCAGCGTTGTCGGAATGCCGCACAGGCCGAACCCGCCCGACATGATCGTCATTCCGTCGCGCAGCACATCGGCGATTGCCGCGCTCGGGGTCTGGTACCGCTTCCTCATGGACACCTCTATCTCTTGTTTGTCGTTACCCCGGTCTGGCGCGTCGTGATGAGTGACGCACCGCAGGTTCGTACGTGATTGGAAGGCATTGTTTCGTGCAAGGCATATCAGCAAGAGCAGTGCCAAGACCACCTCGTGGTCACCACTCTCAGCCACGAAGCGGGTTCCGTGCTCGATCCGGGGTATGCGTTTTGCGCAGCTGGCGTCTGAAGAGCGGACGGAGACGGACGGTGCGCGTCCGAATATCGGGCAAACGCAGCCGTCTACGGAGCCCATTGATGAGAGCTGCGGTCCCGGATAGCTCCGATCCGACTGAGGCTCAGCGAGATCATGCCAGGCACCCCACGTCGGCACGATCCTTGCGCCTCGCAAGCGCTCGATCATGGCGGGTAATTCTCTTGTCATGAGGTCAGAGCAACGATCGGAGGCGTGACGATGTGGATGGGTCGCAAGCGGCTGTTGCACAGCCTGGAGAACTTTGCGCAATCACTGGTGGATGGGGGCCCGGTACGGTTCGTTTGGCCGTTCAGGGGCCAGGCCGCAGTGTGTGCGCGGATCGAGGTCGAACTGGGGAAGCACAGGGCGCGGCTTCATGAAGCGGAGGCTGCCGCGATTGCGGCCCGGCAATCGGCGGGTGTGCTGGCCGCACATGTCGAGCGTGCGGAACGCGAAGCAGAGCGTCTGCGGACCCGTTTCGAACTCGTGCGGCGCGCAACCAGCGACGGCCTGTGGGACATGGTGGTGGACGATCGCTCGCTGACCATGGATCACGAGATCTGGTGGTCGGATCAGTTTCGGAAACTGCTCGGCTTCCAGGATGTCGCCGAGTTTCCCGATGTCCTCGACAGCTGGGCGCAGCGTCTGCATCCGCAGGACCGCGACATGGCCTTGAACGCGTTTGCCGAGCATCTGAACGATCGTACCGGGAACACCCCTTACGACGTCACCTATCGGCTGGCGTGCCGCGATGGCGAATATCGCTGGTTCCGCGCACGCGGGGAGACCGTCCGCGACCGTGCGGGAAAGCCGTTGCGCGTGGCCGGCTCGATGTCCGACATCACCGACGATCTGCAGCGCCGCAAGCAGCTCGATACGGCGCAGATCCGCTTCGATCTGGCGCTGGAAATGCTGAGCGACGGATTGTGGGACATGGAGGTGTGTGCGGGCGATCCGGTCAATGCCCGCAATGTCATCTGGTGGTCTCCCCAGCTGCGCCGCCTGCTCGGCTTCGACGGTGTCGAGGACTTTCCGGATGTGCTCGAGAGTTGGGCCAACTGTCTTCATCCCGAGGACAAGCAGCGGGTGATCGAGGCCTTCACCCGCCACCTCATGGATCGCAGCGGGCGCACCGCCTATAACGTCGAGTCGCGTCTGCGGTGCAAGAACGGCGAGTACCGCTGGTTCCGGGCCAAGGGACAGACCCACCGGGCGGCCGACGGTACGCCGCTGCGCGTGGTCGGTGCCCTGACCGATATCCAGGCAAGCAAGCTCGAGGACGAGCTCCGGCAAAAGGAGCGGCGCTACCACCAGCAACTGGAGGGCCACCTGTCGAAGGTGTCCGAGATCATGCAGACGATCAAGGAGATCGCAAACCAGACGAATCTGCTCGCACTCAATGCAGCGATCGAGGCGGCGCGGGCGGGTGAGTCCGGGCGCGGTTTCGCGGTGGTTGCCGACGAGGTGCGGCGGCTGGCCGAGCGCACCCGCGAGGCTACCGACTATGTGGCCGGCATGGCGCCGGCAGGGGATTGAGCCGGGCCGATGGTGGTGGGGCGGGCGTCTCCGGTCCCGCTCGAGTCTCCAGTCGGGGCGTCCGATAGCGGGACGCCTGTCCGACGGATATCCGGACATGCGCGCCCCGCGTGCTGCTACGCAGCAATTCTTGTGTTCGATTAAACATCAATAAAACAACTACTTGAGTGCGACTTGTCGGGTTGCCGGGGTTGGCACTCAAGTTGCTGACAGCTCGTGGCGCTTCCCGTTGCCCTGCGGCTACCGGGAGCGAGGCGCACGGCAGACCAATCGTCGTGGACACGAGCACAAGCTCGAAGCGAGACAGGGAGTCGCAATGGTGAAGAAAGCGGAACGATGGGCATGCGTGGCAAACGCCGCGTTGGCCATGGGCAGGCGAGATGAAAGCGACAGGACGGGTGTCAGCAATGCTTGATGCGATTACTCGACTGGGCGGAGGTGTGCGTTCGGTAGTGGCCCTGACAACCTCGGCGCTGCCCCTGTTGATCATTGGGGGCTTGTTCTACGCGGCGGTTTTCGTCAAGGCAGAACCAATGGTGGCGAGCCTGCAGGCGCCGACCATCGAGCGCAGAGACGTCTTTCTCGGTGTGGTGGCACCCAGTGCCGATGTGCTGTGGGCGGCAGGCTCCTACGGAAAGATTGTTCGCAGCGAGGATCGCGGACGAACCTGGGCGCTGCAGCAAACGCCGGTTGCAGAGCATCTGCAGGCGATTGCCGCGTGGGACCTGCAGCGTGCGGTGGTGGTGGGGAATCGGGGGGTCGTGCTGGTGACGTCCAATGGTGGCAAGGACTGGCGCGAAGTCGATGCGCCGCGCTCCGAGGTCGCCAACAAGCTTATGCAGGTCAGGGCTTACGGGAATGGCGTTGCCTGGGCAGTCGGTGAAGTGGGCGCAGTGCTGAAAACGCGCGACTACGGAATGAGCTGGAGCCGTGCGCTCGAGGAGAAGGATCAGGCCTGGAACGATGTCTTTCTCATCGGCGATCACGGCTGGATGGTGGGGGAGTTCGGCCGGATCGTCACCACGCGCGACGGCGGCGAGAGCTGGCAGGCGGTCGAGAGCCCGCTCAAGTCCAGCCTGATGTCGGTTCACTTCCGCGATGCGGTCAATGGTGTTTCGGTGGGGCTGTCGGGTGCCATTCTCGTGACTGCAGACGGCGGTATGACCTGGCGTGAGGCGCCGCGGGTGACGCGCGAGCACCTCAACTGCGTGATCTGGGACGGCGTGCAGTGGGTTGCGGTGGGCGACAAGGGGGTTCGCGTCGTCGGCGTGGCCGACGGCAGTCGGTGGACCGGTGGTCGCGTCTCGGAGCAAGACCTTTCCTGGCGAACCCAGCTCGTCCGTGTCGGCGAAGGCTTCCTGTTGGCAGGCGCCAACCTTGCGCTGCTCGACCAGGGGCAGCTCGAGATCATCGGCCGCGAGTAAACGGCCACCCGTCTGAGCGCAGCAATCCGGAGAGATAGAAAGAATGAAGAACGCAACATTCAGAATGCTGGGCCGCGTGATCGACGTGCTCTTGCGTCATCGGCTCATCGTGGTCGCGGCGGTTGCCGCGATGACCTGCGTCATGGGCTTTTTTGCAGCCCAGGTCGAAGTCAAGACCGTGTTCAGCGATCTGCTGCCCAAGAACCATCCGTACGTACAGATCAACGATCGTTTCAAGCACACCTTCGGTGGCTCGAACCTGGTCAGCATCATGGTCGAGGTCGAGGACGGCGACATCTTCAGCCTGGCGACGCTGGGCAAGGTGCGCAAGATCACGCGCGAACTGCAGCAGGTCGAGGGGGTGGATACCTACCAGATCGTGTCACTTGCGTCGAAGAAGCTCAAGGAGGTGCGGGCATCGACCGAAGGCATCGAGTCCCGCCCCCTGATGTGGCCCGAACTGCCGCGCGATCAGGTCGAGATCCAGGCGCTGCGCGACGCGGTCCTCAACAACCCGCTGGTATATGGCCCCTATGTGTCGCGCGACCTGAAGGCAACCCTGATCACCGCCGACTTCTCCGACGGCGAGGTCGACTACCTGAAGGCTTACCGGCAGATCGCAGACATCGCGGCGCAGGCGCAGGGCGATGGCGTTGCCGTGCGCATGGTCGGTGAGCCGATTCTGTACGGACTGGTGAATCATTATCTGAGCGAGACGCTGCATATCTTTCTGCTCACCCTCGGCACGCTGATTCTGCTGCTACTGCTCATCACCCGAACCTGGTACGGGACGCTGCTGCCGCTGATCAGCGGCGGCGTGAGCGCGGTCTGGGCACTCGGCATGGCGAAGCTGATGGGCTTTCACCTCGATCCGCTGGTAATCGTGGTCGCCTTCCTGATCACCGCCAACGCCCTGTCGACCTCGGTGCAATTGATCTCCCGCTTCGAACATGAGGTGGAGAACGGTGCACCCGACTCGGTTTCGGCAGCCCGGGTGTGCCTGGCGCACCTGTTCAAGCCGGGCATGCTGGCGGTCCTGACCGGTGCGTTCTGTGTGCTGGTGGTGTCACTGACGCCGATTCCGTTGCTGGAGAAGATCTCCTACATCGGTTCGGTATGGCTGCTGTCGATCCTGATCACCGCGCTGGTCCTGACCCCGGTCATGCTCTCGTGGTGCGGGGTGCGGCATCGCCCGGTGCACCCGCTCGACATCACGCCGCTACTCAACGGCATTCTTCGGCTGTGTGCCGCGCTGGTCACCTCGCGGTTTCGGTATGCCGTGATCGTCGGATCTGCGGTGGTCTTCGTAGTGTCGGGTATGTATGCCTTCAATCTGAAAGTGGGCGACGCGAACCCGGGTTCGCCGATCCTGTGGCCCGACTCCACCTACAACACCGATGCGGCCGCCATCAACCGGGAGTTCCAGGGCTCCGATCGCATGTTCGTGGTGGTCGAGGGGAAACGGGAAGGGGCGCTCAAGGAACCGGCGGTGCTCGAAGGCATGGAGCGCTTCCAGAAATACATGGAGGCCCAGCCCGAGGTCGGCGGCAGCATCTCGCTCGCGGATCTGCTGCCGGCGGTCAACCGCGTCGTGCGCGAAGGCAACGCGCGCTACCAGGAGCTCGGTGGATCGAGCAACGAGAACGGGGAGCTGGTGTACATGTTCGTCTCCGGTTCGGATCCGGGCGACATGGACCGCTTCGCCGACGCCCAGACCAAGAACGGTGCCGTCACCCTGTTCTTCCGCGACCACCAGGGCGACACCATACGCACCGCAATTGCACGCGTGAAAGAGTACGTGACACGCAATCCGGTCCCGGAGGTCGAGCTCCTGCTTGCCGGTGGTCTGGTCGGCGTCCTTGGCGCGGTCAACGAGATCATCCTGGCGGGGCAGATCGAATCGATCGCCTATGCACTGCTGGTACTGGTGGTGTGCTGCATGCTGACCTACCGCTCGGCGGTCGCGGGCGTGTTCTTCATGATTCCGGTGCTGCTCTCCAACACCCTGACCTTCAGCTACATGGCCTGGCAGGGCATCGGCATGAGCATCAACACGCTGCCGGTGGTCGCGCTCGGGATCGGCTTCGGGGTGGACTACAGCATCTACATCGTCGACGGCATCCGCGAGGAGCTTCACCGCCATCGTGATGTCGGGCGGGCCATCGCCAGCTCGATCGCCACTGCCGGCAAGGGCGTCCTGATCACCGCGCTGACGCTGGTCATGAGCGTCGTGCTGTGGAGCTTCTCGTCGCTGCGTCTGCAGGCCGAGATGGGCATCCTGATCGCCATCTGGCTGTTCATCTCTGCTGCGAGCGCGATGTTCCTCATGCCTGCGATGGTGGCCGTGTTCCGCCCCGAATTCATCGTCGGCTCCAGGCGTCATCCGATCGATCTGGCCGCGCCGGCCGAAATGGTTCCCGTCTCTTGACCTGTCATTTGCGGTCCGTCTTCCCGGCGGGCTGCGGCAGGAGGGAAGTTGTGCCTACACCAAACGAAAATGGAGGGAGACTCATGAAGTGCATCAAATATGGAAAGCTCGCGGCGACGGTCGCGATGCTGTTTGTCGGCAGCGGTGTCGCGCACGCACAGGAAAGCGACAGCGGCGGCGACTCATCCAACTACTTCCGCATCGGCGGCTATCTGCGCGGCTGGGCGGCATTCAACCTCCAGGACATCCCTGAGACCGAGGCCAACGACCGCGGCAAGCTGTCGATGTTGCGCGGCTCGCTGCTGCTCGACGCGGACGCGGGAACAGGGCCGATCAAGTGGAAAGCGGTCGGGCGCCTCGACCGTGAGCACAAGACCGACTATCTGAGGGACCTCGAGCGCCTGCGTGCAAGCAACGGCACCACCGGTGGTGATGCCTCGAGCATTCTCGACAACTACAACGAAGCCGAGATCCGGGAGTTGTGGGGCGAGTTCAGTGTCGGTGACCGTGCCACCGTGCGCCTGGGCAAGCAGCAGATCGTGTGGGGAGAGTCGGACTTCTTTCATGCGATGGACGTGGTGCACGGCTACGATCTGAGCTGGCGGCTGTTCCTCGAAGGCGAGAACGAGGAGTGGCGCAAGCCGCTGTGGCTGGCGAGCGTGAAGGTCGACGTGCCCGAAGCGGACGGACAACTGCATGTCTATGTCCGACCCGGCCTGGATCGTTGCGAGAACATCGGCAATACCTACGATATCCAGGGCGGGCGCTGGTTCTTCCAGCCCTACCGCGGCTTCGACCTGACCGCGGTGACGAACAAGGACTGCGATCACCCGTCCGGCGACAAGGACGACGTCACTGGCGGCATCCGCTGGTCGGGGACAGCGGGGCCGGTCGATTACTCGATCGCCTACATCAATACCTTCTCCGCAGACCCGGTCGCAAACTCGGTGTTTGCGCCCTACAAGAAGGCACCGTCCGGTGCATTGTTCGATCTGATCCATCCGAAGATCGACGTGATCGGGGCGACCGTCAGCGGCTACTCCGCCACCCTCGATGCGGTCATCAGTGCGGAGATCGCCTACACCTTCGACCAGCCCTACAACGTCGGCACCGGCGCCTTGCTCGCGCCTTGGCGCGGCGGCGCGGCCGGCCTTGGGCTCGGCGGCGTGCGCACCAAGGACGTGGTCACCACGATGCTGCGCTTCGACAAGAACCTGCGCCTCGAGCGCCTGCTCGGCACCAGCCGGCCATCGTTCTCGTCGATCCAGCTGTTCGACACTTGGGTGCAGGACTACCGCAAGTCCGAGGATCTGGCGCGTCTGTTTGCCTTTGGCGCACCGCTGTCCGAGCACAACACGATCCTGACCGCCTTCTCGGTGCTCAACTACCGCGGCGACACGATCAACCCGGGTATCGCGGTGGGCGTCGACCTGACCCACGGCGGCGGCTTCCTCATCCCGAGTGTCGATCTGGCGCTGGGCGACAACTGGCGAGCCAAGATCGAGGCCGATCTGTTCTGGACCTCGGGCAAGTCGCGGGCCTTGCTCGACCCCGATCGATCGACGCAACTGTTCGGCTACTTCGCCAACAACAACCAACTGACCTTCCGGCTTACCCGCCAGTTCTAATCAAAGGAGACAACACATGAATAAGGCATTCACTACCGGATTCCGTTGCAAGGGGCTCGTCAGCCTCTGCGCATTGGTCTTCGGTGCCAGCGTCGGCGTCGCCTCGGCCGAGGAGTTGCAGGCCGGCTTCGTCATTAGCAAGGACAACCTCGATTCGGTCAAGAACAAGACCTTTGAGGGCAAGACGATCGCGAGCATGATCCCCGAGCGGATGGAGCAGATGATCAAGGACTCCGGCTTGACGCTGAAGATCGCCCACTCGAAGAAGATAGAGATGGACCCGAAGTACGTCGCAGCGACCCGGGAGCATGCCAAGGACGTCAAGTTCGATCCGGCCGACCGCACCATGAGCGGCTGGAAGGCGGGCATGCCTTTCCCGCCGGACACGATCAAGCTGGACGACCCCAACGCAGGGGACAAGGTGATCTGGAACCTGCGGGCGGCCACCTATGGCGCCACCATGGATCTGCGCGACATCTCCTTCGTGTTCATCAGCGGGAGCACTGGTGTCGAGCGCGTGCAGCGCTGGCAGTCGCGCCGCTATTACATGGAGGGCCGCCTCGACGGCGGTCCTATGACCGAGGGTGATGGCAGCATCACGCAAAAGACCTATCTGTTCGCCACCAGTCCGCAGGACATCCGCGGCCTAGGTACCTTTTCGATCCGTTACAACGACCCCACCTCGGCCAAGCCGGACGATACCTGGGCCTACCTGAAGTCGGTGCGACGCACGCGCCGTCTGTCTGGCGGGGCGTGGATGGATCCGATCGGCGGCACCGATCAGCTCTACGACGACTGGGATATCTGGGACGCCTTCCCGACCAAGTATCGCGCCAACAAACTGATCGGCAAACGCTGGGTGTTCGCTATTGCCCACAGTCCGTTGGTCAGCGTAGACAACAGCAAGCGCGACACCCCGGCCGAGTTTCCGTCGGTCGGTCTGACCGAGGCCCCCCATTACTTCCCGGCCAAGCACATCGAGTGGGAGCCACGCGAAGTGTATGTGGTCGAGGGGACCCCGCCGCCGGAACACCCCTACAGCAAGAAGGTGGTGTACATGGAGGTGGATTTCCCGCGGCCCTATCTTGGCGAGATGTATGACCAGAAGGGCGAATTCTGGAAGTACATGATCTTCCAGAACCGGCCCGATATCGGGGACGACGGCTACAAGGCGGTGATGCCGGTCGTTGGGCACGTGATCGACGTCAAGCGCAATCACTCCACCACCTGGTCGGCCAACATGAAGGCCAATCCAAAGGGCGTGAAAGAAAGCGATGTCTCACTGAGCAAGCTCGAGGAAGTTGCCACCGGCGGACGCTAAGCCGCTGTCGTCGGCCGGCGGGGCCTGCATGCGAAAACTTCGCATGCAGGCCCCGCAACGCTTGTCCGTGGCTGATCATCAGCTCACGCCTGGGGCGGTGCAATGCCGAAGGCGTCCGATTTTCGGACGCCTGGAGTGGCCGGAGATCGGACGCATACCGATTCGGGAACGGCGCCTCCGTGCCATTCCAGGTTCGAAATCCATGGGCAGTATCCCCCGGAGCACTGCCTTTTGGGCCAGTGCTGCCCTTCTCTTGCATATCTTGTGACCAGGCGGTTTCTGCACTGGTACGGGAGTTGCTGCAGCAGGAGGCAGGACGGGTGCAGGCACGCCGAGATGCGCGCCTCGCCCCAGCCCATGGAGCCGCAGGACGTCACGCCTTCGAGAGAGGGTATCGGCGTTTTGGCCGGATCCGGTTGGAGACGGGAGACAGGTCGGTAGAACGCGCGAGTGCGATCGGCAGGTGGATCGAACGAAACAGCGCGGAAAAACATAAGGAGGGGTGAAATGGAAGTTGGATATCCGAGCCAGATGTTCTCGCGGCCAGAGAACGATCGCAGGATTATGGCCACCTGGGAGCGTTTTCTGAGTGGCGAGGAGAGCAGTTCCGATGCCTTGCGGCGTCTGATCGACGACTCCTGGCGCCGATGCTTCGACGCGAGCGTGGATCCCGATCGCAACCGCGCCCCGGTGCCGCTGACCGAGAACTTCCTGCATTCACTGCGCAATGAGCACGGCGAACTGCTCACTGCCAGTACGCCGGTCATGGCTCTGGCGCGGGAGTTTCTGTCGGAAACCGGAACGGTCATGGTCCTGACCGATCAGAGCGGCACCATTCTCAGTCTGGAAGGCGATACGGCTGTGCGTGGAGCGGCTGAGAACGTGCACCTGCTGTCGGGCGCGAACTGGAGCGAGCTCGCCTGTGGGACGAACGCGATCGGAACGGCACTGACGATCGGGCAGCCGGTACAGATCCACTCGGCTGAGCACTACTGTGCAGGCATCAAGCGCTGGACCTGCTCGGCCACGGTGATCCGCGATCCCTATGACGGAGAGATCCTCGGGGTGATCGACGTGTCCGGACTGAGTTCGAGCTACAGCCGCCAGAGCCTCGCGCTGGTGGTGACCACTGCAGGGCGGATCGAGAATCGCCTCGCGCGTTTCGAGATGGAGGTTCGCTACCAGCTGCTTGAACACTGCATGCGGGGCCTGACCGACACGACCGTCGACGGGATTATCGTATTCGACCGGCGGGGACGTCCGATCAAGGCCAATGAGCGTGCGCCCTCGGTCCTTGCGGACTTCGATGCCGCGCGCTGGGATGGGAAGCACATCGATCTTGCCTCCCTCGCGCTCGGTCGCGCCGAAGGCGAACTCCCGCCGACGGGCCTGCCTGGCTGGATACAGCCGGACTGGGTTGAGCCTGTGATCCACGATGGCAGACGGATCGGCTCGCTGCTCACCCTGCCCAATCGCCGCGCCGGCACGGTATTCGGGAAGGCGAGGCGTGCAACGGAGAGGGGCGAGGCGGCCGCTGCCGACAGCTTCGACGACCTGATCGGGAGCAGCCCGCTGCTGTCGCAGGCGGTGGTCCGCGCCCGGCAACTGGCGCCCTCGAGTGTCCCGATCCTGCTGCTCGGCGAGACCGGTGTGGGCAAGGACGTATTCGCCCATGCCATCCACAATGCCGGGTCGGCAAAGGGCGCGCCTTTTGTCGCACTGAATTGCGGCGGGTTTTCGCGCGAACTCCTCACCAGCGAACTCTTCGGCTATTCCGAGGGTTCGTTCACCGGTGCGCGCCGCGGCGGGATGATGGGCAAGGTTGAGGCCGCCGATGGGGGAACGCTGTTCCTGGACGAGATCGGCGAGATGCCGCTCGACCTTCAGCCGCACTTTCTGCGTGTCCTCGAGGAGGGCGAGGTCTACCGCCTGGGCGAGAACAAACCACGCAAGGTCAAGTTCCGCCTGATCGCCGCGACCAACCGCGACCTGCGCCAGGAGGTTGAGGAGGGGCGCTTCCGCATGGACCTGTTCTATCGCGTTGCGGTCACCAGCATCCGCATCCCCGCACTGCGGGATCGCGTGGGCGACATCCCCTCGCTTGCCGAACACTACCTGCAGAAGCTCGCAACAGAACATGGCATCAGGAAGGCACTCATGTTGCCGGGTGCGATGGATTGTCTCAAGCGCTATCGCTGGCCGGGAAATGTGCGCGAGCTCCGCAATGTCATCGAGAGCATGTTGCTGACATCACCGGACTCGATCCTGTCCGAGGATCACCTTCCGGCGGAGGTTCGCAACAGCCAGAAGGCACCCGGTCTGATCGCGCCTGAGGCGGAGCCCATGCGCCAGGTGACGCGTCTCGAGCACGCTGAGCGCGAGACCATCCTGCAGGCGATTCGCAAGTGCCAGGGCAACATGACGGCGGTGGCACGAGAGCTCGGCATCGCAAAGAGTACGCTCTATCTCAAGCTCAAGCGTTTTGAACTCGATCCACTGGTGGATAGCGTTCGCACTTTCCGTCAATAGCTGCCGACAAAGAGAGAAAAGGCCCGGATTTATTTCCGGGCCTTTTTTTATTCTCGCGATATCTCAGAATTCGAAATAAAGCGGTCATCCGAGATTCGGACGGTCATCCATTTATCGGACACAAATAATCCATGGAATCTCCATGATATTAAATAAATGATTAAAAAACAGGTAAATAGGATTTTTACGCGAGTGGCACGCGCCTTGCTAAATTTAATTGCGGAGGTCGTCCGAGATGAAGGGGTGAATCGATAAGTTCACGCCGGAACAGAGACCCGTACAAGGCCGGAAAATCACCGTTTCAATTCCCGGTCGCCCGAACAGGATTCAAAGCGCTAATTGTCCGAAAACCGTCGGTAGGAGGAAACGCAGTATGTCGCTGCAAATAAACATCGATAACGGTGGCACGCTCACCGATATCTGCATCAATCAGGATGGGGTGGTCAGAAAGACCAAGGTATTGACCACGCCGTACGATCTCTCCAAGTGCTTTTTCGAAGGCTTGCAGAAAGCGTCGGGCGTGATCTATGGCGAGCAGAACGTTGCCCGCCTGCTGGAGGAAGTGGATCTGATCCGCTACTCGACCACCCAGGGGACCAATGCAATCTGCGAGCGCAAAGGCCCCCGACTCGGTCTCATCATCGACGCCCGGGCGCGTGACCTGCCGGTACGTCTGGCCGAGCACGATCCCGAAGTGTACGAGGCCCTGGTCGGTGACCGTGTGGTCTTTCTCGATACCACCATTCTCAAGGGCGGGGAGGCCGACATCGAGGTGGTGCGTGCGATCAACAAGCTCACCGCGGCAGGTGCAAACCGTCTCGTGGTCAGCTTCGAGGGCAAGGGCTTCCTCGATCTTGAAAGCCGGTTCAAGCAGGTGGTGCTGCGCAAGTATCCGCGCCACCTGCTGGGCGCGGTTCCTGTTCTGTACGGCAGCGACCTGGCCACCGATCGCGATGTGCTCCGGCGTACCTGGACGGCACTGATCAACTCCTTCCTGCACCCGGCGATGGAGGCCTTCCTGTTCAATGCCGAGAATCGGCTGCGTGAGTTCCGGACCAAGAACCCGCTGCTGATCTTCCGCAATGATGGCGATGCTTCGCGCGTGGCCAAGACCGTGGCGATCAAGACCTACAGTTCGGGGCCGCGTGGCGGCATGGAGGGGATGAAATCCTTTGCCCGGCTGTACGATCTGCAGGACGTGGTGGCGATCGACGTCGGCGGCACCACGACCGACATCGGCCAGTGCCTGAACGGCAAGGTGGCCGAAGTCCGCCGCGGCCATGTCGAGGGCATCAGTGTGTCTTTCCCGCTGTGCGAGATCATGAGTGCGGGGGCGGGTGGCAGCTCAATCTTCAAGGTGGTGAACAAGCGCATCGTGCTCGGTCCCGAGAGTGTCGGCGCGGTGCCCGGGCCGGCCTGCTTCGGGCGTGGTGGAAAGGAGGCGACCATCACCGATGCCAGCCTGCTGTGCGGCCTGTTCGACCCGAAATCCTTCTTTGGCGGCGGCATGGGTCTCGACCTCGACCGCGCCGCGACCGCTGTCACCCTGGCCATCGCCAAGCCGCTCGGCGTTGGGCTCGACGACGCCCTGCTGCAGATGGAGCATGCCTACGAGGACAAGATCGCGGTGGAGCTGCACCGCTTCACGAAGATCTCGAAGGACACGGTGATGCTCGCCTTTGGCGGCGCCGGTCCACTCAACGCCTGCGGTGTGGCGGAAAAGGCCGGGATCGACCGGGTCATGGTGCCCCAACTCGCGGCGGTGTTCAGTGCCTACGGCATCGGCTCGTGCGATATCTCCCAGCGCTACGCGGTCGCGCTCGAGGATCGCAGCGACAAGGGACTGGCCGCGGCCCTGGCTGCGCTCAAGCTCAAGGCGATGCGCGACATGTTCGCCGAGGGCGTGGCCGAGGGCGACTACCAGATCGAGGCCGCCCTGGTTGCCGAAGGCGATACGGGCGAGGAACTCGCTTGCGCCGTGGAGGAAGGCATTGCGTTCCCGGGCGACTTCGTCACGGCGGCCTCGGTGGAGCTGGAACTGCGGGCAGTGAAGCCGCTGCGCCAGGAGCAGGGCAAGACCGCCACCTTCGTCGAGGGCGCTCTAGCCACAGCGGACGGCAACCGCAATGTTCTGGCGCGGAGTGCAGGTCGCATCGACGTTCCCGTCTATACCCTTGCGAACCTCAAGGCCGGCGATCACGGCGTCGGTCCGGCAATTCTGGAAGAGGACTACTTTACCTGCCGCGTTCTGGATGGCTGGAGTTTCGTCATCAGCGACGCCGGCGACATCTTGCTGAAGAGGAAGGCCTGAGACCATGAAAGTACTGATGACCGAATACCTCCGCATCGACCTCGATACGGAGCACTGGGAATGCCGGGTGTGCAACCACGACATCGGCCCCGCCACCCATAGCTACAAGGAAGGGACGCTGGTTCACAACCGCGATCCGCGGGAGATTCATCCGCCGATCCTCGATCCGGAGAAATACCGCTTCACCTTCAGCCCCGATCCGGAGTGGGTGCGCATCCTCGAGTACTACTGCCCGCATTGCGGAACCATGGTGGAGACCGAGTACGCGATTCCGGGCCATCCGCCGCTTTACGACATGGAGCCCGATCTGCCCGCGCTCAAGGCCCAGTGGGCTGCAAGGGAGGAGATCAAGGATCCGGTGGTCGGCCCCGCGGTGGTCGCCGACCAGGGCCACAAGCACTAAGTCGCCAGGTATTGCCGGCGTTCGGATCCGTCACGGGAGCCGTTCGCCGCTACGAACGAATTGAGGAGATAGCATGAGGCGCGTATCAGTCGATATCGGTGGCACCTTCACCGATTGTTTCGTGGTTTGGGATGGCAAGTACATCGAGGCCAAGGCCCTGACCACACATCACAACCTTGCCCTGGGCTTCAACGAAGCGCTGGGCAAGGCCTGCCACGTTCTTGAACTTGATCAGGAGGACATCCTTTCCGCGGTGGACTCGGTCCGCTATGCGACCACGCTCGGCACCAATGCGCTGATCGAGCACAAGGGGCCCAAGATCGGCATGCTGGTCACCGCCGGCTTTGAGGCGACGGTGCCTTTGAGCCGCGCCCGGGGCTATGGCGAGGGCTTGGACAACCTTGGGCAGCAGGACATGCCCAACGCCCAGCGCCCCGATCCGCTGGTGCTACCGCACATGATCTGTGGCGTGCGCGAGCGGGTGGACTTCCAGGGTGTGCTGGTCATGCCGCTGGATGAAGACGATGTGCGCGTGCAGATCCGCACGCTGGTCGACAAGGGCGCCGAGATCATCGTGGTCGCGCTCGTCAATGCGGTGGTCAGTCCGGTACACGAGCAGCGCATCGAAGAGATCCTGCTCGAGGAGTATCCCTCCCACCTGCTCGGTGCGATCCCGGTGATCCTGTCCCATCAGGTGGCTGGGCGCAAGGGCGAATATGTCCGTGCTACGTCGGCGATCGTCGATGGCTATCTGCACTCGACGATGTATTACGCGCTCTCCGCGCTCGAGCAGAACCTGCGCGCGCATCGTTACGAGAAGCCGATGCTGGTGATCCACAACTCCGGCGGCATGGCCCAGCTCAACTCCACCGATGCGCTGCAGACCATCCACTCGGGTCCGGTGTCCGGCATCGGCGCCTCCGAGCATCTCGCCATGCAGGCCGGGCTGGGCAATGTGGTCGCCACCGACATGGGCGGTACCAGTTACGACATCGGTATCGTGGTGGACGGCGGGATCAAGCATTACGACTTCAACCCGGTGATCGACCGCTGGCTGGTGTCGGTGCCGATGGTCCACCTCGTGACCCTGGGTGCCGGCGGCGGCTCGATTGCCAGCTACGACCGCATGTACGACACGGTGAAGTGCGGACCGCAATCCGCCGGTTCCGACCCCGGCCCGGCCTGCTATGACCGCGGCGGCATGCGCCCGACCGTGACCGACGCCGATCTGCTGCTTGGCTACCTCGATCCGAAGAACTATGCCGGCGGCTCCATCCCGCTCAACCCGCGGCGCGCGTCGGCGGCGATCGAGGATGCGCTGTGCGACGACCTCGACTGCTCGGTAGTCGAGGCTGCGCTGCTGATCCGCGAGAAGGTGGACGACAACATGGCCAATGGTCTGTTCACCGAACTGCGAGCGCGCGGCTACGACCCCAAGGATTTCACCATGTTGGCCTATGGTGGCAACGGTCCGCTGCACTGCTGCGGCATCGCGCAGAACCTCAATATCGACAAGATCCTGGCGCCGCCGCTCAGCTCGGTGTTCTCGGCGGTGGGAGCGGGCAACATGCACCAGCTTCACATCCACGAGCAGTCGCTGTACATGGTGCTGTACGACTCCAATACCCGCCACATCTTCGACGACTATGAACGCTTCAACAGCATCGTCGCCGAGCTGCGCGAGCAGGGCACGCAGGACCTGCTGCGCCAGGGCATCGCCAAGGAAGACATCTGCCACAACCTCGAGCTCGACCTGCGCTACGGCAACCAGCTTGTGCAGACCACCGCGGTGATTCCCAAGCATGAGCTCCATGGCCCGGCCGACGTGCTGGCGATCATCGCGCAGTTCTCCAACGACTACGGCAAGCGCTTCGGCGAGGGCTCGCAGGCGCCGGAGGCGGGCATCCGCATCAACACCATCCGGGTGGCCGCCTTCGTACGCCACGAAACCGTCCAGTTCGAGGACATCAAGCCGGTGGCGCCCGAATTGCGCACGGCGCCGCCGAAGCCGGGCAGCACGCGCAAGTGCTACTTCGTCGGCCACGAGGGGGCGTTCGAGACGCCGGTGTGGAGCCGCGCTGCGATCGAGCCGGGGATGCAGATTCCCGGCCCGGCGATCATCGCCTCCGACGTGACCACCTTCCTGGTCAATCCGGGCTGGAACTTCGTGGCCGCCAAACAGGGTGCGTCCTGGTTCCTGCGCGCCTGAGCGCGTTTGGAACCCGATCAACCGACATAGACGACAGGATTGAAAATGAGCGAAATGAACACGCCGGTCGCGGCCAAGATGCCGAGCACCGAAGAAATCGCGCTGATCAAGAAATTTCTCAGCGACACCACGCTGTTCCTCGGGCCCGATCCCGAGATCATGCAGAACCACGACCTGATGCCGCGTACCGAGGACGAGGAAAGGGCGGTCGGAAAAGTCAGCGATGCACACATCATTGCCAAGATCCGCGATCGCATCCAGTCCGGCTGCGACGAAGGCTACGAGATGGTCGAGCAGATGGGCGCTGCCCCCGGGGCCAAGTGGGGCGACGTCATCACCGGGGTGTACTCCGCCTCGGGCGACCTCGCCATCGCCAGTGCCGGCGGGGTGCTGATCTTCTCCGCCCTGGTGCACCACCCGATCAAGTTCATCATCAAGAACTGGATGAACGACCCCACGGTGGGCGTGCGCGAAGGCGACGGTTTCATCCACAACGACTCGCGCTATGGCAACGTGCACAACACCGACCAGAGCATGATCGTCCCCATCTTCCATGAGGGCAAACTGCTGTGCTGGGTCGCCTCCACGGTGCACGAGGGCGAGAACGGTGCGATCGAGCCGGGCGGCATGCCGTCGATGGCCGAGAGCCCGTCCGACGAAGGTCTGAAGATGTCGCCGTTCAAGGTGGTCGAGAACTACCAGATCAAGCGCGACATCCTGACCTTCCTGCAGAACTCGGTGCGCGAACCCAAGCTCCAGTACGAGGACATGAAGGTCAAGCTGTTCGCCTGCCTGCGGATCAAGCAGCGCATTGAGGAAACGCTCAAGACCGACGGCCCCGAGGCGCTGGTGTCCACGCTGCGCCTGACCATGGAGAACGTGCGCGCGGAGGTCAAGCGCCGGGTCAGCCAGTGGCCGGACATGACAGTGCGCACCTACATCATCCAGGACTCGACCCTGCGCGAGAACTGCGTGGTGAAGATCAACTGCAAGCTGACCAAGACCGGCGACCGCCTGATCTTCGACTTCCGCGGTTCCAGCCCGGAGTTCACCAACCGCGCGACCAATACCATCGTCGCCGGCCTCAAGGGCATGCTCGCCCAGGTCTTTCTGTGCTATGTGTGGCCCGATCTGCCGCGTGGCCAGGCCGCGTTTGCGCCGATCGAGGTGATCACCGATCCGCATTCGATCGTGAACTGCTCGTACGATGCACCGAACTCGCAGAGCCTGATGTCGATCTTCACCGGCTTCACCGCCGGACAGCATGCGGTGGCGAAGTTCCTTTACAGCTGCCCGGAGAAGTACACGAAGGTGCATGCGCCGACCTTCAACATGATCAACACCTTCATCTGGGGCGGTGTCAGCCAGCACGGCGAAACCCTCGGCAACCTGTGCGCCGACCTCAACGGCATGGGCGCCGGTGCGACCGTGGATCGCGACGGCGAGCATGCGCTGGCACCGATCTTCGCCACCATGGCGGACATCGGCGAACAGGAACTGAACGAAGAGGAAGTGCCCTTCCTGCAACTGGTGTCGAAAAAAATGACGCGCGACGCCATTGCCCCGGGCAAGTACCGCGGCGGACAGGGCTACACCATGATGGTGGCGACCAAGGACAGCGAGCAGTGGGGCTTCATGACCACCGCACAGGGTGCCAAGATTCCGCCAATCCAGGGCCTGTTCGGTGGTTACGCCTGCGGTTGTTATCCGCTGTCCAAGGTCAAGGGGGTCGACGTCTATGACGTGCTGATGAACGAGCCGCACAAGTTCAAGCACTCGATCGAGGAGCTCATGAACGAGCGTCCGTTCGATGGCGCGAGCTATACCACCCATCACATGGGCATGGGCTTCGAAATCTCGAAGCGGGGCGAGCTGTTCATGATTTCGCAGGGGGCCGGGGCCGGCTATGGTGACCTGCTCGAACGCGATCCGGCCGGCGTAATCAAGGACATCGAGGAAGGCCTGATCTCGCCGGGTGTTGCCGAACGGCTGTACAAGGTCAAGTTCGATCCCGCTACGCTGTCGATCAACCATGAGGCCACCGCGGCCGCGCGGGACGAGGAGCGCCGGGCGCGGGTGGCGCGAGGGGTTCCGTTCAAGGACTTCGTCAAGACCTGGAACAAGCCGAAGCCGCCGGCCCACCTGCAGTACTTCGGTTGCTGGGGCGACGATGTCGGCACCCTGTATGTCGGCAGCCCCGACATCACGCGCGATGCCAACGTGCCCAAGCCCAACTACATGCGTCATCCCAAGGATGTGCGCATCGAGGAGCTGGAAGCGCGGCTGGCGCAGCTGGGCGCACTGGCCGAGGAAAAGCAATGAGCCAGAGCCTCGCCGACCTTCTGCCCGGCAGCCAGGGCGGTGGGCGTATCCGGGTGTGGCTGAAATCCTCGGCCTACACCACTCGGCTGCTGTTGGGAGAGGCGGGTGATCCGTGGGAGAGTGCGGCCCAGTATCTGGCCTGGTTTTCCCAGGCCCACGGACTGCTGCGACCGGACGTCGCTGTAGTCGAGGTCGGCGAGCTCTACGATTCATGGCTCGCGCGCCACCCCGACCTGCGCGCGGAGCTCGGTGCCAAGCGCAGGCTGTCGTACCCGCTGCGCAAGCTGCTCGAGCCGGAGGCGCCGCGCGCGGTGCTCGCCGAAGTCCTCGAGGCGGTCGCCGCGCACCTGCGCGGGCAGGTGCCGCTGGTGCTGGCAATGCCGTCGCCGCGGGCGTGGCTGTATCGCGCCAACCTGCTCGCCGGCCGTAGCGACGTCGAGCTCGATGCGGACGGCATCGAAGACGCGGCGATGTATGTCGCGGACGTGCTGCGCGCGGTTTCGCACCTGCCGGTGTCCGGCCTGCTGCTCGAGGAGGATTCCGCTTGCGCGGGGCAGGGCGCGATCGATGCCGAGCTGTACCGGCCGCTGCTCAATGTGGCCCATCACTACCGCTGGGCGGTGGCGATGCGGCTTGGCCTCAAGCCGCTGCGGGTCTGGCCGGCTGCGGCCGAGGTGCAGGCGGTCATCGGCTCTCCGGCGCTGCTTGACGGCGCAAGCCAGGCAGGCGGGGTCGATGTCGGTAGCGATCTGTGGTCGGGACAGGCGGTGCCGGCGCTCGGTGCGACGCAGTTCTATTTTGCCGAGGTACCGCGCGCGCATCGGCCGGAGCTGGTGCTCGAGACCCTCGAGCGGCTGCGGGCGGGCGCTGCGGTCGAAATCTGATCCGAGCCCGATCGGCTCCCTGCGATGCGGGCGATGCTGGATCGGGGTTGGCACTGCGGAAACATGGGAGAGGCAGGATGAGTCTCGAGTTTGAACGGATGCCGGTCAAGCAGGCCGGTGCGGTGGAGCGAATCCCGGTGACGCTGCTCACCGGCTTTCTCGGTGCAGGCAAGACCACGATCCTGAATCACCTGCTGCGCCACCCCGGCATGGCCGGTGCCGCGGTGCTGATCAACGAGTTCGGTGAGGTCGGTATCGATCATCACCTGGTCGACCGCGTCGATGAGACGCTGATGATCCTGGATTCGGGTTGTCTGTGTTGCAGCGTGCAGGGTGATCTGGTCAAAGCGCTCCGGCAGTTGTCGGAGCGCAGTTCGCGGCGCGAAATTCCGCCGGTGACGCGCGTACTGATCGAGACGACCGGGCTCGCCGATCCCGTTCCGGTGATCTATACGCTGATGGAAGAACGCTTCGTCGCGGCGCGCTATGTGTGCGATGGCGTCGTTACCGTGGTGGATGCCAGTCATGCATTGCAGCAACTGGAGCGACACCGGGAAGCGGTGCGGCAGGTGGCGATGGCCGACCGGTTGTTGCTGACCAAGTGCGATCTGGCCGATGCCCGTGTGCGTTCGGCGCTCGATGCGCGCCTTGATGTCGTCAATCCCGGCGCGCTGCGGATCGAGGTGAGGCAGGGCCGGATCGAACCGGCGGAGATTTTCTCCTCCGGCATCTATACGACGGAGGGCAAGCTGCCCGACGTCGTGGCGTGGATGGGCGAAGAGCAGTTACGTAACGCGATCGCCCAGTCTTCCACCGCCGCCGTGACCTGGCGGCGCAAGGCCGCGCCGGTGTTTGCCCCGCGCCATGATGCAGGGGTCGGCAGTTTCGTGGTCGATTTTGACGATCCGGTGCCTTGGGCCGGCTTCAGTCTGGTCATGGGGCGCATCCTGCGCAAGCACGGTGCGGACATCCTGAGGGTCAAGGGCCTGATCAATGTCGCCGGCGACCCGCAGCCAAGAGTCGTTCATTGCGTGCAGGACGTCGCCTACCCCGCGCTCCGGCTCGAGCGCTGGCCGGCAAGCGGCCCGTTCGAGGATCATCGTGGTCGCCTGGTGTTCATCGTTCGTGTGTTGAGCCCGGAGATCGAGGATGGCATCTGCCATGCGCTCGCCACGCTGCCCGGCGATGGCGTTGCGGTGCGGGAGAGCGTGGGAGAGCCCTTCCTGCCCACTCGATGCTGGCTCGGTCAGTTCCTGCCCGTGGCCGGGAAGGGGGCGATCGAGGTCGAGGGCTGGGTGGTGCAGGCCAAGCGCCTCGGTGGGCGGTCGATGGCATCCGTCTGAGTCTGCAACATGGGTGCCGCGCGGGCGGACACATCCCGTCCGCTGCCGTGTGCGTTCGGTCCGATTGCACCGACGTGCGACTAGCCGCCGGCGGCAGACCCCTTGGCCCGAACCGCCGAACGTGTCCTCAGCCGAGCAGCTTGCGCAGTTCGGTCTTGAGCACCTTGCCGTAGTTGTTCTTCGGCAGACTACCGACGAAGCGGTACTCCTTGGGGCGCTTGAAGCGGGCGATGTGCTCAAGGCAGTGGGCGTCCAGTTCAGCCGCATCGACGCGGTCGCCGGCAATGAAGGCGATGACCACCTCGCCCCATTCGGGGTCCTTGCGCCCGACTACCGATACCTCATGTACCGCAGGGTGAAGCAGCAGCACTTCCTCGATCTCGCGGGGGTAGATGTTCGAGCCGCCAGAGATGATCACGTCCTTCGATCTATCCTTCAGGGTCAGGAAGCCGGCGCTGTCCATGCTGCCCATGTCGCCGGTCCACAGCCAGCCGTCATGCAAGGTCTTCTCGGTGGCCGTGGGATTGCGCCAATAGCCGGCCATCACCGCGTCGCCGCGCACCAGGATCTCGCCGGTCTGACCCTCGGGGAGGGCGAAGCCGTCGCTGCCGGCAATCTTGATCTCGACTAGCGACTGGGCGGTGCCGACCGAGCCGATCCGCTCGAGCCACTGCGGGTGGTCGCGTTCGGCGAGCACTTCGCGTGGCAGGCTGGTGATGCACATCGGACATTCACCCTGGCCGTAGATCTGCACGAAGCGATTGCCCATGGTGTCCAGTGCGCGCCGGATGTCTTCCACGTACATGGGGCCTCCGCCGTAGACCAGGGTCTTGAACCCGCTCGGATCGGCGTCGGCCGCGTCGATATGGTCGACTGCCCGGCGGACCATGGTCGGTGCGGCGAACAGCGACAGCCGGCCAAGGCTGCTGGCCAGCGTACACAGTTCGGCGGCGTCGAAACCGCCCGATTCCGGAATCACGTGGCGCGCCGCCTTCAGCACATGGGGGAAGTTGTACATGCCCGCACCGTGTGACATCGGCGCCGCGTAGGCGATGCAGTCCGCGGCCTCGACCGTGTCCACGTCGCTGAAGTAGCACGCGGTCATCGTCAGCAGGTTGCGGTGGGTCTGCATCACGCCCTTGGGATGGCCGGTGGTGCCCGAGGTGTAGAAGATCCATGCCAGTTCGTTGCTGTCGCGGTGGGTCAGGGCGATCGGCGGCGTGCCGAGCAGGGCGGTATATTCCGCCGAGCCGGCGACAATGATCCGTTTCAGCGCGCCACCCGCGGTGGCCGTCGGCAGCGGTCCCGCGCTCAGGTCGGGGCTGATGAAGAGACAGGCTGCGCCGGCGTCCTCCACCGCGTAGGCGAGTTCGCGGGGATGCAGTTTGGCGTTCACCGGCACCACCACCAGCCCGGCCCACCAGGTGCCGTACAGGACCTCGAGGTACTCCGGGCAGTTGCTCATGAACAGGGCGATCCGGTCGCCCGGAACCAGTCTGAGCGTGTTCCGCAGATAAGCGCCGATGCGGGCGGCGCGCCCGGCGAAGGTGGCGTAGTCGGCAAGAAGGCGCGTGCCGTGCAGGATGGCGGGGCGGGCAGGGAAGGCGGTGGCACTGCGCAGCAGCAGGCGGGCGATGTTCATCGTGCGGCCTCCAGGATGCTGACGTAATTGGCAACCGCTGAGCCACCCATGTTGAACACCCCGGCCAGGGTGGCGCCGGGTACCTGCATCGCGGCTGCTTCGCCGCACAGCTGCATGGCCGCGAGCACATGCATCGACACCCCGGTGGCGCCGATCGGGTGGCCCTTGGCCTTGAGGCCGCCGGAACGGTTCACCGGCAGGCGCCCGCCGGCATGGACGGTGCCGTCGTCGACGACACGGGCGCCGGCGCCCGCCGGGGCCAGGCCCATGGCTTCGTAGCTGAGGAGTTCGGCGATGGTGAAACAGTCGTGGACCTCGGCCAGCGACAGATCATCGACCGTGCACCGGGCCTTGGTCAGGGCGTCCTGCCAGGCCCGCTGCGGGCCCTCGAAGGCGAGCGGATCGCGCCGCGACATCGGCAGGAAATCGTTCACCTGGCTGCGCGCCCGGAAGCGCACGCCGCGGCGGAAGTGGGGCAGCAGCGCTTCGTCCACGATGATCAGCGCAGCGGCGCCGTCCGATACCAGCGAGCAGTCGGTCTTGCGCAGGGGTGGGGCGATCAGCGGGTTCTTGTCCGACACCGTGTTGCAGAATTCGAAGCCGAGGTCGCGTCGGATCTGTGCCCAGGGGTTATCGACGCCGTTGGCGTGGTTCTTGGCGGCAATGCGCGCGAGCGTGGCCGAGTGGTCGCCGTGACGGTCGAAGTAGGTCTGGGCGATGCGGCCGAAGATGCCGGGGAAGCTCAGCCCGAGCGCGGCCTCTTCGCTGACATAGGAGGCCGAGCCAAGGATACGGGTGACTTCCGCGCCGCTGACCGCGGTCATCTTCTCGGCGCCGACCACGAGGGCGATCCGGCACTGGCCCGCCTCTACCGCATTGAGCGCCGAAAATACGGCTGCGGCGCCGGATGCGCAGGCGTTCTCGACCCGTGTTGCCGGTTTCCAGCGCAGACTGTCGTCGGCCTGCAGGACCATCGACGAGCAGAATATTTCGGGGACGAAGCCGCCGTTCAGATGCCCGAGCCAGATTCCGTCGATGTCGTTGGCGCCGATGCCGGCGTCCGCGATGGCGGCGCGCGTCACGCTGCCGATCAGCGATTCGAGGTCGAGCTGGTCCAGTTTGCCGAAGGCGGAATGCCCCCAGCCGACGATGCATGCCGCCATGTGATCTCCTTGTTCGAGACGGGTCTGGTTATGCGTATGGTCAGTGCGGTGCTTCAGGCCACCGGCTGGCCGATGCTGCCCGGGTGCGAGCGCCACAGCGGCAGCGACTTGTCGAGCGAGTATTTCTTCAGCTTCAGGTACAGCGTGCTTTTGGCGATCCCCAACTCCCGCGCTGCAATCGTGGCATTGCCCGATGCCTGGCGGAGCACAGTGCAGATCTGTTCGAATTCGCCGCGCTGCAGGCCGCGCAGCAGGAACGGATTCGAGTCCATCTCCTGCGTGCGCGTGCGGGCTTCGGGGGCGCCGATCTCGGGCGGAAGATCGTCTTCGCTGATGATGACCGAGGCGCTCGTCAGCACGAGGCTCTCGACCACGTTGCGTAGCTCGCGCACGTTGCCCGGCCAGCCGTGGGCTTGGAGCCGGGACAGCGCGCGCGGGTCGAGCACCTTCTGGGCCACGCCGTGGCGATCGCAGAATTGGCGCAGGAAGCGCTGCACCAGCCCGGCGATATCGCCGCGTCGCTCGCGTAGTGCCGGGATCGCAATGGAGGTGACCGAGATACGGTAGAACAGATCGGCACGAAAGCGCCCCTCGTCGGCCTCCCGGCGCAGATCCCGGTTGGTGGCCGCAATCAGGCGGAAGCGCACCTGGCGGGGCGTGTGCTCGCCGATCCGGCACACCTGGCCGTCTTCGAGCACGCGCAGGAAGTGGGGTTGCAGGTCGAGCGGCATTTCGCCCAGTTCGTCGAGCAGCAGGGTGCCGCCGTGCGCGGCTTCGATCTTGCCGGGGCTTCCGCCCCGTCGAGCGCCGGTGAAGGCCCCATCCACATGGCCGAACAGTTCGCTGGCCAGCAACTCGCGGTTCAGTCCGCCACAGTTGAGGGCGATGAATGGTCCGTCTCGGTGCGGACTGGCGGCGTGGATGCCCCGGGCGAAGACTTCCTTGCCGACCCCGGTTTCGCCCAGCAGCAGGATCGGAACCCGGGACGAGGCGAGGCGAGCAGCCTTGTCCACCGCTTGGTGAAGCGCGTGGCTCGACCCGGTGACGCCGGCGAAAGCGGTATCTTCGTCTTCCTCCGGGCAGGCGTCGCGCTCGCTTTCCCGGATGCTGGCCGGTGCGTCGTATCGATCGGGATACGTGCGTGGAACGGCTGCTATGCTCCTGTTCATGTCTTGTCTCCTCGGTGCCTGTTTTGTAGTTTTTGTCGCCGCTCGGATTCCAGCATCCGGGTCGGCTCCTCACCAAGGAGCTAGCTAGCACCTTGGTGAGCCTGAGGTCTAAAGTAAGGAATTGCGGCCCAAGATGCACCCCCCAATCGGGTAGCAGCTGGCTCCGTATCGGGTAGCGTGTTCCCGAGACCGGGATATATGGGTTGGGACAGTGCGGTGCGGTGAGTCCGCCGCGGGATCAGTCGATCAGGTGGAGGCGGCGTGCTTCGCAAATGGCCTGGGTGCGGCGGCCGACGGCCATCTTTCCGTAGATCGACTTCAGATACCACTTGACGGTATCTACCCCGATGCCGAGGCGCCGTGCGATTTCCTTGTTGGACAGCCCTTCGCCTACCAGTCGCAGAACGTCGATTTCGCGGTCCTTGAGCGGCTCTGTCAGGTTGGTCGGGTTGGAAGGCGATGCACTTCGCTCCCCGATCTCGCCGCCCGGCGGAGGCCGGTGCGCCAGCGGCGGCCGGCCGGCGTCGAGAATGCGCTTGATCTGTGCCTGCAGCGGTCGCGTCGGGGCTCCGGGAAGCCTGGCACGGGCGTGGTCCTGGAGGCGTTCGAGGATCGAGACCACGCGCGGGCCTTCGTCGAGGAAGGGACGGACCGCCCGCGGCGCTTCGCAACAGTCGAGCGCGCCCAGCATGGCGTCCTCGGCGCCGCGCACGTCGCCGCACTGCTCGCGTGCGAGCGCGCGCAGCACGAGGGCGCTGCGCATCACGCAGCGTTGCCCGTTACGGGTCGTGTAGTCGAGCAAGGGGTCGAGCAGGGCATCGGCATCATGACACCGGCCTTCGTTCAGTGACAGCCGAATCCGGGCAATGCGTCTGGCCTCCCAGGCCTGTGCGGCGATGCCATCGGAAAAGTCCGGAAAGTTAGGGTCTTCGCCCTGACTCGGGTCGCCTCCCGGGGTGGAGGGGGGGGCGAACGCCAGCAGGCGCATGCGCTCTGCGCTGACCGAGTTGGTCAGGCGCGCCTGTGCAAGCTGGCGAGCCGTGTTTTGACCCTCGTCGAGAATGATGATCGCCCGCTCTTCAGCGCCCCGTAGCGCGAGGAGCCTGCTGTAGTTGATATAGCTGGCCAGCGAAAAGTCTGCGACACCGCCCTCCACGCCCAGTGCGATGCTGTCTTCGAGCAGGGTTTCGGCGTCCACGAGCTGGTTGTACTCGTAGTACATCTTGCCCAGCATGGCACCGGCCAGTCGTGCAGCGTGGGAGTGCTCGCCCGCCTGTTCGCGTGCGAGGGTAAGTGCTTGGCGGAAATTCGACTCCGCCATCGAGTGCAGCCCCATTTCGTAGGCGGCCATCCCTGCGAAACAATTGCCGTAGATCTGGCTGAAAGGACCTTGGGTGCGTTCGTGGAAGGGCGTCATCGTGCGCTGCAGCTCGATGGCCTCGCCATACTTGTGGCTATGCAGAAGCACATAGGTCAGCACGTTGGCAGCGACCACCGCGACCCAGGGATGGACTGCCTCCGGATGGGTCATGACCGGGCGCACGAGTGCCTCGACGCCGTCTATACGATCGGCAAAGATCTCTATGCAGGCCCGGATCACGCGCGCCTCGTGGGCAATCGCGTGGTCGGCAGGGATGTCGTTGGCCAGCATGTAGTCTTCGATATGGGCTACCGCAGCGAGGGCCTGCCCGGAACGGTGGACGAGGCAATTGCTCCACGCGATTGCCGCCTGCAGCGCAGGCCGGTTGGCGAGCCGGGCGGGTGGAAGCCTGCTCACCAGGCCCAGCAAGGTGGCCATGTAACTGCGTTCGACAAACCACATTGCGGTGGCTTCGACAATCCTGACCGCATACTCCTCGTCGTCGGCCGCGAGTGCGTGTGACACTGCCTCTTCGGCAAACCCGTGGCGCTCGAACCACTCGGCTGCGGAGAGATGCAGCCCCCTGATGCGTTCGGGGTGGTCGCGTTCAAGACGACGTTGCAAATGGCTGGCGAACAGGTGGTGGTAGCGGAACCACTCCCGCTCGTCGTCGAGTGGAATGATGAAGAGCTGGAGCTGTTCGACCCGTTCCAGTATCGCAAAGCCGTTGGTCTGACCGGTGATTGCGGTGCACAGTGCGCCGCAGAAGCGCCCGAGGATGGAGGTTTGCAGCAGGAACTCGAGCAGTTCGGGCTGCAGGCTGTTGAGCACACTCTCGGCGAGATAATCCCCGATAGCGTGATGTTTGCCGGCGATCCAGCGCAGCAGGCTTTCCCGGTCACCGGTGGCGCGCAGCGAGATAAGCGCCAGTTGAAGGGCCGCAATCCATCCTTCGGTGGTGTCTAGCAGGGCACGCAGATCGTCGGGGTCGATCTCCAGATCGTGGAAAAAGCGCTCTGACTCGCTCAGGTCGAAACGCAGGTCTGCCGCCTGTATTTCGGTGACCTCGTTGCGCAGGGCAAGCTTGAAGATCGGCAGGTTGGGGCGGCTTCTGCTGGTGACCACCAGATGGAGGTTGACCGGTCCGTGCTCGAGAAGGAAGACGACCGCCTCTTCGCTGCGTCGGTCATTCACCAGGTGCCAGTCGTCGAGGAAAAGATAGAAGTCCTCCCCGTAATCATGCAACTGGTTGACCAGTTCGGTGAGCAGGAAGTCGGCGATATGTTCGTTCTGTGACTCCAGCAGCGACAGCAAATCTGCGCAGAGGCTGGGCTCGGCGTGACGAATGGCCTCGATCAGGTAAGCAAGGAATCGCAGCGAATCGGTTTCGTCCTTGTCCATGCTGAGCCAGGCGACGGGCTTACCTTCTTCCCGCAGGCGGGTGCGCCACTGCACGGCCAGTGTCGTCTTGCCAAAGCCGGCTGGACCATGGATCACCGTGAGCCGGCTTGTGCTTCCATCCAGTAACCGGTCCATCAGGCGAGGTCTGGCGATCGTTCGTCCAGCTGTCGACGGCGCATTTAGTCGTGTCGCGATCAGAGGGCTGCGCCCCTTAGGGGACACGGCTGCTTGCATCAGGTCTCCTTTGTGGTCAACGGCGAACGCTATCGTGGTTGCGTCCGGTCGGCGTGGATGTTTGTACGGCAAAGCACGTACTCGCGCGCTATGGCCGCTATCCTGTGGGCGGGAAATCGTGGTTGGAGCGCTCTGTCCCCTCGTCCGGGGAGCCGCGCGCGGTTTCAGGTGGGGTGAATGTGCACGTCGTCCCGCGCTCTTGCCATAAGGCCAGCTTATCAGTGTTGAGGATTGATTGATGTCCATGATATCCAATCGATCCGGACGATGCATCCGACTTTAAGTATTTGGTCGTAGTTCAGCCCTTGCCACTTCACCAATGACACCGCTGTCGGCCGATGTGCAAATGCAAGTTACGGCCCGGTTGCCCCGCCTGCGCCGGTCGTTAGGCGTCCGGGACGGATCCAGATGGAATTGATACGATGGAGTGAGCAATGCTGCGCCAGTTTGGCTCCGGCCAGAATGAAGGCGGAATGCCGTCCGGGCCGAACCTTGCACCGCACGGGTGTTTCAACGCGATGACGTGTCATCAAAGCTTCAAACTGGTGAAATACACTGCGCAGGGTCAAAGGGAGCGAACACTATGCCTGCAAATATTTTGCTGGTCGAAGATGAACCGGCAATTCAGGAACTGATTGCCGCCAACCTTGCACGGGCCGGCCACCATGTGGTGCGGGCGTCCGATGCCGAGACGGCGCAGCGTATCGTGCGTGAGGCCTTGCCGGATCTGGTGCTGCTGGACTGGATGTTGCCCGGCGCCTCGGGGATCGAGTTTGCGCGTCGGCTGCGGGCCGACGAGCGTACCCGGAGCATTCCGATCATCATGCTTACCGCGCGGGGTGAGGAGCAGGACAAGGTTACGGGGCTCGAGACCGGTGCGGACGACTACATCACCAAGCCTTTCAGCCCGCGCGAACTGGTGGCTCGGATCAAAGCGGTGCTGCGTCGGCGGGCGCCGCAGACCACCGAGGATCCGGTCGAACTCGGGGGCTTGCGTCTGGATCCGGAAACGCATCGGGTCACGGCGGGCGAGCTTGCCCTGGCGCTCGGCCCCACCGAGTTCCGTCTGCTGCATTTTCTGATGACGCACCCCGAGCGGGTTCACTCCCGCGCGCAGTTGCTTGACCAGGTCTGGGGTGATCATGTGTTTGTCGAGGAGCGTACGGTGGATGTGCATATTCGCAGGCTGCGTTGTGCCTTGGAGGCTTCCGGGCACGACGCGCTGGTTCAGACCGTGAGAGGTAGCGGTTATCGCTTCTCGGCGCAGGCGGAAGTGCCGCCTGCAGTGCGCTAAGCTGCCGGTATTTGCCGGACGGGGAGCCGCCATCATTCGACCTGTGCGTTATTTGTGGACGAGCGCGCTTTCCGCGCTGGCGGTTCTGGCCGTGCTTGCGGCTGCGGTGAGCGTGGTCGGCGGACTTGCCGGCGCGCTGATCGTGTTCATCGTGGGCCTGTTGCTGCTCGGCGTTCATCACCTGCGCAACCTCAGCCGCCTGGTGCTGTGGACCCGCGAGCCGATCGGTACGCCGGTGCCGGAAGCGTCCGGCAGTTGGGGACAGGTGTTCTCCGAGGTGAACAGCCGCTCGAAGCTCGCTTATGAGTTGCGGGAACGCCTGTCTTCGGCGCTCGAGCGCTTTCATGATGCCAGCCAGGCGATGCCCGATGGGGTGCTCTACCTTTCCGCCACGGACACCATTGAGTGGATCAACAGCACGGCCGAACAGCATTTTGGGCTCGACCGCAGCCATGATCTCGGCGCACCAGTCACCAACCTGATCCGACAACCGGACTTTGTGCGCTACCTTGCTTCGGGTCACTACGATGAGCCGCTGATCATGCATTCCGGGCGGCACGTCGGGCTCACCCTGCAGGTACAGATCATCCCCTTCGGCGAGGATCAGAGAATGGTGCTGTCGCGCGACATCTCACAGCTCGAGAAACTCGAGACCATGCGGCGGGACTTTGTCGCCAACGTCTCGCACGAACTGCGCACACCGCTTACCGTGGTCGGCGGCTTTCTTGAGACCCTGGTCGACGGCCTGGATGATTACGACCGCGAAGACACGCTACGTTTCCTGCGCCTTGCGCTCGAGCAGTCCACCCGCATGCGTCGCCTGATCGATGATCTGCTGACGCTGTCGGCGCTGGAAACCGGCGCACCGGCCCCTGCCGAAGAGCGGATCGATGTCAGCAAGCTGGTGCACGAGATTCGCGACGATACCGAGCTGCTCTCGGCAGGTCGCCACACCGTCACGCTGGAGATGCACGGTAACGGCGCCTTGCTCGGCAGCGGCAAGGAGATACACAGCGCGTTTGCCAATCTGGCAAGCAACGCGGTGCGCTACACCCCGGCCGGCGGGAAGATCGATCTGGTGTGGCGGGTCAGTGAACAGGGTGCGGAGTTTTCGGTGCGCGACACCGGCATTGGTATCGACCCCGATCAGATCCCCAGGCTCACCGAACGCTTTTACCGTGTCGACAACGGGCGCTCACGTGAAACCGGTGGCACCGGTCTGGGTCTGGCGATCGTCAAACACATCCTGACCCGCCATCAGGCCGACCTCAGGGTCAGCAGCAAGCTGGGCGAAGGCAGCATATTTACCGTGCGACTCCCCAAGGCTCGACTTACGGCCCTTCCGGGGCGAGGGTCTCGAAACTGACCTGCTCGAAATTTGCGCCCTTGATCGTCAGCTTGGTCAGACGCAGTTGCGAGGTCGTGCCGTTGTCGAACAGCTCGATAACCCGGTTCGGGTGATGCCAGCCTGACGGCAACACCAGCGTGGCGTCGACCTTGATCGCCGCATTTGCCGGAATCAGGAAACCCTGCTGATAGGGTTCGCGCTGACCCGGGTGAGGTGCGAGCGGGCGCACCGCAACAACCTGGGGAATGCCAGGCAGAACATGGATGCCCGCCTCGAGCATGCCATCGTCGCGATACATCAGCCAGCTGACCTGACCAAGCAGAAAATACTCGCCATCCCGCGGCCTGAGCCCGACAAGCTGATGATGCTCGAGTCGTTCTGCATGCGGGCGCTGTTGCAGGCGGAACCCGCCCACCGACTGATCGAGCAGGGTCCAGCGTTCGCACACCAGGCCCAGACGGTCGGCGTCCACCTGACGCTGCACTGCAGTTCGTTCCCTGGTTCGGTTGGCCTCCGGTGCACGCTCGCCGAAAGTGAGCAGTGAAATATCGCTGTTCAGGCTCCCACTCACGCCATAGCTGCGCGGTTGCTCGAAGAGCCGGCCCTGAATGTGGAAGCCGATGGCCAGCCAGTCGCCGCAGAGATCGACCTTGCCGTCACTGCCACGACGCGGGAATTTTCGCCCGGCCGAGGCCAGGCCCCAGGGGCGGTACAACGAGACCAGCAGACGTGCACTCGTGTCCAGCGGGCAGTCGTCGCCCAGCCCTAGCGACGCAGGGCTGACCCCTTGCTTGAACTGGGTGAACACCGCCTGGATCTGGTTTGCCAGCTTGCTGCCGTCAAATCCGCGCACGCCAGCGCTCTTGCGCAGCAAGCCCAGTGGGCGAAGACCGTGATCTGCGCCAAGGTCGAGTCCGTACACCGTGGGCTTGCGTCCTTCGGTGTCGGGTTCGAGGCTGCAATAGGGCGCGAACCGTTGTGCCCAGCGACATATCCACCGGAGCTCACGCCCCGAGCGGCCAAACGGATTGCCCAACTCGATGAGCAGGATGGAGATATAGGCCTCCATCGCACTCTGAGCCTTCCACAGCGGATTGAGCGGATCGGAGACACGGGCACGGACCAGGCCTGTGGCCTCGGCTGCCGCGAAGCCCTCGTGAATCTCTGTCCACAGCCCAGCCGGAAGCGCCCGGTGCGCCCTGAAGTACTCGACCAGCATCTGCCCGGTGCAGTGGATTCTCCTTTGCGACAGCAAGGCACGCTGGTCTTCCAGAGTGCCGGTCTGGGCGTCCTGCCGGGCAATCTGGGTGTAGGAGCGGGCAAGGTTGTGCCACAAGCCCACCACACGCATCAGGGTGGCATTTTCTTCATTGTCGGGTGGCAGGGGATGGTCGGCATAGCGCCGTCCGAGTTCGGCCTGAACCCGTGCAATCGTCGGCCGCGCCGCTTCGAGGACTTCGAAATGCTGGTTCGGTGCCGGCAGGGCGTCGAGCAGGGTTCCGATGATGGTCGAAAGCAGGGCATGGGTTTCGTCGACTTTCTCGGGCTGCAGGCTTTGCAGCAGGCTCAGACATTCGGCGGGATTGCGGTAGTCCATGGAAGCTCCGGATGCAGGTGTCGGCGATACTTAGCTGCGTGCCTGGTTCAGCAGCGCACGGTCGATTTCGGTGGCCAGCGTTCTTGTATCCGGTGCAGTGTGCGCCTGTCCGGCACGTTGAGCCCGTCCCCACACCGATTCAGGAAAGTGCCGATCGTCGGTGAAGCGCGGGATGACGTGCCAGTGCAGGTGCGGCACCATGTTGCCGAAACTGGCAAGGTTGATCTTGGCTGGCCGCATCAGCGTGCGTAGTGCCGTTTCGGTTGCCATCACGACGTCCAGAAGGTGGTGCCGGTCGGCAGGTGCGAGGTCGGTCATCTCGGCGATGTGATCGTTCCACACCACCCGGCAGAAGCCCGCATAGTCGGGGTCCGTCACCCGGATGACCCGACAGTGGACATCGAGCCAGACGAGCTCATCCTGATCGATACGACACAGCGGGCAATCCATTGAAACCTCGAGCGAATGACAATAGTCACGACTGCATACTTTAGCGCTTCTGCATGCTGCCGGTAAGGAACATTTACGCGATCGGTGAGAGCCCGCAACCCACTGCAGCCGCAGTGGTGGCCGTTTCGCCAAGATCCTCCGGAGCACCGAGGTGAAAGGCTTGCAAGGTGCCCGGTTCAATCGCCTGCCATTGCTCGTTGTCGGTAAGCGGCAGGGTGGCGATCACGGCGACCCGGTCATCGGGCGTGGTGACCCGATTGAAGTCGAGCGTGAGATCCTCGTCCGCGAGATGGGCGACCGGAAATGGCGACTTCCTGATCACATAGCTCAGACGCGATGAGCAGTGTGCGAAGAGCCTTTCGCCATCGGAGAGCAGGAAGTTGAACTCACCCCGCCCGCCGATCTCGGTTGCCAGTTCGCGCAGTGCGGCATGCAGCGCCCGCGGTGGAGGTGCGGTGTCGGGAAAGCGCAGGGCGAGTCGATCGAGGATGTGGCAGAAGGCGAGTTCCGAGTCGGTGGATCCCACCGGCAGGAAGCGGCCCGACAATGCCGGCTGATAGGCACGAAGGTTGCCGTTATGGGCAAAAATCCAGTAGCGCCCCCACAGTTCGCGCTGAAACGGATGCGTGTTTTCGAGTCGTACTTCGCCCTGCGTTGCCTTGCGGATGTGGGCAATCACGTTGAGCGAGCGGATCGGATAGCGGTGTACCAGCTCGGCCACCGGCGATAACGCACTGGCGCACGGGTCGAGGAACACGCGGGCGCCACGACCCTCGAAAAAGGCAATGCCCCAGCCGTCGCGATGGTGATCGGTGAGTCCACCACGGGCGCGAAAACCGCCGAACGAAAAACAGATATCGGTCGGCACATTGCAGTTCATGCCGAGCAGCTGGCACATCGGAATCGCTCCTGACCTTGGGTGAGGAATGTCCGATTATAGCCAGACGCCCGGCCCGCAAGTTGACTCAGGGGCTGATGCCCGCCGCAGCAGCAGGGTGGGCGGCCAGTTTGCGATCGATCAACCAGTCGGTCAGGCTGGCGCCGGCCCACATGCCCGACAGCGTCACCCAGGCGGTGACCGCGAACACCGCAGCGCCCGATACGCCCGCTCCTACCGCACAGCCCCCGGCCAGCATGCCGCCAAAGCCCATCAGCACGGCACCGACGATGTAGCGGCGCATCGCATGACCACCCTGAAAGCCCTCGAGCTTTAACTCACGTGCCAGCAGCGCAGCGACAAAGGAGCCGAGAAACACGCCGGGCACCATGCCGAGGTCGAAGTTGAGCAACTGCCCCGGCGGAGACAACACCAGCATCAACATGTCGGCCGATGGGCCGGTAAACGACAGGCTCTTGACCGGCGTTGGGTCGAAGGTGCGCGAGGACATCTCGAAGGTGAACCACCACGCCAGCGCCACCATCACCCCGGTGCCGAGTCCGCCGATCCAGCCCCAGCCATTGACCCGGTGACGCCCGGCAAACCACGCTCCCGCCAGTAGCCACACCAGACCGAATGCGAGGCCACCGCCGTGTCCGATGCCGACCAGGGCCAGTAGATCTCGTGCAGTGCCGCCGTCGATCGTCCACCAGGCCCCGATCGCTTCCCGTGCGGGCGACAGCACGCCATTCATCGACGCCTGCGCCGCCACTGCAAAGATCAGTCCGGACAACAGCGCCCGCAGGTTGCCATTGGCCGCCAACACCAGCAGACGACTGGAACAGCCGCGTGCAAGGATCATTCCGGCGCCGAACATCAGCCCGCCAATCAGCGCGCCGGACAGACTGCCCTGGCTGGAAAGCTGCCTCACATTGGCGGTGTCAAACTGCCCGGCCAGGTGCAGCAACTGGGTGACGATGATCGCGGCCGAAAAGGCCAGCAGCCAGATCGCCAGTTTGCCACCCAACTGGCCGCGCGCCACCTCGACCACGGCGGCCCGAAGGCAAAAGCGCGAACGTTGCGCAAGCGCGCCGAATAAGGTGCCGATCAGAAGTCCGCCAAGGGCGAGGCTGCGGTCCTCGCCCAGCCATTCGATGAGTGCGATCAGATCCGGCATGGGGGTCTCCGTCCCGCAAGGTCCGGCTGTGATCGCCGGTATCGTCAGTATTGAAGCATATAAGAATGTGACGAAAAACGAATTCTTGCATTGACGCTGCTCAAACAGCGTGGAAGGAGTGGTTGGCGACCTGGGCGCCAACGCCAGGATGCCGGCACCGGTCCTGCAGGGAGGATTTCAGTCCGCCGCAGGTGACTAATTACTTGAGCGCGAACTCGAAGGTGCTGACCACGCGCAGGCGCTTGCCGACGGTGCGGGAGGTGTCCATGTCGCTGCCGTCGTCGTCGAGCACGCGGATCACGCCCTGATTGGCGTTTTTGAGCGGGCCGAGGGTGGCGCCGGCATCCGCCGCGAACTTCTGCGCCTGTTCGCGCGCGCTGAGGGTGGCCTCCTGCAGCAGTTTCGGCTTGACGTCATTGAAGCCGCGTAGCTGGAATCGCGGTCCGCCCATGCCCTCGTTGTCACCCGCGAGCTGGATCCCGGCCTGGATGAGCGGGTCGACCTTGTTGGCGGCCTCGGCCACGCTGTCGACCCGAGCGGATTTAACCGTCACTTGGCCCTGCCCGTTGAAGCGCAGCGCAACGTTGTTCGCGCCCCACTCGCGCGCGAGGAGATCCTGCACCTGCAGTGGTCGCACCTCAATCTCGGCATCGCCAAAGCCCTGCTCGCGCAGGAAGGCGACCACCTTCTCGCGATCCGCGGTCAATGCCCGCTGGACTTCGCCGAACTCGTTGCCGGCACGACGAAAACCCAGGGTCCACACGGCAAAGTCGCTCTTCACGTCCTGCTCGGCCAAGCCCTTGACCGTGACCGAACGGTCGGCCGTGCGGAAGGCTTCGACGCCCTTGCCGACCGACCAGCCGGCAAAGGCGATGGCGCCCGACAGCAGCAGGGTCGGGAGCAGCCCGATTCGAGTGTCGGACACGAACGCTGTCCTCAGGCCACGCCGGCGCCATGCGCCTGCTGGTCTGCCCAGTAGCTCGAGCGCACCATCGGACCGCAAGCGGCGTTCTTGAAGCCCATCTTGAGCGCTTCGGTTTCGTACATCTTGAAGATGTCAGGGTGCACGTAACGCAGCACCGGCAGGTGGCCGCCGGAGGGTTGCAGGTACTGGCCGATGGTGAGCATGTCGACGTTGTGGGCGCGCAGGTCGCGCAGCACTTCGAGGATCTCGTCGTCGGTCTCGCCCAGGCCGACCATCAGCCCGGACTTGGTCAGGACCTCGGGGTGGCGCGCCTTGAACTGCTTGAGCAGCTCCAGCGAATAGGCGTAATCCGAACCGGGGCGGGCCTGCTTGTAAAGGCGCGGCACGGTTTCGAGATTGTGGTTCATGACGTCGGGCGGCGCCTGGTCGAAGATGTCGAGCGCGATGTCCATGCGGCCGCGGAAGTCGGGCACGAGGACTTCGATGCGGGTCTTGGGCGAGGCGGCGCGGGTTTCGCGGATGCACTCGACAAAGTGCTGAGCGCCGCCGTCGCGCAGGTCGTCACGGTCCACCGAGGTGATCACCACGTAGTTCAGGCGCATCGCGGCGATGGTCTTGGCCAGATCGACCGGCTCGTCGGCATTGAGCGGATCGGGGCGGCCGTGGCCGACGTCGCAGAACGGGCAGCGTCGGGTACAGATGTCGCCCATGATCATGAAGGTGGCCGTGCCCTTGCCGAAACACTCGTGAATGTTGGGGCAGGAGGCTTCCTCGCACACGGTGTGCAGCTTGTGTTCGCGCAGCGTGTCCTTGATCTCGTTGAAGCGCTCGGCTTCGACGCCGGCGCCAAGTTTGATCCGGATCCAGTCGGGCTTTTTCAGACGCTCGGCGGGGACGATCTTGATCGGGATGCGGGCCGTCTTGTCGGCGCCGCGCTGCTTGCGAACGGAGGTTTCCATGGGGGCTGTCTCTGTTGTGATTGTCGATTTCAGGGGAGGACTGCAATTGTGCCCTTCATGGCGGGGCACTCATAGTGGGGGCTTCCGCAGGCTGCTCGAACGGCGGCGGAAGCAGGCGCTGCAGGTGCGACAACAGGCATTCGCCAGCACCCTGTACGGTTTCATCGATACCGAAGTCGCGCATCCGGATGGTCTTGAGCCCCTCGTAGCCGCAGGGGTTGATCGACAGGAACGGGGTCAGGTCCGCATCGACGTTGAGGCACAGGCCATGGTAGCTGCAGCCGCTCTTCACCCGCAAACCGAGCGCGGCAATCTTGGCGCCGTCGATATATACCCCGGGCGCACCGTCCTTGCGCACCGCCGCCAGGCCGTAGTCGGCCAGGGTGTCGATGATCGCCTGCTCCATCAGATTGACCAGCTCGCGCACCTTGAGCCGGCGTCGCGGCAGGTCGAGCAACAGATAGACGACCAGCTGGCCGGGCCCGTGATAGGTAATCTGGCCGCCGCGGTCGATCTTGACCAGCGGAATGCCGGCGTCGTTGTTGAGCAGATGTTCGGGGCGGCCGGCCTGGCCGAGGGTGTAGACCGGCGGATGTTCGAGCAGCCAGATTTCGTCGGGGGTATCCCTGGTGCGTTCGGCGGTAAACAGGCGCATGGCCTCGAGTGCCGGCTCGTAGTCGACCCGGCCGAGGCGCTTGACCATGAGTCGCGCATCCGCGCCACCGGCATCGTGTGCGCAGGCGCCTCCTGACGATGGCGAGGGCACAGCGGCCGTAAGGCCGGCGCCAACCAGGGTCACAGGACCACCTTGACCAGCGGGTGGGCGGTGAGCTCGAGGTACATCGAATCGACCTGCACTTGCGACACCGCACGAAAGGTGCAGGTCACCGCCAGGTAGTTGCCCTTGCTCGAGGGCCGCATCTGCATGGTGGCGGGATCGTAGTCCGGGGCGTGGCGCAGCACCACGTCCAGCACCGCCTGGGCGAAACCGTCCACGCGTGCGCCCATGATCTTGATCGGAAACTCGCACGGGAATTCGAGCAGCGTCTGCCGGGGTTCGTTGGGTTGATCAGCCACTGCGCATCACCGTATTCTTGAAGTCCTGGTACCAGACATGCATCTGCCGCCCCACCGGGCCGGGCCGGCCAGTGCCGACCGGGCGCCCGTCGAGCGTGGTGATCGGCAGCACTTCCTTGGTGGACGAGGTCATCCACAGTTCGTCGGCGTCGCGCACCTCGTCCTCAAGGATCTCGCGTACCTCGCACGGCAGCCGATGATGGGCCGCCACTTCGAGGACTACGTCATAGGTGATGCCGGGCAGCATCAAATGGCTCTTGGGCGGCGTGAGCAGCACCCCATTCTTGACCATGAAGATGTTCGACGCTGCACCTTCGGTCAGGAAGCCGTCGCGGAACAGTATGGTTTCCATGCAACCCTGGTCCACCGCCTGCTGGCGCAGCAGGCAATTGGCGAGCAGGGCGACGGTCTTGAGATCGCAGCGCAGCCAGCGAAAATCGGCTGCACTGACGCAGGCCACGCCGGCCTCGCGCTGCTCATCGGGCGGGGTCACCAGCGCTTCGCTCATCAGGAACACGGTGGGCCGGATCACTTTCGGAAACGCCTGGTTGCGCTTGTCGTCGGCGCCGCGGGTGACCTGCAGGTATACCGATTGATCGTCCCACGGATTGCGGTCGATCACTTCGCGGATGATGGTTGCCCACTCGTCGGCGGTGTGCGGATCGGGCAGGCGCAAGGCGGCGAGGGTGTTGCCCAGGCGCGCAACGTGCTCCGCCAGGCGGAAGGCGCGACGCGAGTAGACCGGGATGACCTCGTAGGCACCATCGCCGAACAGGAAGCCACGATCCATCGGCGAGACACTGGCCTCGCCGAGCGGCAGGTAGCGTCCATTGAGGTAACACAAACTCATGTTCGACTCCACGGCGGCATCAGGCGCTTAAAGATTCTTGATCCACAACATCAGGGCATCCCACAGCCGCCCGAAGAAGCCGGCCACGGGTACGTCCTGCAGTGCCACCACAGGATATTCCCCGAGCAGCTTGCCGTCGAGCTTGAGCTTGAGGGTGCCGATCTGCTGGCCCTTCTGCAGCGGTGCGAGCACCGGCTGCAGGCTTTCGAGCGTGGCCTCGATCTTGTCGGCCTGGCCCTTGGGCAGGGACATCACGAAATCGCTGGTGAAGCCGGCCGATACTTCGTTGGCCTGACCCTTCCACACCCGGAACTGCGACAGCGACTGATCGGCGGAATAGAGCTTCACCGTGTCGAAGAACTGGAAGCCGAAATTGAGCAGCTTGAGCGACTCCTGCGCGCGCACGTTGTCCGAGGCTGCGCCGAGCACCACCGAAACCAGCCGCCGCGGGCCGCGCTCGGCGGTCGATACCAGGCAATAACCCGCCGAGCTGGTATGTCCGGTCTTCATGCCGTCGACCGTGGCGTCGAGCCACAGCAGCCGGTTGCGGTTGGGTTGCTTGATGCCGTTGTAGGTGTACTCCTTCATCGAGTACAGGCTGTAGTAGTCGGGAAAGTCGCGGATGATCGCCGATGCCAGCAGCGCCAGGTCGCGCGCGGTGGTGTACAGCTGCGGGTCGGGCAGGCCGGAGGAGTTGGTGAAATTGGTGTTGCTCATCCCGAGGCGCTTGGCTTCGCGGTTCATCAGTGCAGCAAAGGCTTCCTCGCTGCCGGCGATAAGCTCGGACAGTGCCACGCAGGCGTCATTACCCGACTGCACGATCACGCCCTGGATCAGTTCCTGCACGGTGACCGGTTTGAGTGGCTCGATGAACATGCGCGAGCCCTCCATCCGCCATGCCTTTTCCGACACGGGAACGGTCTGCTCGGGGGTGATGGTGCCGGCCTTGAGCGCGGAAAAGGTCAGGTAGGCCGTCATCAGTTTGGTCAGTGATGCGGGCTCGATCCGGGCGTCGGGATCGCTGGAGGTCAGCACATGTCCGGTACTATGGTCGGCCAGCACCCAAGCCTTGGCCGCCAGCGCCGGGGCCGGAATGGCCTGGGCGAGTGCGTTGAGGGAAAGCAGCGAAAACAGAACAGCAACAATAAAACGCATCAGAAGGGACCCGGTAAAGTGAAAGGCAGGCGGGGCAAAATTATAGGCTGACCGCCAAGAGCTGACCAAGACCGACGGGCTTTGTTTCAACCCGAGGGAAATTCAGCGCACGACAACAAAGGGTTTGGTCTTGAGCACTGCCGCAATCTGCTCGGCGGCGAGTCGTGCCTCGAGTTCCGAGGCATACGGACCGGCATGCAGGCGGAAGCGGCTGCCATCGGCAAACACTTCCAGCCGCTCTGCGAATGCGGCGATCTGTTGCGTCACCGTTGCGCGGAAGCCTTCAGCATTGTCGATCGACCCGAATGCGCCAAGTTGCAGAAAAATGCCCGGGCCGGCACTGGCCAGTGCCGGGACCGCGCCGGTGGGCTGTGGTGCCACGGCAACGGCCGGCTCGACGGCAAGCGGCGGGAGTGTGCGGCCGCGGATGGGGGGGATCGAATTCGCCGCAGTGGCCATGGGCAACTCGTCGGGCAGGATCTGCTCGACTTCAACCTCCGCACTGCCGGCGTTGATGTAGCCAAGCTTGTACGCCGCTGTGTACGACAGATCGATGACGCGGCCCTTGTGGAAGGGTCCGCGGTCGTTGATCCGCACCACCACCGTGCGCCCGCTGGCGATATGCGTCACCCGCGCATAGCTGGGAATGGGCAGCGTGGGATGGGCCGCGGTCATCGCATACATGTCGTAGCGTTCGCCACTGGAAGTAGGATTGCCATGAAAGCGGCGGCCATACCAGCTGGCCAGACCACGCTCGCGATGCGGTGCCAGGCGGGTGACCGGCACATAGTCCTGGCCGAACACGTTGTACGGGCGATTGGCAAAGCGGTGCAGGGGCTCGAGCCGTGGCTCGGCGTCCGGAACGGCTTCGAGATTGCCCGGTGGTAGCGCGTCGGGCCCGTCGTCCTTGTAGTAGCCACCACCACGGCGCACGTTCGGCGCCGGCGCCGGCGTGATTGTTTCAGGCCCCTGTCGGCTTGCTTCGGGGGTGTTCACCGGTGTCGTGGTGCATGCAGGCAATAGCAGGGCCGCTGCGGCCACCAGCAGCACGCTCGTGACCGACGCTCGCGGTGAAACGGGGCAGTGAAGGGTCTTGTCGGGGGGGCGGATCGGAGCCATCGGAATCAGCCTCTGTGTTTGTTCAGTGTTTATTTACCAGCTTGCCGCGCTGGATGCTCATCAGGATACCCACCCCCAGACAAAGGGTAACGAGTGCGGTTCCCCCATAGCTGATGAAAGGCAGCGGGACCCCAACCACCGGCAAAATACCGGTGACCATGCCCATGTTGACGAACGCATAGGTGAAAAAGATCATCGTGACCGCGCCCGCAAGCAGCCGCATGCCCAGTGTCGGCGCGTGTGCGGCGATCACGAAGCCGCGCGCGAACAGGGCGAGGTAAAGCACCAGCAGGACCAGCGCGCCGACCAGGCCGAACTCTTCGGCGAGCACCGCAAAGATGAAGTCGGTATGGCGCTCGGGGAGAAAGGACAGATGGGTCTGGGTGCCATCCATCCAGCCCTTGCCGCTCAGGCCACCGGAGCCGATCGCGATCGTGGACTGGATGATGTGGAAGCCCTTGCCGAGCGGATCCTGGGTCGGATCGAGCAGGGTGCACACCCGGTGCTTCTGGTACTCACGCATGCCGACCCAGTCGACCCCAGGCTGGCACAAGGTATCGCCGAACGCCACGATGGAGCCGATGCTGACGATCCCGACCAGCGCAACCGGAACGATCAGCCGCCAACTGAGACCGGCAAAGAAAATCACGTAAAAGCCTGCCGCCGTCACCAGCAGACTGGTGCCGAGATCGGGCTGCTTGACGATCAGGCCGACCGGCACGGCCAGCAACATGGTGGCAATCAGGAACTCGCGCCAGCCGATGCGGCCCTCGCGCTGCTGGAAGAACCACGCCAACATCAGCGGCATGGCGATCTTCATCAGTTCGGAGGGCTGAATCCGGGTCACGCCAATGTCGAGCCAGCGCTGCGCCCCCTTGGATACCTCGCCGAACAGCTCCACCGCGACGAGCAGCACGACTCCCAGTAGGTAGAGTGGAACGGCAAAGGACAGCAAGCGCTGGCCAGGCAGCCACGCGGCACACCACATCACCGCGACTGCAACCATCATATGGGTCAGTTGTGAGTCGAGGCGCTCGGGCGAAGCACTTGACATCAGCACAAAGGCGTAGCCGAACAGGCCGGCCATGATCAGGATCAGGATCGGATCGATCGGTCGAAAGAACGCCTGCAGCAGGCGTAGGGGATGAAAGGGGCTGTCGCTCATTCGGCGCTTTCCTCGGCCTCGACATCTTCCGGTGCCGGCTCGTTGGGGCGTTTGCCGAGCAGGTGATAGTCGATCACCTGGCGTGCGATCGGGGCCGCAGACTGAGCGCCGAAGCCCCCGTTCTCCACCAGGACGGCGAGCGCGATCTTCGGATTCTCCGCTGGCGCATAGGCGATGAACCAGGAGTGATCGCGCAGGCGCTCGCGCACCTGTCCGGCGACGTATTTGCTCCCCTTGAGCGAATAAACCTGTGCGGTACCGGTCTTGCCGCCGGAATCATAGGGTGCGCCGGCAAAAGCGCGGCGGCCGGTGCCGGATTTGTTCACCCCCACCATGCCCGCTCGCACGGCGGCCAGGTGCTCAGGCTTGACTGCAATCTGGCGAATCGGATCGGGTTCGATCACGCGTTTTTCGCCGCTGCGGCTGTCGATCACATGACGTACCACGTGCGGACGGAAGACCTTGCCCCCATTGACCAGCGTAGCCATCGCGTTGGCCATCTGCAGCGGCGTGTAGGCGTTGTAACCCTGGCCGATACCGACCGAGATCGTCTCGCCGCCATACCAGCGCTGCTGCTCCGGGGTGCGGAAACGCTTTCTCTTCCAGGCCGGTGAGGGCAATACGCCCTCAGCCTCGCCGGGCAGGTCGATACCGGTGCGTGCACCGAAACCAAAGGGTGCCATTGCCGTGGCAATGCCCTCGATGCCGAGATCGTTGGCAAGCTGGTAGTAATAGGTATTGCACGAGACCACAATGGATTTATGCAGGTCGACCATGCCGTGACCGCCGATCTTGTCGTCCATGAAGCGATGGCCGGCAAAATTGAAGTAACCCGGGTCGGCGATGGCTTGTCCCGGCGTGCGCTTGCCGCTGGTCAGGCCGGCCAGCGCCATGAAGGGCTTGAAGGTGGAGCCCGGCGGATAGGCGCTGTAGATCGCGCGATGAAGCAGCGGATGATCGGGCGAATCGTTGAGCGCCTTCCAGTCCTGGGTCGAGATGCCCTCGACGAACAGGTTGGGGTCGAACGTGGGGGTCGACACCAGCGCGAGAATGCCGCCGGTACTGGGCTCGATCGCCACCAGCGCACCGCGCCGATCGCCGAAAGCCGTCTCGGCGATCTTCTGCAACTCCATGTCGAGGGTCAGTTCGAGATCGCTGCCGGTGACCGCCGGCGTGCTCGACAGTCGGCGCACCGCGCGTCCGCCGGCGTTCACCTCGACCTGCTCGAACCCTGTCGTACCATGCAGTTCGGCTTCGTAGGAGAGCTCCAGCCCGCTCTTGCCGATGTAGTCGGAGCCGCGATAGTTGGCGGTGACGCCGCGCTCCTCGATACGCTCGATATCGCGATCGTTGATCCGGCCAATGTAGCCCACGACGTGGGTGGCGCTAGCCCCCTGTGGATAGTCGCGGAACAGGCGCGCCTGCACCTCGACGCCGGGAAAGCGATAACGCTGGGCGGTGAAGCGGGCCACCTCCTCATCACTCAGGCGGGTACGGATCGCCACGCTCTCGAAGCTGCGGCTTTCCTCGAGAATCTTGCGGAATCGACGCCGATCACGCGCATCGATGGTGATGAACTCGGCCAGTCCATCGATCGTTTGTTCCAGCCCCCCGGTCCGCGAGGGGGTGATCTCCAGCGTGTAGGCGGCGTAGTTTCTGGCCAGCACCACGCCCTTGCGATCGACGATGGTGCCGCGGTTGGGCACGATCGGCAGCAGCGCAATCCGGTTGTCCTCGGCGCGGGTGTGAAAATAGTCGAACTTCACCACCTGCAGGTAGTAAAAGCGCGAAGCGAGCAGGGCGAAGCAGATCAGCGCAAACGCGCCCGCCACCAGCACACGGCGGCGAAAGCGTGAGGCATCCTGCTCGGGTGCGTGGAACGAGATCATGTTACCGGGCCGTCATATCGGCCGGTTGTCGTCACGCTCGACCGGCTGATACTGGGGCAGAAGCAGCAGATAGGTCAGCGGCAGCCACAACATCACGCTGGTGAAACTGGACAGGAAATACCACCAGCCGGGGAACTCCGCGCCCGCAATCAGGCGCACGATCACCATCAGGATCTGCGAAACCAGCAGCATCGGCAGCACGTGCAAGGCCTGCTGCAGTGCCGGGAACCACATCAGGCGTCGCGCCAGGCCGTTGGCGAGGTAGGCGAGCACCACATAGGCCAGCGCATGCTGGCCCATCGCCGCACCCTGGCCGATATCGACCAGCACCCCGAACACGAAGCCGGCGCCCATGCCGATACGCCGAGGCTCGCGTATGCACCAGAAGGCCAGCACCAGTGCCACCCAGTCCGGCACCCCGGGGAAACGGCCGGTTGGCACATAGGCGAGGCCGAGCGCGACCAGCAGGCTGAAGTGGATGAACCACAGCCGGACCGGCAACAGGATGCGACTGGAGCGATTGGTCGGTTGCATGATCAGCGCCTCGGCCGGGACTTGGCCACGGGCTGTCCCGGCTCGGGTTCGGGGGGCGGTGGTGGCAGGGTTTCGCGCCCGAGCACCAGTACCTGGCTGCTGCGCTCCACGCCGGCCAGGGGTTTGCATACGATCACGGCAAAGGCATCGGACTCGCGGTCCACCGATTCCACCTCGGCAACCGGCAGCCCGGGCAGAAATACCCCGTCCAGCCCGGAGGTCACGAGCTTGTCGCCAGGCTGAATGTCGGCAGTGGCGAGCACAAAGCGCACCTCAAGCCGACCGCGTCCGGCGCCGAACAGCACGCCGCGCAAGCCGTTGCGCAGCACCTGGATGGGGACGGCCTGATTACGGTCGGTGAGCAGGGTGACTTCGGACTGGATCGGATACACCCGCGTCACCTGCCCCAGCACCCCGTTGGCATCGACCACGGCGAGCCCGGTCTCCACGCCCTGCTGCGTGCCCCGATCGAGGATGACCTTGAGCGCGAACGGATCGGGCGCGTCGTACAGGATGTCCGCGGCCACGCTGCGCACACCAACGCGCTGCGACATCTCGAGCAGGCCGCGCAACTGCGCGTTTTCCTGTTCAAGCTGCTCGAAACGCAACAGCCGATCTCCGGCGCCAAGCTGCTTGCGCCGGAGATCGGCGTTTTCAAGCTGGACCTGGACCAGGGTGCCGAAGTAAATGGAGGCATTACGCACGAAATCGGCCGGGGTGGACGCGGCCATCTGCAGCGGATAAGTGGCCACCGACAGCCCCTGGCGCAAGACCTCGAGGTAACGAAAGCGGAGGTCGGCCACCAGCATCGCCAGGCACAGCGAGACCAGTATCAGCAAACGGACCAGCGGCGCCGGTCCCCTGTTGAAGATCGGAGGCGCCTGGTGACCAGCCGGAGACATGCTTCGTATCCAGCTTCAGCGGCAGACGGACGGCATGGCCGTTCGATCAGTCCGACGTGAAAATGGAGCCAAGTTTGTCCATCTTCTCAAGTGCCATGCCGCAGCCGCGGGCGACGCAGGTGAGCGGCTCCTCGGCCACGATCACCGGCAGGCCGGTTTCTTCCATCAGCAGACGGTCGATGTCGCGCAGCAGCGCGCCGCCGCCGGTCAGCACCATGCCACGGTCGGCAATGTCGGCGCCGAGTTCGGGCGGGGTCTGCTCGAGTGCGATCTTGACCGCGGAGACGATCTGGTTGAGCGGCTCGGTGAGCGCTTCGAGGATTTCGTTGGACGAGATCGTGAAGCTGCGTGGAATGCCCTCGGCCAGGTTGCGGCCCTTGACTTCCATTTCGCGCACTTCGGACCCAGGGAAGGCCGAGCCGATATTCTTCTTGATGTTCTCGGCAGTGGTTTCACCGATCAGCATGCCGTAGTTGCGGCGGATGTAATTGACGATCGCCTCGTCGAACTTGTCGCCACCGACCCGCACGCTACCCGCATACACCATGCCGCCGAGCGAGATCACGCCCACTTCGGTGGTCCCGCCGCCGATGTCGACCACCATCGAACCAAGCGCATCCGAAACCGGCAGGCCGGCGCCGATCGCTGCCGCCATCGGCTCTTCGATCAGATACACCTGCGACGCGCCCGCTGCCAGCGCGGCGTCGCGGATCGCGCGGCGCTCGACCTGGGTCGAACCGCAGGGCACGCAGACAATGATGCGCGGGCTGGGCGACAGCAGGCGCGAGTCGTGCACCTTCTTGATGAACTGCTTGATCATCTGCTCGGTGACGACGAAGTCGGCGATCACGCCGTCTTTCATCGGCCGGATGGCAGTGATGTTGCCCGGGGTCTTGCCGAGCATCTGCTTGGCCGCGTGACCCACGGCCTGGATGGTACGTTTGGCGTTGGGCCCGCCTTCAGTCCGGATCGCCACCACGGAAGGTTCGTCGAGGACGATGCCCTTGCCGCGGACGTAGATCAGGGTGTTGGCAGTGCCGAGGTCGATCGCAAGATCGCTGGAAAAATAGGAACGCAGAAAACCGAACATTGGGGATTCCGAAACCGGTGAGAAGGTGCGCCGCAGGGGGCCGGCCCTGAGCAGGGCGAAAGGCGATTATGATAACCTACAAACCTTTGTGGATTCAGCAGGTTTTGTTACGCCATGTCGCTTTCCAATGAACAAGTCGGGCGTATTGCCCGCCTCTCCCGTCTGGCGATTTCGGAAACCGAGATCGATGTCACCCGTACCAAGCTCGATGGCATTTTTGCCCTGATCGAGCAGATGCAGGCGGTCGATACTGCCGGTATCGAGCCGATGAGCCATCCCCAGGAGCTTGCCACCCGGCTGCGCGACGATGTCGTCACCGAAACGGACCGTCGAGCCGCCTTCCAGGCCATCGCGCCGCAGACCGAGGCTGGACTCTATCTCGTCCCCAAGGTCATCGAATGAACTTTCACGGATCGCGCCCGGCGCCCACCGTGGCATGTGGGTGCGGCCCCCTGCGTGCCCTATTTCAAGCAGCCATGACATGATCAATGCGTCCCTCACCGCCCTGCGCCGCGCGCTGGACGACAAACAGATTTCCAGCGTCGAGCTCGCCGGGCTCTTCCTCGACCGCATCGAGGCGCATAACCCGGTCCTCAACGCCTTCATCACCATCGACCGCGACGGCGCACTGGCCGCCGCCGGCGATGCCGACGCACGTATTGCCCGCGGCGCCGCCGGCCCGCTGACCGGCATCCCGCTCGCCCACAAGGACGTGTTCTGCACCGAAGGTGTGCTTACCACCTGCGGCTCGAAGATGCTGGCCAACTTCGTCAGCCCCTATGATGCACACGTGGTCACCCTGATCAAGGCGGCCGGTGCGGTCAGCCTGGGCAAGACCAATATGGACGAGTTCGCGATGGGTTCATCGAACGAGAACTCCCATTTCGGCCCCGCACGCAACCCGTGGAACACCGCGCACGTTCCCGGCGGCTCGTCGGGCGGCTCGGCCGCCGCGGTGGCGTCGCGCTTGGTGCCGATCGCCACCGGCACCGACACCGGCGGCTCGGTACGCCAGCCCGCCGCCTTCACCGGCGTCACCGGGATCAAGCCGACCTATGGCGTGGTCAGCCGCTACGGCATGATCGCCTACGCGTCATCGCTCGATCAGGGTGGTGCCTTCGGCGCCTCGGCCGAGGATTGCGCGCTGCTGCTCAGTGCGATGACCGGCTTCGATGCACGTGATTCCACCAGTCTCGAGCGTCCGCCCCAGGACTACGCCGCCGCGCTCGCGCCGGTCGCGGGTGCCGGCGACAAACCGCTTGCCGGCCTGCGCATCGGCCTGCCGCGCGAGTTTTTCGCCGAAGGCATGAGCGACGAAGTCCGTGCCGCGGTCGATGCGGCACTGGACCAGTACCGAGCGCTGGGGGCGACCACGGTCGAGGTCAGCCTGCCCAACGCAAAGCTGGCGATTCCGGCGTACTACGTGATCGCCCCTGCCGAAGCGTCGAGCAACCTGTCGCGCTTCGACGGCGTGCGCTACGGCCACCGCGCGGCCGACTACGGCGACCTCAACGACATGTACTGCAAGAGCCGAGCGGAGGGCTTTGGCGCCGAGGTCAAGCGTCGCATCCTGGTCGGCACCTATGTGCTGTCGCATGGTTACTACGACGCCTATTACCTGCAGGCACAGAAGCTGCGCCGCCTGATCGCGGAGGACTTCCGCCGCGCGCTCGGCGAGTGCGACGTGATCGCTGGCCCCACCACCCCGACCACCGCGTGGGCGCTGGGGGCGATGGGCGACGATCCGGTGCAGATGTACCTCGCCGATATTTACACCATCGCGGTCAACCTGGCGGGCCTGCCCGGTTTGTCGCACCCCTGCGGTTTCGGTGCCGGCAGCCTGCCGATTGGCCTGCAGCTGATCGGCAATTACTTTGCCGAAGGCACGCTGCTGGCCACCGCGCACCAGTACCAGCAAGCCACCGACTGGCACCAGCGCCGGCCGGCCGTAGCCGGCGTGTGACCGGGCATGGCGCACCCTCGCCTGGCTGTTTGCCGCCTGGCCCTCGTCAAGCTGGCCGCGATCGTGCTGGTGGCGGCCTGCGCAAGTCCGCCGCCGGTGGCCCGGCCCGGCCCGGCACGAGTGCCGGATGTGGACGTGACCGAGCATCCGTCCGCGGCCCGTGGCCGGCTCAAGCCGATGCCGGTGCGTCCGCTCAATGTGCAGGCCGATTGCCGGTTCAAGGACGAGGTCGGCTACAGTGCCAGCGCCCGGCTCGACGTGAGCTATTCCGAGGTGCTCGGCTTCGCCGCCACCGTGGACGTGCCGCGGCGCGGCAGCTGTCGCTTCAATCTGGCCGATTTTCAGCAGGTGCGCCGCGAGCCTCACGTGGAACTGCGTGCCCGCGACGGCTGCGTGGTGCGGATGTGGGAGCAGGGCGACCAGGTCACCGTCGCTTTCTCCCAGTGTGCCGGCCGCTGTGATCGCGGTACCTTCGATTATGTATGGCCGATCCTGGTGGACCGGCCGAGCGGTCGCTGCAACTGACCGCAAGTTACAACGGATACGAACATGAGCAGATCGGATTGGGAAGTCGTCATCGGGCTTGAAGTGCATGCCCAACTCAACACCACCTCGAAGATATTCTCGGGCAGCAGCATCGCGTTCGGTGCCGAGCCCAACGTCCAGGCGAGCGCGGTCGATATCGCCCTGCCCGGCGTATTGCCGGTGCTCAACCGCGGCGTGGTCGAGCGTGCGATCCGCCTCGGGCTCGCGCTTGGCTCCCACATCGCGCCGAAGAGCGTGTTTGCGCGCAAGAACTACTTCTACCCCGACCTCCCCAAGGGTTACCAGATCAGCCAGTTCGAGCTACCGGTGGTGCAGGGTGGCACGATCACGATCCTGGTCGGCGACGGTGACAAATCCTATGAGAAGACCGTACGCCTGACCCGCGCCCACCTCGAGGAAGACGCGGGCAAGAGCCTGCACGAAGATTTCCACGGCATGACCGGGATCGACCTCAACCGCGCCGGCACCCCGCTGCTGGAGATCGTGTCCGAGCCCGACATGCGCTCCTCGGCCGAAGCGGTTGCCTACGCCCGTGCGCTGCACGCGCTGGTGCGCTGGATCGACATCTGCGATGGCAACATGCAGGAAGGCTCGTTCCGCTGCGACGCCAATGTATCGGTGCGCAAGCGCGGTGCGGAGCAGTTCGGTACCCGGCGCGAGGTCAAGAACCTCAACTCCTTCCGTTTCCTGCAACAGGCCATCGACTACGAAGTGCAATGGCAAATCGCCACCATCGAGGACGGCGGCAGCATTCAGCAGGCCACCGTGCTGTTCGACCCCGATACCGGCGAGACGCGGATGATGCGTTCCAAGGAAGACGCCCACGATTACCGTTATTTCCCCGACCCCGACCTGCTGCCGCTGGTGATCTCGCCGGAGTGGATCGCCCGCGTGCGCAGCGAGATGCCGGAGCTGCCGGTGGCGATGAAAGCCCGCTTCATCGCCGAGCTCGGATTGTCGGCTTACGATGCCACCACCCTGACCGCCTCCAAGGAGATGGCCTCTTATTACCAGGCTACGGTGGACGCAGCCGGCGCGGCGAGTGCCGCGCAGGTGCCCAAGCTATGCGCCAACTGGGTGATGGGCGACCTTGCCGCACGGCTCAACAAGGCCGAACTCGATATCGCCGCCTCGCCGGTGACGCCGGCGCAACTCGCAGGTCTGGTGACGCGCATTGCCGACAACACGATCTCGAACGCAATCGCGAAAAAAGTGTTCGAGGCCTTGTGGACCGGCGAGGGTGCGAGCGCCGATGAGATCATCGACAAGCAGGGTTTGAAGCAGGTTACCGACAGCGGTGCGATCGAGGGTCTGATCGACGAGGTGCTGGCGGCCAACCAGAAATCGGTCGAGGAATTCCGTGCCGGCAAGGAAAAGGCCTTCAACGCCCTGGTCGGTCAGGTCATGAAAGCCAGCAAGGGCAAGGCCAGCCCGGCGCAGGTCAACGAGTTGCTGCGCAAGAAGCTGGGCGGCTGAAAAAAATCCGTACCTGTCACCTGGCGATCGTGGACCACGGCCCACCGATTTTCGTAGGGCCGACTTCAGTCGGCCACAGGTGCGTGGCCTGGGCGCGAGAGCCCTATTTACCGTGCTTCAGTCCGGGCAGCCGATGCAGCCTTCGGTCTGGGTGTTGAGAAAGATGGCCTGATCCAGATTGGCGCCGGTCAGGTCTGCGTTCACCAGCGATGCGCGGTTGAAATTGACGCCCTGCAGATCGGCACCGGTGAGCGCGGCGCCTGTCAGGTTGGCAGCGCGCAGGTTGGCGCGCTGCAGATCAGCATTCTGCAACTGGGCGCCGCCAAGCCGGGCATTGGTCAGGTCGGCGCCTGCAAGCACGGCGTCGGCCAGATTCGCGCCGCTCAGATCCGCATTCTGAAGAATCGCATTGCGCAGGTTGGCGCCCACCAGGTTCGCTTCGTTCAGACGTGCGCCGCGCAGATTGACGCGAATCATCGAGGCCTTGCCCAGATCGGCGCCGCGCAAGTCGGTGCTGGAGAGATTGGCTTCGTTGAGTATGGCCTCGTTCAGATTGGCGCCGGACAGGTTGGAGCGAGTGAGCTGGGAGTTGCTCAGATTGACCCCCGCCAGATCGGCGCCGTTCATGTTTTTGTTGGTGCACAGCGTGCCCCGCCGGATGTCGCATCCGCCCACGTTACGCGTGACTTGTGCGTGGGCCACGCTGGCGAGTAGCAGCGCCAGAAGCAGGGAACTGATCGATTTGAGCATGGAGTATAAGGGGCCTGGGTGTAAGGGTTGAGGACCGGGGCGCAGGGCCGGGCGAGAATCGGGATCTGTCATGATCTGGCGCTCTCGATCGCCCGAGTCAGACGGGCTCGGCGAGCAGACGTTCCAGTAAGGTGTGCAGCGCATCGAAATCGGGTTCGCCCGGACACGTGCAGACGATCGGTCCGCGGTGGTCAATCAGGAAGGTGGTGGTGGTCAGGCGCGCGTCGGGGGCAACGGGCTGATGGGAGTAGACAAAAAAACCGGCAATGCCGAGGATGACGACTCCAAGCGCAGCGAGTATCCGGATATTCATGCTGCCGTGTTCAACCATCGGGAGACTGTCATGCGTTACATTCTGCGAGCTTTCGCCTTTCTTGTCATCAGCGCGCCGGTGTGGGCGGCGGGTGGCCTTGCCGGGCTGACCGATCGCGAGGCCTCGGGTGGACTGAAGGAAGCCCTGACCCAGGGCGCCGGCCGGGCGGTCGAGCTGCTCGGGCGTGACGGCGGCTTTCTCAACAATCCGAAGGTGAAGATCCCCCTGCCCGAGGTCCTTGCCCAGGCCGAACCGCTGATCCGGATGACGGGCCGCGGCAAGGACCTGGATCAGCTGGTCACCACCATGAACCGAGCCGCCGAGGCGGCGGTGCCGGAGGCAAAGAACCTGCTGGTGAAGGCGGTGCAGCAGATGAGCGTGACTGACGCCAAGAACATTCTGACCGGCGGCGACGATTCGGTCACCAACTACTTCCGCGACAAGACCCAGGACCAGCTCACCCGGCTGTTCCTGCCCGCGGTGAAGCAGAACACCGACAAGCTCCAACTGGCGAGCCAGTACAACAAGCTTGCCGGCCAGGCCGCGGGCATCGGACTGGTCAAGGGCGAGGACGCGCAGATAGAGAACTACGTGACGCGCAAGGCGCTCGACGGCCTTTACCTGATGATCGCCGAGGAAGAGCGCGCGATCCGCAAGGATCCGGTGGGCGCAGTGGGCAGCCTGGCGAAGAAGGTGTTTGGCGCGCTCTAGGCTCGGCTGCACCGGCTGCCACTTACCCAGCAGGCGGTGGTGGCGGCATGGCGTGGACGGATCGGGTACACTTCGGTCATGCCGCCTGTCCGGGCGGCTTTGCTTTTCTCGGTAGCCCTGTCCCATGTCCGCCCTCCTCAACGCCCCGCAACGCGAAGCGATCCGCTATCTGGATGGCCCCTGCCTGGTGCTGGCCGGTGCCGGCAGCGGCAAGACGCGGGTGATCACGCAGAAGATCGCTTACCTGATCAACGAGTGTGGCATCAGCGCCAACAACATCGCGGCCATCACCTTCACCAACAAGGCGGCCAAGGAGATGCAGGAGCGCGTGGCCCACATCATGGGCGGGCGGGTGCCGGGTGGGCTCACGGTATGTACCTTTCATGCGCTCGGGGTGCGCATCATCCGCCAGGAGGCCAAGCACTGCGGGCTGAAGCCGCAGTTCTCCATCCTCGATGCCTCCGACACGGTGCAGATCGTCACTGATGTGGCCGGCGACAACGACAAGGGCATCGCCAAGCAGATGCAGTGGCAGATCTCGTCGTGGAAGAACGCGATGATCACCCCGGAAGAGGCTGCGCAGCTGGCCGACAACGAAATCGCCTCGGCTGCCGCCGTGCTGTACAAGGAATACGAGCGCACCCTGCGTGCCTACCAGGCGGTGGATTTCGACGATCTGATCTCGCTCCCGGTGCGCCTGTTCGAAGAGCACCCCGAGGTGCGCGAGCGCTGGCAGAACAAGCTGCGCTACCTGCTGGTCGATGAATACCAGGACACCAACCGCGCCCAGTACCGCCTGCTGAGTCAGCTCTCCGGGGTGCGTGGCGCCTTTACCGCGGTGGGCGACGACGACCAGGCGATCTACGCCTGGCGCGGCGCCGACGTCGAGAACCTGAAGCTGCTGCAGGTCGATTACCCCAAGCTGAGGGTGATCAAGCTTGAGCAGAACTACCGCTCCTCACGCCGCATCCTGGAAGCGGCCAACACCGTCATCGCCAACAACGAAAAGCTGTTCGAAAAGCGCCTGTGGTCGGAGCACGGCATCGGTGACCAGATCGTGGTCACCAACTGTGCCGATGCCGAGGCCGAGGCCGAGACGGTGGCGATGAAGATCACCGCGCACAAGTTCGAGAACCGCACCCGATTCAAGGATTACGCCGTTCTTTACCGCGGCAACCACCAGGCCCGGATCATCGAGAAGCAGCTGCGCAACCAGCGCATCCCCTACGTGTTGTCGGGCGGGCAGAGCTTCTTCGACAAGGCCGAGATCCGCGACCTGATCTCCTACCTTCGCCTGGTGATGAACGAGGACGACGATCTCGCCTTCATCCGCGCCATCACCATCCCGCGCCGTGGAGTCGGCCCGAGCACCATCGAGGCGCTCGGCAGCTACGCCGGCCACCGTCACATCAGCCTGTTTGCAGCGGCATTCGAAGAGGGGGTCACCCAGCACCTGACCCCCAAACAGCTCGAAGGGGTGCAGCAGTTCGCCGGCTTCATCAACCGCCTGCAGTACCGCGCCCCGCGCGAACCGGCGGCGCAGTTGCTGGAAGACCTGCTCACCGCGATCCGTTACGAGGCCTGGTTGTTCGAGCACTTCGACACCCGCGAGGCGGAGTCCAAGTGGAGCAATGTGCGCGACTTTGTGGACTGGCTCGGGCGCAAGGGCACGGAAGACGGCAAGAACCTGATCGAACTGACTCAGACCATCGCGCTGATCTCCATGCTGGACAAGGAGGATCCTGATTTTGACGGGGTCCAGCTCGCCACCTTGCACGCTTCCAAGGGGCTGGAGTTTCCCCACGTGTTTCTGATAGGCGTTGAGGAGGGGGTCCTGCCGCATCAGAGCAGCATCGACGAGGACAAGGTCGAGGAAGAGCGCCGTCTGATGTATGTCGGTATCACCCGCGCCCAGCGCAGCCTCAACATCACCTGGTGCGAGCGGCGCAAGTCGGGCAAGGACAACCGGGTGTGCGAGCCCTCGCGCTTTATTGCCGAGATGGGCGGCGACATCCGCATGAATGACCGCAAGAATAGCGCCCCGGTGTCGAAGGAAGACGGTCGCGCGCGGGCGGCCAGCCTGATGGCGATGCTCGAGGGACGCAAGGCGCCGGGTGTTTGATCAGCAGCGTTCGATCAAACTTGCCACAGCAGTGTTGCCGATTGGGGTCGGGCAAACGGAAAGCACGGAAAAAGGGCAGCGCTGAGCTGCCCCTCGGATGCCAATGCCGTAACGCTTACTCTTCGATCGGCGGCTCGGTGAAACTTGCACCTGCCAGGTTGGCAAGGTAGGCCACCGCGCGCTTCACTTCGTTGTCGGTCAGGTCGCTGCCGCCGCCACGGGCAGGCATGGCGCCCTTGCCGTTGATGACCGATGCGGTCAGGCCGTTGAAGCCCTGGCCCAGACGCGGACCCCATGCACCGGTGTCGCCCGTTTTGGGTGCAGCCAGTGCGCCGGAATCATGACAGCTGCCACATATGGCCTTGTAGACTTGCTCTCCGGTACGTCCGCCCGGGGCAACCTTGGAAACCTTGAGTTCGATCCGGGCTACCGGCTGAATCAGGGAGGCGGTCAGCTCCCCATCAACCTGGCTTTGCTGGCCACAGCCGGCCACCAGCGTGGCGGCAGCCACGGTGACAACAGACAGGGCGAGGCGGGAGGGCCGCTGAGCGGCGTTCTGGGCGCGATGTTCCGACATGCTGGATCCTTTGACTGGCGCGAGGCAAAGCAAATAGGGTGGAAATGATTTCCTGATCACAAAAAAACCGCCTGGCAAGCGGTTCTGCTTGAAGCTTGAGGCGATCACAGCACGAGCCTGAAACCCGACCGGTACTCGCCCGCCAGACATAACAACCGACATGTGGTGCTTTATCTGGCATCAAGGCATCAATGCCCTTGAACTGACAAGCATTTTATCACCCAAGGGCAAGTGAGGCCATAGTGGCGGGTGAGCGGGCCAATATGCTCAACAGGGAAGCGCCTCGGCCCGAAGTGAGCGTCTGGGCGGTGGTGCCTTGGGCTTGGCTCACTCTTCTCTTTCAGGGGCAAGTGCAACCACACGATTTCGGCCCTGACGCTTCGCTTCGTAAATGCCGTCATCCGCACGCCGCATCAGGCTTCGGACGGTTTCCTGAGGCCGCAGTTGCGATACGCCCACACTGATCGTGCACCGGATGGTGATGCCGGACGACAGGCACAAGGGGGTGGAGGAAAAAGCGGTGCAAAGGCGGTTGGCCAGCTGGATGGCGGCATCGAGCGCCGTTCCGGGGAGGAGCACGGCAAACTCCTCGCCGCCATAGCGAAACGCCGCATCCGAGCTGCGTATGCAGCTCTGCATGACGCGAGCCAGGGCCTGCAACACGTTATCGCCTTCGAGGTGCCCATAGGTGTCGTTGAGTCGCTTGAAGTTGTCGGCGTCAAGCAACAACAGCGACAGCGGCTGTCCATAACGTGTCGAGCGGTCGCATTCGCTTTCGAGTCTGGTAAAGAAGTGACGGGAGTTGAACAGGCCGGTCAAACCGTCGGTGATGCTCATCAGCCGATAGCGCTCTTCACTATCACGTAGTGCTTGGTCAGCCCGCTTCTGCTCGGTGACGTCCTGCAGCGTTTCAATCGCGCCGACAAGCTGACCCGCCGGGTCAAGCAGCGGAGCCGCGGTAAAGAACAGCCAGCGTCCGCCGTCACCGATCTCGGGAAAATAATCCTCCGCCTCGAAGGCCCCCTCGATCAGCTGCGAACGCCTGAACTTGCCGTGATAAAAGCGATCGACATCGCCTTCCAGGGCGCCATCGAGAATCAGGTCCGCGAGCGTCGGACGCGAGCTCGGATAGAACGCCTGCCACTGCAGCCGACTGCCGATCATTTCTGCGGCAGCATGCCCAGAGAGTGCCGCCAGGGCGCGATTCCAGTGCGCAATCAAATGGTCGCGGTTGAGCACGAAAATTGGAATCGGGCAGCAATCCACGCCTTCGGCCAGCATGAAGCCTGCCGACGGGCCCAAAGCTTCCACGCCAGGCTGGAGCGGCAGCAAACACTCCCCCGAATTGTCTAGTCCAGGATCGGTAAACATCCACTTTTTGTTTTTGCCCGAATGGACGCCCACTATCCTCCCGCATCGGGGCGAACGCAAGCATCAGGGCGGGCCGCCCGAGCGCAAGCCCTGCGGCGCGATTGCCGGCCTGGTCCGGCCGCGCTTCAGCTTCTTGAAGCCTTGCCGTCAGCGGCTGTCTGCGCAAGCGGTGTCTGATGTCGGGAGCTGCGATAGAACGCCACAATGCGGCGCACATATTCCTGCGTTTCAGCATATGGCGGAACGCCGCTGAATCGTGCTACTGCACCTTCCCCGGCGTTGTACGCGGCTGCTGCGAGCACCACATCGCCTTCGAAGCGATCCAGCAGCCAGCGCAGGTAGGCAAGTCCCCCGCGTACATTCTGCTCGGGGTCCATCGCGTCGCGCACCCCGAAGCGGGCGGCCGTTTCGGGGATGAGCTGCATCAGGCCCTGGGCATTCTTGGGCGAGCGCGCAGCGGCGTTGAAGTTCGATTCGGTACGCACAATCGCCAGCGCCAGACGCGAGTCAATCCGGAAGCGTGGCGCCAGCCGCTGGATCAGCCGCGCATGGCTGCGGCGCTCACCGGTAAGCGATGCCACGAAGCGGTCCACCACATCGTGGGGCACCACTGCCTCGGCATCGGCGAGCAGGCTTTCGTCGTCGGACAGCAGGCAGTGCGGCAAGTCTTCGCCCGGACCCGCGTCGGCGCCTTGCACGAGGAGCGCTTCCGCACCCTCGTGCCCCTGCCGGGCGGCCAGCGCCAGCACCGAAATTGCGCTGCTACGCTGGTGCGCCATTCCGCGCTCCAGCAGCAACAAGCGGCCCAGCATGTATTGGCCTTCGATGCTGCCATGTCGTGCTGCCGCACAGTAGCGGGCGGCCGCCTGGTGCGGCTGCTTACGGATTTCTGCGCGATAGCCGTCCTCGAGCAGGCGCGCGAGCACGGGCGGTTCGTCCGACCATGCCGGCGCGCCATTCTCCCGCGCCATGCTGGCGCTGGCTGTGCCGGATGCCAGCACGGCTAGCATCAGCCCTATGAGGCGCGCGCGGATAAAGAGGGGGCAGGCGGGAAAGGGCATCGGAGTCCGGAGGAGTCGGTGTTGCCCTACTGTACCTTGTAGCTGGTCGGCGGCCTGTGACGCTTGTCCGCACCGATCGCGAGTTGTGCCCGACAGATGCACGATAGTGCGCGACGGACCGAGACCAGCATTGCGGAACGAAGCACGCAAGCGCGCAGTCGACGCAGTTCAACGACTGGATCGCGACCATGCCCAACAAAATCGCTCCCGCTTCAACGAAGTTCAAGATCTATCAGGACGAGGTCAAGCTGGCTCATACCAGCCATTGGGATCTGGATTACCTCAGCCAGACCGAGCTCGACGCCCTGCTGGCACAAGAGCGACCAGCCGATGCGGGGGCTGCGCAGGTGCCGCGCGAGGTGCCGGGCAAACCTGGCCTGAAGCCATGAATCCGGCGGTCTGCCACATCACCATAGGAAGAACGGAGTGAAGCGAATGACGATGACGAGGATGACTGCACCGCTGCTGGTCCTCTGGATGTGCGGCAGCTTGCCCGCGTTTGCGGCAGCGCCGGAGGCCGCCGCAGCGCCGCCTGCGGAAATGCGTGCGACGGCGATTTTTGCGGGGGGCTGTTTCTGGTGTACCGAGTCGGACTTCGAGAAACTGCCTGGCGTGATCGAGGCCGAATCGGGCTACACCGCCGGCAAGACCCCCAATCCGACCTACGAGGAGGTCAGTGCCGGTTACAGCGGTCACACCGAGGCGGTGCGGGTGATCTACGACCCGGCCAAGGTCAGTTACCCGCAACTGGTCGAATACTTCTGGCGGACCATCGACCCCACGGTCAAGGACCGCCAGTTCTGCGACATTGGCTCGCAATACCGGTCCGGCATCTACTGGCAGAACGAGGGCGAACGAAAGGTGGTTGAAGACAGCCGCGACGCGCTGCTCAAGAGCGGTAAGGTGTCCCGTATCCACACCGAAATTCTGCCCGCGTCAGTGTTCTATCCGGCCGAGGCTTACCATCAGGACTACTACAAGAAAAACCCGCTGCGATATTCCTACTATCGCCGCGGATGTGGGCGCGATGCACGCCTGGAGAGCATCTGGGGCAGCCGCTGACGACCTCCCCGGCGGTTTATGCCGCGGGGGAGGTTTGCAGAGGTGACTTGTCGTGCCGTGATGAGCAGCAGCCACTCTTCCTTATACCGGCAAAAAGAACTTGAATTAACTAGACGACCGGTCTAATATAGATTCCATGAAACTAACCTCTCCTGGCCGGGGTGGTCGTCCGCCGCGGCAGGACGGCGCCCGCGAGCAGACCCGCGACGCATTGCTCCGTGCTGGCACTGAAATCCTGACCGAGCATGGCTTTGCCAGTACCGGTATCGATATGGTGCTCAAGCGTGTCGGGGTGCCCAAGGGCTCGTTCTATTACTACTTCCAGAGCAAGGAAGACTTTGGTGCGGCGGTGATCGACAGTTATGCCGCCTACTTTGCACGCAAGCTCGACCGTTCGCTGCTCAATGAGCAAATGCCACCGCTCGAGCGTGTGGTGGCTTTTGTCGAGGATGCCAAGCTCGGCATGTCGCGCTTCGAGTTTCGCCGTGGTTGTCTGATCGGCAACCTTGGGCAGGAACTGGGCGCGCTCAACGAGAACTACCGGTTGCAACTCGAAGGCGTGTTCCGGGACTGGCAGCGGCGCCTGGCGACCTGTCTCGAAGCGGCCCGAAGCGCCGGGCAGCTTGCACCGGACGCCGACCCCGCGGCATTGGCCGAGTTCTTCTGGATCGGCTGGGAGGGCGCGGTGCTGCGGGCCAAGCTGGTTCGTAGTGCGGCACCGCTCGATTGCTTCTTCAACGGATTTGTTGCGGCCTTGCCGCGCACAGCATGACCACACACGGAGGACAGATCATGTTCAAAGGTATTCTGATCGAGAAAGACGACGCCGGTTACCGTGCGGGCCTTGCCGAACTCGACGACACCCAATTGCCGGAAGGCGACGTCACGGTAAAGGTGCAGTACAGCACGCTCAACTACAAGGACGGCCTGGCCATTACCGGCAAGGGCCCGGTGGTGCGCCGCTTTCCGCTGGTGCCGGGCATCGACCTGGTTGGTACGGTGGAAGCGAGCACCCATGAAGGCATCGCCGTTGGCGATAGCGTGGTGCTCAACGGCTGGGGCGTGGGCGAAAACCACTGGGGCGGGCTGGCGCAAAAGGCACGGCTCAAGGGCGAGTGGCTGGTACCGCTGCCGGCCGCCTTCACCCCGCGTCAGGCCATGTCCATCGGCACCGCTGGCTATACCGCCATGCTGTGCGTGATGGCGCTTGAACGGCATGGCGTGACCCCGGATCAGGGCGAGATCCTGGTTACCGGCGCCAATGGCGGCGTGGGCAGCGTGGCGGTCGCCTTGCTCGGCAAACTTGGCTATACCGTGGTCGCGTCCACTGGCCGTCCGGCGGAGGCGACCTATCTGAGATCGCTCGGTGCCACCGAAGTCATCGACCGCGCTCAGTTCACCGAGCCTGGCCGGGTGCTGGCGAAAGAGCGCTGGGCGGGCGCGATCGACACCGTCGGCAGCCACACCCTGGCCAACGTCTGCGCCAGCACCCGTTACCGCGGCACCGTGGCCGCCTGCGGGCTTGCGCAGGGCATGGATTTTCCGTCGTCGGTGGCGCCGTTCATCCTGCGTGGCGTGACCCTGGTCGGGGTGGATAGCGTGATGTGCCCGCGTGCCGAACGGCTCGAAGCCTGGGCGCGCCTCGGTCGCGATCTGGACATTGCCAAGCTGGACCTCATCACCCACGAGATCGCGCTGACAGAGGCGATTCCGGCCGCGGCCGAGCTGATCGCCGGCCACATCCGTGGCAGGGTGGTGGTGGATGTAAATCGCTGAACCAACAACAAACACCAAAAATCAGCAGGAGACCCGTATGTCAGACAGCATCATCAGCCGCTTTCCCGTTCCCGAACTCGTCGACCTGCCCGCGGACATCCGCGCGCGGATTCTTGCGGTGCAGGATAAGGCTGGCTTCGTGCCCAACGTCTTCCTGATGCTGGCCCACCGGCCGGCGGAGTTCCGTGCCTTCTTCGACTACCACGATGCGCTGATGGAAAAGGATGTCGGCCTGACCAAGGCCGAGCGCGAAATGATCGTGGTGGCCACCTCGGCCGCAGGCGAATGCCTGTATTGCGTGGTCGCGCACGGCGCCGTGCTGCGCATCCGGGCGAAGAATCCGCGTGTTGCTGATCAGCTGGCCACCAACTACCGCAAGGCCGAGATCACCCCGCGCCAGCGCGCGATGCTCGACTTTGCGCTCAGGCTGTCTACTCGCGGCGGCACGATCGAGGACGCCGACCTCGAACCCTTGTTCGCCCACGGCTTCGACCACGAGGCAATCTGGGATATCGGCGCCATCACCGCCTTCTTCAGCATGAGCAACCGCTTGGTGCACCTGACCGCAACGCCGCCCAACCCCGAGTTCTACCTGATGGGACGGCTGCCAAAGGCTTGACCGGGTTCGCCGCTGCCGATCTCCGGCACGGCGTCGGCGGGTGGCAACATGCGCAGCAGGGCAGGCTGGATCACATGGCGCTTATGTTCGGTGGCGGGGGCAAACTGGCGCGGGTTTGAATACCCGCGCGCGCCTGCCCTATTCGGCCCAGCGCATCGTCGTGCGCGCGCCGCCGCCCGGCTTAAGGTCGAACCATTCGGAACGCTTCTCGCCGCCGAACTCCGTGCTGACCCGGTAGCGTCCCGCCTTTTGCACGTCGACATGCCCCACCGGCCCACACTCGGATGCCGCGCTGAGGTCGTTCAGAGGGTCGTCGACGCGGGTCTGAACGCCGGCCAGATAAGCGCTGTCGGTGGTGGTGAACAGGATCGTCAGTGCGTGCTTTCCGGTGTCGGCGCGAAGCTGTGTCGACTCCTCCACACCGATGCCACCGCAGATCAGACTGATGCCGTCTGCTGCAGCTACGGTGGCGGGTAACGCAAGTGCGCTTGCGCAACACACCGCAAAGAATGTCTTTCGAATTCCGTTTTCCATACCTGTCTCCATGGTCAGTTCATGACCTTTATCAGTTCGTGGTGTTAATTCATGTTCATGACGGCGTCTGCGATCACGCCGCCATGGTGAATACCGTCAGTACCCCGGTGTAGCCGTAGAGCCGGTCTCGGGCGATCTCGCCACCGGCGAAGAAACCCACCAGCGGCATTTCGCCGAGCACCCTGCTTATTGCCTGCATTTCCGCGTCTGGGCTGCCGAAATGCGGCCCGCCGCGGCCGACGCAGCTTACGTAGATGGCGCCCGCCACGCGCTGGCCGCCGGTCGCGAGCTCGTCCCGGATCTCGGTCGCAATCCGCTCCACGTCGGCCAGTGCGGCCTCCGGATCGCGGCGGCAAAACGCAAGTCGGGTTCCTGTTTCCACCTCCTCGGCCACTGCGAGCACCCGCGAGCGCGGGTCGAGCCCGACGATGTGTCGGACCAGGGTGTCGGTGCCGAAGCGGCCGGGTGCGCCAGCGTTGCTCTCCTCGTACTCGATGCTGCGGCGCAAGCCGACCAGGGTCGACGACAGCGCCACGGCCATCTCGTTGGTCGGCGCGTCGTTCTTGAGCCCCAGATCCTTCAGTGCGCAGGCCAGCGCGGGTTGTCCGTCGAGGGTGATCACCACGTTGTTTTCCGCCCGGGTCACCGCGCGCTGCGGCCCTAGCGGCTGACACCCCTGGGTGACCCGTGACACGATGCCCACCTCCGCACTGAAGGCCACGCCCGACAGCCCCCCGGTCAGCACCGCATCGGCAATCTGCAGCGTGCGGGTGCGCGCCGACGACAAGCCGCCAAACAGGTAGCCGGTTGCGGTGCGCTCGGCCAGCTCAGGTAGCAGCTCCTGCAGATCGGGTGCGCTGCCGTCGGCATGCACCAGCGCGGTATGTGCCGCAAAGTCCTCCGGGTGCAGGGGCTGACGCCCGGAGAACAGCCGGAACGCGGTGCGTGGCAGCGGCGCGAGCATCAGCGCCAGCGCCGGCTCGTCGATGTACTCGACACCGCTGGCAGCAATCCCGATGCCCACCGTGCCGGTCCAGTGCACGCCCGGCAGACGGTGTTGCAGCTCGGCGAGCATCTCTTCGGCGGCGTCGGCAAAGTGGTCGGTCAAATAGCACCAGCCCAGCGTGAACTCCACCGGGGCGCCGCGAGCCACAACGGCTTTGAGGTCGCGCTCAAGCCGCCCGAGGCAGCGCGCCAGGGCGGTGCGCCAGTCCGGGTCGGTCGCATGTGCGGTGATAAAGGGGGATCGGATCATGTTGGGTGACTCCACATCGGTAAGCTTGGAAACTTCGACATCGAACATCGCGCCGCGTTTGGTCCGATGCGACGAGGATTACCCCCTGTTACCGCAGCATGCCCGAGCCGCCCCTTCATCGCTTGCGGATCATGCCCACCACCACCAGCAGCACGATCGCACCGACCACCGAGCCGATGAAGCCGGCACCCTGTCCGGCGTGGTACAGCCCCATTGCCTGCCCGCCGTAGGTTGCAATCATGGAGCCGCCAATACCCAGCAGGATGGTCATGATCCAGCCCATCTGGTCGTTGCCGGGTTTGAGCAGACGTGCAATGAGGCCGATGATCAGGCCGATGAAGATGGTCGAGATGATGCCCATGTGTTTGCTCCGGTCGTGTTTCGGGTGGAAGTGCCAGCATTGAAGCCACGTCGAACGTGGGCCGATCGCTGCGCCTGTTTCATTGTAGGCGCGCTTCGGGCTTCGGCGATCAGGCACCAGGCGGGCACGGTGTCGCGCTTTCGGTCGGGCACGCCTGTCATGCTGTGCCGATCCGCTTGATCTTGTTCAATTTAAGTTGAGCGCGAAGTGGCTAGCATGCCGATCAAATCGATTGTTTCAGGAGAAGTCAGATGGTTTCGAGATCTTGCTTGCTTGCCGTGATGATAGCCGTGCTGGCTAATGCGGCACCGCTATCGGCGGCCGAGGGTGCGCACGCCTCACCGACGCCTCCGGCCGCAGCCGAGGCCCGGCGCCCCGCCGATGCCTCACTGCGCGCCGGCATGGAGGCCGTGCACAACACGGTTGTGATGAGGCTGGCGGCGGCCGATGGCAAGGCCTTGCAAGAGGCCGAATTCGTGGCCCTTGCCGACACGATCGACCGCCAGGTCAAGGAGATCGCCGCGGGGCGCGATTTCCATACGCGCGACGGGCGCTATCTGCAATGGTTGCTGGGTGATCTGGCCGACGGGGTGACGCTGATGCGCACCGCGCCGCGCGCGCCGGGCAAGCGGCTGGGGCTGATGAAAGTGGCCGAAAGCCTGAACCTGTATGGCAAGGAGTTTGATCATCCTGGCTGGCAGCCCATTTCGTACTAACCGCCGGACAGCACCCAGAGCCCCGTCCTTCGCTGCCCGCTCATGCGGACGCGATCGTCAGACCGCCACGGCCGAGCGCGCGTTGAATTTTTCCGCAGCGTTAGCCAGCCCGTCGAGGGTGCCGCCGTTGGCGAGCCAGGCCGCAATCCAGGCCGGCCGACGGCCGCGTCCCGACCAACTGATGTTCAGGTTGTTCGGATTGCGGTACTTCGCCGGTAGCGGTGCCTTTTTCGGGGCACTGACGCGACGCGGGGCATCGCCCGTCGTGCTGTCTGCAGGCCGGGCGCCGTTTAGCTCAAGGCGGAGATCATCCAGTGACAGCCCCGCCTCTTGTGCCAGTGCCTGCATGCGCTTGAGCAGGTCGAGCCTGGAGGCCGCCTGCCGTTTGCCGATCTCTTTGGTGATTCGGGCATCGAGTTGATGCAATTGGGACTGCGTGTAGTCGCTCAGATTCATATCGGGTTGTCGTGGGGCCGGGAGTGCGGGAGGTGTGCGGGTCGGGAGGTGGGTACAACGCGGTTGACGATATTACCTTAGTGATATCGTGAAATGCGCCGATTCTGCGCCATACGGTGCGTTTTAGAGCAGATATCCGACCGTCAGATGTCTGCATAGTGTGCGCAGGACATCTTTGCGCCTCGTGGTAGTGTTCAGAAGTGTGTGCAGAAGCGCCTTCGATTGGAAGGCGCGGGTGGCCATGGCTAAGGTTGATTACCGATCGACCTTTAACCCTGTGGAGGGGGCAGCCATGACCACG
>JAUSOD010000013.1 GCA_030656215.1 Azoarcus sp.
ACCTGAGTTTCAAGACCATCATGGCGGTGGTGATCGGTGGCCGTGCCCTTGGCATCAAGGTGCTCGCGGGCATGGGTTCGGTCGCGGTGGGGCTGGTAGTCGGCATCGGATGGCACGCACTCGGCCTATAATGAAAAGTGAAGCCACACCCCGATAGAGGTTTCTCCATGGCCATCGCTTCAGTCCGCCCGGCTGCCGTATCCGGGCAGTTCTACCCCGCCGACGAACGGGTTTTGCGCACCCAGATCAGCGAAATGCTGGCGGCCGCGGCGCCACTCGAAGCGGTCCCGCCACCCAAGGCGATCATCGTTCCCCATGCGGGCTACATCTACTCCGGCCCGGTTGCCGCCAGCGCGTACACCGCACTGCGCAAGCTGCGCAGCCAGATTCGCAAGGTCGTGCTGCTGGGACCGGCGCACCGCGTGGCCGTGGATGGCTTTGCGCTGCCGGCCGCACAGGCTTTCGAGACCCCGCTCGGCAAGGTCACGCTCGACCGCGCCAGTTGGCTGGCGCTGCAGCAACGCCCGGACGTGGTGGTGGACGATCGCCCCCATGCCTATGAGCACTGCCTGGAGGTGCAACTGCCCTTCCTCCAGATACTGCTCGACAGCTTCACCGTGCTGCCCATCCTGGTCGGCGACGCGACGGCGGCGGCGGTGACGGAGATCATCGAATCGTGCTGGGGTGGTGCGGAGACCCTGATCGTGATCAGCTCGGACCTGTCGCACTACCATCCATACCATCAGGCCCAGTGGCAGGACCGCGCGACCGTGGAGCAGATCCTGTCGATGCGTGCCGCGCTCGATCACGGGCAGGCCTGCGGCGCCACGCCGGTAAATGGTCTGGTGCAGGCAGCGACCCGCCACGGGCTGGTTCCCCATCTGCTTGACCTGCGCAACTCGGGCGACACCGCGGGCGACCGCAACCGTGTCGTCGGCTACGCCAGTATCGCCTTTTGTGACCCGGTGCCCCATGCCAGCCAACAACACTGAAGACCTGACCGAGCTTGGCACCATTCTGCTTTCGCGTGCGCGCCAGGCCATTGCCCACCACCTCGGGCTGGCACCACCCCCCACGGACGATCCGCGGCTGGCGCAACGTGGCGCGTGCTTTGTCACCCTAACCCTCGAGGGCGAGCTGCGCGGCTGCATCGGCAGCATTCGCCCTCAGCGGGCGCTGGGCGAGGATGTCGTGGTCAACGCCGTCGCTGCCGCAAGCCACGACCCGCGTTTTCCGCCACTGACGGCTGATGAGCTTGAGCACGTGCGGATCGAAGTCTCTCTGCTCTCCTCGCCGGAATTCCTCGACTTCAGCACCGAGGCAGAACTGTTGCGCCAGCTCCGTCCGGGCGAAGACGGGCTGATCCTGTTTGCCGGCTGTCGCAACGCCACCTTTCTTCCGCAGGTATGGGAAAAGTTGCCCGACCCCGCCAGCTTTCTGGGCGCGCTCAAAGAGAAGGCAGGGCTGGCGGCCGGCCGTACGGTCGACGGACTGATGGCCGCGCGCTATAACGTACGGAAGTGGCAGGAGAATCCGCAGGAGGTGTGATGAACCACCCGGCCCGATACTGGCATCGCCTTGACGATGGGCGCATTCAGTGCGACCTGTGTCCGCGCTATTGCAAGCTGCACGACGACCAGCGCGGCGCCTGCTTCGTACGCATGCGCGAAGGTGAGGGGATGGTACTCACCACGTACGGCCGGAGTTCGGGTTTCTGCATCGATCCGATCGAGAAGAAGCCGCTCAATCACTTCTACCCGGGCAGCAGCGTGTTCTCTTTCGGGACGGCCGGTTGCAACCTTGCGTGCAAGTTCTGCCAGAACTGGGATATCTCCAAGTCGCGCGACATGGACCGGCTGATGGACGCCGCCTCGCCCGACGAGATCGCCGCCACCGCCGAACTGCACGGCTGCACCAGCGTCGCCTTCACCTACAACGATCCGGTGATTTTTGCCGAGTATGCGATGGATGTCGCCGATGCCTGCCACGCACGTGGGATCAAGACCGTGGCAGTCACCGCCGGCTACATCACCGAACTGGCACGGGGCGACTTCTACGCCCATATGGACGCCGCCAACGTCGACCTGAAAGCTTTCACCGACGATTTCTACGTGCAACTTTGCGGCGCGCACCTGCAACCCGTGCTCGACACCCTGATCTGGTTGCGTAGTGAAACCGATGTCTGGGTCGAACTCACCACCCTGCTGATACCCGGCCGCAATGACGGCGACAGCGAGATCATCGCGCTGTCGCGCTGGGTTCGGGACGAACTCGGCGCCGAAGTGCCCCTGCACTTCACCGCCTTCCATCCGGATTTCAAACTCGACACCGTCCCGCCCACGCCGCTGGCGACCGTGCAACGCGCACGCCAGCTTGCCCTCGACACCGGCCTGAAGCACGTCTATACGGGCAACGTGCACGACCCCGAGGGTGGCACTACCGCGTGCGCTTCGTGCGGCGAGCCGCTCATCGTGCGCGACTGGTACGAGATTCGCGAATATCACCTCAACGCAAATGGCACTTGTCCCCGCTGCGGCAGTGCACTCGCCGGGCGGTTCACCGCTTTCTCCACCGCTTTTGGCTCACAGCGCATTCCGGTTGCCATTCATCGTCGCTGATACGCCGGATCGGGTTGCGGGCTCGACACCCACTGTGAGATGCTCGACGCACTCTTTCCGGCCCATACAACGTGAAGCTTCGCCACTCCCTGATCAGCATCCCGGCCGACGGCATCTGGCTCGACGGCAGCCTGGCACATGCGCCTGACGTTCGCGGACTCGCCATCGTCGTGCAACCTGGTGCAAGTCAGGCAACCCACCGGCGCGAAGCAGATATCGCCGCCGTTCTCCAGGAAGCCGGCTTCGCGACCCTGACCCTCGACCTGCTCACCCGCCACGAGGAGCAGCGCGACCCCGACGCCGGCTTCAACGTGGCCCGGCTCACCGAGCGGATCCTCGCCGCCGTCGACTGGATAGACCATCAGCCGCCACTGAGTGCGCTCCCGACCGGGCTTCTTGCGTCGGGCACGGCCAGTGCAGCGGTGATCCGCGCCGCAGTGAAATCACCCGCGCGGTTCGGCGCACTGGTTTGTCTGGCCGGACGCCCCGATCTCGCCGGCGCCAACCCCTTGCGCAGCCTGCGGGTACCAACGCTGTTCGTGGTTGGGCGGGAAGACCCGGGCACGGCAATTCAACGCCAGGCCTTCGAGATGATTCCCGGCGTTCGCGAATGGCATGCGACCGGTGGCGCCGAACCGGAACACGTCGGCCGCCAGGAGCTCGCGACAAGTACCGCACTGGCAGCGCAGTGGTTCACGCAAAAACTGCCGGCCGCGCCCTCCGAGTCTGCTGACGAACTGCCACCCGCCGGGTCGCAGGCACCGGCAACGCCACACCCGACCACCGACTGACGTTCGTTCTCGGCTGTGGCCAACCAGTCTGGGTGCGCTGCTCCTGGCGTGTGTGATTTGGTGATTTCTGGCCTAAGCGCGTCTTCGACAGCGCCCACGCCCGACAGCCCCGGCCCGGGCGCCTCAACGCGCAGTGGGCAAGCGTACCTTCGCCTATAATCAGTCGCTTTACTGCTGTTCGAACGCTTCCGGCGTCACGCTATGTCACGCTCTCCCGACAACTTGCTTCCCACCCTTTCCACCCTTGCGCTGCCCAAGCCCGGCGCACGGTTCGACCTGCCCGCGCTCAGCGGATCGGCCGACGCGCTCGCGATCGCGCAACTGGCTGGCCGTGGACAGATGCTGGCGGTGATCACGGCCAACCCGATCGACGCCCAGCGCCTGCTCGACGAGATCGCCTGGGTTGCCCCGGGTCTGCGTCTGCACCTGTTGCCCGACTGGGAAACCCTGCCCTACGACAGCTTTTCGCCCCACCAGGACCTGATTTCAGAACGTCTGTCCACGCTGTATGCGATCACCCGCAGCGAGGCCGACGTGGTGCTGGTACCCGCCACCACCGCGCTCTACCGCATGGCACCGCCCGCCTTTCTCGCCGCCTACACCTTCTTTCTCAAGCAGGGCGAGAAGCTCGACGTCGAGCAACTGCGCATGCAGATGGCGGTGGCCGGCTACGCCCACGTCACCCAGGTGGTGAGTCCGGGCGAATTCTCGGTACGCGGCGGCCTGGTCGATTTGTTCCCGATGGGCTCGCCCCTGCCCTACCGCATCGATCTGTTCGACGATGAGATCGAGAGCATCAAGACCTTCGACCCCGATACCCAGCGCACCGTGTATCCAACCAAGGAAATCCGCCTGCTGCCGGCGCGCGAGTTCCCGATCGACGACAAGGGCCGCAGCAGCTTCCGCGGCCGTTTTCGCGAAACTTTCGAAGGCGATCCGACCCGCGCCACGATCTACAAGGACGTCTCCAACGGCATCGCGCCAGCCGGCATCGAGTATTACCTGCCGCTGTTCTTCGACGACACAGCCACCCTGTTCGACTATCTGCCTGCAAGCACGCCGGTGCTGCTGCATCGCGACGTGCCCACCGCGATTGCGGAGTTCTGGCGCGACACGCGCTCGCGCTACGACCTGCTCAAGGGTGACCGCACCCGACCGGTGCTGCCGCCGGAACAGCTCTTTCTCGTCGACGAAGCCTTCTTTGTTGCACTAAAGGACCGGCCACGGCTGGCCATCGGTGCCGGCGCGCAAGGCGAAGCCATCGCGCTGCCGCTGCCTGACCTCGCCGTGGAGCGCAAGGCCACCGATCCCTTGCACAAGCTCAAGCTCTTCCGCGACAGCTTCGAGGGGCGGGTGCTGTTGCTCGCCGACTCGCCCGGTCGGCGCGAAACGATGGCCGAGTATCTGGCCGAGTACGGACTGGCCCCCGAAGCAAGTGCCGACTTCGCCGCGTTTCTCGACTCAGGCAGCTCCTTTGCCCTCGGCACTGCGCCGCTCGCCAACGGCTTCATCCTGTCCGCGGCAAAGCTGGCCATCGTCACCGAGGCCGAACTCTACGCCGCCACTGCCCGCACCCGTGCCCGCCGCGACAATCGCAAGGCGGCCACCATGGAGGGCTGGCTGCGCGACCTGTCCGAGCTCAAGGTGGGCGATCCGGTGGTGCACGTGTCGCACGGTATCGGCCGCTACCTCGGTCTGATCCACATGAACCTGGGTGAGGGCGACACCGAGTTCCTGCACCTCGAATACAGCAACGGCGACAAGCTCTACGTGCCGGTGTCCCAGCTCCACGTCATCACCCGCTACGCCGGCGCGGACCCGGAAGCGGTGGATCTGCACCGTCTCGGCTCCGGCCAGTGGGAGAAGGCGAAGAAGAAGGCCTTCATGCAGGTGCGGGACACCGCGGCCGAGCTGCTCGCCCTTTACGCCCAGCGCGCTGCGCGCCCCGGGCACCGCTTCGAGTGCACCCAGCACGACCTCGATGCCTTCGCCGAGGGCTTCGGCTTCGAGACCACCCCCGACCAGCAGGGCGCGATCGATGCAGTGGTGGCAGACATGCGCTCCGGGCGGCCGATGGATCGCCTGGTGTGCGGCGACGTCGGTTTCGGCAAGACAGAAGTCGCGCTGCGCGCCGCCTTCGTCGCCGTGGCCGACGGCAAGCAGGTGGTGGTGCTGTGTCCGACCACGCTGCTGGCTGAGCAGCACTATCAGACCTTCGCCGACCGTTTCGCCGACTTCCCGATCAAGCTCGCCGAGCTGTCGCGCTTCAAGTCGGCCAAGGAACAGACCGAGGCGCTCAAGCAACTCGGCGAAGGCAAGGTCGACATCATCATCGGCACCCACCGCCTGCTGCAGAAAGACGTGCTGTTCAAGCGCCTCGGGCTGGTGATCATCGACGAGGAGCACCGCTTCGGCGTGCGCCAGAAGGAGGCGCTCAAGCAGTTGCGCAGCGAGGTGGACATCCTGACCCTCACTGCCACGCCCATTCCGCGCACGCTGGGGCTGGCGATGGAAGGCCTGCGCGAGTTCTCGGTGATCGCCACCGCGCCGCAGAAGCGGCTCGCGATCAAGACCTTCGTCCAGCGCGCCAGCCGCGGCATCATCCGCGAGGCGGTGCTGCGCGAGTTCAAGCGTGGCGGACAGGTGTACTTCCTGCACAACGAGGTCGACACCATCGAGAACATGAAGAACGACCTTGCCGAGCTGCTGCCCGAGGCGCGCATCGTGGTCGGCCACGGCCAGCTGCCGGAGCGCGAACTCGAACGGGTGATGCGCGACTTCACCCAGCAGCGCGCCAATCTGCTGTTGTGCACGACGATCATCGAGACCGGCATCGACATCCCGACCGCCAACACCATCCTGATCAACCGTGCCGACCGCTTCGGCCTCGCCCAGCTCCACCAGTTGCGCGGCCGGGTCGGGCGCAGCCACCACCAGGCCTATGCCTACCTGCTCACCCACCCCGACGCCAAACCCACGCCGCAGGCGCAGAAGCGCCTCGAAGCCATCACCATGATGGAAGACCTGGGCTCAGGCTTCTATCTCGCGATGCACGACCTCGAGATCCGCGGCGCGGGCGAGGTGCTGGGCGAGAACCAGTCGGGCGAGATCCAGCAAGTCGGCTTCAGCCTGTACACCGAGATGCTCAAGCACGCGGTGAAGGACCTGCAGGCAGGCAAGGAACCCGATCTCAGCCAGCCGCTGGAGGTGATCTCCGAGATCAATCTCCACACCCCGGCCTTGCTGCCCACCGAGTACTGCCCCGACGTTCAGGAGCGGCTCACGCTGTACAAGCGCCTGGCCAACTGCGAAGCCGAAGACACGCTACGCGACCTGCAGGAAGAGCTGATCGACCGTTTCGGCGAACTGCCGCCACAGACCCAGGCACTGATCGAGACTCACCGGCTGCGCGTGCTGCTCAAGCCCTGGGGCGTGCAGAAACTCGACGCCTCGGATGCACAGATCAGCATCCAGTTCGGCAAGGACGCACCCATCGATCCGGTCAAGGTCATCTTCCTGATCCAGAAAGACAAGACGACCAAGATGTCCGGCCCCGACAAGCTGGTACGGCGCGTGGCGCTGCCCGACCTCAAGCAGCGGGTGAAGGCGGTGCGCGACCTGCTGGACGCGGTAAAAGCCTGAGCAAACCACGGAAACCCTGGACAGCACACCACAACACCATGCTCATCAACTGCATTGCCTACCAGAACGGCCGCAAGCTCGCCGACGTCCCGGTCGATCAGATCAGCGACTATCTCGAACGCCCGGATTGCTTCGTCTGGGTCGCGCTCAAGGACGCCACGCCGGAAGAGATGGCGCAGATGGCTGAAGAGTTCGGGCTGCACGAACTCGCGGTTGAGGACGCCAATCACGGCCGCCAGCGCCCCAAGGTGGAGGAGTACGACGACGAGGTGTTTGCGGTGATGCACCTGGTCGAGGAGCAAGAGGGCAAGCTGCAGGTCGGCGAGGTGCATGCCTTTGTCGGGCGCAACTACATCCTGTCGGTGCGCAACCGCAGCGAACAGGGATTTCTCGGGGTGCGGGCGCGTTGTGAGCGGGAGCCGAAGATGCTGGCCAAGGGATCGGGCTATGTTCTGTACGCGCTGATGGATGCGGTGGTGGACCGTTACTTTCCGCTGATCGAGAAACTCGAGACCGACCTTGAGGCAATGGAAGAGCGCATTTTCACCAAAGGCGCCGCACGCACCAACATCCGCCGCCTGTACCGGCTCAAACGCAAGGTGACCGTGCTCAAACACGCGGTGATGCCGCTGATGGAGGCCACCGGCAAACTGCACAGCGGGCGGGTACCGACGGTGTGTGCCAACAGTCGGCATTACTTTCGCGATGTATACGACCACCTGACCCGACTCAACGCCTCGCTCGACAGCATCCGCGACACCATCGGCACCGCGATCCAGGTCAATCTGTCGATGGTCACCATCGACCAGACCGAGATCAGCAAGCGGCTTGCAGCCTGGGCGGGAATCTTCGCCGTTGCCACCGCCTTTGCCGGCATCTGGGGGATGAACTTCAGCCACATGCCCGAGCTGGATTGGGAGTACGGTTACCTGTTCGGGCTTGGCGTGATCGCAGCGACCAGCGGAGTGCTCTACTGGCAGTTCAAGAAGGCGCGCTGGCTGTAGCGGCAACGCAAACGCCAGTCAGTAGCTGACAGCGGGGTGCGCATCGGGGGGCGCATCCGGGTTGCGGTTAGAATGTGTGCCCTTCGCGCAAGATGCTCCGCCCATGACCGCCCCCGAAATCCGCCCCGAACAATCCGTCGAGCTGCTCAAGGCGCTGCACATCCTGACCCGCGACGGCAAGCTCAACCAGGACAGCCGGCGCAAGCTCAAGCAGGTCTATCACCTGTACAACTTCATCGAACCACTGCTCGAGGAGAGCTTCGCCGCGTCGTCCGATCCGGTGCTGGTCGACCATGGTGCGGGCAAGTCCTACCTCGGGTTCATCCTCTACGACCTGTTTCTGAAGTCGCGTCAGGCAGGCAAGGTGATCGGTATCGAAAACCGTGCCGAGCTGGTGAAGAGCTCGCGCTCGCTGGCCGACAAGCTGGGTTTCGGGCGGATGCGCTTCTACGACCTGTCGGTCGAGGCCTCGATCACGTCCGACGCCCTGCCCGCTCGGGTCGATATCGTGACTGCGCTGCACGCCTGCAACACTGCCACCGACGACGCCATCCGCTTTGCGCTGCACAAGCAGGCTCAGTTCATCGTGCTGGTGCCGTGCTGTCAGGCAGAAGTGGCCGCGGTGCTGCGCGAGCACAAGACGGAGTCGCTGTCACGCACAACGCTCGCGGAGATCTGGCGCCATCCGATCCACACCCGCGAATTCGGCAGCCAGATCACCAACGTGTTGCGCTGCCTGCTGCTGGAGTCGCATGGCTACAGCCTGACGGTAACCGAGCTGGTGGGCTGGGAACATTCGATGAAGAACGAGCTGATCATCGCCCGCCGCACCGGCACACCGCGCGGCAATGCCCGTGAGCGCCTGGAGGACATCCTCCGCCAGCTCAACCTCGACTCACTCGCCCACCGCTTCGTCTACTGAAGCCGACCCCTCAGGCTTCAACGAGAATCTCGCTGCGGGGCGCCGCACGCCATTCGGCCTGTGGCCGGCCGAACAGAAAACCTTGGAAATGGTGACAGCCGTGCTCCAGCAGGAAATCATGCTGGGCGTCGGTTTCGACCCCCTCGGCAAGCACGTTCAGGCCGAGGCTGTGGCCGAGCGCGATGATGGTGCGCGCGATCACGGCATCATTGGGATCGGTCAACACATCGCGAACAAAGGACCGATCGATCTTGAGCTGATCGAGCGGCAGGCGCTTAAGGTAGGACAGCGACGAGTAGCCGGTACCAAAATCGTCCAGTGAGAAACAGACGCCTAGCCGTTTGAGCCGCTCCATCTTGCCGATGACCGCCTCCACGTCGTCGAGCAGCAGACTTTCGGTGAGTTCGAGCTTGAGTAGTGCGGGCTTGGCACCCGCACTGCGCAACGCACTCTCCACCTCTTCGACGAAGTCTGGGTGATGGAACTGGCGCACGCTCACGTTTACAGCGAGTGTCAGCCTGTGTGTCACCGATGAAGCCTGCCACCGCTCCAGCTGACGGCACGCCTCCTCCAGGACCCATCGCCCGAGCGGCAGAATCAGCCCCGTACGCTCGGCCAGCGGGATGAACTCCGCGGGCGAAATCATGCCGCGCAAGGGATGTTGCCAGCGCACCAGCGCCTCGGCGCCGGTGGCCTTCCCGTTGCGGTCGAGCTGGACTTGATAGTGAAGGGTGAAGTGCCCATCGCGCAGACTGCGGCGCAGGTCCGACTCGAGCGCCGAACTGGCAGCCACCGTCGCCTGCATGACCGGATCGAAAAAGCGCAGGGTATTGCGCCCGGCCGCCTTGGCCTCGTACATGGCCAGATCGGCGCGTTTGAGCAACTCATCCACCCCGCTGTCGCGCGCATCGAACAGGGTGACGCCGATACTGGGTGTGCTGTGAACCTCCTGCCCGTTCAGCTGATAGGCGCCATTGAGTGCGGCCAGAATTTTTCCGCCGGCGGCCTCCGCGCTACTGACTGCGATTTCGATGCCGGCACCGAGCTCTTCGAGCATCACTACGAACTCGTCCCCACCGAGCCGAGCCACAGTGTCGGCCTCGCGCACGCAGGCCGACAGACGTGCCGCCACCTGACACAACAATTGGTCGCCGTACTGATGTCCCTGGGTGTCGTTCAGGGTCTTGAAGTTGTCGAGATCGATGAACAGCAGGGCACCGTACTGCAGCTTGCGCGCATGCGTGGCCAGCGCGTGGCTCAGGCGGTCGGTGAGCAGGCGCCGGTTGGGCAGGGCGGTCAAAGGATCGAAGAAGGCCAGATTGCGGATTTCATCCTCGGCCGCCTTGTAGCGGCTGATGTCATGGCAGTGCCCGTGCCAGATGATGCTACCGTCGGCCTCGCGCTGTGGCGTTGCAAAGATACTCAGCCAGACGGTGTGGCCATCCGGCTGGATTACCCGGCATTCACTCGTCCAGGGCAGCAGGCCTGCGGCCGAGCGTTCGATTCCGCGGCGCACCAGATCGCGATCCTCAACATGCACCGCCGCCAGCACCTGCCGACCATCTTCGGCCGCGAGCTCCGTCGACACCCCGAACAGGGTCACCAGTCCTCGACTGGTATAGGGAAAATGCAGTCTGCCGTCCATGGCTCGGCGCAGCTTGAAGATAACCCCGGGTACGTTGTCGGCGATGCGTTCCTGGCGCTCGCGAAGCTCGCGTTGCGCTCGTTCGCTGCTTTGCAGATCGCCGTCACGCCGTTCCAGCATGCGGATGATCGATTGCTGACGCAGCAACAAGGCAACCAGCCCGAGACCGAAGGCACCGAACAGAACGACCATCGCCGACGAGCTTTGTTGCAGGCTGCGAAGCGCACTGCGCTGAACCGAGGCTTGCTCCATCGATTGCTGAAACACGCTGTCGCTCAACTCCCTCAGCGTCTGCCGCACGGAAGTCACAGCCTCCACGTGCGGTAACAGCCCGGCCGACGTCAATGACCCGTTTGTCAGGCTCGCGTCCAGTGCATCGAGCGTCCGCTCCAGAGACGCGGCAAAGGCTGCACCATTGCCCACGCCCTCGGCGCGATACGCCAGCGCTTTGTCGCGGTGACGCAGGTAAACCAGGTCCAGCGCAAACGCAAGTTCCGTCCGGTGTGCATCCGAGGGCAGCGCATGCGCGAGGCGCACCGCCGTCTCAAGCCGGGTGACGTCCTGCAACAGGGCCGAGAAGTCGCGCTCGCGATAAAGGGAGTCAAGGGGCAGAATCGATTCGATATGGGATACGTTGCTCCATAGCTGGTGTATGCCGCCGACGGAAACAAGGACAACGAGCGCCGACAGTAAATGAAAGGGCATGCGCAGGATGCGGCGCATGATCCCGAATCCCTCACTCATTGCACACCTGCCTCAATCCGGGATGTGAGCCACACCCAGCGCAGACGATAACTTGGCTCCTTCAACACGGGATCCATATCGCGCGGATAGATGATGCGCAGCGGGCCCTTGTTACGCACCGACATCGGTTCGCCACGGTGTCGCGTCGCGAGCAAGATCGGCCAACGCAACCAATCCTCACGCGGCATCAACTGGGAAAATCCGTCCATTGCGCTGATCCTGATCGTGGGTGCATCCTTGAGGCCGGCGCGTTCGAGCACATCTGCCAGCAAGGGCCCCTCGAAGCTGCCCTCTTCACCGGCCCAGAACGTGGAGGTATTGACCCTGTAGACCCCGATTGCCTCGAGTTCGGCAAGCGAAAAACTGCGCGCTCCCGTCGGGCCTGCCACCGTGAGCACCGCACGCTGAGCCTGCGAGACCTGCACCTCGATCCTTGCGGGCGCTGCGCCTTCTGCCCGGGCCGGGCTCGACACGCCCATCACCAGGCCCAGAACGCCCATCAGCAAACAGAACGAAGACTTGATCGGGAGCAGCATCGGGGGGTCCACTATTTTGAGGTGCGCGATTATAGACGTGGTCAAGATGGGGGGTCGTGATGTAGTTCATCGAATGATGCGATCAAACCGGGGTATCCGCAGGCTGTGCTGGCATGAGCGCTACCACCTGTTCCGATAGCCGAGATCACCCGTCGGACAGCGCGGAACCTTCGGGTTACAATTCCGCGCTTTCATGGTGCATTGCGGAGCGCCCAAATGTCAGTTGCACAGACCGAAAACCTCAATATCCTCGCCATCGATCACATGCCTTCGCCGGAAGAGATCAAAGCCCGCGTGCCGCTAACCGATAAGGCTGCCGCCTCGGTACTGGCCGGACGCAGGGCACTGGCAGACATCCTGGATCGCAAGGACAGGCGGCTGTTCGTGGTCGTCGGCCCGTGTTCGATCCACGACCCGAAAGCCGGAATGGACTACGCCTGGCGCCTGCGCGCGCTTGCTGACGAAGTCGCCGACACCATGGTGCTGGTGATGCGGGTGTATTTCGAGAAGCCGCGCACCTCCACCGGCTGGAAGGGTTACATCAACGACCCGTACATGAACGACTCCTTCCGCATCGACGAGGGCATGGAAAAAGCGCGCCGCTTCCTGCTCGACGTCGCCGAAACCGGCCTGCCAATCGCCACCGAAGCACTTGACCCGATCGCCCCGCAGTACTACGGCGACCTGATCTCGTGGACCGCAATCGGTGCCCGCACCTCCGAATCACAGACTCACCGCGAGATGGCCTCCGGCCTGTCTACGCCGGTCGGGTTCAAGAACGCCACCGATGGCGACATGGATGTCGCCGTCAACGCCATCATCTCCGCCGCGAGCCCGCACAGTTTCCTCGGGGTCAATGGCAAGGGCCAGTCCGCCGTGCTGCGCACGCGCGGCAACAAGTACGGCCACGCCGTGCTGCGCGGTGGCGGTGGTCGCCCGAACTACGATACGGTGTCGATCTCGCTTGCCGAGCAGGCACTGGTCAAGGCCAAACTGCCGGTCAATATCGTGGTCGATTGCTCGCATGCAAACTCGTGGAAGAAACCGGAGTTGCAACCGCTGGTGATGAAGGACGTCATCCATCAGATCCGCGAGGGCAACCGTTCGGTGGTCGGGCTGATGATCGAGAGCAATCTGGTCGCTGGCAGCCAGTCGATACCCGCCGATCTCGCCCAGCTCAAGTACGGCTGCTCGGTCACCGATGCCTGCGTGGGCTGGGACACCACCGTCGACATGATCAAGAGCGCAGACGCCGTGCTGCGTGAAGCACTCGCCGCACGGGAGCGCGCTGAATGACTTTGGTCGTGCAGGGTCTCGACGTCGACACCGTCGCCCTGAAAACGCTGGCAAAACTCACCGGTGCGCATGCGATCGAACAGATCCACCCGCAGGCTTTCAGGCTGAGGGGCGCGCAATACAATCCCGGCGTACCTACGCTATGCGCCCAGGCCGAGCTCGATTGGGCATGGATTGCCGACAACCGGCGACTTGCCGACTTCGGCCTGTTTGTCACCGACATGGACTCGACCCTGATCAACATCGAGTGCATCGACGAAATCGGTGACATGCAGGGACTCAAGGCCGAAATCGCCGCGATCACCGAGGCCGCCATGCGCGGCGAGATCGATTTTCGCGAATCGCTCACGCGTCGTGTCGCCTTGCTCGAGGGCCTGCCGGAACAGGCCCTGGCCGAGGTCTACGAGCAGCGTCTGCAGTTGAATCCGGGTGCCGAGCGGCTGATGCGCGGCCTGCAGCAGGCCGGCATCCGCACCGTGCTGGTGTCTGGCGGCTTCACCTATTTCACCGACCGGCTGAAGGCCCGCCTTGGCTTCGATCATGCGTGGGCTAACGAACTCGAAGTGGTGAATGGTCACCTGACCGGTCGCGTGAGCGGAGACATCGTCGACGGTACGGCGAAGGCGGCTTACCTGGAGCAAGCCCGCGATGCACTCGGGCTGCGGCCCGAGCAGGTGATCTGCGCCGGCGATGGCGCCAATGACATTCTGATGTTCCGCGCGGCGGGCTTTGGGGTTGCCTACCGCGCCAAACCGGTGCTGCGTGACGAAGCCGACTGCAGTCTGGACCACGTCGGGCTGGACGGTATTCTGACTCTGTTCAGCTGAAAGCCGAATTCGGCGGCTGGGCCCGGAGGGCGAACTCGGACACCGAACTCAGTCACCGAACTCAGTCACCGAACTCAGTCGCCTGAAACATGCCGCAAGATCGGGTTCAGCATGGCCGCACCGAGGCATTTGCTGCGTGCCCCGCTCCAGCCCGTCTGGCCATCCGGCAGATTGATGTTGTCCTTGAACGGCATCTCCAGGGTCAGCGACACGCACGCAAAACGGTGAGCAACCCACTTGCTGGCAAGGGACAGCAGTTCCTCGCCGAAGCGGCCCTTCACATAACCCTGCTCGGTCTGGAAGTCCGGGCTCACGCCTTTGAGGCACTCGACGAAGCGGGCCTGCTGCGCGGCCATCTCAGCACTGAAACCAGGCACTTCCTCGGCAGTGGAGAAAAACACGTAGGGCAGCGACTCATCGCCGTGGATATCGAGGAACAGCTCGCAGCCGGTCTGCTCCATCGCGCCACGGACGAGAAAGACCTCGGGGCTGGCCAGCACATCGGGATACTGCCATTCACGGTTGAGGTTGCGACCGGCGGCATTGGTCCGCAGGTTGCCGCGCACTGCACCGTCGGGGTTCATGTTGGGCACGATGTAGAGCACGGCATGCTCGCGCACCTTGCGCGCCACCGGATCGGCGCTGTCGAGCAGACGCTTGAGCAAGCCCTCGACGAACCACTCGGCCATGGTCTCGCCCGGATGCTGACGGGCGATGATCCATACCGGTTGACGCGTTGGCGAGGGACGTCCCACCACCACCATGTCGAGATCGCGCCCATCGACCGTGCTGCCCAGGCTGCGAACCTGGGCAAAGGGCGACATCTCCGCCCAGCTGATCAGGTCGAGATGGCGCTCATGCGAATATGGCTCGAAATAGGCGTAATAGATGATGTCGCGCTCGGGCACATGCTCGACGATGAGTTCGCCGTTTTCGTAGCGCGTACCGGAGATGCGGAACCAGTTGCGGCGATCGTAGGACGCAACGCAGCGATAATCCGGCCAGCCATCCGGATACGCTGCGCTGGCTGCGTTCTCGAACACCATGCGCACCGGCGTGCCGGCAGCGTCGTGCAGGCGGAAATGGAACCACTGATGAAAAGCAGCGGCATTGTCCGCGCGCAGGCGCAAGCGGATGTTCTGCGCATCATCGATGCTCACCACCTCGATCGAACCCGAATCAAATCCCGAACTGATCTTCATTGTGTCTCCAACAGATGTAGTCGTCGGCGGCTGTGGTCGCCTGCTTCGAACAACAATCAATCGAGCCGCCGCCGGAACACCATCGTGTCGCCGTCGGATGCTTCGGCGGCAAAGGCGTAGCCATCGCTGTCGAAACCGCGCAGGGCATCGACCTGGTCTACCCGATTGACGATCGCGTAACGGCTCATCAGCCCACGGGCACGCTTGGCATAGAAGCTGATGATCTTGTAGCGCCCGCTCTTCCAATCCTCAAACACCGGTGTCACCAGCCGCCCCGTCAGCTGCTTGCGCCTGACCGACTTGAAATATTCTTCCGACGCCAGATTGAGCAGGACCGGCTCCCGACCGGCCTCCTCCTCGCGCGCGAGCAGTGCATTGAGTTCGGCGGTGATGCGATCGCCCCAGAAGGCATACAGATCCTTTCCCCGCGCATTGACCAGCCGGGTTCCCATCTCCAGCCGATAGGGCTGCATCAGGTCCAGCGGCCGCAGCACGCCATAGAGCCCGGACAGGATGCGCAGGTGCGCCTGCGCCCAGTCGAGATCTGCGGGCGAAAGGGTCTTGGCACTCAAGCCATCGTACACATCGCCATTGAAGGCCAGCACCGCCTGCTTGGCGTTGTCCGGCGAGAACGGGCGCGACCAATTCGTGTAGCGGGCGACATTGAGCGCGGCCAGCTGATCGGACAGGTCCATCAATGCGGAAATGTCGCCTGGTGTTCGCCGACGCAAGATCTCGATGAGTTCGGCAGACTGGTCGAGGAAATCCGGCTGACTATGGGTCGGAATCGTGGGTGGCGTCTCGTAGTCGAGCGCCTTGGCGGGGGAGATGACTAGAATCATGGTACGGCCCGGGTTGGTCAGGTTTCCGATGGTAGCAAACTCGAGCCGTTTGACACGCACTCCCCGATTCCGCACCATTGACCGGTTTCGCTATCCGCAGAGTTCCGATGTCTTCAGTCCCATCCCTCCTCGCGCGCTCGCTGGCTGCCGTCTGGCACCCATGTACGCAGATGAAGCAGCATGAAAGCTTGCCACTCGTAGCAGTGGTGCGCGGCGAGGGGCCGTGGCTGTTCGATGCCGACGGACGCAAATTGCTCGACGGCATCAGCTCGTGGTGGGTGAACCTGTTCGGGCACTGCAATCCGCGTATCAATGCCGCGCTGCGCGAGCAGCTCGAACAGCTTGAGCACGTGATGCTGGCCGGTTTCACACACCAGCCTGTGGTCGAACTCTCCGAACGCCTGGCCGCCCTCACCGGCCATCGGCTCGGCCATGCCTTCTATGCGTCGGATGGCGCCTCGGCCACCGAGATCGCGCTCAAGATGAGTGCGCACAGCTGGCGCAACCGCGGCCGTCCGGAAAAGAACCGCTTCATCAGCCTGACAGGCAGCTATCACGGTGAAACCGTGGGCGCGCTCGCGGTAACCGACGTCGCCCTCTTTCGCGACGCCTACGCGCCGCTGGTGCGCATGGGCACCACCGTCCCGACCCCTGACGCGCGTCTCGCACAACCGGGCGAATCAGCGGCCGACGTCGCCCGCCGGGCCGCCACCGCACTCGAAACCCACCTTGCCGCGCACCACGCCGAAACCGCCGCACTGATCGTCGAGCCGCTGGTGCAAGGTGCGGCCGGCATGGTGATGTACGACCCGGAATACCTGCGACTGGCACGGGCGCTGTGCGACCGCTACGAGGTGCATCTGATCGCGGACGAGATCGCGGTCGGTTGCGGACGCACCGGCAGCTTTTTCGCGTGGGAGCAAGTGGCCGGTCCCGCAGCCGAACCGGGTGGCGGATGGCCGGATTTCATCTGCCTGTCGAAGGGCATCTCGGGCGGCTATCTGCCGCTGTCGCTGGTGCTCAGCAGTGATGCGGTCTATGCCAGCTTCTACGACGACGCCACCGCACGCGCCTTTCTCCACTCGCACTCCTACACCGGCAACCCGCTTGCCTGCCGCGCGGCCCTGGCCACGCTCGACATCTTTGCCGAAGACGACGTAATCACCGCCAACCGCGCACGGGCTGCGCTGCTCGGCCGGCTGGCAGATGAACGCTTCGGCGCCCGTGCCGAGGTCGAACACCTGCGCCAGCGCGGCATGATCCTCGCATTCGATGTCCGCCACGCCCGCCCCGACTTTGCACGCCGCTTTTTTGCCGCCGGTCTCGAACATGGCGTGCTGCTGCGTCCGATCGGCAACACCGTGTATTTCATGCCGCCTTACATCGTGGACGAGGCGCAGATGCGGCATCTGATGGATGGCGCCGCCGCCGCGCTCGACACCGCACTGGCCTGATGCCATGAATCAGCTCGATACCTTGCGCGCCGAACTGCGCCTCCTCGACGCCGCCTTCCTGCGCCGCACCCGCCGCAACAATGCCCTGCCTTGCGCCCCCCACGCCCGCATCGACGGGCGCGACCTGCTCGCCTTCTGCAGCAATGACTACCTCGGGCTCGCCAGCGAACCGGCCCTTGCTGCCGCACTCGCCGAAGGCGCGGCCCGTTGGGGTAGCGGCGCTGGCGCCTCGCACCTGGTGAGCGGGCACTACGAGGTGCAACAACAACTCGAGGCCCGCCTTGCCGCCTTCGTCGGCTGCGAGCGCGCGCTCTACTTCTCAACTGGCTACATGGCCAACAGCGGCGTGATTCCCGCCCTGGTGGGGCGCGGCGACGCAGTATTCGCCGATCGCCTCAATCACGCCTCGCTGGTCGACGGCATGCTGCTGTCGCGCGCCTCCATGCACCGCTACCCACATCTGGACCTCACCGCCCTCGAGCGCATGCTGGTCGCGAGCACGGCGCCACGCAAACTGATCGTCACCGATGCAGTCTTCAGCATGGACGGCGACCTTGCACCACTGGCCGAGCTGCTTGCCCTGGCCGAGCGCTTCGATGCCTGGCTCCTGATCGACGATGCCCATGGCTTCGGCGTACTCGGCCCGCAGGGTCGTGGAGCGGTGGCCGAAGCCGGGATCGCCTCGTGGCGCCTGATCCAGATCGGCACCCTGGGCAAGGCGGCCGGCGTATCGGGCGCCTTCGCCACGGGTCAGGCCGACGTCATCGAATGGCTGATGCAGAAGACTCGCACCTACATCTTTACCACCGGCGCGCCTCCCGCACTCGCCCATGCGCTGCTCGCCAGCCTGGCGCTGATTGAGCACGGTGACGATCGGCGAGAGCGGCTCGCGCACCTGATCGACCGCCTCCAGACCCGCCTCCGATTGCAGCGCTGGACGCTGCTACCCTCACGCACTCCGATCCAGCCAGTGCAGGTCGGCGACAACGCGGAAGCGCTCGCGCTGGCCCGAGCGCTGTGGAACGACGGCCTGTGGGTACCGGCCATCCGCCCGCCCACGGTACCTGTTGGAACCGCAAGGCTGCGCATTTCGCTGACCGCGGCCCATACCGAAGCCGACGTCGACCGGCTCGCCGACACCCTGAACCGCCTGGAGGGGGCACTGTGAGCGCGACGCCTGTCGTGCTGCTCCACGGCTGGGCGATGACCCCCGCCATCTGGCGTCCGCTGCAGGCCGAGCTGGCACGCGACTGCAGCGTGTTCGCGCCCGCCCTGCCCGGACATCACGACGCCCCTGCCGCGGCCGGCGCCACCCTGACCGAATGGACCGATGCGCTGTCGGCGGCGCTCCCCGATCGTGCCACCGTGGTCGGCTGGTCGCTCGGGGCCATGCTCGCACTCGATCTCGCCGCCCGCCATCCTCACAAGGTGTCGAGCCTAGTACTGATCGCCGCCAATGCGAAGTTCGTCGCCGCCGACGACTGGGCCCACGGCCTGCCCGCCGCGACCGTCGCCGCCTTTCAGTCCGGCTACGCCACCGCACCGGAGGCCACGCTACGCCGCTTTCTCGCCCTGCAAACACTCGGCGATCCAGCGCGCCGAACTCTGCTGCCCCTGCTTGAGGCTGCGCGTCAGCCCCACCCCGGCGCATCCCCGATTCCGGCGCTCGCCGACGGATTGCGCATTCTTGCCGAGAGCGACCTGCGGCCGCAGCTTGCGGCGGTGACCCAGCCCGTCACCTTGGTGCACGGCGCGGGCGACGCGCTGATGCCGGTCGCAGCGGCACACTGGCTGGCTGACGCCTTACCCGACGCCCACCTGAGCGTATTCGACGACTGTGGCCATGTGCCCTTCCTCACCCGCAACAAAGGCAGTGCCGAGCTAATCCGGAGTCGGGCCGGTGTCTGAGCGCATCGCCCACAAGCGCGCCATCCGCCAGGCCTTCGACCGCGCAGCCCCCGGCTACGACCGCGCCGCGATCGTCCAGCGCGAATGCTGCGCCCGTCTGTTTGCGCTGGACGCGGCAAACCCGGACCCGGGAAGCGGCCCGGTGCAGCGCCTGGTCGATGCCGGCTGCGGCACCGGACATGCGCTCGACACCCTGCGCGAACTGTTTCCCGACGCACTGCCGATCGCACTCGATTTTTCGCCGGCAATGCTGCGCCATGCCTGCGCATCGTCATCGTCTGCCGCGCTGCCGCTGTGCGCCGACCTCGAGCATCTGCCGCTGCAGACCGATAGCATCGATTTGCTCTGGTCCAGCCTCGCCATGCAGTGGTGCGACCCGCAGATCGTGCTGCAGGAAACCGCGCGCGTGCTCGCGCCCGGCGGACGGGCATTGATTGCCACCCTCGGCCCGCGCACCCTGCACGAGTTACGCAGCGCCTTCGCAGCGGTCGACGACGCGACCCACGTCATCGAATTCTCCACCCTGTCTCAATGGACTCGGTCCGCCAGCGTCGCGGGCTTGGACTTGTTGGCTGGCGAGTGCGCCGAGCTAGCCGCACTCGCGCCGGACCTGCGCACCCTGCTTGCCGACATCAAGGCGATCGGCGCCCACACGGTAGGCGAAGGCCGCCGCCGCAAGGCGCTCGGACGGCAGGCGTGGAACCTGCTCCAGCAGGCCTACGAACAGAATCGGCGCACCGATGGGCTGCTGCCGGCCACCTACGACCTGGTACTGCTCTCCCTGAGGAAACCCGCATGACAGCGTCCCGAGCCTGGTTCATTGCCGGCACCGACACCGAGATCGGCAAGACCTTTGCCACCTGCGCCCTGATTCACGCTGCGCGCAATCGGGGCCTGATCGCCCTCGGCATGAAACCGGTCGCCGCCGGCGCCGACCTGGTGGGCGGCGAACGGATCAACGAAGACGCCGCCCGCCTGCAAGCAGCCGGCAGCTTCGATCCGGGCCTGGCGCACCTGAATCCGTACTGCCTGAAATCGCCAGTAGCGCCGCATATCGCCGCTGCCGAAGAGGGCGTCACCCTCGACGGCGCAATCATCCGCAAGCACTTCGACCACCTTACCCGGCTTGCCGACCACGTTTTCGTGGAAGGGGTCGGCGGGTTCCGTGTGCCGCTGGGTCCGGATTACGACACTGCAGACCTTGCGCGCGACCTGGCGCTTCCGGTGATCCTGGTGGTTGGCATGCGCCTGGGCTGCATCAATCACGCCCTCCTAACCACCGAGGCGATCCACGCACGCGGACTGCGCCTGGCGGGCTGGATTGCCAACCATATCGACCCTGCAATGCTGCGTCAGCACGAAAACATCAACGCTTTGCGCGACCGGATCGACGCCCCGCTGCTGGGCATTCTGCCGCATACAAACGATGGCAATCCGGCCGCCGTTGCCGACCACCTCACCCTGCCAGATCAGATAGAGACATCACCAAACAGGTGAGCTGCGGGTTTCCACAGCATCGAAAGGCTGGCTTCGTACTGATGGAATTGTTATCGTTTCCCGCCTGAGCGCAACGGGCCAAAAGAACTTGCGCACCTTCTCGCAAGTTCTCCCGCTTTCGCCAACCCGGAACTCCATGCACCAGCTCATTGCCCCCTCCCTCATCACCGAACACCCCGAGCTGGACATTCTCAGTACCCCTGCGGTGCTGGTAGGCGATATTGCGCATACCAGGATTCTGGTTTGCGCGCCAACACTCCCCTTGCACGAAGCGGCCCTGCTCATGACCGAGGCCGGGGTCAGTTCGATCGTGGTCGTGGACGGCGAGGACGCAGTCGGCATCTGGACCGAGCGTGACACGCTGGCGGTCGACTTTTCCAGT
>JAUSOD010000016.1 GCA_030656215.1 Azoarcus sp.
CCTTCGGCCAGGCTGGCCTCGACGCGGCAAGCGCGGCACTGACGCGACGCGGTCTGCCTGCTCCGATCGTGGCGCCGATCGCATCCGATGGGAGCAACGCCGCAGATACGGTCGCCAAAGTCATTGCCGGCAACCCGGCAGCGGTCATCCTCGTCACTGCAGGCAACAGCTCTCCCGCCTTCATGCGCGCCCTGCTGGACACCGATTACCGCCCGATGCTGTATGGATTATCGGTGATCAGTAGCAAGCAGCTTATCCGCGAACTTGGCGAGAAGGCGCACGGACTGGTCATCGCCCAGGTCGTACCCTCCCCTTTCCGGGTCGACTACCCCTTCGTGCGGGAATACCGGCAGGCAGCCGACAAGGCCGGCCTGAGCTATTCCTATACCGCGCTGGAAGGCTATCTTGCCGCCCGCAGCTTTGGCGAGGCGCTAAGGCGCAGCGGTCGCGATCTGACGCGTGAGCGCCTGGTTGACGCACTCGAGGGGCTTGGTGACTGGGATGCAGGCGGCCTGCGACTTGCTTTCGGCCCACGACGGCGAGCCGGCATGGATTTCGTAGACCTCACCGTGATCAGCAAGGGCAACTTCACCCGCTGAGAAGCAACTACAAAAAAACGGCAGCCCGGTTTCCGGTGCTGCCGCTTTTTTTTTGCTAAAGCATTGCCCCGTTCAGGCCCGGCGCCAGGTCGTTCCCTGAGCGCTGTCCTCAAGCACGATGCCGGCCTCGAGCAGTGAAGCGCGCACCCGATCGGCCTCGGCAAAGTTCTTCATCTTCTTCGCGACCGTGCGCGCTTCGATCATGCTGTCGATCGCCGCTGCGTCGAGCCCGTCGTCGACCTCCACCCCAGCTTGCAGAAAAGCGGTCGCGTCACGCTCGAGAAGGCCGAGTACACCGCCGAAGGCACGCAACTGCATCGCCAGCTCGGCCGACCCGTTGCGATTCACCTCATTGGCGAGCTCGAACAACACCGCAAGCGCTTCCGGCGTGTTGAAGTCGTCGTCCATCGCCGCGCGGAAGCGCTGCCCGGGCGCACTGCTCCAGTCGGGCTCGACCTTGCCCACGGGAAGCATTTTCAAGGCCGTATACAGGCGGGTCAGGGCCTGACGCGCGTCGTCCAGATGCGCATCGGAATAGTTCAGCGGACTACGGTAGTGGGCGCGCAGGATGAAGAAGCGCACGACCTCCGGATCGTATTGCTTGAGCACGTCACGAATGGTGAAGAAGTTGCCGAGCGACTTCGACATTTTCTCGTCGTCGACACGAACGAAGCCGTTGTGCATCCAGTAGTTCACGAAGGCATGACCGTGCGCGCCCTCCGACTGGGCGATCTCGTTCTCGTGGTGCGGAAACTGCAAGTCCTGACCACCACCATGAATATCGAAATGATCGCCGAGCAAGTCAGAACTCATCGCCGAGCACTCGATATGCCAGCCCGGGCGGCCACTTCCCCACGGCGACGCCCACTTCGCTTCGGCCGGCTCCTCGGCCTTGGCGTGCTTCCAGAGCACGAAGTCGAGCGGATCGTTCTTGTCGCCGACGACATCTACCCGCTCGCCAGCGCGCAACTCGTCCACCGACTTGCCCGACAACTTGCCGTAACCCTCGAACTTGCGCACCGAATAGCAGACGTCACGGTTGGCCGCCACATAGGCCAGACCTTTTTCCTCGAGCCGGCTGATCAGGCTCTGCATGCTGGCCACGTAGTCCATCGCCCGCGGCTCGTGATCCGGTCGCAGCACGCCAAGTGCGTCGGCATCCTCGTGCATGGCTGCGATGAAGCGATCGGTCAGGGCGCGGATCGACTCGCCGTTTTCCTGCGCCCGACGAATGATCTTGTCGTCGATATCGGTGATATTACGCACGTAGGTCACATCATAGTCACTCGCCCGCAACCAGCGCGCCACCATGTCGAACACCACCATCACCCGCGCATGACCGAGATGACAATAGTCATACACAGTCATCCCGCATACATACATGCGAACCTTGCCCGTGTCGATGGGATGAAATGCTTCCTTGCCGCGCTTGAGTGAGTTGTAAATCGTAAGCATGCCGTTAACCGATAAAACGCCCGTCGCAAAGACGTCGAAGAGGGTGAGCCAACACACGTCGGCGCAAAAAACCGGCTCCTGCCGGAGCCGCGTCGATCCACTTTCGCCACTGCCGACAAGGCGTGCGGAACTAGGTGCAATTTTGCGAGACTGACGCTTGTTGGTAGAATCGGAGCTTGTCTTTCAGCCCGAAATTAGCTCGAAAAGTATAGCACGGTGCATAATCCGCCCCTGCTGTCAGCCGCCGCGTCTCCTTGCCGGCGACGCCGCCCTCCTGCACAACACCTGTCGCAATCAGGTACATCACAAGCCCCCACGGAGAACCCATGAAAAAGCAGGTCATCGCACTGATCGCCCTCGTCAGCTGCACGCTCTCCGCCTTCGCCGCCAATCCAATGGTTGAACTAAAAACCAATCAGGGCGAAATCGTGGTTGAAGTCTTCGCCGACAAGGCTCCCAAGTCTGCTGCCAACTTCACCCAGTACGTCAAGGATGGCCATTACAACGGTACCGTCTTTCATCGCGTGATCGACGGCTTCATGGTGCAGGGTGGCGGCTTCGATGCCCAGATGAACCAGAAAACGACTCGCCCTCCAATCGAAAACGAAGCCACCAACGGGCTGAAGAACCTGCCCGGCACCCTGGCCATGGCCAGAACCTCCGACCCTCATTCCGCCTCGTCGCAGTTTTTCATCAACCTGGTACCGAACACCTTCCTCGACTACCCCTCGCGCGACGGATGGGGCTATGCGGTATTCGGCAAAGTGGTGCGCGGCATGGACGTGGTCGAAAAGATCGCCAAGGTGCGCACCGCAAACCCGGGCTTGCACCAGAATGTACCGGTCGAGCCGGTCATCATCGAGTCGGCGCGCATCCTTGAAATCCCGGAAGCCGCACCGGCCATCAAGAAGTAAATCCACAGGAGCACAACATGGCAGTCAAACTGCACACCAACTTCGGCGTCATCACCCTTGAACTCGACGCCGAGAAAGCCCCGGTCACGGTCGAGAACTTCCTTGCCTACGTCGAAGCGGGTCATTACAACAACACCGTTTTCCACCGCGTCATCGATGGCTTCATGATCCAGGGCGGCGGCTTCGAGCCCGGAATGACGCAAAAGACCACCCGCGATCCGATCAAGAACGAAGCCGACAACGGCCTCAAGAATGAGCGCGGCACCGTCGCAATGGCCCGTACCCAGGCCCCGCACTCGGCCTCGGCCCAGTTCTTCATCAACCTCGCCGACAACGACTTCCTGAACCACCGCTCGCCCGATTTGCAAGGCTGGGGCTACTGTGTGTTCGGTAAGGTCATTGACGGACTCGATGTGGTCGACCAGATTCGCAAGACCAAAACGGGCTCCAGCGGCTTCCATCAGGATGTCCCCAAGGAGGACGTGATCATCGAGCGGGCCGAGATTGTCTGACGCTCCGTTCACCGTTTCTGGCGAACACGCGGCAATGCCGGATACCACCCCTGAGGCGGTACCGGCATTGTTCATTTCCGATCTGCATCTCGCCGAAGACCGCCCACTGGCGACCGCGGCCTTTCTCGGCTTTCTGGGCGGTCCGGCACGTGAGGCACGCAGCCTCTTCATCCTGGGCGATCTGTTCGAGTACTGGGCTGGCGACGATGATACCGACGCGCCGTTCAACCTTCAGATCTGCAACGCGCTGCGCGCACTGTCGGCAACCGGCACCACGATCTGGTTCATGACGGGCAACCGCGACCTGCTGGCCGGTGAAGGCTTTGCCCAAGCAGCTGGGCTTAACCTGCTGCCCGACCCATCCCTGATCCAACTGGGCGAACACCGCATTGTGCTCAGCCATGGCGACGCCCTGTGCACCGACGACCTTGCTTATCAAGCCTACCGTAACCAGGTCCGCGACCCCGCCTGGCAAGCCGCCTTCCTTGCCCAGGCGCTGCCTTCACGCAAGGCCTTCATCGAAAGCCTGCGCAAGCAAAGCGAGGCCGCCAAACGCGAGAAGGCCATGACCATCATGGACGTCAATCACACCGCGGTCGAAGCCCTGCTACGTGAGACTGCCTACCCGACCCTGATCCACGGCCACACTCACCGTCCGGCAATCCACCAGCATCGGATCGATGGCCGCAACTGCGAGCGCCGGGTACTTGCCGACTGGCACGATCAAGCCACCTGGCTCGCGTTCGATGGGCAAGCCTTCACCGACCATGGACCATCGCGCGCTCGGTCGAGCCTCTGATCAGGGTCGCTCGCCGCCACGTAGAAGTCGAGCGGCTTCGGTAAATCGGGCGATGAACCCGGTCTTGGCCTTGGCGTAGGCGATCCGGTCGCCGGGAAAGTCGGCCGCGATGCGCTGCTTGAGCACCGCATATTCATGCGCGACTTCAGGGTGCGCGATCAGATAGTCACGGAACAACAATCGCTCCCAGTCCGGCGAATCCTTCTCCAGCATGTGGATATGGTGGGTCCTGCGCCCATCTGCATCGCGCTTGATGAACCACGCATAGCCGATGTCCACCCCACCCGGACAACAGGGTCGCCAGAAGTACTCGTAGCTTTCACGCGTCAGAATGGGCGCGACGATCTGCCTGACATCCGCCAGCGAACTGACCTCGACCAGCATGTCGATGATGGGCTTACCCGCAAGGCCGGGCACCGCCGTGCTGCCAAAGTGCTCGATCCGGCCGATGACGCCGACCGGCAGGAGGTTTCTCAGATGCCTGCATTCAGTCTCGAACCACATCGGCCAGGATGCGTCGTACGGCGCGATCTCGACGCTCTCCTGAGTGGCACGGGTGACATGGTCCGGCAGGTCGCTCATGGTCTCGATGCAACGCGGTACCGACGGCTCAGGCCCTAAGCCCGCGCGCCAGATCCACCTTCAGGTCATCAATGGACTCCAAGCCCACTGCAACCCGCAGCAGGCCGTCGCCGATACCTGCGGCCGCACGTGCCTCGGGCGAAATTCGCCCGTGAGTGGTGGTTGCGGGGTGGGTGATGGTGGTCTTGGTATCGCCGAGGTTGGCGGTGATCGAGATCATCCGGGTCGCATCGACCACCCGCCATGCCGCCTCACGCCCGCCTTCCACCTCGAAACTCACGATCGCGCCGCCGCTCTTCTGCTGGCGCATGGCCAGCTCGTGCTGCGGATGCGAAGGCAGTCCGGGATAGAACACGCGCGCCACCCCGGGTTGCGACTCGAGCCAGCGCGCCAGCTCCAGCGCACTCGCCGACTGCGCTTCCATGCGGATACGCAGGGTCTCGAGCCCCTTCAGGATCACCCAGGCGTTGAACGGCGACAGCGTCGGCCCCGCCG
>JAUSOD010000023.1 GCA_030656215.1 Azoarcus sp.
AGTGGCTGCTTGGCAGTCTGGTGGTTTTTGCGGCTTTGTCCGGCCTGTTGTTGGGCATCGCGGTGTTGCGCTCGATCAAGCGGCCGCTCGACGAAGCAGTGGGTGCAGCCGAAAGCGTGGCGGCGGGAAGCCTAGACCGGCAGATCGCGCTGACGGGTGGCGACAATGAATTCGGGCGGCTCGAGGTGGCCCTCGATGGCATGCGGAAAAACCTGCGCCAGGTGATCGGCGAGTTGCAGGGGGCTTCCAGCCAGTTGTCGGTGTCGGCGACGCAGCTCGCCACGTCGGCGGACAGTGTCTCCAGTGCCTCGGGCCAGCAGAGCGAAGCCGCATCGTCGATGGCGGCTTCGGTGGAGGAGGTCACGGTCAGCATCAATCATGTGGCCGACTCGGCACGTGAGGCTGCAAGGCTGGCGCAGGAGGCCGGCACCCAGAGCGAAAGCGGCGGTCTGGTGATCAATGAGGCGGTAGAGAGGATGCACCACATTGCCAGCGGCATTCATCAGGCAACCGAGCGGATGGGCAGTCTGCGCGATCGGACTGGCGAGATCTCCAGAGTCGTCGGCGTTATACGGGACGTGGCCGATCAGACCAACCTGCTCGCGTTGAATGCGGCCATCGAAGCCGCCCGGGCTGGCGAGCAGGGGCGCGGCTTTGCAGTTGTGGCGGATGAAGTTCGAAAGCTGGCCGAGCGCACTGCCGTTTCGACAACCGAGATCAGTCAGCTGACGGGTGCCATTCAGCAAAGCGTCGGTGATGTGTTCGCCGTGATGGAGCAGAGCGCGGCGAGCGCAGCGGGTGGGGTCGACGTCGCAAACCGGGCGGGTGAAGCGGTCGGACGGATTACCGCCAGTGCTCGGGCGGTAGATGATGTGGTGGGGGATATTTCCAACGCCTTGCGTGAGCAGGGTGCTGCCACCAACGATATTGCACGTAATGTCGAGCGTATTGCCGACATGGCCGAACACAATGCTGGCGTGGTGTCGCAGACCTCGGCTGCTGCACATGGTCTGCAGACGATTGCGACCCGTATTGACGAGATGCTTCGCCGTTTCAGGCTGTAGTCACCTGGTGGTGTTCGGAAGTTTGGGTGTTCGGAGCTTTTTGCCGGCCCGCCTGCTTGCAATAGCGGGTCGGGTCGGCCTGAGTCGTCCTCAGACGCGCAGCAGTGCCTTGCACAGGCGCTCGGAGAACTGCTCTTCGGTGAATTGCGGTTCGTTGGGCGGGTAGAGTTCGACTTCGTCGATGGTAAAGCCGTGCTCGCTGGCCAGCGCACGCAGTTCCTTGATCTTCTGACAGGCCTTCAGCTGTTCGCCGAGGGCTGCATCCGTACGGGCCTTGTCCGAAAACGCCTTGATGTCGTTGATTGCCATGGTGTCGTGCTCATTGTCCGTATTGAGATCGAAGCGTGGCAATTGCGCCATGCTTCACCGATGCGGGGCATCTGCAGAACAAGCTGATGCAAGTCCGGTGCCTGAATCGACAATGTTGGCACTACATCAATTAAATCAGATAATTGCGAAACATTTTTCAGTGTTGGTGGAACTTGATTTTGTCGGGTTTCATCCTCTTGCAGTCGTTTTGAAGGATTTGCGCCGAAGAAAAAGGCTCAGGCTTGCGCCACCCAGTGTCCCGACTTGCCGCCGAGCTTCTCCATGAGCTGGATGCCTTCCATGCGCATGCCGCGATCGACGGCCTTGCACATATCGTAAATGGTGAGCAGCCCAACGCTGACTGCCGTCAGCGCCTCCATTTCGACCCCGGTACGGCCGACGGTTTCGGCGGTGACGGTGCAGCGGATGGCGCAGGTTGTGGCATCGCTGTCGAACTCGACCGCGACGCGGGTGAGCGGAATCGGGTGGCATAGCGGGAGCAGCTCGCTACAGCGTTTGGAAGCCTGGATCGCAGCGATCCGGGCGATGCCGAGCACGTCCCCTTTCTTGGCACTGCCCGCCTGGATCATGGCGAAGGTGGCGGCTTCCATCAGGATGCGCCCGGTGGCGACCGCCACGCGGCGGGTCTCGGACTTGGCGCCGACATCGACCATATGGGCCTGACCTTCGGCGTCGAAGTGGGTCAGGGCGGCGTGGCTGGATAGGCTCATGGCGGTGTGCAGAGATCGATTCGGGGTGGATGGCATGCCTTGGTCGGGCACCCGACTACATGTGGATACACGCTTGCGGGAACGACTGGGCGAGGCCGGTTATCATAGCATCCGATGATGCGCCGACCTCTTGCCCTGCTGCTCAGCCTTGCGCTGGCCTTTCCCGCCCATGCCATTGATCTGCCCGATCTTGGCGATGTGGGTGCGTCCGACTTTTCGCCAGCCCAGGAGCGCCGGATAGGCGAAGAGATCATCCGCGAGATCCGGTGGAAAGATGCGGCCTATCTGGACGATCCGGAGGTCGAGGAGTACATCAACCGACTCGGCAAGCGGCTCGTCGCGGCCAGCAACAATCCGCAGCAGAGCTTCGATTTCTTCGGGGTCAAGGACGGAACGCTCAATGCTTTTGCGCTGCCTGGCGGCTACATCGGACTGCATACCGGGCTGATCCTCGCCGCGGAGTCAGAGTCCGAGCTGGCGTCGGTGGTGGGGCACGAAATTGCCCACGTCACCCAGCGCCATATTGCCCAGATCGTGGGCAAGCAGAGCCAGGCCGGGATGCTGATGCTGGCCTCCCTGCTGGTGGCGATTCTGGCGGCGCGCAGCAACTCGCAGGTCAGCGAGGCGGCCGTTGCTGCCGGCCAGGCTGGGGCGATCCAGTCGCAGCTTGGCTACACTCGTGATTTCGAGCGCGAAGCCGACCGCGTGGGTCTGCAGACGCTGGATGCGGCCGGCTTCGATGTCCGCGGCATGCCGGCTTTTTTCGAGCGCCTGCAGCGCGCCAGTCGTCTGTACGAGAACAATGCGCCGGCCTATCTGCGCACCCATCCGCTCACCACCGAGCGGATTGCGGACATGGAGAATCGCGCTGCCTCGATGCGTTATCGTCAGGTTCCCGATACGCGGGACTTTGGTTTTGTGCGTGCCAAGTTGCGGGTGCAAGCCGCACAACCGGCCGATGCGGTAAGGGAACTCGCGGACCGCGTGGCCCGCATGCCGGGCGATGAAGCAAGTCGCTACGGCTTGGTTCGGGCGCTGATGCGCAGTGGTCGGCTCGATGAGGCCGAGGCGGGGCTGGCCGCGCTGCGAAGCAGCGCGGAACCTTCTTCCTTTATCGAGTCGCTTGCCGCCGAGATTGCGATGGCACGGCGTAATCCCGCCGCGGCGGCCACGACGCTGGAGGCAGCGACAAAGCGCTTCCCGGACATCCAGAGCCTGCGCTACGCGCTGGCAGATGCTCAGATCATCGCAGGCCAGCCGGCCGAGGCCGTTGCTGGCGTGCGTCGTGCGCTGCAGGTGCGTGGAGACGACATCCGGCTGTGGCAGTTGCTGTCGAGGGCGAACGCCGGGCTGGGGAAACGCACCGCCCAGCATCGCGCCCAAGCTGAGGTCTACGCCTTGATGGGCAGTTATTCGGCTGCGCTCGAGCAGCTCGAAATTGCGCGCAAGGCCGGAGATGCAGACTTCTACGATCTCTCTGCGGTGGATGCGCGGCTACGTGAAATGAAAGCGCTGGTGCGTCAGGAGCGGCTTGATCGCGAGCGCTAGTGGCTTTTGGCGGGTTTTGCCTACCGGGCATCATCGCTTTACATTAAAATCTGCGGGTTTGCTGATAAAGACGACAAAGGACGAAGCAATGGATTTCGACAAGGAAGTGGATGCCCGCGGTCTGAACTGCCCGTTGCCGATCCTGCGTGCCAAGAAAGCGCTGGCCGAGTTGCAACCCGGACAGATCGTACGCGTGGTGGCGACCGACCCCGGTGCCGTGAAGGACTTTCAGGCCTTTGCCAAGCAAACCGGTAACGAGTTGGTGAAGCAAGGCGAAACGGCGGACAAGGCTTTTGAGTTCTTCATGAAGCGCAAGTAAGTCCGGTTTCCACAGATGGAAGAGGGCTCCCGCGGGGGCCCTTTTTCTATGTTCACCATACGGTGGTTCGCCGCACTTCAACGCTTGTTGGATACTCTGCAGGCTCGACTCGCATGAGCTCACCCTCAGCATTGCGTTTTCCGCCGCTGCACGGTGGCGCTATGGTCGCAAAGGGTGGAAGATGACGCAGTTGTTGAGGTTTTTGCAGACGGGATAACGGAGCATGAAAATGCCATCAATCGGACCGGCGCTAACGCCGGGACGGCGGCTCGCCGGCGACTGGATCATGGTGCTGGTGAGCTTGGGCCTGCTGGGTGCTTGCTCGCTGGCACCCACACATGAGCTTCCGCTGCTGCCGGTGGCGGCAACCTATCCGGCCGATGCGCCCTCGTCCTCCGACGCTGCGGCGGGGGTGGCGGCACACACGACCTGGCGCGATTATTTCGCCGATTCGCAGCTGCAGGCGCTGATCGTCCAGGCCCTTGAGCACAGTCGGGACTTGCGTAGTGGGGTATTGCGGGTTGAGGAGGCGCGTGCCGTCTACGGCATCCGTCGCGCCGATCAGTTGCCGACGGTGGGTCTTGGAGTCGATGGCAGCCGCGGGCGGACCCCGGCCGATCTCACTGTCAGCGGACAGGTGCAGACCAGCGGCCAGTATCAGGCCGGGTTCAACCTCGCTGCGTGGGAGCTCGATTTCTGGGGGCGGGTGGCCAATCTCAAGGATGCCGCACTCCAGGAGTTTCTCGCCACCGATGCGGCACGGCGCGCACTCACCGTCAGCCTGGTGGCTCAGGTGGCCGATGGCTATCTGGCGCTGCGCGAACTCGATGAGCGCATCGTACTGGCGCGCCGTACCATCGACAGCCGCAAGGAGTCATTCCGCATTTTCGGGCGGCGATTCGAGGTTGGTGCAATCTCGCGCCTCGATCTGCTGCAGGTCGAGACCCTGCTGACGCAGGCCGAGTCCCTGGGTGCGCAACTCGAGCAGGCGCGAGCGGTGCAGGCGCACGCCCTGAGTGTCCTGGTCGGGGCGACCTTCGATCCCGGCCCGCCAGCCGGGGGCCTCGACGACAACATGATCCTGCACGAGGTGAACGTCGGCCTGCCCTCGGCCCTGCTGGTTCAGCGACCGGACATCGTCGCGGCCGAACATCGCCTGAAGGCGGCCAACGCCAACATCGGCGCGGCACGGGCGGCTTTTTTTCCGCGCATCGTGCTGACCGGTTTCGCCGGTAGCGCGAGCGCCGAGCTCGAAGGCCTGTTCGAGGCCGGCAGCGGCGCGTGGCGTTTTGCCCCGAGCCTGGTGCTGCCAATCTTCGATGCCGGACGCAATCAGGCCAATCTCGATCTGGCCGAGGTGCGGCGTGATCTTGCTGTCGCCGCTTACGAAAAGACGGTGCAGACGGCGTTCCGCGATGTTGCCGACGCTTTGTCCGCGCGCCACTGGCTGGGCGAGCAATTGCGTTTCCAGCGGGCTGCGCTCGATGCGCAGTCCGAGCGCGCACGTCTGGCCCAGTTGCGCTATGACAACGGCGCCGTCCGCTATCTGGAAGTACTGGACGCACAGCGTGACCTGCTTGTTGCCGAGCAGGCACTGGTGCAGACCCGCCGTGCCCTGCTGTCGAGCCGGATTGGCCTGTATGCCGCGCTGGGCGGCGGCAGCCAGGAATTCGTCGAGCCGGCGGCACAGCCCGTCCGGCTTCGGCGCCCGTGACAATTGAAGGTGCAAATCCGATCATGACTGCGATATTCAACAACAAACTGATTCCGGCCGCCGTGCTTGTGGCGGTGGTGGTGGCCGGTGCGCTGCTGTGGTCGTCGATGCGCGCGGACGGTCCGGGCGAGGGCTTCGTCAGCGGCAATGGCCGCATCGAGGCGACCGAGGTCGATGTCGCGACCAAGGTCGGCGGGCGGGTGATCGACATCTTTGCGCATGAGGGCGACTTCGTGAAGGCGGGTGAGGTTCTGGCGCAGATGCAGGTCGACGGGCTTAATGCGCAGCGCGACGAGGCGCTGGCGCGCCAGCGTCAGGCGATCAACGCGGTGGGCAGTGCCGAGGCCCAGGTTGAGGTGCGCGTGAGTGAACTCGTCGCGGCGCAGGCGGTGGTGGTTCAGCGCGAGAGCGAGGTAGACGCGGCCAGGCGGCGGTTGGTGCGCTCGCAGACCTTGTCGAGCGAGGGCGCTGCGTCGCTACAGGAACTCGACGACGATAGGGCCCGGCTGCGCAGTGTCGAGGCGGCGCTGAGTGCGGCGCGGGCGCAGGTGAGCTCGGCGCGTGCCGCAATCGCGGCGGCCCGGGCCCAGGTCGTGGGGGCGCAATCGTCGGTCGAGGCCGCGGTGGCCACGGTGGCGCGGGTCGATACCGAGATCGCCGACAGCCAGCTCAAATCGCCACGCGACGGCCGTGTGCAGTTTCGTGTGGCACAGCCGGGCGAGGTGCTCGGCGGTGGGGGCAAGGTGCTCAATCTGGTCGACCTGTCCGACGTCTATATGACTTTCTTCCTGCCCGAAACGGTGGCCGGCAGGGTGGCCCTGGGCAGTGAGGTGCGGATCGTGCTCGATGCCGCTCCCAAGTTCGTGATTCCGGCCAAGGTGTCGTTCGTCGCCAGCACTGCCCAGTTCACCCCGAAGACGGTGGAAACCGCGAGCGAGCGGCAGAAGCTGATGTTCCGGGTGAAGGCGCAGATCCCGCCCGAGCTGCTGCTTAAGCATCTGGCCCAGGTCAAGACCGGCCTGCCCGGCGTGGCCTGGCTCAGGGTCGATCCAGACGCCGAGTGGCCGCCGAATCTGGCCATCCAGGTCGGCGAATGAGCATCATGCCCGGCGCTGCTCCAGTCGTCCGCCTGCGTGGAGTGAGTCTGCGCTACGGCGATGCGCTTGCGCTCGACGCGATTGATCTCGAGGTGCCGGGTGCTTGTATGGTCGGCCTGATCGGGCCCGACGGGGTCGGCAAGTCCAGCCTGATGTCCTTGATCGCAGGGGCGCGTGCGGTGCAAAGCGGCACGGTGGAGGTGCTCGGTGGCGAGATGGCCAGCGCCAGCCATCGCAAGGAAGTGTGCCCGCACATCGCCTATATGCCGCAGGGTCTGGGCAAGAACCTGTATCCGACGCTGTCGGTGGAGGAGAACCTGCAATTCTTCGGTCGCCTGTTCGGCCACGACGCTGCCGAGCGCCGGAGACGCATCGACGAGCTGACCGCGGCCACCGGGCTGACGTTCTTTCTCGAACGCCCGGCGGGCAAGCTCTCGGGTGGCATGAAGCAGAAGCTGGGACTGTGTTGCGCGCTGATCCACGACCCCGAGCTGCTGATTCTCGACGAGCCCACGACCGGCGTCGATCCCCTGGCGCGCAGTCAGTTCTGGGAGCTGATCGCGCGGATTCGGCGCGGGCGGCCGTCGATGAGCGTGATTGTCGCCACCGCCTACATGGACGAGGCCGAGCGCTTTGACTGGCTGGTGGCGATGGATGCCGGCAAGCTGCTTGCGACTGGCACCCCGGATGAGCTGCATCGGCGCACCGGCACCGACTCACTCGAGGCCGCCTTCATCGCCCTGCTGCCAGAAGCGAAGCGGCGCGGCCACCATGCGGTCGTGGTGCCGCCGCTTGCGGTCGGCGACCAGGACGAGATTGCCATCGAGGCGCGGGACCTGACCATGCGGTTTGGCGACTTCACCGCGGTCGATCACGTCAGCTTCCGTATCCGGCGCGGCGAGATCTTCGGTTTTCTAGGCTCCAACGGCTGCGGCAAGTCCACCACGATGAAGATGCTCACCGGGCTGTTGCCGGCGAGCGCAGGCAAGGCCTGGCTGTTCGGCAGCGAGGTCGACCCACACGACATCGCCAGCCGGCGCCGGGTCGGCTACATGTCGCAGGCCTTCTCGCTGTATTCCGAACTCAGTGTCGAGCAGAACCTGATACTGCACGCGCGCCTGTTCGGCGTGCCTGCGGCCGAGATCGCGGCACGGGTGGGGCTGATGGTCGAGCGCTTTGGCCTGGGCGGCGCGCTCAACGCACTGCCTGACGCGCTGCCGTTGGGTATCCGTCAGCGCCTGTCCCTGGCGGTGGCCATGGTGCACCAGCCCGAGTTGCTGATCCTCGACGAGCCGACCTCGGGCGTGGATCCGATCGCGCGCGACAATTTCTGGCAGCTGATGATCGACCTCGCGCGCAAGGACAGGGTCACGATCTTCATCTCCACCCACTTCATGAACGAGGCCGAGCGCTGCGACCGCATCTCGCTGATGCATGCCGGGCAAGTGCTGGTCAGCGACGAGCCGGCCGAGCTGGTGCGCAAACGTGGTGTGGTCACGCTGGAACAGGCCTTCATCGCCTACCTTGAGGAGGCCAGTGCACAGAGCGACCCCTCGGCTGACATGTCCGAGTCTTCGGCCGGGCCCGCCGCGGAGTCCGCTGCCGCGCCGGCCACTGAACCGGCCACTGCGCATCCACACCGCGGCTTCAGTCTGGCGCGTGCGCTGAGTTACACCCGGCGTGAGGCGCTCGAGCTGCAGCGCGATCCGGTGCGCGGCATGCTGGCCTTGCTGGGTAGCCTGCTGTTGATGCTGATCATGGGCTACGGCCTGTCGCTGGACGTGGAGGATCTGAGTTTTGCCGTACTCGACCGCGACCAGAGCACGCTGAGCCAGAGCTATACGCTCAATCTGGCGGGCTCGCGCTACTTCGTGGAGCGGCCACCGATCATCGACTACGCAGATCTGGACCGCCGCATGCGCAGCGGGGAACTGTCGCTCGCGATCGAGATTCCGCATGGCTTCGCGCGCGACCTGCTGCGCGGTGACCAGGTCCGGATCGGGGCCTGGATCGACGGCGCAATGCCAGCGCGGGCCGAGACCGTGCAGGGTTACGTGCAGGGCATGCATCAGGGCTGGCTGCTCGACATGGCCAGGATCCGCCTCGGGCAGGATGCCGCCACGGGCGCTGCCACTATCGAGACCCGCTTTCGCTACAACCCCGACGTCAGGAGTCTGCCGGCGATGGTGCCGGTGGTCATCCCCATCCTGCTGCTGATGATCCCGGCCATGCTCACCGCGCTGTCGGTGGTGCGCGAGAAGGAACTGGGTTCGATCATCAATCTCTACGTCACCCCGGTGACCCGTACCGAGTTCCTGATCGGCAAGCAGCTTCCCTACATCGCGCTGGGCATGCTCAATTTCCTGCTGATGACCTTGCTGGCGGTGACCCAGTTCGACGTGCCCCTGACTGGTAGCTTTCTCACTCTGGCACTGGCGGCGCTGATTTTCATCGGCTTTTCCACCGGCTTCGGCCTGCTCGCATCGACCTTCACTCGCAGCCAGATCGCGGCGATGTTCGTGGCCATGCTCGGCACCCTGCTGCCGGCGATCCAGCTTTCGGGCATGCTCAACCCGGTATCCTCGCTCGAAGGCCTGGGCCGGATGGTGGGCGAGATCTATCCTGCGACCCACTTCTTCATCATCAGTCGCGGCGTGTTCGGCAAGGCGCTCGACCTGTCCGACCTGCACGCCGCTTTCGTGCCGCTGGCGCTGTCGGTACCCATCGTCATGGGGCTGTCCATCGCCTTGCTGAGGAAGCAGGAGCGCTGACATGGGGCACCTGTCGAACATCTTTCGTCTCGGCATCAAGGAGCTGTGGAGCCTGTTGCGCGACCCGACCATGCTGGTGCTGATCGGCTGGTCCTTCTCGGTGTCGATCTACGTCTCCGCAACGGCGATGCCCGATTCGCTGAGCAGGGCCACGATCGCGATCGTCGACGAGGATGGATCGCCGCTGTCGGCGCGGATTGCCTCGGCCTTTTACCCGCCGCACTTCCTGCATCCGGAGATGATCTCCCTGCCCGAGGTCGATCCGGGCATGGATGCCGGACGCTACACTTTCGTGCTCAACATTCCGCCCGGCTTCCAGCGCGACGTGCTGGCCGGGCGCTCGCCGGCGGTCCAGCTCAATGTGGACGCCACCCGCATGAGCCAGGCCTTCACCGGCAACAGCTACATCCAGCAGATCGTGCTCGCCGAGGTCAATGAGTTCGTCCAGCGCTATCGCGGCAGCACGGCATTGCCGGTCGAGCTGGTGTTGCGCGCGCGCTTCAATCCGTCGCTGACGGCGTCATGGTTTGGCTCGGTGATGGAGCTGATCAATGCGGTGACGATGTTGTCGATCATCCTCACCGGCGCAGCGCTGATCCGCGAACGCGAGCATGGCACCATCGAACACCTGCTGGTGATGCCGGTGACGCCGGGCGAGATCATGCTCGCAAAGGTGTGGTCGATGGGCCTGGTGGTGCTGCTCGCAACCGCGTTCGCGACCGTGGTCGTGGTACAGGGCGCGCTGCAGGTGCCGATCGAAGGCTCGGTGCTGCTCTTCCTCGGTTGTGCCGTGCTGCACCTGTTTGCAACGACCTCGATGGGCATCTTCCTGGCGACCATCGCCCGCTCGATGCCGCAGTTCGGCCTGTTGATGATGCTCACCCTGCTGCCCTTGCAGATGCTGTCGGGTGGCGCGACTCCGCGCGAGAGCATGCCCGAGCTGGCGCAAAGCATCATGCTGGCGGCACCGACCACGCACTTCGTCTCGGCCGCGCAGGCCATCCTCTACCGCGGTGCCGGCCTCGAGGTGGTGTGGCCGCAGTTTCTCGCCATCGTCGTAATTGGCACGGTGTTCTTCGTCATCGCCCTGACCCAGTTCCGCAAGACGATCAGTCAGATGGCCTGACCCGGGCTGGCATGCTGCCTCAAGTCCGACCGCGTCCCGGACTAGAAGCGGACGCCGAGCATGATCTGGTGAAAATTGATGCCGTTGTTGGGGATTTCAATGTCCGCATTGGAGTAGTGCGAGAACTGCCAGCCGAGGGACCAGCGGTCGGCGAACTCGATCCCGGCACCGAGGTGCTCGGAGAACTGGAAGCTGGTGGAGAAGTTCTTGCCTCCCAGACGGGTGCGGCTGAACAGCGCAGCCCCGAGTCCGATCTCGGCGTAGGGGCGCAGCCGGGCATCGCCATAATGCGCTCTCAGCAGCCCGATCAGCCCGGCCTGGTCGAGGTGGTCCGGCTCGCTGCGTTTGCCGGTGTAGCGAAGGCGGGTGAGCTCCACTTCCGGGAGCAAGGTGAGCTTGAGCTTGCCCCAGTCGTCCGACCACAGCGGTGCGAAGCGCAGGCCGAGGCCGCTGCGCTCATAGCGGTCGCCGTTTTTGCCATGCTTGAGCACCAGCTCGAGGCCGTCGGCCTGAGCAGTGGTGGGCATGCTCGCTGCGAACACCATGGCGAGCATGGAAACGCACCCGGTACGGGTAACGAAAGGCAGATGGGATTTCATCGACTGCTCCGTGTGAGAGAGAAGGAATCGGGGGCAGTGCTGCAGGTGCCCCCGATCGGGGGTTTCAGTGGCTCTGTACCGCGTTCGCGCGCTCCACCGTCCACGCCACGAGCGCCTGCGCCAGTCGGTCGCCGGCGTGGCCAAAGGCCTGCACCACCTCGGGTACGGCCGTGCCCGCGACCGGTTCGCGGATCTCGAAGCTGCGGCTGGCGACGATGCGTTGTCCGGCGGCGTGCACCAGCCGTGCATCGAGGCGTATCACGACCTCGGGTGCGCCGATGCGGTATTCGCTGTGGAAGGCGCGCAGATCGCTGTCGAGCTCGAAATCGGCGTGCACCCGCTTGTCGTCGCTGGAGAGTGCGTCGATGCGAGCGTCGGCGCGGAAGGCGTCGAGCAGGCGGTTGCGTACCAGGATGGGGGCGGGCTCGCTCCAGTTGGCGCCCTTGTAGACGCTGACATGGTTGTCGCGGGGGATGACGACGATGCGCTGGCCGGCGAGGTGCACCCCTGCGACGGGACGGGTGACCCGCAGCGACCAGGGCAGCGCCTGGACGTCGTCGGCGGCCGTGGGGGCGGGGGTGGCAGAGGGCAGCAGGAAGACGTCCACCGGCTCGGGCCGCGGCAGAATGGTGCAGCCTGCCAGCAGGGCGATCGTGCCCAGCGTGGCGAGTGCGGTGCGAACCCGGCAAAAGGTGGTACCGGAAGGGGTGGAACGGGCAGGGGTGGAACGGGCCGGGTCGAGGTGGACGCGCGTGCGGTTCGGGATCATGGCTGGAACTCCTTGATCGGTTCGAGGCCGAGGAGGTAGTCGGTGGGCCGGTCTTCGAGTTGCCGGGTGATGCCGCGCAGCGAGGTGAGCGTGCTGCGCAGTTCGGCGATGGCGGGGCCGACCTCGGCCAGGCCGCGCATGCCGCTGTCGAGCGGGGCACGATTGTCGGTGATCAGCCGGTCCACCGTCTGCATCGCGTGCTCGAAGGCTGCCATCGAGCGTTGTGCGCTCTCCAGCGTTTGTCGTCCCTGCTCGTCGATCAGGCGGTTGGCCGAGCCCATCATCCGGGTTGCCTCGGCCAAGGTCGTGTTGGCCTGTTCGCTGGCGAGCGCAAGCTGGCGCAGTGCCTGGCGCATGTCATCTCGCTGGGCGGCGAGCGCGCCGGTGGTTTGCTCCAGGTTGGCGAGGGTACGGCTGAAGTTGGCGCTGTTCTCGGCGGAGAACAGCGATCGTGCCTGGATTAACAGTTCATTGATGTTGAGCACCACATCCCCGCCGTCGGCGAGCAGTTTGCTGATCGGCGAGGGTTCGGCGAGGATGGTGGGGATCCCGCCGTCGTCCGCTTTCAGTTCGCTGCGGTTCGGGTCGTCGCCGCTGCTCAGGCGGATGATCGAGATCCCGGTGATACCGGCCATGACCAGGCCGGCACGGGTGTCGGAGCGGATGGGGGCCTGGCCGTCGACGCGGATGCGGGCAAGCACGCGGCGCGGGTTATTGGGGTCGAGGCGCAGGTTGGTGACCTCGCCGATCTTGATCCCGTTGAACTGGACGGCGCTGCCTTGTGACAGGCCGCTGACTGCTTCCTCGAAAATGATGTCGTAGAAGTTGAACTGCCTGTCGCTGCCAGTCTTGCCCAGCCATAGCGCGAACAGCAATGCGATGCCGACCACGATCAGGGTGAAGAGGCCGATCAGGACGTGATGGGCGCGGGTTTCCATGTCATTCGTGCTCCGGTTTGCCGAAGGGGCCGGCCGCGCGCGATGTGGCATCGTGCGCAGCACGGCCGCGAGGGCCGTGGAAGTAATCGTGGATCCAGTCGTCGTCGGTGGCGGCCACGGCATCCAGGCTGTCGTTGACCAGCACGCGCTTGCGTGACAGCACCGCGACCCGGTCAGTGATCGTGTACAGGGTGTCGAGGTCGTGGGTGACCAGGAATACGGTGAGACCGAGGGCGTCGCGCAGGGTGAGGATGAGTTGGTCGAAGGCGGCTGCGCCAATCGGATCGAGGCCGGCAGTGGGTTCGTCGAGAAACAGGATGTCGGGGTCGAGTGCCAGTGCGCGCGCAAGCGCGGCGCGTTTGATCATGCCGCCGGACAGATCGGACGGGTACTTTTCGGCCGCGTGTGGTGGCAGGCCGGCCAGCGCGAGCTTGAGTGCGGCCAGCCTGGCCGCCTCTGGCGGGGTCAGGCCGGCGTGCTCGACCAGCGGCAGGGCGACGTTCTCGCACACGGTCAGCGAGGAAAACAGCGCGCCCTGCTGGAACAGCACGCCGAAGCGGCGCTCGACGCGCGAGCGCTGCGCCGGGTCCAGGGTCAGCAGGTCTTCGGCGAACACACGCACGCTGCCGGCCGCCGGGCGGTTGAGTCCGACGATGGTGCGCAGCAGCACCGACTTGCCGGTGCCCGAACCGCCGACCACGCCGAGGATCTCGCCCCGGCGCACGTCCAGATCGAGGTCTTCATGGACGACCTGCGTACCAAACTGGTTGCGCAGGCCGCGAACCTCGATGACGTCCGTGCTCACCAGCCCATTTCCATGCAGAACAGTGCGGCGATGGCATCGAGCACGATGACCACGAAGATCGACTGCACCACCGCCGAGGTGGTGTGTTCGCCAACCGACTGCGCGCTGCCGCTGACCTTGAAACCCTCCAGGCAGCCGATGACCGCGATCAGGAAGGCGAACACCGGGGCCTTGCCCATCCCGATCAGGAAGTGGCGCAGGCCGACGTCGTCCTTGAATACCGAGAGAAACATGATCGGCGAGATGTCCAGCGTCAGCGCGCATACCAGCATGCCGCCGGCGATGCCCGACATCATCGCGATGAAGGTCAGCAGCGGTAGCGCGACCAGCAGCGCAAACACGCGCGGCAGCACCAGCAGCTCGATCGGGTTGAGGCCGAGCACGCGGATAGCGTCGATCTCCTCGTTGGCGCGCATCGAGCCGATCTGTGCAGTGAACGCGCTGGCCGTGCGGCCGGCGACGAGGATGGCGGTGAGCAGCACCCCGAACTCGCGCAGAAAGGAAAACGCGATCAGGTCGACGGTGAAGATGCTGGCGCCGAAGTCGGCCAGCACGGTGGCGCCGAGAAAGGCCACCACCGCGCCGACAAGGAAGGTCAGCAAGGCGACGATGGGCACCGCATCGAGCGCGGACTTCTCGAGATGGGCGACGAAGGCGGTGATGCGCCAGCGCTGCGGCCGGAAAGCGATGCGCACGGCCGTGTCGAGGGTCAGGCCGATGAAGCCGAGCAAGCCGACGATGTGGCGCCAGAATACGACCGCGGTGATACCGATGTGTTCGAGCACGTCGCCCACGGCCGAGCCGGGGGCCGCAGGGGCAGGCGGGGGCATGGCGAGTGCGGCTTCGACGACCCTGAGCAGGGCGCGCCGCTCGGGTGCCAGTGGTGAGCCGTCACCGCTCAGGGCGCGAATGCGAGCTGCCCCGAGCAAGTCGAACAACAGGTGGGCGCCGGCCGTGTCGATGGCACCGAGCCCGTCCAGCTCGATGCGGGCGTGTTCGTGCAGCCGGGCGCGCACGGGGGCAATCTGCGCGGCCAGCGCGCGGTAGTGGGCTAGCGTCCAGTCACCGCCGACGCGCAGCAGGGCCTGCTCCGCGCTTCCGCTGAGTTCGATTGTTCCCGCTGACGGCGATGGCTCCATGGATTGAATCATATCCACAATCCGCGCGACATGTTGCGCTGCAATGCCCGGCCGCTGCTAGCGCACGTCGGGGCATTGCCGCTGCTGCAGGGCGAGGCCTCAGCGCCCGCCAAGCTTGGCCAGTTGCGGGCGCAATTGCTCCAGCGTGGCCCTGAACCCCGCCAGACGATCGCGCTCCTGCTGGACCACGGCAGCCGGCGCACGATCGACGAAACTGGCGTTGCCGAGCTTGGTTTCTGCCTTGGCGATCTCCCCCTCGAGGCGGGCGATCTCCTTGCCGACCCGCTCGCGTTCGGCGGCGATGTCGATCTCGACCTTGAGCATCAGCCGGGTTTCGCCCGCGACCGCGACCGGTGCGAGTTCGTCGGCGCCGATCTCGGCGACGATCTGCACCTCCGACAGTTTGGCCAGGCCGGCGAGGTAGGGCGCGTAGGCCTTCAGCGCTTCGATGTCGCCGGCGGCGACCAGCGGCATACGCTGCGCAGGGGAGATGTTCATCTCGCCGCGCAGGTTGCGGCAGGCGTAGATCATGGCCTTGAGCTCGGTCACCTTCGCCTCTGCGGCTGCGTCGATGCGGCTGGTGTCGGCCAGCGGGTAGCGGGCGAGCATCAGGCTCTCGGTTTCCTTGCGCGCCGCGAGCGGGGCCACGGTGTCCCACAGCTCCTCGGTGATGAAGGGGATCAACGGGTGGGCCATGCGCAACACGGTTTCGAGCACGCGCAGCAGAGTGCGGCGGGTGGCGCGTTGCTGTTCCGGCGTGCCGCTCTGGATCTGGACCTTGGCCAGCTCGAGGTACCAGTCGCAGTACTCGTCCCACACGAACTCGTACACCGCGCGTGACACGAGATCGAAGCGATAGGCCTCGAACTGCGCCGCGACTTCGGCCTCGGTGCGCTGCAGGCGAGACACGATCCAGCGGTCGGCAAACGAGAAATCGAGGTAGCCGCCGGGCGCGCATTGGTCGGGGTTGTGCGCCTCCATTCCGCAGTCCTGATCCTGGCAGTTCATCAGCACGAAGCGGGTGGCGTTCCACAGCTTGTTGCAGAAGTTGCGGTAGCCCTCGCAGCGCGCGAGGTCAAACTTGATGTCGCGCCCCGGGCTGGCGAGCGAGGCGAAGGTGAAGCGCAGTGCGTCGGTGCCGAACGCGGGGATGCCCTCGGGGAATTCCTTGCGCGTCTTCTTCTCGATGCTCTGTGCCTGCTTCGGGTTCATCAGGCCGAAGGTGCGTTTCTGCACCAGTTCGTCGATGCCGATGCCGTCGATCAGGTCGATCGGGTCGAGCACGTTGCCCTTGGACTTGCTCATCTTCTGGCCTTCCGCATCGCGGATCAGGCCGTGAACATACACATGCTTGAACGGGATCTTGCCGGTGATGTGCTTGGTCATCATCACCATCCGGGCGACCCAGAAGAAGATGATGTCGAAGCCGGTCACCAGCACGGTGGAGGGCAGGTAGAGGTCGAGCGCGTCATTGCTCTGTTGCGGCCACTCAGGGGTCCAGTCCAGGGTGGAAAAGGGCCACAGCGCCGACGAGTACCAGGTGTCGAGCACATCGTCTTCCTGGCGTAGCTTGCCTTCCTCGTAGCGCGCGTGCAGGGTGGCAAGACGCTGGGCGAGTTCCGGGTAGCGCTCGGCGGTGTCGCCGTTGGACTGGCGCGCCTGCACTTCGGCCTGCAGGGTGGCGATCTCGGCTTCGAGATCGGCCTTCCAGTTGTGGATGGCTTCTTCTTCGTTGGCGGCGACGTAGATCTTGCCTTCCTCGTCGTACCACGCCGGGATGCGGTGGCCCCACCACAGCTGGCGCGAGATGCACCACGGTTCGATATTCTCCAGCCAGTGGTAATAGGTCTTCTCGCCACTTGGCGGGATGATCATGGTCCGGCCGGTGCGCACCGCTTCCCGCGCGGGGTCCACGATCTTGGCGGTATCGACAAACCACTGGTCGGTCAGCATCGGCTCGATCACCACTTTCGACCGGTCGCCGAAGGGCTGCATGATCGGCTTTTGTTCGACGAAAGGCACCCGTTCCAGATGTTCGGCGCCGGTTTCCTTGTCGATGGATTTCTTCAGGACCGTGACGGCCAGCCCTTCGTCGGTGATCGCTTCGACCACGCGCTTGCGGGCTTCATAGCGGTCAAGGCCGCGCAACTCGTCGGGGACAAGGTTGATTGCGTCCACCTCGGCCTCGGTCAGGGCGGCATCGCCGCGTGCGACGGCCATGGCGATG
>JAUSOD010000026.1 GCA_030656215.1 Azoarcus sp.
AGTGGCGGCGCGATGCTCGCCGCCTTCTTCATCGTCACCGACCCGGTCTCGGGCGCCACCACGCCACGCGGCAAGCTGATCTTTGCGGCCGGGATAGGCCTGATTGCCTACCTGATCCGCGCCTTCGGTGCGTATCCTGAAGGTATCGCCTTTGCCGTACTGCTGATGAACATCTGCGTTCCGCTGATCGACATGAAGACCCAGCCCACGGTGTTCGGGCATCGGGGAGGCGGTCAATGACGAGCGCCCGTTACTCGGCCATCCGCACCTCGCTACGCACCGCGGCGATCATGATTGTGTTCACCGTGCTGTTTACTGCAGTCATGGCCTTCACCTATCAAACTACGCGTCCGGCGATCGAAGCCTCGGTGCAGGAAGAGCAGATGCGTCTGATCAATGAGGTGCTGCCCGCAGAAAGCTATGACAACCTTCTGCTCAACGATGTGATTTCGGTAACTGCACCCGAAGCGCTCGGCAGCGGCGGAAGCCGGCGTGTGTGGCGCGCGCGCAAGGCCGGGCAACCGGCTTCGCTCGTGCTGGAAACGGTCGCAAGCGATGGATATGCGGGCCGTATCCAGATCATCGTGGCGGTCGGCGCCAATGGCACGGTGGGTGGCATACGCGTTACCGCACACAAGGAAACCCCGGGGCTCGGCGACTACATCGATCCAAAAAAGGATCGCAACAAGATCAAACCTTGGGTCAGCCAGTTCGGCGGCGTCTCATGGTCGCAGATCGAAGCGGCAAGATGGACCGTGCGCAAGGATGGCGGTGACTTTGACTATCGTACCGGCGCCACCATCAGCGCGCGTGCGGTGACGCGCGCGGTGGGCCGTGCCGTGGGCTATGCAGTGGAACACGGCGACACCCTGTTTGCCGCCGCCGCTGGAAGCAGTCTGTAGGGAAAAGACAATGAATATTCAGGCTCTGCGTGAAAGCGCCTACAACGGATTGTGGAAGCAGAACCCCGGACTGGCTCAGTTGCTGGGCCTGTGTCCGATTCTCGCGGTCAGCACCAGCATGGTCAATGCGGTGAGCCTCGGCCTGGCCACCATTCTGGTCATGGCGGTGGCCAACCTCGCCGTCTCCAGCCTGCGCAATTTCATCCCCTACGAGATCCGCATTCCGGTTTTCATCCTGATCATTGCGGCACTGGTCACGATGGTCGATCTTGTTTTCAATGCCTACCTGCACAGCCTTTACCTCGTACTGGGCATATTCATTCCGCTGATCGTGACCAACTGCATCGTGCTCGCACGCATCGAGGCCTTTGCGGCCAAGAACGATGCACTGTCTTCGACCATCGATGGCGTAGTGATGGGGATCGGTCTGGTCTGGGTGCTGGCGCTGCTCGGCGGAGTTCGCGAGTTGCTCGGTGCCGGCACCCTGTTTTCCGGCATCGAGATGATCTTTCCCGAGGCGTCCGCAGTGAGTGTATTCGGCGACGACTACCCCGGCTTTCTGATCGCCATCCTGCCGCCGGGGGCCTTCTTTGCACTCGGTTGCCTGATCGCCGCCTTCAACGCCATCAATGCCCGTATGGCCGCTCGCGCCCGCCGCATTCCGCCTGCGCCGGCAACTACCGCAAAACCCGACGCCGCACCGGCTGCCGGCTAGCCATGGCGATGATGAAACGCGAGGCGATCCGGGAGTTTTTCCGCCGCCTCTCGGTCGCCAACCCTGCGCCGCAAACCGAACTTGAATATGCCTCGGCCTATCAGTTGCTGGTCGCCGTAGTCCTTTCGGCGCAGGCGACCGACAGGAGCGTCAACCTCGCCACCCGCCGACTCTTTGCCGCCGCCCCCACGCCAGAAGCAATGATCACCCTGGGCGAGGATGAGGTAGCGGAACACATCAAGACCATCGGCCTGTTCCGCAACAAGGCAAAGAACACGGTGGCGCTGTCGCGCCTGCTGCTCGAGCGCCATGGCGGCGAAGTGCCGCAGGAACGCGCCGCGCTCGAGGCCCTGCCCGGGGTCGGGCGCAAGACGGCCAATGTGGTGCTCAACACCGTCTTTCGCGAGCCGGTCATGGCGGTGGATACCCATATCTTCCGCGTCTCCAATCGTACCGGCCTGGCGCCGGGCAAGGACGTCGTTGCGGTCGAACAGGCCTTGATGCGCAGGGTGCCGAAAGACTACCTTCTCGACGCTCACCACTGGCTGATCCTCCACGGACGCTATGTGTGCACCGCACGCAAACCGGATTGTGCAGGATGCAGCGTGCGTGATCTGTGCACCTGGCGCGACAAGACCGTCTGAGCACGGTCCGAGCAGTGCCTCACCTCACTACAGGAAACACCATGTTCAACCCATCCCGCGACCAGGTCCGCAATTTCTTCATCGACGCCTGGCGCAAGCATCGGGCACGAGAGGTGCTGACTCCGCTCGAGACCATCGCCGCAGACATCGTGCAGAGCCACTCCGAATACCACAAGGTGGTGGAGGACCCCGAGTCGGTCGAGCGTGACTTCACCCCCGATGACGGGCAGGTCAATCCCTTCCTGCACCTGTCACTCCATCTGGCCATCGAGGAGCAATTGTCGATCGACCAGCCGCCAGGGCTGCGCGCCGCATTCGACGCGGCCTGCGCCCGTCACGGCGAACGCCATGCGGCATTGCATGACGTGCTCGAATGCCTGGGCGAAACCATGTTCAATGCGCAGCGCAACAATGCAGCACCCGACGGGATGGCCTATATCGCCTGCGTACGCCGACGCGCCGGGCTGTCCTGACTCGCCTGTGGTGACTCACCTGTGGTGACTCGCCTGAGCGTCAGCGCTTGAGATACAGCCCGGACTGGCTTGCATACCACGCAGCCAGATCGGCGAGATCCTTTTTCGACAAACTCTCCACCTGCGACGCCATGATCGGATTCTTGCGCTCGCCGCTCTTGTAGTCGAGCAGTGCCCGCAGCAGATAGTCCTCGTGTTGGCCGCCGATGCGCGGAAACTCCGGGCTTGGGCTATTGCCATCGAGGCCGTGGCAGGCGGCGCATATTGTCGCCTTCTCCTTGCCCTGGCGGGCATCGCCGGCCTGCGCCAATCCACTGCCGAAGACACCGGCGACCAGGCCGAGAATGACCATGCACTGCATACCGGGCTTCATCGCGCACCTCCGTAGTATGCAGCCAGATCGGCCATATCCTCATCCGACAGCGAGGCTGCAATCCCCTGCATGCTTGGATGGGCACGCTCTCCCGCCTTGTAGGCCTGCAGCGCGCGGACGATGTATTCAGGATGCTGGCCGCCGAGCTTGGGTACGGCGTACACGTCCGGAAAACTCGTGCGATAACCCGGAATGCCGTGACAGCCGATACAAGCGGAGATCTTGCCCTTTGCCGCCTCGGCGCTACCGCCCGCAGCCTGCACCGCAAAACCTGATGCCGCCATGACGGTGGCCAGAAGCAGATGTCGTCCCTGCATGGTGTCTCCTCTGTGTAGGACTGCTACGAATCTAAGCGGCCAATGGCGGACGGTTCTGCGACAAAAAAAGCGCGGGTTGAGGGAAATCCCCGGATGCCATCCGTCGTTTCCTCACAACCCTAGCCCTATAATCAAAAAAAATTAATCAGAGGATTCCCCGATGGCTCAAACCCGATTTGAAGGTAGCGCACAATATATTGCCACCCCGGACCTGATGCTCGCCGTCAATGCGGCCATCCGTCTCGAACGCCCGCTTCTGATCAAGGGCGAGCCGGGCACCGGCAAGACCATGCTTGCCGAAGAAGTCGCGGCGGCGCTCGGGCTGCCTTTGTTGCAGTGGCATATCAAGTCGACCACCAAGGCGCAGCAGGGGCTATACGAATATGATGCCGTGTCGCGCCTGCGCGACTCCCAGCTTGGCGACGACAAGGTCAAGGACATCGGCAATTACATCGTCAAAGGCGTGCTATGGCAGGCCTTTGAAGCGCCGTCACCCACAGTGGTGCTGATCGACGAAGTGGACAAAGCCGACATCGAGTTTCCCAACGACTTGTTGCGCGAGCTCGATCGCATGGAGTTCCACGTCTATGAAACCCGCAAAACGGTACGTGCCGTCCACCGCCCCATCGTATTCATCACCTCCAACAACGAAAAGGAGCTACCAGACGCCTTCCTGCGCCGGTGCTTCTTCCATTACATCCGTTTTCCCGACCGCGACACCATGCAGCGCATTGTCGACGTCCATTTTCCAGGCATCCGCAAGGCACTGCTGAGCGAGGCGATGGAAGTCTTCTTTGGTCTGCGCGATATCCCCGGGCTGAAAAAGAAACCTTCGACCTCCGAGCTTATCGACTGGCTCAAGTTACTGCTGGCCGAGGACATTCCGCCCGAAGCGCTGCGCTCCAAGGACAACAAGGCCATCGTTCCGCCGCTCGCCGGCGCACTGCTCAAGAATGAACAGGATCTTCATCTGTTCGAACGCCTGATTCACATGGCGCGCCAGAACCGCTGAGGATTTCACCATGTTCAGGGCCATCTTCGATTGGATCTTCGGCCGCAGGACCGCAGCACCCCAGCCCGCACCGGTGCCACCTTCAATCGACCGCCTTAACCGGCAGGCGCCACTGCGCGCGCCGTCGCCACTTTCGACCGTCGCGACAGCGCCCTCAAGTGCGGCGCCGACAGCCAGTGCTACAGCGAACGAGATCGGCCCCACCTTTCTCAGCCGTGAGGCAGTGCTCAACCGCAAGGAAAAAATAGCCGGCTACCAGTTCATGTTGCAGGAGTCGACGCGTAACCGCATCCGCAACAGCAGCCGCAAGGTCCATCAACTTTACGCCGAAGTGCTGGTGACCAGCCTGGCACGTGCCGAGATCGGCAAACTGCTGGGACCGCGCATGGCATTCATCGACGTACCCGACTCATTTCTTGACCACCCTTGCCTTGGCCAACTGTCGGCAAGCAACACCGTGCTGGTGCTGACCGCCCTTGCCGACGCCGGTGCGCCCGAGCTCGACACCCTGCTGCGTAACGTTCGCCGGCTGCGGGCAATCGGCTTTCGCATCGGCCTGCCGGATCCGCTTTCCGAGCCACGCTTCGCCGCCCTGATGCCGGAAGCCGATGTAGTCATGACCCGAGCCCCGCAAGTTGATGCCGAGTCGGCGCTGCTCCTGTCTGCGCAGATTGTTGAGTACGCACCGCAGGCCACGCTGCTGGTCCGGGATCTTCCCGGGCTGGAGGATTTCCGCTTTTGCTTCCAGCTTGGCGGTGGCCTTTTTCAGGGCCCCTTCATCTCCAGTCGCGAAAACTGGCAGGATCGCAACCTCGGCCCCAATGTTGCCCGCCTGGCCATGCTGGTGGGCAAGCTGCGCACGAGCGTCGAAACCGACGAAATCGTCGAGCTGCTCAAACAGGATGCGGCCGTTGCAGTACGGTTGCTGCGCTACATCAATTCCGCAGCAAATGGGCTTTCGGAACAGGTATCGTCGATCGACCGCGCGCTGGCCTTGCTTGGCCGCGACAAGCTCTACCGCTGGCTGGTGCTGCTGATGTGCAGCTCCGACGACAGCGGCGGACGGGCATCGGCCGTACTCGAAACCGCGCTGGTCCGCGCCCGGATGATGGAGCTTCTGGGCAAAGAAAAGAGCGCAGCGGAGCGCGAGGCCTTGTTCCTGACCGGGCTGCTGTCCCTGATCGACATCGTGCTTCAGGTTCCGATGGAGCGCGCGATCGCGTCGCTGGCAGTGAGCCCGGCGATCGAAGCCGCAGTGCTGCGCGGCGAAGGACCCCATGCGGCACATCTGACGCTGGCTCAGGCCTGCGAAAGCATGGACGCGGAGGCCATCAGAAACGCGGCTCAACGCTGCAATGTCCAGCCGGAGGTGGCCGCCGCAGCCCATCTTGAGGCCCTCGCCTGGGCACTATCCATCCAGCAGGAGTGAGCCACGATGCTGATCGACTTTTTCCTCCACCTGAAGGCAAGCAAACTCCCGGTGTCCACCCGCGAGTTTCTCAGCTTGCTCGAAGGTCTGCGCGCCGGCGTCTGCAGTCACTCGCTGGATGATTTCTACCTGTGGTCGAGAACCTGCCTGATCAAGGACGAGGCGCTGTACGACCGTTTCGACGGTGCGTTCGGAGCGTATTTCAAAGGGGTCACCGCCCTGCCCGGCCTCGAGCTCGACTTGCCCGAAGATTGGCTGCGGGCAGCGATGAAAAAGCACCTCACCCCGGAGGAGCAGGCCCACCTGGAAAAGCTGGGCTGGGACAAACTGATGGATGAGTTTCGCAAGCGACTCGAAGATCAGAAGGGACGCCACCAGGGCGGATCGAAATGGATCGGCACCGGCGGCAGTTCACCCTTCGGCAACAACGGCACCCATCCTGAAGGTATCCGGGTCGGTGGCGAGTCGGCAGGCAATCGCACGGCAGTGAAGGTCTGGGACCGGCGTGAGTTCCGCAATCTGGACGATTCTGTGGAGCTCGGTACCCGCAATATCAAGGTTGCCCTGCGCCGCTTGCGGCGTTTTGCACGACAAGGCGCCGCCGAAGAACTGGATCTGGAAGGCACGATTGCAGCCACTGCGCGCAACGCGGGCTGGCTGGATCTGATGATGCGGCCCGAGCGCCACAATGCGGTAAAGGTGTTGCTGTTTCTCGATGTAGGCGGTTCGATGGACGACCACGTAAAGGTCTGCGAGGAGCTGTTCTCAGCCTGTCGCACCGAATTCAAGCACCTTGAGTACTTCTACTTTCACAACTGCGTCTACGAATCCGTTTGGCGCGACAGCACCCGCCGACATACCGAACGCATTCCCCTTTCCGATGTGATTCATCGCTACGGTCCGGACTACAAACTGGTGTTCGTCGGCGACGCCACCATGAGTCCGTACGAGATTCTCCACCAGCATGGCTCTGTCGAGCACATGAATGCCGAGCCCGGCGCCGCCTGTCTGCGCCGGCTGCTCGATGCCTATCCCGCGGCGACCTGGCTCAACCCGGAGCCCGAGCGGCTGTGGACCTACCGTCAGTCAATCGATCTGATACATCAGTTGATGGGCGGACGGATGTTCCCGATGACCCTGGACGGACTCACCCGCGCGATGCAGTCACTGTCCAGAAAGCACTGATAGCGCTGACCGTGCTGGCGTTCCCGGCGCTGCGGTAGCAGTATCGGCATGTGCTTCCGGCAGCAGACGGGCGCTGTATCGCAACGCCCGATCAGGGCGCGCGGTAATGGTCCTGAGTCATGATGTCGACACCGCACTGGAGGTTCTCGATCCAGTCCAGGAAACGGTTGACCATCACCTTGCCTTCGAAGCGTGCCCCATGCTGCGGCACGATCATCTCGACATCCATAGTGCGCACCATGTTCACCCAGAAGCGGCAGATCTTGTTCGAGATCATGTAGCGACGGTGAAAACCGATCATGAACGGGATGTGATCGTCAAAATTCCGGACCGGCTTGGCTGCCTCGTCGTGATCGATGAGGGATGCCCCCATATCGCCGGTAAACAGGATTTTTGATACCGGATCGTAGAACTGGAAGTTGCCTTCGGAATGCATGAAGTGCGCAGGAATCGCCTTCAGCTTGCTGGCGCCCAGTGGCACGATCATGCCTTCGTCCGGAATGCCGATGATGCGGTCGGAGTAGTCGCGACCGGTAGTGAAGTGCGGCAGGAAGCGTGCCCACAGCTTGGAGATCAGCACCCTGCAGTTCGTGGTCACCATCCATTTGTTCAGCGACGCGATGATGTCCGGATCGGCATGCGAAGCGAGGATGTAGTCCAGATTGCGCGAGGAAAAGTAGCGCTGCATCCCCATCAGCAATCCGTTGTAGGTCATGTTTCCACCGGGATCGACCAGCGCCCCATGATCGCCATCGACGATCAGGAACTGATTGCACTGCACTGCGTGATCCGCCTCTTCATTGACCAGGTCATAGAAGGCGAGGCAGACATGCTTGCCATCGTTGTATAGCTCAACTGCCATAATCCGGACGCCCCGAAAAAAGATGCCCGCCGCAGCGGGTAACAAGGCTCGAACTCTACCGCAGTCGCGACCGATCGTTCCGACTAAGCGTGCAATTCTTGATGTCGATCAAAAAGACAATACGGACGCTCCGTTCGCCGGCCCCATGCCGGCCAACGCAAGATCATGAAAACCCCATAAGCATGAAAAAAAGGGCGACCGCGCGGGTCGCCCTCAAGCTGCTGTCCGCACATGTGCGAAACGGTTGGCCGGAAAACCCGCCGGCCCGGGTAAGTACTACTCGGTGAAGGGCAAGGGCTGCATGCCGAAGCCTTCATCGAGATGCTTTATCTGTTTGAGCAGGGCATCGAGTTCGGCCTGCAACTTTGCCAGATCGTCCTGCTCCAGCAAGCGCAGGGCCTCAGGCAGCACCCCGCGCGCAGGAGACGGCGCCCTGGCCAGCAGTGCTGCACCCTCCTCGGTCAGGTACAGCCGCACCACCCTCTGATCCGCACTGGTTCGCTCCTTGCGGATCAAACTGCCGGTCTCAAGTCGATCGATCATGTTCGAGGCCGTCGACTGATGCAATGCCATTCGATTCGCCAGTTCGCCAACGCGCAAGCCCGGCGCCTCACTCAACTCCTGTAACGCCCACAACTGGGCACCGGTCACGCCGCTCTGGCGTTCAATCCATTGCGAGTGTCGCTGTGCAGTGCGGATCAACACCCTGAAGCGCTGCAATACCGACAGTGGCGTCACCTTGGAGCTTTTCTCCATGGGGGGTTTAGGGTTGCTTTGTGACTGCGACATCTACAAGGGCTCCGACTATATTTATACAAACAATCATTGTCAAAAAATTCGCTGCAATGGCTTCTCTCGCGTATCGTAACCATATCGTACGAACGCCGCTCGCATTCGACTTTTCAGCCCAAAAAATCAAGGTTTGTACCGCCGCAACATCGACACGCTCCGTCTCTGACAGAATGTCGGGCTTCGACCCGGTCTAGCCAACCACCACCCGTCCTGCGCCTGCTTCCCATGCCTTCTCACGATCCCGATCCGGACCAGCCTTCGAATACTCCGAATCGTGCCCTGCGGCACATCGCACGCGGTGGTCGACGCTATGCAATGCCCTGGCTTTCGATTGAACGCTGGCACAAACGCCTGCTTTTGGTCGGCGCCGCGCTGCTGGCCGGGCTCATCGCGATTGCCTTTGCCATCGGCGCCGAAGTCGCCATCGCCTTTCACCAGTCACTGATGGAGGCCAGCCCGTGGCTGACGCTGGTGGTGGCGCCGGCAGGATTTGCCGCGGTGGCCTGGCTTTCGCGCCGTTTCTTTCCCGGCACCGAAGGTAGCGGTATTCCGCAGACCATTGCCGCGTCGATGAGCGATGACCCCCTGTTGCGCCGCCGCTTCCTCTCGTTCCGGATCGCGATCGCGAAGGTATTCCTGACTCTCGGCGGCCTGTTGTCGGGGGCGTCGATCGGTCGCGAAGGCCCATCGGTTCAGATCGGCGCTTCGGCCATGCACATGCTGGCGGGCCGTCGGCGCGGCCGGATCGCCTCAAGCCGCGACCTTATTGTGGCCGGCAGCGGTGCGGGCATCGCCGCCGCCTTCAACACCCCGCTCGGCGGCATCATGTTCGCGATCGAGGAGATGTGTCGCTACCGGGCCTTTCGGGCCAACAGCACGACCCTGATCGCGGTGATCTTTGCCGGTCTGATGTCACTCGCCGTACTGGGCAATTACACTTATTTCGGCCGCACGCCGGCAGTGATCAGCTGGCCGGGCGGGGTGTGGCCGGTGGTCCTGTGCGGAATTCTGGGCGGACTTCTCGGCGGCGGATTCTCCCGCCTGCTAATTGCCTCCTCGCGCGGGCTCCCCGGGCGGGTCGGCGAGTTCTCAAAGTCGCGCCCCGTCGCCTTTGCCGCGTACTGCGGCCTCGCCACCGCCCTCATCGGTCTGCTGACCGGTGGCTTGACCTACGGCACGGGCTATGCCGAATCGAAAGCAGCGCTGGAAGGCTCGGCTGCACTGCCGGCCTACTTCATGCTGGCGAAGCTGCTGGTGATCTGGCTTGCATTCGTATCGCGCATCCCGGGCGGCGTCTTTGCACCGGCACTCGCCGTCGGCGCCGGCCTGGGCGCCGATCTTGCGCTCTTTCTGCCGGTCGAACAGCACGAGGCGATTCTGGTACTCGGCATGGTGGCGTTTCTTGCAGCGATGACCCAGGCACCGATCACTTCACTGGTGATCGTGATGGAGATGACCGCCAACCACCAGATGCTGCTGCCGCTCATGGCTACCGCGGTGGTGGCTCACGGGGTTTCCAAATCCGTCGCACCGATTCCGCTTTACCATGCGATCGCTCACGCGCTGCTGCGTGATGCCGAACACAAGCTGCACCCGCATCGCAAAGTGCATGAGGAAGACAGCGTAAAGACGGTCGAGAAGTAAGGGCTTCCGCGCAGGAATCGCTGGTGTCAGGCGCTCATGCGCTGCACCAGCCGAAGCGCCTGACCGCGCTCGAGCAGTTGCGCAAAGCGCGGGAAGTCGAGGCCGGTGCGCCCCTGCAACTCGCGCGCGATCGACTTCATCCATTTCCAGCGCGGCGAAAACTCGGGGTTGCGAAACGCGAACAGCAGATAGTTGCCATCCTCACGCACCGACATCGCGATAACCCGATCCTCGAAGGCCGCGCCGACGAGATCCACGTGGCGCGCATAGGCGCGCTTGTCGCCAGCGATGTTCATCACCAGGATACCGTTGCCCGACAACATGCGAAAGGCGTCGGGGTAGAATGACGAATCGGCCAAGGCCGCCGCCACACCCAGTTCGTCGAACACATCGACCAGCACCACGTCGGCGCGCTCCGCGCAGTCGGCGACATGCTCGACCGCATCCGCGCACACGATACGAAAGCGAGCGTCATCCTGTGGCAGACAGAAGGCCTCGCGCAATGCAATCACATCCGGATCGATTTCAACCGCCGTGATCGCGCTTGCCGGCAGATGCCGATAACAGAATTTCGCCAGCGATCCACCACCGAGGCCGAGCAGGGTCAGCGAACGGGGGCGCGGATTGAACAGCAGGAAGGCCATCATGCCCTGGGTATAGGCGACATCAAGCTCGTGCGGGGCATCGAGCCGCATTGCACTTTGCTGGAAGCGCAGACTGCCGAAATAGAGCGAGCGCACGCCATCGTGCTCGAGCACGAAAGGCTTTGCATATTCGGCTGCCACAAGCTGCTCGCGCAGCAGGTCCGCATCACTGAACTCGGGTTCGAGCAACTTCAAGACCCCCGGCTCGTCCGGAAACGGACTCGGCATCTCGAATAGCCGCGTCCGCCGCGCCCTTTGCTCAAACTGTTTTCCCGACAAACCCGACACCTATCCATTTTGCCCAACTGGCCACTTGCCGCGGAACCCGCCACGGCAAGCGGCCAATCGGTAATTACCGTCTTCGCAGCCTTTGGCGCTGCAATGAAAGCAACGGCGAGTCGGGAGGATAGGTCATGAGGCACTGCGCTGACCAGCAAAGATACGCTTGCCGGGCCCGGACAGGGACAGGCCCGAGCAGCGCGCAGCTGCCGACATCACCGGCGTACGTCTTCAATAGGTCTTGTAGGGCAGGAACTTGCCACTCATGGTGATGCTGACGCGATCGCCCGCCGGATGCGGCTCGCGCTGAAGATCCATCCTGAAGTCGATCGCGCTCATGATGCCGTCGCCGAACTCCTCATGGATCAGCTCCTTGAACGTGGTGCCATACACGTTGATGAGTTCGTAAAAGCGATAGATCAGCGGATCGGTCGGCACCGCGGTGGGCAAGGAGCCCTTGTAGGGCACAACCTGCAACTGCAGGATCGCATCCTCGGGCAGTTCAAGCGCCGCGCCCACGGCCCCCGCCTGGGTTTCGTTCAGCGTCATCTGGCCGAGCAGTGCGGCCGTGGTCCACTCCTTGCTCAAACCGACGATCTCGGCCAGCTGCACCCAACTGAGCTTGTGCTTGAGTTTGGAGGCGAGAATCAGGGCGGTCACTTCGGTACGGGTCATGGCAGTCTCCTTCAGGCGCTTAGGTTCTTGAGTGGATGAATGGATGCAGCAACAGGTGCGGTGCGGGCCGGCAGCGGCAGCGTCTCTGCGCCGCCCTCCAGCCCGGGTCGAACGACCGGCGGCTGGCGCGGATCGTGGTCGGGCATCTTGTCGTCGGCATAGCCCTTCGATCGATTGACCAGAAAATCGACGAGGTGGTTACGGATACGGTAGTACTGGGGGTCGTGATGGATGCTGTTGCGCGTGCGCTCCCGGCGCATCGTGATCTCGACGATCTCGGCAATCCGCGCGCCAGGGCCGTTACTCATCAGCAGCACCTTGTCCGCCAGCAGGATGGCCTCATCCACGTCATGGGTGATCATGAACACGGTCTGGTGGGTGGCCTGCACGATGGCGAGCAACTCGTCCTGAATGGTGCCCCGGGTCAGCGCATCGAGCGCTCCGAACGGCTCGTCGAGCAGCAGCATCTTGGGCTGGATGGCAAAAGCACGCGCGATCCCGACACGCTGCTTCATGCCGCCGGACAACTCCGCCTGCTTCTTGTGCAGCGCCGGGCCGAGGCCGACCATCTCCAGATAGCGGGTGCTGTGCTCTTCGACCTGCTTCGCACTCCATGCCGGCCAGCGCGAGCGCACCCCGAAGGCGACGTTGCCGAGTGCGGACAGCCACGGCAGCAGGGCGTGGCCCTGGAACACCACCCCGCGATCCAGCGACGGCCCGCGCACTTCGCGGCCATCCATGATGACCAGTCCGTCATTGGCCTCGTCCAGGCCCGCAAGCACGTTCAGGATCGTGGTCTTGCCACAGCCGGAGTGACCGATGATGCAGACGAACTCACCCTTTTCGATACCGAAATGAATGTCCTCGAACACGGTTACGCCGGGTGTGCCGGCTGGTCCGGGGAAGCGCCTTGCGAGTCCCTCGACCTTGAGAAAAGACGGGGTCATTTCACTCACTCCCGGTAGGTAACAGCGCGGGCGAGCCGTGCCAGCAGGGTGTCGAGCAGCATGCCCACCAGGCCGATCAACAGGATCGCGCTGATGATGTTGGCGATAGAGAGGTTGTTCCACTCGTTCCACACGAAATAGCCGATGCCGGTGCCGCCGACCAACATCTCGGCCGCCACGATCACCAGCCAGGCGATGCCAACCGAGATCCGCATGCCGGTCATGATCGTCGGCGCCGCGGCCGGCAGGATGACCTGAAAGGCCGTTCGCAGCCGCGACACCTCGAGCGTGCGGGCAACGTTAAGCCAGTCGCGGCGCACGTTGGCGACGCCGAACGCGGTATTCACCAGCATCGGCCATAGCGAGCAGATGAAGATGACGAAGATCGCCGAGATGTCGGAATCCTTGATCGTGTACAGCGCAAGCGGCATCCAGGCCAGCGGCGAGATCGGCTTCAACACCTGGATGAAGGGGTCGAGCGCCTTGTATATCAGCGGCGACATGCCGATCACGAAGCCCAGCGGCACCGCCACCAGCGCCGCCAGGCTGAAACCCAGCAGCACTCGTCCGATCGAGAACGCGAGCTGGGTGCCGATGCCCTTGTCGTTAGTGCCCTTGTCGTAGAACGGATCGCGAAAGTGTTCCCACAGCTTGGCCCCGACCTCGCCCGGCGTCGGCATCGCCGACTTGGTGCCGGTGGCGGCGGCCTGCCCGACCAGGGCGGCGTACTCCGGGTCGACCTGCACCGCGGCGGAGGTCGGCAGCGTGGCCAAATGCCAGATGCCGACGAAGAGCGCAAAGAAAATCGCCGACAGCAAAGGCGCCAGCCAGGGCCGGGACGGCTTCATCGCTCAGTTCCGCCGGATCGCAAAGCTGTCGACATAGGCCGCCGGCTGCTTGGGGTCGAAGGTCTTGCCCATCACCACGATCGGCTTGGCCACATCCGGCACCGGCATCCCGAGTTCCTTCATCAGGCGGGCTGCATCGGTGGCGAGGAACACGTTCTTCGCCACGGCCGCGTAATCCACCTCACCCTTGATTTGCCCCCAGCGCTTCATCTGGGTCAGGATCCACAGCGCAAAGGTGTCGTAAGGGAAGGGATCGAAGTCGATCCGGTTCGGATCTTTCTTCACGTTGCCCAGGCCATCCGCATACGTCCCGGTGAGCACCTGCTCCACCACTGTCACCGGCTGGTTGAGGTAGTTGGCCGGCGCGATCGCAGCGGCGATCTCCTTGCGGTTCTCGGCCTTGCGCGCATAGGCAGTGGCATCGAGGATGGACTTCAGCAGTGCGTGGTAGGTGTTCGGATTGCCGCTGACGAAGGCCTGGCTCGCCGAGAACGCGCAGCATGGATGGCCATCCCAGATCTCCTTCGACAGGAGGTGGATGAAGCCCACCCCGTCGTACACCGCGCGCTGGTTGACCGGATCGGGGGCGAGAAAGCCGTCGATGTTGTCCGCGCGCAGGTTGGCCACCATCTCCGGCGGCGGCACCGAGCGGATCTGCACGTCGCGGTCGGGGTCGATGCCGTGCTCGGCGAGGTAGTAGCGCAGCAGGTAGTTGTGCATCGAATAGTCGAACGGCACCGCGAACTTGAAGCCTTTCCAGTCCTTCGGGTCGCGCCGGTCCTTGTGCTTGATCGCGAGCGTGATCGCCTGGCCGTTGATGTTCTCGATCGCCGGCACGGTCCACGGAATCGGGTTCGATCCGGTCCCGGTCGAGATCGCCAGCGGCATCGGCGACAACATGTGGGCGGCGTCGTACTCGTTGGCCAGCGCCTTGTCGCGGATCACCGCCCAGCCGGCGGTCTTCACCACCTCCACGTCGAGACCGTACTTGGCGTAGAAACCCAGCGGATGGGCCATGATGATGGGGGTGGCGCAGGTGATCGGAATGAAGCCGACCTTGAGCTTGGTCTTCTCCAGTTTGCCTGCGCCCTGGGCGAACGCCTCCTTTGCCAGCCCGAGCGGAAACAGGGTCGAGATCGCAGCTAGCGCGGTACCGGCACCAACCGCCTTCAGAAAGCCGCGCCGCACCTCGTCGCGCGGAAACAGGGCCCGCATCACCGCGCCCTCCACCACCCGGTCCTGCATCTGGCGCATCTCGAGGGCCTCGTCGAGGTCGTGCGCCGACTGGCTACTGTGGCGGCCGCAACTGCAAGCGCCGCGCTGCAGCTTCACCTTGTAGTCGAAGGCATTGCGAAAAGCGGACATTTCAGACTCCTTGGAAGGGATACGGGCGGGTTGAAACGAGCTTCATGCAGCAAGTGAGGTGGTCGGAGGCGAGGCGCTCGAGGGTAAGGCGCCAGGAGGTAAGGCACCCGGGGGCAAGGCATACTCGATGTCGTGTTCGTAGAGCGCGTAGGCGCGGTGGTACTCCATCACCCGCGCCACGTCCTGAATGAAGGTCTCGTCGTAGCCGGCACGGCGGAGCAGGTGCAGGCCCAGCTCCATGCCCGAGCTGATGCCACCCGCGGTCACGATCCGCCCGGCATCGACCACTCGCGCCCTGCTCACCCTGCACGCCGGCGCCAGTTCGGCGAGGCGGTCGATCGGCGTCTTGCCCAGGTGGGAGGCTTCGAGGCGGTCCGGTTCCTTGCGGTTGGTCGCCGGCAGGCCGTCGAGCAGGCCCATGCGCGCATAGATCCACGACCCGGTGCACACGCTGGTCAGCAGGCAATCGGGGTCGAGGCTGCGGATGTAGGCGTGCAGATTGCGATTGTGCATTTCCTGGCGGGTGCCCAAGCCGCCCGGGATCAGGAAGGCATCCATCGCCGGACGATCGGCAAAGGCGTAGTTGGGCACCACGGTGATGCCGGCCTGAGTCTGGACTGCACGTCCGCTCTCGGCCACCAGGAACACATCGATTTCGGGGTCGAGGCGTCTGGCTACCGACAGCACACCACAGGGCGCGGCATAGTCGATGACTTCCGCATCCTTGAACACATACACGCCCAATCGGAAACCCGGCTTGCGCAACATGGTGGCCTCGTTCGGCTGGCTGACGAGCTCAATATTGCGCACTGCGGCATCCGGCCACCATCGCGATTGTCGTGATCCTGGTGTAGTGCTGGCACTACACCACGTGGTCGCCCATCGAGACCCCGGCTCGGCCACCCACCCAAACTACATCGGCAGCAGATCCTGCCGCGCCGCATAGGTCAGCAGCTCGACCATAGAGCGCACCCCCAGCTTGTCGAACACCCGACCGCGATAGGTGGAGATGGTATTGGCCGACAGCGAGAGCTGTTCGGCGATTTCGGACACGGAGCGCCCCTGGGCAAGCAGCTTGAGCACCTGAAACTCGCGGTCCGACAACAACTCGTGCAGCGGCCGGCTTTCGTCGGCACGCACGTTGCGGGCCAGCAGTTCGGCAATGGCTGCGGTGATGAAGATGCCGCCACCAGCCACCTTGACTACCGCCTCGAACAGCATCTCGGGCGAGCATCCCTTGTTGAGATAGGCACTGGCGCCAGCACGTATGGAACGTACCCCGAACTGGGTTTCCGGGTACACCGACAGCATGATCACGCCAACTGCCGGAAATTCGCTACGGATCGCCTTCAGCACGTCGAGCCCGTCGCGCTCGCCCAGCGCAATATCGAGCAGCACCACGTCCACCGTCGAAGCGCGCAGGATACGCAGTGCGGCCGGCCCGTCAGCCGCTTCAGCAACCTCGCCGACGCGAGCTTCGCTGGTCAGGATCTGCATCAGCCCGCGGCGGATGATCATGTGGTCATCGACAATCAATATCCGGATCATCGTTAGTCCTCAGGCCAGTGCGCCGGGCAGGCGCAAGCGCACCACGGTCCCGCGACCAGGTTCGCTGGAGATCGACAGCTCGCCCCCGATCGCATGCGCGCGTTCGTGCATGCCGAGCAGGCCGAAGCTGGTCGGCTGGGCGGGTACGTGCATGCCACGACCATCGTCCTCCACTTCCAGCACCAGCTCGCGTCCGAGGGCGCGAACATGCAGCGCGATGCAGCTGGCAGCGGCATGGCGCTGCACATTGGTGAGCACCTCCTGCACGATGCGATACACCGCGATCTCCGCCTCACGACCCAGCCGACAATATTCAAGCGTCTGCGGACAAACAAAGCTGCACCGCGGGCCACCGCGCGACTCGACCTCCTGCAGCAGGCACTCGAGTGCGGCCCACAGGCCGAGATGGTCGAGCACGCCGGGGCGCAGATCGTTGAGGATGCGATGCACGGCCCCCATCGCGGTGGCGCCGATATCGAGGGCAGCGTCAATGTGAGCGACCACCTCGACCCGATCGAGCAGACGCTGACGCAGCCAGTTGAGCTCGAGTTGCATCGCGGTCAGGGAGGCGCCGAGATCGTCGTGGATGTCGCGTGCAATGTGCGCACGCTCCTCCTCGCGCACCGAGTTCATGTGCGCGGACAGCCGGCGCAAGCCATCGCGTGCCTGGCGCAACTGCAGGTTGGCCGACGACAGCTCGGCGGTTCGCTCGGCGACGCGGCGCTCCAGCCCGGCATGGGCCAGTTGCAGCGCGCGCTCGGTCGCCTTGCGCGCGGTGATGT
>JAUSOD010000033.1 GCA_030656215.1 Azoarcus sp.
ACCTCGTTGTTGCGCATCGCCGTGCCGCCCTCGACCAGCGCCGGCCGAACGTAATACGCCTCCGGGAACACCGCTTCCAGCACCCGCTCACCGCCACTCACTACCGCGCCAGCGGCCCGCGCCGCAGCCAGCGCGGCAGCCATCTGCTCGAAAGCCCGCCGATCGATCAGCGGCCCGACCAGGGTGCCGGGCAGCCGCGGATCGCCAATCGGCAAGCTGGCGTAAACCTGCTTCAGACGGGTCATCAACACATTGCGTACCGCCTCATGCACGAACAGCCGCCGGGTGGTGGTGCAGCGCTGCCCGGCGGTGCCGACCGCGCCGAACACGATCGCCCGCACCGCAAGCGCCAGGTCGGCGCTGGGGGTGACGATGATGGCATTGTTGCCACCGAGCTCGAGCAGCGTCCGGCCAAAGCGTTGTGCCACGCGGGGACCGACACTGCGGCCCATGGCGCAGCTGCCGGTGGCACTGAGCAAGGCGACCCGATGATCGTCCGCAAGTTGCAGCCCCGTCTCGCGCCCGCCCTGCAGCACGGCCGACAGCCCGGCGGGGGCATCCTCCATGGACGCCATCGCCCGCTCCAGCAGGTGCTGGCAGGCAAGCGCACAGAGCGGCGTCTTTTCTGACGGTTTCCACAGCACCGGGTCACCGCACACCAGCGCCAGCGCCGCATTCCACGACCAGACCGCCATCGGAAAATTGAACGCGGTGATGATGCCCACCGGCCCGAGCGGATGCCAGGTTTCGCGCAGTGCATGGGCGGGCCGCTCAGAGGCGATGGTCAGCCCATGGAGCTGGCGCGACAGGCCCACGGCGAAATCGCAGATGTCGATCATCTCCTGCACTTCGCCCTCGCCTTCGGCGACGATCTTGCCGCACTCCAGCGTAATGAGGGCCCCGAGCGGCGCCTTGTGCTGCCGCAGGATGTCCCCGAAACGGCGCACCAACTCGCCGCGCCGCGGAGCCGGCACCTGGCGCCAGGCAAGAAAGGCCACGCTGCTGAGCTCGATTTTTGTGTCGATCTGCGCCGGCGTATCGAACGCGATCCGCGCCAGCTGCGCGCCGTCGATCGGCGACCTCACAACCCGGTCACCGCGGTTCAGAATGGAAGCATCCATGCCGAGCTGCCCGAACACCCTCTTCGCGTCCATGCTCACCTCCACCGGGTCCGGTCCTTGTTGCCTGTACTCCGTGGAATCGGACCGGAAAAGCTGGCGATGGTGCCGGGGCGGACGCCAATCGCGTGCCGCGGACGGTGTGCCCTGCCGAACAGGCGTTGGCAGCGACTCGTCCCCTGGAGATCGACCGGGCAGACATCCCGGTCCTCACACTGCAGGCGAAAAAAATCCCGCCGAAGCGGGATTTTCTGTCACTGGCTGGCGCCGAGGCGTCTTAGCGGGTGCCGCGATCGCGGCGGTCGCCGTGAGCGCGGTCGCCACGACCGGCAGGGTGACCGTCGCGGTTGTAGCCACCGGCACTGCGATCGCCGGCCGGGCGGCCGTAGCCGCTGTTGCCGCCGCCACCGTTACCGAAACGACGCGGAGCACTGGCGGGACGCGGGCTGGACGGCTTGCGCGGCGACGGCTCCATACCGGCAATGGTATGCACTTCCAGGCGATCGCCGGTGAAGCGCTCGATCGCGCGGATGAGACCGGTTTCACGCGGACCGGAGAAGGTGATCGCGATGCCTTCGCGACCGGCACGACCAGTACGACCGATACGGTGCACATAGTCTTCGGCCTGACGCGGCGGATCAAAATTGATCACATGGCTGATACCGGCCACGTCGATGCCGCGTGCGGCAACGTCGGTCGCGACCAGCACGCCGATGCGGCCCTGACGCAGACGATCGAGGGTGCGGTTACGCTGGGTCTGGTGCATGTCGCCATGCAGCGCGGCAGCCGAGAAGCCCTTTTCCTGCAGGCTCAGCGACAGTTCGTCGGCGCTGCGCTTGGTGGAGGTAAACACCACGGCTTGTTGCAGACCGTCATGGCCAAGCAGCGCTTCGAGCAGGCGATTCTTGTGGCCGAGGTCGTCGGCGAACATCAGGCGCTGTTCGATCTGGCCGCGGTCTTCCTGGGCGGTTTCGACTTCAATACGCACCGGGCTGCGGGTCAGGCGTTCTGCGAGCTTGCCGACGACGCCGTCGAGGGTGGCCGAGAACAGCAGGGTCAGGCGCTTGGCCGGGGTAGCAGCGACGATGGCGTCGATGTCTTCGGCAAAGCCCATGTCCAGCATGCCATCGGCTTCGTCAAGAATCAGCACTTCGACGTCGGAGAGCTTGATCTTGCGGCGGTTCAGGTGGTCAAGCAGACGACCCGGGGTGGCGACGACGACGTCGACCGGGCGCTGCAGCAGCTTGACCTGGGCGAAGAAGGGCGCGCCGCCGACGAGGCAGGCGGTGTTCAGACCGCGCACGGCCTTGCCGTAGGTCTGAACGGCTTTTTCGACCTGCTGGGCAAGTTCGCGGGTCGGGGTCAGGACCAGCACACGCGGGCCAGAGCCAGGCGCCATGCGACGGTCGATGAGCTTGTGCAGCGAAGGCAGGGTGAAGGCAGCGGTCTTGCCGCTGCCGGTGCGGCTCGACACCAGCAGGTCGGACCCGGCCAGTGCGGCGGGAATCGCCTGCATCTGGACCGCAGTCGGAATGGTATAGCCGGTTTGTTCAATGGCTTTGAGGAGGTCGTCGGCAAGGCCGAGGCTCTGAAACGTCATGGTTCTTCCAATATTTCGTGCCGGCTTGTGGCCGGACAGATTCGGGTCCGAGAAAATTCGGACCGCAAGGCATCGCGCCGCTCCAGTCTGCGGGTAGGCAGAATCGGAGCGCCGGGCGACAAGCGCGCGATGGGCGTGGGCCGGTCATCAGGCAAGCCTGAAGACCGCGCATCGGCACCAACCGGTTGTCACGATGCCAGTCGATCGGAAGAACGAATGGAGTTCGGCGGGAGGTCGGAGGCGATGGGGCTGTGGTTACAGTCCCTGGGGCCGGTTCGGCGAATAAACTTCCGCATCGCAACCTGAATGGCCCTGCTGCTGCATTGCACAACGGCGTGAAGTATAAACAAACTTTTGCCGTCTGTCGCGAAATGATTGCAGGTCAACGGAAAAAGGCGGGGCACACCGCTCGGTGCGCGCCGCCCTTCGCTGATTCCGGGCAGTGTTACTTGCCGTTCACAGAAGCCTTCAGCGTGGCGCCGGCCGTGAACTTGGGCACGCTGGAAGCGGCAATCTCGATCGAGGCACCCGTCTGCGGGTTGCGACCGGTGCGGGCTGCGCGCTTCGACACTTCGAAGGAGCCAAATCCGGTGAAGGCAATTTTCTCGCCCTTGGCGAGTTGTTCTGCAACGATGTCGAGCACGGCGGACAGCGCGCGATCAGCCTGAGCCCGGGAAACATCCAGACGGTCGGCCAGCGCTTCGACGAATTCACCTTTGTTCATGCTTTTCCTCGATTGAATTGATGGGTGTGGAATAAATTTGTATCTCCGCGGCGGATTCTAGCACTGTCACGGACTGCAGCGCAGTCCGTAACAACCCGTTCGGGGCAATCCGCGCTTGCCGGGAGAATGGCGGATGCGTGAAAGTCTCCGCTGCGGCAGACACGGGATCAGTCGTCGGTGTAGGGACCGCCGCCCAGACCGATCGGCGCCGGCGCGGCGGCGACCAGTTTCGAGAAGATGCGCTGGAAGTCCTCGTGCGTGCTCGGCTCACCGGTGCCGCCCATCGGGTCGGCATTATCGCGAAAACCGGCCGCGGCCTCTGCCCAGTCCTCGGCGGTGAAATACTTCTTCACCAAGGGCAGAATCTCGTGCTCCTCGAGAATCATGTGATTGCGGTAAAACTCGGCAAACTGCTGAAACGCCTGCGAAAATGCATCAAATCCGTCGCGTGCGCCGCTTGCGTACTGATGCAGTGCGGTTTCGAGCGCCTTGATCCGGACATCGCCGACCGCATGCTCCTGCTCGAGCCGCGCCATCGCGTCTGCGCCCTCGGTGGTGCGTTTCTTGAGCAAGGCAAACAGGTACTTGTCTTCCTTGGGGTGATGTTTCTTCTCGGGGTAGGCATCGAGATAGTGAACCATCGCTCGCAGCAAACGGAAATCCGGCTGCAGCCGGCCAGCGCCGATCTCCTTGATCATGTGCCGAATCGCATGAAGAATCGCAGCCAGCGACTGATGTTCGTCCTGAATGATGCTGAGTGCTTCCATGATGTGTGTCCTCTCTGTCGTTTCTTCATAGCAGGCAGCCCGGCTGCCTGCGATCTACTATCGGTTACCGGGTGATGCCCCGCGCACCTGCGGTCGGCTGAAGCCGACCCTACAAAAACCCTCGTGGCCCCTACCACCGCAGCCTGCACAACCGCCGTAGGGCGGGTTTCAACCCGCCGCCGGGGGGCGATTCGGGCACGAACGCCAGGTCCCGGGCACCTGTGGTCGGCTGAAGCCGACCCTACGAAACCCACCGCACCGACCCGACGGGGCCGGCATCGGCTTACGTCGCCAGCATCGCCTGATGCTTGCCCCCGAGCCCGAGGTAGGCCTCGATCACGCGCGGGTCGTCCTTCAACTGTTCGGCCGGGCCTTCCATCGCGATCTGCCCGGTCTCGAGCACGTAGGCGTAGTC
>JAUSOD010000038.1 GCA_030656215.1 Azoarcus sp.
GGGCATGGTGATTCAACCTTTCGTGGTGGTCAGGAGTGGGGATCTCAGGCAAGGAGGAAGAAGCTCAGCACCAGGTACATCGCGACGAAGCGCACGACGACGCCCAGGAACTGGCGCTGGGTCAGTCGGTTCTCTGCCCAACCGACATAGGCGGTACGCATCGCCCACACGCCCCACAGCAGGAGGACGGCGAAGACGAAACTGAGTACGACGACGGAGACGGCTGCCGGAGTGAAACCGCCGTTGGCCTGGAAGGCGGCGACCTGATCGGCAGAGGGCGTCATGGCGTGGACTCCTCCCGGTCGTCCCGGCGCACGTAATCGCCGATCAGCGGGATCGGGTCGCGCGGCTGGGCGCGCTGCGGGACGAGGTAGTCGTGCAGGCCGGTACGTACGCGCCGCAGATCGGCGCGCAGCCGAGCGTAGTCGAAGTGGTAGCGGGCGCGTTCCTGCGACACTGTGCTGGCCGCGTGCTCGGCGAGACGGTCGGCCAGTTCGATCTGGCGCACAAGGGCCGCCAGGCGCTCACGCTCAGGCGCATTGTCGGCGGCATGGGTGGCTTGGAAGGGCGCGCAGGTCAGGACGAGGGCACAAGGCAGCGCGGCCAGCAAATGCGGCCTTGCGAAAGTGCAGCAGCCGGTCTGTTTCATCGTGCCATTCCCGGTTGAGGCGAATGACGTGATGCTGAGGCGGGCGGTCAGTGCTCGCAGCAGGGAATGGGAATCAACGGATGACCGGATTGATATGCTGCCGAATCATGAGGACAGTGTGTCCATCGTTGGGCAGGGGCAATGTCGGCTCAACAAATGTGCCTCATGGGCTACAGTTCCTGTTTCAATGAGCACCTTTGATGCCCAAGGGCTACATGTGACGACACTTGCCGATATCGCAGACATGCTCCGGTGCGTCCGCCGAGAGGCGGGCTTGAGCCAGAGTGAACTTGCGCAGCGTGCGGGCCTGGCACGCACAACGGTTACCCGCATGGAAACGCTTGCAAAGGGTGACATGAGTGTGTCGGCCTTGGTGCGCTTGCTCGAAGCGGCCGGCTATCACCTGAAGCTGGAGAAGCATGGGCATGTGCGCACGCTCGAAGTCATCTTGGCGGAACAACGTCAAGATGGTGGTTCCAAATAACACTCCGACAGGAGTTGTTTATTTCAATAAGTGTTCTGTTTGGAGTTGTTATTTGCAACTCATCCATGGTTGTATAGAATCGATCTCCTAGAGACTTCTACGGTCCATGATCGCTCTCATGGGAACACTTGCTATGGACTCCCCCATTCCGCTGCCCGTCGAACGGGCCATCCGGAAATTCGGCGCCGACATTTCTCTGGCGCGCCGACGGCGACATATCTCCCAGGCCTCGCTGGCCGAGCGTATAGGCGCGTCCCTATCTACCGTGCGGCGCATGGAGAAAGGCGACGTGCGGGTGCCCATCCACTTCTTCGCCCGCGCGCTGCATGTCTTCGGCGAAATCCAGGCACTGGAAAACCTCCTGGATACTGCCAAGGATGACATCGGCCTGACACTGATGGACGAGCGCCTGCCCAAGCGGGTGCGCAGCAAGCCTGCCACCTCGGGAGCGCTGTGATGGCGACCGTCGCCTCGATCCGTCGGCAGGTTCAGCTCTGCATCGGTAAGGCCGGCCTGCCGGTGGGTTCGCTCGTATATGTCCGCCAAGGACGGCGCGAGAACAGCGCCTTTGCCTATGACGAGGGCTGGCTGGTTAGTCCGGCACGTTTCAATGTATCGGCCGATCTGCAACTGCTGGCGGGACACCAATCGCACAAGGCAGCCTCGCCCCACGATTCGGTATTCCACGGCGCCATTGCCGACACCGCGCCCGATGCCTGGGGCCGGCGCGTCATCGCCCGGGACCACGCCAAGCGCCGCAAGGACGATCCGAGGCTGCCGGCCCTCACGGAACTGGACTATCTGCTCGCGGTAGATGATTTCAGCCGGGTTGGTGCGTTGCGCCTGCGCGACCCGGATGGCACCTTGCACCGGACGCCGATGCTCGGACGGCGCAGCACTCCGCCTCTGGTCGAGTTGGAGCGGGTCTTTCTTGCCAGCCGGGCGGTAGAGCGCGGCGATGAGACAGCCGAGGATTTGCGCTATCTGCAGGGCAAGGGCACGTCCTTGGGCGGCATGCGACCCAAGTGCACGCTGGTGGACGAGGACGGTCGACTGGCTATCGGCAAGTTCCCGAGCGTGGGTGACGCGCGCAGCGTCACCCGTGGCGAGGTACTGGCCTTGAAGCTGGCGGCGCTTGCTGGCATCGATTCCGCGCCGGCGCGGGTCGTGACGCTGGGCGAGGTGCCAGTGGCTGTCATCCATCGCTTCGATCGCGACGAGGCCGATGGCCGTATCCCTTACCAATCCGCCGCGTCGCTGCTGCAGGCCTCGCGTGAGGAAGACCGCAGCTACACCGAGATCGCCGACGCCATCCGGGCCTACGGCCACGCGCCGACTCAGGATGTGCGGCAACTCTGGCGGCGGTTGGTGTTCAACCTGCTGATCACCAACGTGGACGACCACCTGCAGAACCACGGCTTCCTGCATGTGATGTACGGCCAGTGGCGCCTGGCGCCGGCCTTCGACATCAATCCGTTCCCGGATAAGGAGCGGGAGTCCAAGACCTGGCTGTCCGAACAGGATGGGCCGATCACCGATGTGGGGATGTTGCTGGCGCGTGCCTCCTACTTCGGGCTTGACGAAGCTCAGGCCCTTGCCGTGCTGGCTGAAGTGCATGCAGCAGTGACGAACTGGCGGCAGGTCGCACTCAGCGCGGAAGTGGGCTTGCGGCAGGCAGAACTGGATGACTTCGCGCCGGCCTTCGAGCATGAGCAGATGGCAGCCGCTGCTGCGCTACTTGGCCATTGAGGCGTGCAGCGCCAGTCCAGCGGGCGGTTAGAGGTACTTCTTAAACGTCGCCGCCGCGATGCATACTGCGACGCCGAGTATCACGGCACTGGGCAGCAGCATCAGCAGCGGGTTCACGCTGACCGGCAGTGCCAGGTAAGTCACCCACGGCAGCACGGCCAGCGGGATCAAGCTGGCCCTGGCGCGGTGATAGATGAACCCCGATTCACGTCCCGCCCCGAAGCGGCGGATGTCCCGGCGTACCAGGCCGTCCACCAGCCCGACGAAGGCGGCCATCAGGAACAGCGGCAGGGTCAGGCACAGCACCAGCAGCCGCACGAGGAAGACCAGCGTCGTGTAGGCCGCCGCGATCAGGTAGCGCTCCACGTTCACGTAGACCAGGCCGATGTAGTAGCGGAAATCCTTGGTCGGGCGGTGGCTGCCGGCGCTGGCCTGCACCGAGGCGTCGCGTATCCAGTCCAGCAGGCCGCTTTTCACGAACAGCCAGTGGTGGCCCTGTTCGACCATCCGGTGTGCGGTGCGTCCCGGCTCCTGCACCAGCGCGCTGCGCGTGAAGTGCGTGGAGAGCTGGTCCAGCTCGTGGTGGAGCATGCCCTCGGCATGACGCCAGCCCTGCTCGGGCCAGAAGAAGTGCATGCCGACGCACTCGATCACGATGCACAGCAGCAGCGATCCGCACAGCACGCCGAAGAGACGGAACGGCAGCGTGACCAGGCTTGCGATCAGCCCCTGCTGTCCTTGCTGCTGGCGCTGTACCGCGACGGCGGGGTCGCTCATGCCCCGGTCTCTTCACCGACGGACGCCCTCGGCTTGAAGTCGTCCACCAGGTTGGCGGGCAACGCGCTGTCCTGGAGGCCCGGCATGCCCTGGTTCTCCCACCAGTCGCCGGCCTCGACGTAGTGCTGGCGCATGTAGCTGGCCAGCTCCTGCAGATCCTTCGGCATGGCCTCGTCGGAATCGGGCGCTGGCAGCGGCATGCGGACTTTCCAGAGGTTGCCGCCCTCGATCAGCGCGAAGCATTGCCCCTTTGGCAACGCCACCACATGCGCCGGCTCGATCAGCGGCACGCTGTTGCTGCTGATGCGGTCCTGGGTGTTGGACGTGAAGGCGGTATTGCCGCGCG
>JAUSOD010000045.1 GCA_030656215.1 Azoarcus sp.
GGTCCATCCGTCCGTGCGGTTCGCTCGGTCAATGGATGGTCGGATCAAGTCCGACCATGACGAGTTTTTATTGCCATCCCCCCAGACCGTCACCCCCGGCACAAGGCCGGGAATGACGGTCTGAGAGGGAGGTCTCCCGCCTATTCCGCTGCCGGCCGGGCGATCAGGATATCCCCGCCCTGTTCGCGGAAGCTCTTCGACATCTCGTCCATGCCGCTCAGCGCGTAGTCACGGACCTCCTGGCTGATCTTCATCGAGCAGAATTTCGGGCCGCACATGGAGCAGAAATGCGCCAGCTTGGCGCCCTCGGCAGGCAGGGTCTGGTCGTGGAATTTCTCCGCCGTTTCGGGGTCGAGCGACAGGTTGAACTGGTCGCGCCAGCGGAATTCGAAGCGTGCACGGCTCAGCGCATCGTCCCTGACCTGCGCCGCCGGATGGCCCTTGGCGAGGTCGGCGGCATGGGCGGCGATCTTGTAGGTGATGACGCCGACCTTCACATCGTCGCGGTCGGGCAGGCCCAGATGCTCCTTCGGCGTCACGTAGCACAGCATCGCCGTGCCGAACCAGCCGATCATCGCCGCCCCGATGCCACTGGTGATGTGGTCATAGCCGGGCGCGATATCGGTGGTCAGCGGCCCCAGCGTGTAGAAGGGTGCCTCGCCGCAGACCGCCAGCTGCTTGTCCATATTGGCCTTGATCTTGTGCATCGGCACATGGCCCGGCCCTTCGATCATCACCTGCACATCATGCTTCCAGGCGACCTTAGTCAGCTCGCCCAGTGTCTCCAGCTCGGCGAACTGGGCGGCGTCGTTGGCGTCCGCGATGGAGCCGGGGCGCAAGCCATCGCCCAGCGAGAAGGACACGTCATAGGCCTTCATGATCTCGCAGATTTCCTCGAAATGCGTGTAGAGGAAATTCTCCTTGTGATGCGCCAGGCACCATTTGGCGAGGATCGAGCCGCCCCGGCTGACGATGCCAGTCACGCGCTTGGCGGTCAGCGGGATATAGGCCAGTCGCACCCCGGCATGGATGGTGAAGTAATCCACGCCCTGCTCGGCCTGTTCGATCAGGGTGTCGCGGAAGATCTCCCAGGTCAGATCCTCGGCTTTGCCGTCGACCTTTTCCAGCGCCTGATAGATCGGCACCGTGCCGATCGGCACCGGGCTGTTGCGGATGATCCACTCACGGGTTTCGTGGATGTTCTTGCCGGTGGACAGGTCCATCACCGTGTCGCCGCCCCAGCGGATCGACCAGGTCATCTTGTCGACTTCCTCGCTGATCGAGGAGCCGAGCGCCGAGTTGCCGATGTTGGCGTTGATCTTCACCAGGAAGTTGCGGCCGATGATCATCGGCTCGGATTCGGGGTGGTTGATGTTGTTGGGGATGATGGCGCGGCCGCGGGCGATCTCGGCGCGCACGAATTCGGGGGTGATTTCGGCCGGGATGCTGGCGCCGAAGTTTTGCCCCGGGTGCTGGCGCAGCATCATCGCCGCCATCTTTTCGCCGGTGGGGCCGGCAGCCTTGAGCGAGGCGAGGTATTCCTTGCGTCGCAAGTTTTCGCGGATGGCGACGAATTCCATCTCGGGGGTGACGATGCCGCGGCGGGCGTAGTGCATCTGGGTGACATTTGCGCCATCGACTGCGCGGCGCGGCTTGCGATGCAGGCCGGGGAAGCGCAACTCGTCGAGTTTGGGGTCGGCGGCGCGCACGCGGCCGAATTCGGACGAGAGGTCGGGCAGCACCTCGGTGTCGCCGCGCTCCTCGATCCAGCGCTGGCGCAGCGCGGTCAGGCCGGAGCGGATGTCGATCTTCGCCGCGGGGTCGCTGTAGGGGCCGGAACAGTCATACACCGTGATCGGCGGATTGGGTTCGGCACCGAACGAGGCCGGGGTGTCGCTCTGGCTGATCTCGCGCATCGGCACGCGGATGTCGGGGCGCGAGCCCTCAACGTAGACCTTGCGCGAATTGGGCAGGGGGGCAATCGCGGCTGCGTCGACATGGGCGGTCGCGGCGATGAATTTTTCTGTGGCGTTCATGGGTTGTCTCCGGGGGGATTCGGGTTGAGTCTGTACCAGCCAATCAAAGGCAGTGCCGCCTTCATTGGGGCCACAGCGCATGAAAATGGTGCACCGGCCCGTGGCCGTGGCCAACGGCCAGCTCGCCGGAACGGGCGATTGCGCCGAGCAGCCACAGGCGCGCCTGGCGCACCGCAGCTTCCACCGGACGGAAACCGCCGGCGTGTTGTGGAAGCAGCGCGGCGACGGCCGACGACAGCGTGCAGCCGGTGCCGTGGGTGTTCTTCGTTTCGATGCGGGGCGCGGGCAGTTCGATCATGCGGTCGCCGTCGAACAGCAGGTCGATCAGATCGTTGCCCGGCAGGTGGCCACCCTTGAGCAGCACCCAGCGTTCGCTCGACACCGGCAGCAGCTCGCGCAGGCGCTCGGCGGCACGGTACATCTCCTTCACCGTATCGGGGCCGCGCTGCCCGAGCAGTACGCCGGCCTCGGGCAGGTTGGGGGTGATCATGAAGGCCTGCGGGAACAGGGCCTCGCGCATCATCGCGATGGCGCTCTTCGCCAGCAGGGTGTCGCCGCTCTTGGCCACCATGACCGGGTCGAGGACCACGTTCTCCGCCTTCCAGTGGGCGAGGCGTTCGGCCACGGTGGCGGTGACCTCGGCGCTGCCGAGCATGCCGATCTTGGTCGCGTGCAGGTGGACGTCGGCGAACAGGGTGTCGATCTGCAGGCGCACGAAGTCGGTGGGCGGGACGTGCACCCCGGCCACGCCCTGCGTATTTTGCGCGGTGAGCGCGGCGATTACGCCGCAGCCGTAGGCGCCGAGGGCGGAGAAGGTCTTGAGGTCGGCAAGCACGCCGGCGCCGCCGGACGGATCAACGCCGGCGATGCTGAGCACATTGGGGATGGAACTGGTACGGACGGAAGATGGCTGCATGATCGCGTTTCCCTACGCCGGTATGAGCCGGGTCAGGTTCGAAGGGTCTCTCTCAGCGCGCACCAAATGTGCGGGCACCCCCAACGGCAGGACGGACGATACTGGATGGCGGCGGGCGTGACAAGCTCACCATCGTCAGGGTTATTGCCGCGGCCTTGTGCGGCCCCGAGGTCTGTCCGCTCCGGGGCGTCTCAGCCGCGGGCGAGTGCGGCAAGCGCCTCGACCTGAGCCTGGATCGGCCCCGGTACCGGCTGCTCGCCAGCCAGCATGGCGCGGATCACGGTCACGTTGTCGGCGATCGACGAGCTGTCGGGCAAGCCGGCCAGCGGCGGGGCGCCACCCTCCTCGCCGACCACGGCAGTGCGGCATTCGCCCTCGGCATAAACCTTCATCTCGGGGCAGCGACGCGGGTTTGCGTAGATTTCCCCCTCGGTACCACGCAGCAGCATGGACCGGCCGCCATCGGCGCGCAGAAATTCGTCCATGCGCTCGAGGTACTCGGGGTGGGTCACCGCCACCACCCGCACGCTGCGCCCGGGACAGGGGTCGAGCAGTTTGGCCATGGTGTGGGCGCTGCTGCGCACCCCCATGCGCATGCGCAGCGCCAGCAGACGGTCGAGGCCGGGCAGCAGGGCAGACACCGCGATACATGCGAGCCGCTGCGTAGCCAGTTGCGCGGCGGCCTCCTCCGCATCGAGGGCGGGGTGAATGTCGAGTGCGGCGAGGAGTTCGAGCGGGCTGACCCGGGTTTCGAAATCGTGCCGCCCCTGGATCAGCACCGGCACGCCGTCGCGCGCCAGCAGCAGGGCCACCAGCGGCATCAGGTTGGGCTGGCGGCGGGCGCCGTTGTAGGTGGGCAGGATCACCGTGCGCGGGCCGGGCGGCGCGCTGATCCGGGCGCCGAGCTCGTCCATGGCCCGCTTGAAGCCGAGCAGCTCGTCGAGCGACTCGCTCTTGATCCGCAGCGCGATCAGGATCGCGCCGAGCTCGAGTTCGGGCGCAGTGCCATCGAGCATGCCGGTGAATGCGAGGGTAGCCTGGGCGCGGTCGAGGGAACGTGCACCCTTGGCGCCGCGACCGATTTCCTTGATGATTGGGGCGTAGTTCATCGCCGGATTATCCGCTGCCGGCCGGGTTTGCGGTAGCGCGGCGATGCGCCCCCGCTCTTGAGCGAAGATTTCCCCCCAAACACATTACTGACGGAGCTGGAACAGAATGGAAGTCGGATTCATCGGACTGGGCCTGATGGGCCGCCCCATGGCGCTGAACCTGATCAAGGCCGGGCACAGCGTCCACGTCTGGAGCCGGCGTCGCGAATCGATGCAGCCGCTGGTGGACGCCGGGGCCGGCGATTGCGCCTCGGCGGCCGAGCTCGCGGCCCGCGCGCCGATCACGATCAGCATGGTTGCCGATGCGCCGGATGTCGAGCAGGTGACGCTCGGCCCGGACGGCGTGGCCGCCGGGGCGCGTGACGGGCATATTCACGTGGACATGAGCACGATCGCGCCCGCCGCCGCACAGCGCATTGGCGAGGGGCTGCTGGCGCGGGGTGTGGTCGCGCTCGATGCGCCGGTTTCCGGGGGTGAGGTGGGTGCGATCGCGGCATCGCTGACCATCATGGTGGGTGGCGATTCAGCGGCCTTCGAGCAGGTGAAACCGCTGCTTGAGGCGATGGGCAAATCGGTCACCCGGATCGGGGATGCAGGCGCCGGACAGGTGGCCAAGGCCTGCAACCAGATTCTGACCGGGGTCGGTGTGGCGGCGGTGGCCGAGGCGCTCAACTTCGCCACCCGCAGCGGGGTGGATGCGGCCAAGGTGCGTGAGGCACTGCTCGGCGGCTTCGCCTATTCGCGCATCCTCGAGAACCATGGTCAGCGCATGCTCGATCGCAACTTCCGCCCCGGCTTCAAGGCGTGGATGCATCAGAAGGACATGCGCATTGTGATGGAAGAGGCGCATCGGCTCGGGTTGGCGCTGCCGTCGTCGGCTGCCACCGCTCAGATGTTCAATGCCATGGTCGGCAGCGGCCTGGGCGAGGACGATTCGGTCGCGATGCTCAAGTTGCTCGAGCGCATGAGCGGGGGAGACGGCGAATGAGGGTCGGCTTCGTTGGCCTCGGCGCCATGGGGGCGCCGATGGCCGCTCATCTGCTCGCCGCTGGGCACGAACTCGCGGTATGGGCACGGCGAGCACACAGTGCGGCGCCGCTTGCCACGGCGGGCGCGGTAGTGTGCGCGACGCCGGCCGAACTGGCCGCACGCAGTGAGGTGGTGATCAGCATCATCACCACCAGCGCCGACGTCGATGCGCTGGTGCGCGGAGCGCAGGGTCTGGCCGCAGGTTTTGCGCCGGGGGCGATCCATGTGGACATGAGCACGATTGCGCCGGATACCGCGCGCAGCCTGTCCGCGTACTATGCCGGGCGTGGCGTCGGCTGGCTCGATGCGCCGGTGTCGGGCGGCGAACTGGGCGCGCGCGAGGCCACGCTGGCGGTGATGGCCGGTGGTGAGGCCGAGGTGCTGGCGCGGGTGCGTCCGTTGCTTGAGGTGCTGGGCAAGCGCATCGTGCATGTCGGGCCGGCCGGGGCGGGGCAGGTGGCCAAGGCCTGCAACCAGATGATCATGGTGTCGGCGATCCAGGCCTGTGCCGAGGCCATGCATCTGGCCCGCGCCCACGGGGTCGATCTTGCCGCCGTGCGCCAGGCGTTGATGGGCGGGTCGGGCGCATCGCGTGTGCTTGAGGTGATGGGTGAGCGGATGGTGGCGCGCGACTTTGCGCCGGGCATCGAGGCTCGACTGCACCACAAGGACTTCGGCATCCTGATGCAGGAAGCCTGCAGCCTCGGGGTGCCGCTGCCGATTGCCGCCCAGGTGTGGCAACAGCTCAATGCGCTGATGGCGGCGGGCTGGGGGGGCGACGATACGGCCAGCCTGCTGCGGGTGCTGGAGGCTGCGTCGGCACCTCCGGCGCATTAAGTCAGTCGGCTGTTGCTTTCGTTCAGCAGTTCGGTACGGGTGGCAGCAGCTCGGTCACGCGTGCGGCTTTCATCCCCTGCAGCAGGGCAGTGATGCCGTCTCCCGATAGCGGACGGCTCGACAAGAAACCCTGATACATGTCGCACTTCCATCCGCGCAGCAGGCGCAGCTGGTCTTCGTCCTCGACGCCCTCGGCCACGACGGTGAGGCGCAGGCTGTGCGCCATGGCGATGATGGTCTGTGCGATCGCGGCGTCGTCCGGTTCATCGACGATGTCCTTGATGAAGGAGCGGTCGATCTTCAGCCGGTCGATCGGGAAGCGGCGCAGATAGGCCAGGCTGGAGTAGCCGGTGCCGAAATCATCCACCGCGATCTTGAGCCCGAGTGCCTTGCACCGGGCCAGCGCCGCCGAGCTGCGTTCGGGATCGCGCATCACCAGACTCTCGGTCAGCTCCAGCTCAAGGCGGTCTGGTGGCAGTCCACTCATGTCCAGCACACTGGCGATCAGTTCGGGCAGGTCCTGCTGGTCGAACTGACGGGCGGACAGATTGACTGCCATCACCACGTCGATCAGCCCGGAATCGCGCCACGCCCGTGCCTGGCGGCAGGCGGCACGCAGCACCCATGCCCCGAGCGGCACAATCAGACCGCTGTCCTCGGCGATCGGAATGAACTGGTTGGGCGCCACCAGGCCGCGCTCCGGATGCTGCCAGCGCAGCAGCGCCTCCATGCCGGTGATTTCGCCGCTGGCAACGTCGAGCTGAGGTTGGTAGTGGACAATGAACTCGCCACGCTTGAGCGCCAGGCGCAGCTCGTTCTCGATCACCAGTCGCTCGGAGACGTGGTGCGACAGCTTGCGGTCGTAGAAGCGGTACGCGTTGCGACCTTCTTCCTTGGCCTGATACATCGCGGCATCGGCGTGTTTGATCAGGGTTTCCGCATCGGTGCCATCGTCGGGATAGAGGGCAATGCCGATGCTGGGCGAGATCGTCAGCTGCTGGCCGCGGATGTGGAAGGGTTCGCGCAGGGCCGCCAGCACTCGTTCGGCGAGGGTAAGGACCTGGTCGCGCTCGGACAGTGAGGACAGCAAGATGACGAATTCGTCGCCACCGGTGCGGGCCACGGTGTCCTCAGCTCGCACGCAGCGCATGAAGCGCTTGGACACGGCTTGCAGCAACTGGTCGCCGGCGTGGTGGCCGAGCGAATCATTGACGTACTTGAACCGATCGAGATCGAGTACGAGCACCGCAAGCTGCTCGCTGTGGCGCTGGCAGCGCTCCTGCGCCTCGCCCAGTTTCAGCAGCAGATGGCTGCGGTTGGGTAGTTCGGTGAGGGTGTCGTAGTGGGCCAGGAAGCGGATGCGGGATTCGGCCGCTTTTTGCTGGCCGATATCGGTCGCGATCCCGAGATAGCCCCGGATCGTGCCGTCCTGACCGGTCAGCGGCGAGATCGACAGGCTGGCGGGAAACTGGCTGCCGTCCTTGCGCTGCAGGGTGAATTCGTACGGGCCGACCGCCTGTCCGCGTCGTGCCTCGCCGACCAGACCGTGAAAACCGGGGCCGTTGCGACTGCTGATCCGGGCAATCTCGTCACTCGGGTAGAGCAGCATTGGCGTGGCCCGGCCGATCATTTCCGTTGCCGACCAGCCGAAGATCCGTTCGGCGGCCGGATTGAACAGTTCGATCAGACCATCGGTGTCGGTGGATACAATGGCATATTCCGATCCGTCGAGGATGGCTCGCTGCAAGGCCGTGGTCTCGCGCAGGGCGTGCTCGGATTCGGTGCGCCGTTCAATCTCGGACTGCAGTGCGAGGTTGCCGCGTTCGAGCTGATGGTTCATGCGTTCGAGCGCGGCGGTTTGCTGCAGCACTCGGCGGCGCACGCTGCGATTGCGGGATTGGAGCAGCACCACCAGGAGCGCACCGAGGATGCCGATCAGCGGCCCGCCCCAGCCCAGCATTTCGACCTGGGCGCTGGGCGACAGCAGGTAGTGGCCCGGCATGGGCGACACCTCGACCAGCCAGCGCTGCTGTCCCAATGCAATCCGCTCGACATACATCAGGGTGGCCGGACGCAGGTCCGGGTCGCGATAAATCAGCTGCGGGTTTGTGCCGCCGAGGTCGAGGATCTCGATGCTGACGTCGCGTGCGTCGCGTCGCTTGCCGAGCAGGTGCGCTGCGTTGGTGCGTGGGTCGGGGCTGGCCGGGTCGAGTGACGCCAGCTCACGCCGGATGCGCTCGACCTGCAGTGCAGCGGTTTGCTGGAATCGTGAAATATTGAGGACTTGCTCGGTCTCGCGCGCATCGTCCTCAAGCAGGCCGATTCCGAGCCACAGCACCAGGAAGACCACGAGCGGGAACACGACCTGCGTCAGCATGCCGAGAAGTGATCTCAGGGGAGGTCGCTTCATGCCCGACGCCGCCGACGGACGGGGGCGAAACTCAAGGTGGTGGTCCGGGTCACGCGCAACCGGATTCGCGCGGCCGGCCGTACCAGCGGAAACGTTCGATCACCTCGGCCATTTCGGCGTCGGACAGCAGCACTGGTTCGCCCAGTTGGCGGGTGCGCCAGTATTGTTCGCACAGGGTTTCGAATTCGACCGCCAGTGCCAGCGCATGGGCCAGGTCGCGACCGAACACGACCATGCCGTGATTGGCCAGCAGGCAGGCGTTGCGCCCGGTCAGCGCAGTCACCGCGGCATCGGAAAGCGCGCGGGTGCCAAAGGTGGCGTAGGGCGCACAGCGCACGGTGGTGCCGCCGAAGCGCGCGATCATGTAATGAAAGGGCGGGATGCCACTGCGTTGGCATGCCAGCGCAGTGGCAAAGGGCGAATGGGCATGCAGGATGGCGCCGGCGTCGGCTCGGGCGGTGTAGATGTCACGGTGCAGTTGCCATTCGGACGAGGGCGCCAGCGAACCTCGGAAGTTGCCGTTGGTGTCCACCAGGACCATGTCTGCTGCTGCACAGGTCTCCGAGGCGAGGCCGCTCGGCGTGATCAGGAAGTCGCCTCCGAGGCGTACGCTGGCGTTGCCCGAGGTGCCGACATTGAGTCTTGCCCTGCTCATTTCAAGGGTGGTGGCGAGCAAGTCTTCGCGCAGGGTGTGTTCGGTAATGCTCATGTGCGCGCTCGTCGGTAAGTCCGCAACAGGTCGCCCGGCGCAATCACGCCAAGCTCGGTGACAATGCCGGCGATCAGCCGGGCAGGGGTGACGTCGAACGCCGGGTTGACGGCGCGGGTGTCTGGCGGGCTTAGCCGGACTTGCGTCGGCATGCCTGCTGTATCCAGCCCGAACACGGTGCAGACCTCGTCCCCACCGCGGTCCTCGATCGGAATCGAGTCGCCGTCGGGGCAGGCAAAGTCGAGCGTGGAGTAGGGGGCAGCGATGTAGAAGGGCACGCCCGCTTCGCGCGCGGCGAGCGCCTTGAGGTAGGTGCCCACCTTGTTGGCGGTGTCGCCGTTGGCCGCAATCCGGTCGGCGCCGGTGATCACCACGTCCACTTCGCCCCGCGCCAGCATCAAGCCGGCCGCATTGTCCGCGATCAAGGTGTGGGGGATGCCCGCTTCACGCAGCTCCCAGGCGGTCAGCAGCCCCTGGTTGCGCGGACGGGTTTCGCTGACCAGGATGTCGACCGCCAGTCCGGCGGCCTGCGCCGCATAGACCGGCGCCAGGGCGGTGCCGGCGCCGAGGGTGGCGAGCCAGCCTGCATTGCAGTGGGTCATGATCCGGATCGGGCGCGCGTCGTCTACGCGCAGCCCGAGCAGGAGTTCGAGCCCGTGGCGGCCGATGGCATCGCAGGTGGCGGCATCGTCGGCGCAGATGGCGGCCGCTTCGTGCCATGCCGCGGCTACCCGTTCTTCATCCGGTAGCGGGCGCAGCACGGCGGCCATCCGGCCCAGCGCCCAGTGCAGGTTGACTGCAGTCGGGCGGGTCGCGCCAAGCAGTGCGAGGGCATGCTCGAGACGGATGGCGTCTGCACCGTCCCGGCTCAGCGCGAGTGCGACACCGTAGGCTGCAGTGCCGCCGATCAGCGGTGCACCGCGCACCTGCATCGAGCGTATGGCGTGTGCGACATCGTCGAGCGTGTGCAGGCGGCACTGCGCGCGACGCCAGGGCAGGGCGGTCTGGTCGAGTATCAACACGCTGTCGCCATCACGGCACAGCGTTGGAACGGGTTGTACGAACATGGTGTGGATGCGGGTGCTCGGTTCGTTTCACGCGGGTTACAGGTGTTTCGTCCGCGTGCCGTCCAGGCCCCTTCTCCTGCTCTCTTCGGCAAGTTGAAGGGCGGAATGTGCCAGTCCTTGGCCGTCGCCGCAAGCCTGTCGGGTTGCGGCGACGCGTGTTTTGCGGGTACAGCCCGCCCTTCGCGTCACCCGTTGTTGACCGGCGTGCAGGGTATCCTTAGGCGCTGTTCTGCTGCGGCCGGGCAGCGAATTGACCGCAGTGGCGGGTAGTGTGCCGCCGAACTGGATCGAGGCCGCCTGCCGGTGTCGAACCTTGAACGACGCAGCGTTCATGGAGTGTTCGATGTGTTTTACCGGCAGCGGGTTGCAGCACACAATGGCGCGGTGGAACAAAGCGGGTCGACGGGCGCCCAGCAATGCACGGCGAGGGGGTTGTCGGTCGACATGAATGAGTCAGGCCGTCAATGTCGCGTAACTTTAGAAAGGCTGTGGTCATGAGCGGAAAACAATGGTTTACACCGAAGCCGGTTCTGGCGAATACGGGCACCACCATTTTCACCGTGATGTCGCGGCTCGCCCAAGAGTGCGGCGCGATCAACCTGTCGCAGGGTTTCCCCGATTTCAATGCCGAGGACGTCCTGTTCGAACGCGTGCTGCACTGGATGCGGGCCGGGTTTAACCAGTATGCGCCGATGGCCGGGTGCCTGCCCTTGCGGGCAGCGGTTGCGGGCAAGGTCGAGGCGCTGTACGGCACCATCTACGATGTCGAACACGAGATCACGATCACCGCGGGAGCAACCCAGGCCCTGTTCACCGCGGTAATCGCTTTCGTCGGCGCGGGCGACGAGGTGATCGTGTTCGAGCCGGTATACGACGCCTATTGCCCGGCAATCGAGCTCGCAGGAGGCACCGTGGTGCGGATGCAGCTTGCGGCACCCGACTATCGCCCCGACTGGGCGGCCGTGGCGGCGGCGATCGGGCCACGCACGCGGATGATCATGATCAACTCGCCGCACAACCCGACCGCCACGGTGTGGTCGGCCGATGATCTGGCGCAACTCGCGGCGCTCACCCGCGACACTGGCATCATTGTGGTGTCGGACGAGGTCTATGAGCACATCGTGTTCGACGGCGGCGCCCACCAGAGTTGTGCGGCACACCCCGAGCTGGCAGCGCGCAGCGTCGTGGTGTCGAGTTTCGGCAAGACTTATCACATCACCGGCTGGAAGGTGGGCTATGTGGTGGCGCCGCGCGAGCTGATGAGCGAGTTTCGCAAGGTGCATCAGTTCAACGTGTTCACCGTGAACACCCCGGTACAGCTGGCGCTGGCCGACTACATGGGCGATGCCGGGCGTTATCTGCACCTGTCCGCCTTCTATCAGGACAAGCGCGACCACTTCCGCTCAGCGCTCGCCGGTTCGCGTTTCGAGTTGCTGTCCTCGCATGGGACCTACTTTCAGCTTGCCCGCTACGGCGCGATTTCGGCGCGGCCCGACACCGCTTTCTGTGAGTGGCTGACGCGCGAAGTGGGGGTGGCCGCGATTCCGGTCTCGGCCTTCTTTGCCGATGGGCGCGACGAGGGGGTGATCCGCTTCTGTTTTGCCAAAAACGAGGTCACCCTGGACGCGGCCTGCGAGCGTCTGCTGCGCTTGCATCGCTGAAGATGCGCGATGGCAGCAGGAGAATGGGCGAGCCCGCGCGCGAGTTCGAGGCTGGCCGGGTTCTGCACCCACGCGCCGACCGGAGCCGCGGATCGCGCATGGTAAACTGCGGTCTTATTCCAACCCTCCCGTCTTCCTCATCGTGCGCAATCTGCTGATCTTTCTGCTGTTACTGGGTGCCATCTGGTGGGTGCGCCGCGCACTGACACGGCCGCGAAACGGTGCCAGCCGCGGAGCGAAGAAAGTGGCAGGGCCGGAGCGCATGCTGGCCTGCGCCCACTGCGGCGTGAACGTTCCCGAAAGCGAGGGGGTGCGCGACGGCGAGGTCTTCTTCTGCTGCGAGACGCATCGCAGCCTGGGTGACGCCGGCAAGGGAGACTGATCTTGCGCGTGCCCGTGCAGGCCGGCGTAGATCCTTCGCGCCGTCAGTCGCTGCGCTACTTCAATCTGTTCCGGCTGGTCGTGGCCGGCCTGTTCGTGGTCGCCGGGCGGGAGCTCAATCTGGGCGACGAACATCCGAACGTGTTCGTCGCCGCGGCGGTCGTCTATCTTGCCGCCATCCTCACACTCGGTTTTCCGGACGCGGCGCGCCGGCTCGGGTTCGATCGTCTGGTCACGCTGCAGGTGGTCATCGACATTGTGCTGCTGACCGCGATCATGTGGGCCAGCGGCGGTTACCGCAGTGGCATGCCGGTGCTGATGATGATCGTGCTCGCAGGCGCGGGGCTGGTTGCCGAGGGGCGGATGGTGCTGTTCCTGGCGGCCTTCACCACGGTCGCGGTGTTGTCGGAGAACGGCTGGCGCTTCATTGTCGACGGTACGCCGGGGGATTTTCTGCAGGTCGGGATCACCTGCATGGCCTTCTTCGGCATTGCCATGGTGGCTCGCCTGCTTGCCCTGCGCGCCAAGGCCAACGCGTCCCTGGCCGAGGAGCGGGGCGAGGCGCTGGCCAAGCAGCAGGCGGTCAATGAACGCATCATTCGCGACATGCGTGACGGCGTGATCGTGCTCGGCCCGGAAGGCAGTGTCCGCCATGCCAACCCGCAGGCCATTGCGTTGCTGGGGCTGCAGGGCATGGAGGGCCTGGCCCTGAGCGACATCGATCCGGCGTTCGCCGATTGTCGCGAGCAATGCTGCGGCACCGATGGCCGCCTGATGCGGCTGGGGCCGGCACGTCGGCTGCTGCGCTGTCGGGTGGTCGGGGCCGATTGCGAGGGGGTGGCAGCGGCCGATGCGTTGATCTATTTGACCGATTTCGAGGACATCCAGCGCCAGATGCAGCAGCTCAAGCTCGCCGCGCTCGGTCGGCTGACTGCGAGCATGGCGCACGAGATCCGCAATCCGCTGTCGGCCGTGAGCCAGGCTGCCGAATTGCTCAAGGAGGAAAAGCGCAGCGACATGCAGGCCCGGCTGGCGCGCATCATCAACGACAATGCACAACGGATCGAACGCATGATCCGCGATGTGCTCGCGCTCGGTAAGCGCGAACAGGCCCTGCCTGAGGCCCTGCCGCTGGCCCAGTTCGTCAGCGAGGTGGTGGATGCGCAGGGCTTGTGCAAGGGTGCGGAGCGCGCAGTCTATGCAGTGGACATCGATCCTGCATTGACATTGGCGATCGATCGCGCCCACCTGCACCAGATCCTCGACAATCTGTTGTCCAATGCGCGTCGACACTGCAGCGGGCAAGCGGGAGCGGTCAGCATCCGCGCCGAGGCAGTTGCGGGCGGGCGGGTGCGCATGCATGTGCAGGACGACGGCCCGGGCATCAACGACGAGGTTCGGGCGCACCTGTTCGAGCCCTTCTTCACCACTCACCCCAAGGGCACCGGGCTCGGGCTCTACATTGCCCGCGAACTGGCCGAGGCCAACGATGCCACGCTCGAACTGTTGCCCGACGGGCCGGGCGCCCATTTCGTGCTCACCGGACGGAGTCGCCCATGAACGGTCCTGATCGTCGAAGCCGCTCTACCACCGCAGATGTGCTGGTGGTGGATGACGAGGAAGACATCCGCGAGCTGCTCGAACTTTCGCTGCTACGAATGGGGCTGGCGTGCGACGCGGCCGGCTCGGTGGCCGAGGCGAAAACGCTGCTCGACAGTCGGCGCTATCGCCTGTGCCTGACCGACATGCGTTTGCCCGACGGCGACGGGCTGGAAATCATCGAGCACATCCAGCGCCATATGTCCGGTCTGCCGGTGGCGATGATCACGGCTTTCGGGAGCATTGAAACGGCCATCCGCGCGCTCAAGCTCGGCGCCTTCGATTTCGTCACCAAGCCGGTCGAGCTGCAGGCGCTGCGCGAACTCGTTACCCATGCGCTCAAGCTGCAGAGCCCCACGGCCCAGCCAGCGGGCGCCGGCGGTCGGCAGCTGATCGGCTGCTCGCCGGCGCTGGCGCAGCTACGGGTGCAGATCGAGAAGCTGGCGCGCAATCAGGCGCCGGTCTTCATTCACGGCGAGTCGGGTACCGGCAAGGAAGTCATCGCCCGCCTGATCCACGCGCTTGGTGCGCGTGCGGCGGGGGCCTTCGTGCCGGTGAACTGCGGCGCGATCTCGCCCGAGCTGATGGAGAGCGAATTCTTCGGTCATCGCAAGGGCAGTTTCACCGGCGCGTCGACCGACAAGGAGGGGCTGTTCCAGGCGGCGAGCGGCGGCACGCTGTTCCTCGACGAAGTCGGCGAGTTGCCGCTGGCGATGCAGGTCAAGCTGCTGCGTGCGATCCAGGAGCGGGCGGTGCGTCCGGTGGGCGCGCATGCCGAGGAGGCGGTCGATGTACGCATCCTGTCGGCATCGCATCGCGATCTTGCCCAGCTGGTCACCGAAAGCCGTTTTCGTCAGGATCTGTACTTTCGCATCAACGTCATCACCCTGCGGGTGCCGCCCCTGCGCGAGCGCCCGGAGGACATCCCCGACCTGGCGACGCATGTGCTGGCAAAGCTGGCCGAGCGCGAGGGCGGACCGCTGCGACGCCTGTCGCCCGCGGCGGTCGGGACGCTGCAGCAGCACGCCTTCCCGGGCAACGTGCGCGAGCTTGAGAACTTGCTCGAGCGAGCGTGTGCGCTATGCGACGGTGACGAGATCACGGCGTCCGACCTCGATCTTCACCCCACCGAGGGGCTTACCCACTCCGCGTTCAACCTGCATGTACCCGACGATAACCCGGAGGCGGATTCGGACGATGAACGCATCCGCGTACTGCGCGCACTCGACGAGACCCGCTGGAACCGCTCGGCGGCGGCGCGCAAGCTCGGCATGACCCTGCGCCAGCTACGCTATCGGCTGCAAAAGTGGGGGATGGACTGAACAGTTAGCATCACCCCATCACGGGAGCGCGACGATGACGTATTCGTACTCGATCGGGGCAACACGCTACGGTTTTGCCGACTTGCGCGCGCTGCTCGCGAAGGCGAGCCCGCTGCGCTCGGGCGACGTCCTCGCCGGTCTGGCGGCGGCGACGGCGGAGGAGCGCATGGCTGCGCGCCTGTGTCTGGCGGATCTGCCGCTCACGACCTTCCTCAATGAGGCGCTGATCCCCTACGAGGCGGACGAGGTTACCCGGCTGATCGTCGACCGCCATGACGCCACCGCCTTTGCCGAGTTGGCGCATCTCACCGTGGGCGGCTTTCGCGACTGGCTGCTGGCGTATGAGGCGGATGCTGCGGTGCTCGCCCGGGTGGCGCCCGGGATCACGCCGGAGATGGCCGCGGCGGTGAGCAAACTGATGCGCAACCAGGACCTGATCGCAGTGGCGCGCAAGTGCCGGGTGGTGAGCGCGTTTCGCGACACCATCGGCCTGCCCGGGCGGCTGGCGGTGCGGCTGCAGCCCAACCACCCCACCGACGACGCGCGCGGCATCGCCGCCTCGCTGCTCGACGGCCTGCTGCTCGGTTGCGGCGATGCGGTCATCGGCATCAACCCGGCCTCGGACAAACTCTCCACCTTCATGCAGCTGTGGCACATGCTCGACGAGCTGATCGCGCGCTTCGACATCCCCACCCAGTCCTGCGTGCTGACCCACGTCACCAGCCAGATCCGCGGCATCGAGCAGGGCGCGCCGGTGGATCTGGTTTTCCAGTCCATCGCCGGCACCGAGGCCGCCAACCGCAGCTTCGGCATCGACCTGGCGCTGCTCGGCGAGGCGCGTGCGGCGGCACTGTCGCTCGGCCGCGGTACGGTGGGCGATCAGGTGATGTATTTCGAGACCGGGCAGGGCAGCGCGCTGTCGGCCGGCGCCCACCACGGCGTGGACCAGCAGACCTGCGAGGCGCGCGCCTACGGGGTGGCGCGGGCGTTCTCGCCGCTGCTGGTCAATAGCGTGGTCGGCTTCATCGGTCCGGAATACCTGTACGACGGCAAGCAGATCACCCGTGCCGGGCTGGAGGATCACTTCTGCGGCAAGCTGCTCGGGGTGCCGCTCGGTTGCGACATCTGCTACACCAACCACGCCGAGGCCGACCAGGACGACATGGACAACCTGCTGACCCTGCTCGGGGTGGCAGGGGTGAGCTATGTGATGGGCGTGCCCGGTGCCGACGACGTGATGCTCAACTACCAGAGCACCTCGTTTCACGACGCGCTCTACGTGCGCGAGGTGCTGGGCCTGCGTCACGCGCCCGAATTCGAGGCCTGGCTCGAGCGCATGCAGATCCTCGGCCCCGGCGGGCGGGTGCTCGACCAGCCGGCGGCGGCGTTGCTGCCGCTGCTGGACGACCTGGGGCGGCCATAGCACGTTCCGCGCGCAGGCTTGTGGCGACTTCCGGCGCTTCGTGCCAGCGTCGGATAAGGAAGCAGCAAGCACGACGATCGAAGCATCAAAGGCTACATCCGGACTGACGCAAGCAACATGGCGACGGCGTTCCCACCACCACAGGACGAGCCCATGGACGAAGCCTCCCCACCCGACCGCTGGCAGGCGCTGCGCGCCCTGACCCCGGCACGCATCGCGCTCGGGCGCAGCGGCAACGCGCTGCCCACTGCCGAGGTGCTGCGCTTTGGCCTCGCCCACGCACGCGCCCGCGATGCGGTGCATCTGCCGCTGGATGTCGGCGCCCTGGTCACCGATCTCGCTGCCGCGGGCTTTTCGGCGCTGCAGGTCCACAGCGCAGCGGATGACCGCGTGCGCTACCTGCTGCGCCCGGACCTGGGGCGCCGCCTGAGCGACGCCAGCGGCCAGGCACTCGAAGAGCACGCCGGCCCCGGCGCCGATTTGTGCTTCGTGATCGCCGACGGCCTGTCCGCGGTGGCGGTGCAGAAGCATGCGGTAGCGCTGCTGCGCGCTTTCGATGCGGTGGCACACGGGCAGTGGACGCGCACCCCGGTGGTGATTGCCGAACAGGGTAGGGTGGCGATCGGCGACGAGATCGGCCAACGCCTGCGCGCGCGCCTGGTGGCGGTGCTGATCGGCGAGCGCCCGGGGCTGTCGGCGCCTGACAGCCTGGGCCTCTACCTCACCCACGCACCCCGCGTCGGGCGCAGCGACGCCGAGCGCAACTGCATCTCCAACATCCGCCCCGACGGCCTGCCCTACACGGCCGCCGCCCGCTCGCTGGCCTGGCTGGTGCAGGAAGCGCTGCGGCGCGGCGAGACGGGGGTGGCGCTGAAGGACGAGGGCGACGTGCCGCTGATCGGGGGCGATGCGCGTTAGGATACAGACCAGGGCAAAGTTCAGGCAGTGCGGAGGCGCCCGGATTACGACCAGCGCGACTTTTCCGAGATCGGTAGTCAGCGCGTCACATCGGAAATCCGTGCCGAAAAGCACGAACTCAACATTCTGCAGGTACGGCGGCTGGCCGAGCGCTTTGGTGTGTCACCGGCCCTGTTCATCGGAGGCCCTGCACTCCGACTTACGATGCGCTCAAGTCCGCGAGCAGCCCGATCGTGCGCTCGGTGGCGCCGCGGTTCATGGCGGCGAAGTCGCGGCCGGCAGTGGACATGGTTTCCAGCCGGGCAGGATCGTCGATCAGGGCGAGGGCGAAGCGCATGCCCTGATCGACCGTCTCCAGACGGTGTGCGGCGCCCGCGGCGATGGCCTGTTCGGCGACCTGCTCGAAATTGTAGGTGTGGGGCCCGGCCAGCACCGGGGTGCCGACCGCGCACGCTTCGATCAGGTTCTGGCCACCAAAGGGCAGCCAGCTGCCACCGATCAGGGCCACGTCCGCGGCGGCGTAGTAGGCGAACATCTCACCCATCGAATCGCCGAGCCACACCCGGGTGTCGGCGGCGAGCGGCTGGTTGTCGCTGCGGCGTTGCAGTTTCAGGCCGGCAGACGCGACCAGCGCGGCGACATCGTCGAAGCGCTGCGGGTGGCGTGGCACCAGCAGCAGGATGGCGTCGGCCGGCGCCAGGCGGTGGAAGGCGTCGATCAGCAGCGCCTCTTCGCGCTCGCGGGTGCTGGCGGCGAGGATCACCGGTCGTCCCGCGCAGCGGGTGCGAAAGCTGGCGCCGAGCGCCAGCGCGATGTCGGGCGGGGCAATGTCGAACTTGATGTTGCCGGTGATGGTGACCCGGCGCGCACCAAGGGCCGACAGGCGGGCGGCATCGGCGGCCGTTTGTGCGCCAATCGCGCTCAAGGCGCCTAGGGTCAGGCCGGTCAGTGCCGGGAGGCGGGCATAGCGGCGGGCCGAGCGCTCCGACAGGCGGGCATTGGCGAGCAGCACCGGGGTCCGGTGCCGGTGGCAGCGGGCGAGCAGGTTGGGCCACAGTTCGGTCTCCATGATGACCCCGAACGCCGGGTGAAAATGGCGCAGGAAGCGGCCGGCAAGAAAGCCGATGTCATACGGCAGATACACCCGTAGCACCCGGGTATCGTCGCCGAACAGGTCCTTCGAAGTGGCGCGTCCGGTCGGGGTCATGTGGGTCAGCACCACGGTATGGCCGGGCCAGCGCGCCAGCAGCGCGCGCACCAGCGGCTCGGCTGCACGGGTTTCGCCCACCGATACCGCATGCACCCAGACCACCGGCCCGGGCGCCCGGACGGTATAGCTGCCGAATCGCTCGCGCAGGTGTTTGAGATAGGCGGGCTGGCGGCGGGCGCGCCACAGCAGGCGCAACAGGACCAATGGTAGGGCGAGCAACCAGAGCAGGGAGTACGGCAGGCGTTGAAGCATCGGGGCCGACGGGAACGGAACGGCGAAAGTATAAGGGCGTGACATGATCGGCGGGCAATCGTCATGAGGCTCGTGAGATAATCCGCGTCACTTTTTGACTCCGGCACCCTGTTCCCCATGAAAATTCTCGTCACCGGCGCCGCCGGCTTCATCGGCATGCACACTTCCGAACGCCTGCTCGCCCGGGGCGACGAAGTGGTCGGCCTCGACAACCTCAACGATTACTACGATCCGCGCCTGAAGGACAACCGCCTGGCCCGGCTCACGCCACATCCGGCCTTTCGTTTCGTGAAGATGGACGTGGCCGACCGCGCCGGCATGGAGCGCCTGTTCGCCGAGGAGAAGTTCGATCGCGTGATCCACCTTGCCGCCCAGGCCGGGGTGCGCTACTCGCTGGAGAATCCGCAGGCCTACATCGACAGCAATGTGGTGGGCTTCATGAACATCCTCGAGGGCTGCCGCTACAGCAAGGTGCAGCACCTGGTGTATGCCTCGAGTTCCAGCGTGTATGGCGGCAACACCAAAATGCCGTTCTCCGAGCACGACAGCGTGGACCATCCGGTGAGCATCTACGCCGCCACCAAGAAGGCCAACGAACTGATGGCGCACACCTACAGCCATCTTTACGGCCTGCCCACCACCGGCCTGCGCTTCTTCACCGTGTATGGTCCGTGGGGCCGGCCGGACATGGCCTTGTTCCTGTTCACCAAGGCCATCCTCGAAGGCAAGCCGATCAACGTGTTCAACCACGGCAGGATGAAGCGCGACTTCACCTATGTGGATGACATCGTCGAGGGCGTGATCCGCACCCTCGATCATGTCGCCGAGTCCGATCCCGGCTTCAATGCCGACCAGCCCGATCCGGGGCGCAGCAAGGCGCCGTTCCGGGTGTTCAACATCGGCAATAACAATCCGGTGGAGCTGATGGGCTTCGTCGAGGCGATCGAAGCCGCGCTGGGCAAGACCGCCGAGAAGAACTTCATGCCGCTGCAGGATGGCGACGTGCCCGCCACCTACGCCAACACCGACGAGCTCAACGCGTGGACCGGCTTTGTGCCGGCCACCAGCGTTGCCGATGGGGTGGGCCGATTCGTCGCCTGGTATCGCGCCTATTACGGAGCCTGAGCGTGCGGCTGGACGCGCGCAGCACGCTGGCGTGCTATCTGCTGTTGCTGGTGGGGTATGTCGGCGGGGCGCTGGTCCCGCTGATGAACAACGATTCCGCGCATCACGCCGGGATTGCACTGCACATGTACCTGTCGGGTGACTGGCTGCAGCTAGTCACCCAGGGGCAGGACTACCTCGACAAGCCACACCTGCTGTTCTGGCTGGCGGCAGCTTCGTTCAAGGTGTTTGGTGTCACCACCTTCGCCTACAAGCTGCCCTCGCTGCTGTTCTCGGTGCTGGCGGTGTATTCCACTACGCAACTCGGCCGCCTGCTGCACTCGGCCGAGGTCGGTCGCCTGGCCGGGCTGATCCTGGCCAGCGCGCTGGCCTTCGTCATCGCCAACAACGACGTGCGGATGGATGCGCTGCTCACTGGCGCGATCATCTTCTCGATCTGGCAGCTGGCCGAGTTCGTCGCTGGCGGGCGCTGGCGCAACCTGTTGCTGGCCGGGCTCGGGCTGGCGCTGGGGTTTGCGACCAAGGGCATGATCGGGGTGGCGATGCCGGGGATCGCGATCTTCCTCCATCTGCTCTATCGGCGCGACTGGGGGCGGCTGTTCGACCCGCGCTGGCTGGCGTTGCCGCTGATCGTGCTCGCCTTCGCGTCGCCGGTGCTGTTTGCCTACCATCATCAGTTCGGTGTCGACGGGGTGAAATTCATCCTGTGGTCGCAGAACTTCGAGCGCCTGGCCGGCGAACGTTTCGGCAATGCCGGTGCCGAGGACCCGTTCTTCTTCTTTCACACCTTCCTGTGGGCCTTCCTGCCGTGGTCGCTGCTCACCCTGTGGGCGCTGGTGGTCCATGGCGGGCGTGTGATCGGTGGCGGGCTGCGGCTGCAGGCGGGCGAAGAGGTGCTGAGCTTCGGCACCATCGTGGTGCTGTTCGCAATCATCTCGAGTTCGCAGTTCAAGCTGCCGCACTACCTCAATATTCTGCTGCCACTGTTCTCCATCCTCCTTGCCGGCTGGCTGGCGCCGCGCATCGAACGCCCGGCCACGCGGGCGCTGTGGATCGTGCAGGGCGCTGCGATTGCACTCCTCGTGGTGCTGGCGGTGGCGATCAATGGCTGGGCGTTTCCGCTCCGCAGCCCTGGTGTGGCCGCGGGTGCCATTACGCTCGCGGTTGTGGGGCTGGTCTTGATGCGCCGGCGGCAGGGCGGTGCCCGGGTCGTGGTTGCATCGGTGGCAGCGGCCGCTGTGTTCAATTTCCTGCTCAATCTCAACTTCTATCCGCAGCTGCTGGGCTACCAGGCTGGCAACATGCTGGGCGAGGCGGTCGAGCGTCTCGGAGTCGAACCCGATTCGGTGTACTACCTCGAGGGCATGGGGCGGGCGGGCAGCTTCGATTTCACCACCGCGCGCCTGACGCCGACCCTGAGCGTGGACGCGCTGCGGTCGATGTCCGGCACGGTGGTGATCTACACCTCGGACCGCGGGCGTGAGGCGGTCGAGGCGTCCGGCCTGCGTACGGAAATCCTGGCAACAAATCCGGATTTTCGTGTCACCCGGCTCAATGCCCGCTTCCTCGACCCGGCCAAGCGCCCCGCGACCCTGACACCATACTTCTTGCTCAAGGTGGGACCATGAACTTCACTCGCTGGTTGGGCGGGGGGCTGATTGTCCTCGTCACGGCATGGGCCGCGTGGCCGGGGATGAATCCGAGCCTCTCCCCGACCCTCACGCCCGGCTTTGTGCCGCCTGCGCCTTCGTCCGCAGGCGTGGCGACGCCCCGTTTCAGCAGCGCGATCGTCAATGCCGCCGAGCCGCTGCGTGTGCATGCAGCGTCGATCACCGAGCTGCCCGACGGTCGCCTGTTCTCGACCTGGTTCGGTGGCGAGCGTGAGGGCGGCACCGAGGTCCAGGTCTACGCGGCCTTCCGCGACGCGGATGCGCTTGCATGGGGCCCCCAGCAGGCGATCGCCTCGCCCGCGCAAAGCACGCGCGATCTCGGTCTGCTGGTGCGCAAGATGGGTAATCCGGTCGCCTTCGTGACCCCGCGCGGCGAGCTGTGGGTGATCTACGTCAGTGTGACCATGGGGGGCTGGGCGACCAGTCATCTCAACCTGCTGCGCTCGCCCGATCTCGGCCGTAGCTGGCTGCCGGCCACCCGACTGGTGAGCTCGCCCTTCATCAATCTCAGTACCCTGGTCAAGGGCGCGCCGGTGTTCTACGACAATGGCGAGATCGGTGTGCCGGTGTATCACGAACTGGCGGGCAAGTTCGCCGAGTTGCTGGTGCTCTCGGATGCGGGTGAGGTGCGGCGCAAGATCCGCATGGATCACGGCCATCGCACCTTGCAACCGGTGGTGCTGGTGCAGGACGCGCAGCGCGCAGTGGCGCTGATGCGTGACGCCACCGAAGATCCGCCGCGCGCATGGCGCAGCGAAACCCGGGACGGTGGACGCAGCTGGAGCGCACCGCAATCCACCGATCTCCCCAACCCGAACTCGGCGCTGGCTGCCGTGCGCCTGGACGACGGTCGGCTGATCGCGGTTGCGAACGACACCGAGCACGATCGCCTGCGCCTGTCACTGCTGGTGAGTACGGATGAAGGCCTGCACTGGCGGGTCATTCACCGCTTCGAGGACAAGCAGGCGCTGTTTGGCCAGAACCTCGATATCGATCGCTTCCGTCCGGTGCTGGCGGGTGATCTCGATGCGCTCGGGCCGGGTCCGGCCCGCGATGCGATCGCGGCCAATGCCGAACGCAACCTGTGCCGTTCGGGCGATAGTTGCAGCTGGCAATATGACTACCCGCACCTGATTCGCGCCGGCAACGGCGACTTTCACCTCGTCTACACCTGGAACCGCTCCTTCGTGCGCCACCTCAGCTTCAATCACGCCTGGCTGGATGCGCGCCTGCGGCTGGAGGAGCGCCTGTGATTGCCACCGTGTTCGATACCCTGGTTTGGGCACTGGCGTTTTCCTTGTGCGTGCCCGGACTCGGCGGCCGGCCCGCACGCGCCGTCGCGGTTTTGCTCGGCATCGCACTGGCGATCAGCATTCCGCTAGCCGACAGCAGCCTGATGGGGGCATTGCGGGGCCTGTTCGCCGGGCTGTCGGTGGCAAGTCTGGTGGTGCTGACGGCGTTGTTCGTCGCCCGGGTGCAGCGCGGTGGCGTGTTCGCAGGCGGCGAGCGGGTGTCGATTGCGGTGCTGGCGACGGTGGTGGGCGTGCTGTTCTATCCGCTCGCGCTCGGCCTGGGGCCGGTTGATCCCTATGCCTGGGGCTACGGCGGCGCCACCCTGGCGCTGATCGCGGGTGGCGTGGGTTTGCTCGCGTGGATGGCGGGTTTGCGCGTGCTTGTGCTATGCCTCGTGCTGGCGCTGCCGGCATGGCGCATGCAGTTGCTGGCTTCGCCCAATCTGTGGGATTACCTGATCGACCCGCTGCTTGCGATCGGCGCCTTGATCGCGCTGATCGTGATGGCGCTGAAGTCTGCGCGTCGAGTCAGCAGCCGGCCGGAACAGCCAGGTGTCAAAAGGGGCGCAGCTTGATGTTCAGGCCACCGCGCCCGCCTTGCGCAGATGGGCGGCGAGGGCCGCGTCCATCGTTGCCAGATGCAGTTCGAACCACTCGGGCAGGCTTTCGCGCACATAGGCGCGCACCAGCAGCAAGCGTCCACGCTGCACCCCGCGGCTGAAAGCGCGCAGTTCGGCGAGCACCCGCTGGTGCTCGCCGATGTGTTCGCCAATCGCGGGAAAGCGGCTCGCGCGCATGGCCGCGTCCTCGGCGGTGAAATGCGCGCGGCTATGGTCGAGCAGTTCGCTGAACAGGGCCGGAAATTCCGCATCCCCGGCCGTCGCCAGGCGTGCCGCGAGGCTCACGAAGCTGCGGTGGGTGGCGTCCATCTCCGCCACCCCGAGTAGGTGGCGGTCGTCATTCCACTGCAGTGCTTCGATCGCCACCTCAGGCCGCCTCGGCCACCGGCAGGCCGGCCAGCTCGCGCCAGTCGGCATCGATGACTTCCAGCCCGATGCGGGCGCAGAAGCGCTTCTCCTTGTCGTTTGCACCCGGGATGAGCGCCCAGCCGGCGGGGCTGGCGGCACCGTAGATGAAATCGGCCAGCAGCATGCGGATGGTGTCGCGGTTCAGACGCGCGCCGAGCACCACATAGCGTAGCCCCTTGCGCCGCTCCTTGAGGTAGGGGGGGATGGCGAAGCCGCCCATCAGTTCGGTGATGTAATCGACGAAGTCGGCATCCGACGCAATCCAGTTCGGCTCCGGCCACGGCGTGCCACAGGGCTTGAACAGGATGGGTGCAGCAGGATCGATGTCGCCGTCTTCCGCGGCGGTATAGCTGGTGCCATCGTGACGGAACAGCTTGTAGCGCAGGCCGCCGGCAATGCGCGCGATACCGACGATCAGGGTATGCGGGCGATCGGCCCAGGCTTGCTGTAGCCCGGTGTCGCGGTTGAGGTCGATGATGTAGGGCAGCTTCAGCCCGGTGAGCCACTGGTGGAGCGCGGCTTCCGACCAGCCGCGGTCGGCGTAGATGCCTTCCAGCGCCCGATTGACGGCAACCCGGCCGCGTTTGAGTTCGATGTTCATCGCCGCGCGGGGGAACTCGTACATCAGGCGCGGTGACATCGGCTGGCCGTTGTTCAGGGCAAGGATCAGCTCGTCGCTGGTGGCGGGGATCTTGCTGCCGGTCTTCTTGTTGGTGACATCGGAGAGCGCGTCGGCGCCGATGAAGGGGACTATTTCACCGGCGGCGAGGCCGGCCCGGATCTGGTCTAAGCTTGTCGTCATGAGCCTTCCTTGTGGTGTTCGGCGGGGGTTCGGAGCGGGTGCCAGGAGCGCGAAATACGCAGCGTCAAGTACACATGTGCAAGATCGGTGCCATCGGTGCCGGCCGCCTGCAATGGCGTATCTGCAGGGATGGTGGCGCGCCCGCGATGAGCGGGGGCTGGCAGGTGTCGTGCGCACGACAAGCGTGTGTCGAGTTTCCGACAGGGCGTTCACCCACCCCGGGATCAGCTCACGCGCCGAAGAAGTCCGGCGGCATGCCGGAGCGGGGTGGGGCGTGCGCCGACGCTCGTCTTCAACATTCCCGCCGTGCGGCAACCACCCCGCCAATCACGAGGAATTCCTCTTCTCCCTGCAGCAAACCGGGCAGCAGTCCGGTAAAGGCGAGGATCTTCTCGCGCGGGATCGCACATGACACCACGACATCACCAAACTCGTCCGCGCGCTCGCGGCTGGCGGAGAAGGAGCTGAGGTTGTTCAGTTCGATCAAGTGGCGGCCGTCTTCCAGCGCCGGGGCGCCGGGCAGGGTGCGTGCGCCCGACAGGCCGCGATAAAGGGTGAGGTGAGGGGTGGACTGACCGGGCGCGTCGCCGTGCCGCGCCAGTTCGTGCTGCGACCATGCGTAGAGCAGGTCGATCTGCGCCTCGAGTGCGCCGGTGGTGTACAGGCCGGCGCCGGCCTCGCGCTCGAAGGCGATGCGGGAGGCGGTGCCGCTGTCGCCGACCGGTCCGCGGTGAAAGCGGGTGAGCAGGCCGAAGCGCGATTCCACCCAGGCTTTGAGGATGGCCCCTTCCCGGCTTTCGGCATTGAACAGCCAGCCGCGCAGCAGACGCAGGTAGTCCAGCCGGCTGCGATCGATACGGGCGCTCGCCGAGAAGCCGAGCGCGCCCGGATTGTCGAGCTGGAAATGCGCGTTCATGTAGGTGCGAAACAGTTGTGCACGCGCTGGCGCCTGGTTGAGCCCCGCCAGCCGGTCGAACAGCGGGCGGTGCAGGGGTAGAACGCCATCCAGTTCCAGGGCGCAGGGTGCGAGCTGGAAGGCGAAGCTGGCCAGCGCTTCGGGCGGCAGGTTGGCGCGATTGAGCGGGCGCCGGCCTGCAGCCGGAATGGTAAGGCGTGCGAGCCTTGCAGGAATCCCGACGTGAATGTTGTCGGCCCTACAAAATGTAGGGGTTTTGTCGCACAGGGCATCCCCCGAGCTGCCAGGGGTGTCAGGGGTGTTCTCTTTCATTTCAATGGCTTGGAGAAAAATTATCGAGGTGGCACGCTCATTGCAAAAGCTTGCTCGTGGTTCAACGCAACACGATCGATTCACGAGTCCCAAGTTCCGACAAGGAGTAACGCACCATGGCAAAACTTCGTCAAGCCGCCATCTATGGCAAGGGTGGCATCGGCAAATCCACCACCACCCAGAACCTCGTCGCCGCGCTCGCTGAAGCCGGCAAGAAGGTCATGATCGTCGGCTGCGATCCGAAGGCAGATTCGACCCGCCTGATCCTGCACTCGAAGGCTCAGAACTCGGTCATGGAACTCGCCGCCGAAGCCGGCAGCGTGGAAGATCTCGAACTCGAGGACGTCATGTCCGTCGGCTTCGGTGGCGTCAAGTGCGTCGAGTCCGGTGGCCCGGAACCCGGCGTCGGCTGCGCTGGCCGTGGTGTGATCACCGCGATCAACTTCCTCGAAGAGGAAGGCGCCTACGACGAAGACCTCGACTTCGTATTCTACGACGTGCTCGGCGACGTGGTCTGTGGCGGCTTCGCCATGCCCATCCGCGAAAACAAGGCGCAAGAAATCTACATCGTCTGCTCCGGTGAAATGATGGCCATGTATGCGGCCAACAACATCGCCAAGGGCATCGTGAAGTACGCCAACTCCGGTAGCGTGCGTCTGGCCGGCCTGATCTGCAACAGCCGCAACACCGACCGCGAAGATGAACTGATCATCGCCCTGGCTGAAAAGCTCGGCACCCAGATGATCCACTTCGTGCCGCGTGACAACGCTGTGCAGCACGCCGAAATCCGCCGCATGACCGTGATCGAGTATGACCCGACGCACAAGCAGGCTGACGAATACCGCGCCCTGGCTCGCAAGATCGTGGATAACAAGAAGTTCGTCATCCCGACCCCGATCACCATGGACGAGCTCGAAGAGCTGCTGATGGAATTCGGCATCATGGAAGTGGAAAACACCGCCATCATCGGCAAGACTGCCGCCGAGCTGGCTGCTGACGCCGCTGCCGCTGCCGCTGCCTGATCTGCCGTGCGGGCGTGAAGCCCGCACTATCAGCCCGGTGGCCGGCTGCTGCCTGCCACCGGGTATCGCGCAAAACCTAAGCATGGTGTGCACAGATTGGTGCCAGCATGAACAGGAGAAGCAAGATGTCTACGCTCACCCGTGAAGAAACCGAGAGCTTGATCCAGGAAGTACTCGAGGTTTATCCCGAAAAGGCCAAGAAAGATCGCGCCAAGCACCTTGCGATCAATGATCAGTCGATCGAACAGTCGAAGAAGTGCATCACCTCCAACCGCAAGTCGCTGCCTGGCGTGATGACCATCCGCGGCTGTGCCTACGCTGGTTCGCGTGGTGTGGTGTGGGGTCCGATCAAGGACATGATCCACATCTCCCACGGCCCCGTCGGCTGCGGTCAGTATTCGCGCGCCGGTCGCCGCAACTACTACGTCGGCACCACCGGCGTGAACACCTTTGCCGAGATGAACTTCACCTCCGATTTCCAGGAGAAGGACATCGTTTTCGGCGGCGACAAGAAGCTCGCCAAGATCATGAACGAGATCGAAGGCCTGTTCCCGCTGCACAAGGGTATCAGCGTGCAGTCGGAATGCCCGATCGGCCTGATCGGCGACGACATCGAAGCCGTGTCCAAGAAGGCCGCGAAGGAACTCAACAAGGTCGTGGTGCCGGTGCGCTGCGAAGGCTTCCGCGGCGTGTCGCAGTCGCTCGGCCATCACATCGCCAATGACGCGATCCGTGACTGGGTGCTGTCGAACCGTGACGGCAAGGAATTCGAGTCCACCCCGTACGACGTGACCATCATCGGCGACTACAACATCGGTGGCGATGCCTGGGCTTCCCGCATCTTCCTCGAAGAGATGGGTCTGCGCGTCATCGCCCAGTGGTCCGGCGACGGCACCATCGCTGAAATGGAAAACACCCCGAAGGCGAAGCTGAACCTGCTCCACTGCTACCGCTCGATGAACTACATCAGTCGGCACATGGAAGAGAAGTACGGCATCCCCTGGATGGAGTACAACTTCTTCGGCCCGACCAAGATCGAAGAGTCGCTGCGTCGTATCGCCGCCTTCTTCGACGACTCCATCAAGGAGAAGTGCGAACTGGTGATCGCGCGCTACAAGCCGATGATGCAAGCCGTCATCGACAAGTTCAAGCCGCGTCTGCAGGGCAAGCGCGTCATGCTCTACATCGGTGGTCTGCGTCCGCGTCACGTCATCGGCGCCTACGAAGATCTGGGCATGGAAGTGGTCGGTACCGGCTACGAATTCGGCCACAACGACGACTACGATCGCACCATCCAGGAAATGGGTAACGCCACCCTGCTCTATGACGACGTCACTGGCTTCGAGCTGGAAGAGTTCGTCAAGCGGATCAAGCCCGACCTCGTTGGCTCCGGCATCAAGGAAAAGTACATCTATCAAAAGATGGGCATTCCCTTCCGCCAGATGCACAGCTGGGACTACTCCGGCCCATATCACGGCTTTGACGGCTTCGCCATCTTCGCCCGTGACATGGACATGACGCTGAATAACCCGTGCTGGGGCAAGCAAGTCCCGCCGTGGAAGCTCGTCAAGCCCGCCGAAGAAGTGAAGGCCGCTGCGTAATCAGTGAGTCCGGCCGGATCGACGTTGCGATCCGCCTGTTCAGCGCCCCTTGCGCAAGATGCGCGAGGGGCGAGTGAAACGGGTCGCGACGCTCCCCGGTGAGCAATGCGTGATGTGCGGGCGATGCCCCGCACAACCCAAAACCTTGTGCCTGTCGTTCGCAGATTGGCGACGCAGGCAAGGAGCCAGAAATGCAGACCGTTGACGACATCAAGCCCTGCTATCCCCTGTTTCGTGACGACGACTACAAGGCGTCGCTGAAGAACAAACAGGATCTGTTCGAGGATCGCCACCCGGACGACAAGATTGCCGAAGTGTTCCAGTGGACCACCACCCAGGAATACCAGGACCTCAACTTCAAGCGCGAAGCGCTCACCATCAACCCCGCCAAGGCCTGCCAGCCGCTGGGCGCGGTGCTGTGCTCGCTCGGCTTCCACAAGACCCTGCCGTATGTTCATGGCTCGCAGGGCTGTGTCGCCTACTTCCGCACCTACTTCAACCGCCACTTCAAGGAGCCGATCTCCTGCGTGTCGGACTCGATGACCGAAGATGCGGCAGTGTTCGGTGGTCAGAAGAACATGATCGACGGCCTGGAAAACGCCAAGGCGCTGTACAAGCCCGACATGATCGCGGTGTCCACCACCTGCATGGCCGAGGTGATCGGTGACGACCTGAACGCCTTCATCAACAACACCAAGAAGGCCGGCAATATTCCCCAGGATTACCCGGTTCCCTACGCCCACACCCCGTCCTTCGTCGGTAGCCACACCACCGGCTGGGACAACATGTTCGAGGGCATTGCGCGCTACTTCACCCTCAACCACATGGAAGGCAAGGTTGTCGGCAGCAACGGCAAGCTCAACCTGGTGCCCGGGTTCGAGACCTATCTCGGCAACTACCGTGTCATGAAGCGGATGATGGGCGAGATGGGTGTGGACGCGACCATGCTGTGCGACCCGACCGACGTGCTCGATACCCCGTCCGACGGCGAGTTCCGCATGTATTCGGGCGGTACCACGATGGACGAAGTCAAGGACGCGCCGAACGCCTTCAACACCATCCTGCTGCAGCCGTGGCATCTTGAGAAGACCAAGAAGCTGGTCGAGGGTACCTGGAACCACGAAGTCCCCAAGCTCAACATTCCGATGGGCATGGAATGGACCGACGAGTTCCTGATGAAGGTGTCCGAGATCACCGGCAAGGAAATCCCGGAGTCGCTCGCGCTCGAACGCGGCCGTCTGATGGACATGATGCAGGACAGCCACACCTGGCTGCACGGCAAGCGTTTCGCGCTGTATGGTGATCCGGACTTCGTCATGGGCATGACCAAGTTCCTGCTCGAGCTCGGTGCCGAACCGACCCACATCGTGTGTAACAACGCGAGCAAGCGCTGGACCAAAGCGATGGAAAAGATGCTGGCCGACAGTCCGGTCGGCGCCAGCTGCAAGGTCTACCCGGGCGCCGACCTGTGGCACCTGCGCAGCCTGTGCTTCACCGACAAGCCCGATTTCCTGATCGGCAACTCGTACGGTAAGTACATCCAGCGCGACACGGTGTTCAAGGGCAAGGAATTCGAGGTTCCGCTGATCCGCCTCGGCTTCCCCATCTTCGACCGTCACCACCTGCACAGGATGACCACCCTGGGTTACGAGGGCGCGATGTACATCCTCACCACCCTGGTCAATGCGGTCCTTGAGCGGCTCGACGACGAGACCCGCGGCATGGGCACCACCGACTACAACTACGACCTCGTTCGCTGAGGAAGGGTTGGACGAAGCGGCATGGGGTGGGTGACTAGCCCACCCATGCCCTTCGAAGTCTTATCGGGGAGGCTCGGGAGCATGGTGCTCGCCGATCCTCCCCGAGCCCGGTTCCGAGCCAACAAGGAGTCTGTTGTGGCCAATATCATGATTCGCAAGAACGACACAGGTGGACTGGTGTTCTATTTGCCCAAGCGCGACCTCGAGGACAACATCTCTTCGATCGAATTCGACTCCCCGGCCAAATGGGGCGGCGAACTCAAGCTCGCGGGCGGTGGTACCTACTATATCGAGCCGCAGGAAGCGCCGGCACGGCTGCCGATTTCCGTGCGTGCGAAGCGTCTGGACTCAGCCGAGTGAGCGTTGCGGACGCGCTTTCGCAATCGCGGTAGCGTGTCCGTAAGCGCTCGAGGCGTTTCCCCATTGAAAGGAGTTCATCATGGCACTCAAGATCGTCCAGGCTGAATGCACGTCCTGCGGGGACTGCAAGCCCGTTTGTCCGACCAAGTCGATCACCGACAAGGGCGGTATCTTCAAAATCAACGCTGAAACCTGTACCGAGTGCGAGGGCGAGTTCGACGTGCCCCAGTGCGTAGAGGTCTGTCCCGGTACCGACACCTGTATCGTGCCGCTCGCGGCCTGATCCTGAAACCGGGGTGCGCCAGTTGGCGTGCCCCGTAGCTCCCTTGCACGATGAGGCTCGTCATGAACGCCCAAGCCAGTTCCGCATCCGCTCCCACCGGAAGCCCGGTCACCCGTGAAGCTGCATTGCGCATCGCGATGGCCGCCCGCGCACTGCCGGGCATCAAGGTCACCGAGTTCGTTCGTGCACTCGGCGACCGCCTTGGCACCCCCGTTACTGAAGACAAACTTTCCCGCGTGACGGTCGCGGACATCAAGGCTCTGCTGCAGGGCGATGAGATCGTCGACCCCGGGGTTGACGCTGCGGCGCTGAAATCGGCCGTTCGCTATCTGTGGGGCGAAGGCATCGATGACGGCAGTCCGGTACCGGACGCAGCGCTGCCGCCGGCCGCCGGTTTGTTGCGCGTGGCGGTGGCGTCCAACAACGCCGAACTGCTCGACGGCCATTTCGGCTCCTGTAACCGTTTTCTGATCTACCTTGTTTCGGAGACCGCCGTCGCCCTCGCCGAGGTGCGTTCCACGCATGGCGCCGACCAGGCCGAGGATCGCAATGTGGCACGTGCCGAACTCATTGGTGATTGCCACCTGGTCTACATGCAGTCGATTGGGGGCCCCGCTGCGGCCAAGGTAGTGCGTGCCGGCATTCATCCGGTCAAGTATCCGGTCGGTGGCGCGGCGCGCGAGGTCCTGTCCCAGTTGCAGGGCACCCTGCAGCGCCCGCCACCCTGGCTGGCCAAGGTGCTCGGGCGCGAGGCTGCGAGTCTGCAGCGTTATGTGACCAGCGAGGAGTCCGAAGCATGATCAACGAGGCATTGCTGGCCGAAGCTGCGGTCGTGGTGGGCCGCGAGGGCACGGGTGACGAGTGTGTCGCCGTGTTGCGCAAACAGTGGCCGGCGCTGCGGTTTGTCGCCTGCTCCGAGGATGACATCCCCGCACGCCTGCCGCCGGCGTTCGAGGCAGCGGGGTTCAATCTCTATCTGGTCGGTAGCGGCGATCACTGCCTCGCGCTGACTCGCGAACTGGATAGCGCGATCGGCATCGTCGTGGCCCGGATCGAGGAATGAACAAACGAGCGAGTCGCGGCAGCAGCATGTGCTTGTCGCATCGCTTGTGACAAATTCCACACTGTACCGAGTGCCCAGTTGGCGGCGGGCGTCATAAGGTCACGGCAAGCCCCCGCACTGGAGAATAGAGTTAAAGGCACGGGCAGCGACCGCGAGGTAGCGCTGCATTTCCAGCATCGAGCCTTTTCTCTATGTCGTATATCTCCAAACTGCTACGAGTCTGTTATCGCCTCAAGTCCCTCTTTGGCCGCGGTCCCCGATCGAGCCGGATGCCACAGGCACGATCGCGGCCCCCGTCGTTGGGGGGGGGGAAGTTTGTTCCCGCGCCGGCAATCGATCCCCTGACCGGGCTCGCTTCCCGCCTTGTCCTGGAAGCTCAGATCACGAAGGCGATCGTCCGCTCGACACGCTTTGGAACAGGCCTTGTCGTTCTTTGGGTGGAGTTGCACGATCTGGAGCGCGCAGTGAAATTGCTCGGCAGGGATGTGGCCGATGCGGCGCTGATAGTGCTGGCACGACGGTTGCAGGCACTGCTGAAGATGGAAAGTGCGCTTGCCCGGGTGCGGTTTCGTGCCTTTGCCGCGGTGCATGAAGGGGTGGTGGATGACGACGAACTGGTTCAGACCGTCGCCGCTTTGCACGATGCCTTGGCCTGTCCGTTCGACGTTTGCGAAGGAATGATACATATCGCGTCGGGTGTGGGATTCGCGTCTTATCCTGATGATGGGAAGGATGCGTCCACGCTGCTGGCAGCGGCTGCGATGCGTGCTGTCATGCCGCGCAATCGACATCCATCGCCACTGCGGTCGCTCGCATCGGCTCAGGTTGAGGCCGGCGCAGCTGCGGCTGATGCGGCTTAGGTGGTCAGCGGGCTTACCCTCTGAAAGACCCGAGCCCGCAGGCAAGGCCCAAGGCTCCTGCCTGCGGAATGCTGCGCTCAGACCGGTCCGCGGCCGCCGCGCTTGACTTCGATCGTGTCGGCGAGCGCGGCTTCGAGCGTGACTTCGTTGCCTTTTGCCTTGTAGCCCTGGAACGCGGTGCCGATGGTGGCGACTTTTTCGCCGGCGGACTGGCTCTTGAGTTCGCTCTTCTCGATGTTCAGTTCGTCGAGCAGCTCGTTCCACACCATGCCGTCTTCGAGCGGGAGCAGGGCGTAGCGGATGCCGTCGAGGCTGAGCTGAACCGGTTTGCCGATATTGGAGACGAAGAAAATCACCTTCACGTCGGGGGCAAAGTCGGCGGCGTAGCGCTCGATGAAGACCGGCAGGCGCGCGATGTCGTCGAGCAGGCCGGCGGCCAGCTTGAGTTTGTCGCCGTCGGCCAGCAGCACCGACTGACGCACCGTGGCGACCGGCGGCTTGCGCCGGCCGGAGGCGTCACCGACCTCGCCCTGAACCAGGACGAGGTCGCCCCGGTAGGCAAACAGGTCGGGCGCGCCCGCGGATTCGGTGAAGTTGCTGTTGAACAGCAGTCCTTGTTGTTCGTAGCGTTGCAGGATCATGTCGTGCTCTCGTGCAGTGGAAGGAATTCGATTGTTGAGGCAGTGCGGGCGAGGGCGCTCGCATGCAGGATTCAGCCGGCAGTCGTGGCACCCAGCGTGGTGGCGCCCGCAGGGCGCAGCAGTCGCGCAAGCCAGCGTTTTGCGTCGCGCCGCGCGCGGTCTTCGGTAAGGCGGCGGCGCAGGGCGTCGGCGACTTCGGCATAGCTCAGCGTGCGTGCCGGATGGATGGCATCGCAGCGCAGCAGGTGCAGGCCGAGCTCCGAGCGCAGTACGCCGGACAGGCTACCGACCGGGAGCGTGAACAAGGCTTCGTCGAGGGCCGGGTAAAGCTGGCCACGCAGTACCTCGCCAAGCTGTCCGCCGTTAAGTGCGGTGGGGCATTCCGAGTGCTTGATCGCCTGCTCCTCGAAGCGGGCGGGTTTGCTTTCAAGGCGGCGCGCGATCTCGCGGATCCGGTGTTCGGCCCGCTCGGCCGTGTTCTCCGGGTAGTCCTCGTTTACCGTGATCAGGATGTGACGTGCGCTGCGCTTTTCGGGGCTGTGGAAGCGGTCGAGATGGGTGTAGTAAAAAATCTCGGCCTCGGTGTCGCCAACTTCTCCGCTCCGTGCGCCGACGCGGTCCATGATCGCCTCGACCAGCAGGTCGCGGTGCAGGGCATCGGCGAGTTGCGATTCGGTGAGCCCGGCGCGCGCG
>JAUSOD010000056.1 GCA_030656215.1 Azoarcus sp.
AGGGAACAAGTCATAGTCTGACGACCATAGCTGCCTGGTCCCACCCCTTCCCATCCCGAACAGGACCGTGAAACAGGTACGCGCCGATGATAGTGAGATTCGCTCTCGTGAAAGTAGGTCATCGTCAGACTAACCCCATACAAAACCCCGGTGCAATCCATGCGCCGGGGTTTCGTCCGTCTACCCTTGAGCCTGCCAGATCGCAATTTCGGTCTGCACATCCCCAGATAAATGGCGACTGAGGGATGCGTTTTCATTATTGATGGGGGTCAATCCAATTTTGCTCTGTGCTCACTAGAATTCATTCACTACCGGTGAATTACGTTCATCGGCTGTTCAAGCCTAATAGAGAGACGGAGTAAGCTAAATGAAAAAGACCCCATTGATTCTGGCAGTAACGCTTTCGGTGTTACTGGCTGCCTGTGGCGGACAGGATTCGGGTACCGCGACGGGTTCGGCGCCAGCGCCAGCGCCGATCGCAGCTGCGCCGGCGCCGGTTGCGGCAACTCCCGCACCTGCCGTAAATGCCGTGGGTGAGAGTGTCTATAAGAAGACTTGCGCGTTGTGCCACGCAGCCGGTGTCGCCGGTGCCCCCAAGCCTGGAGACAAGGCGGACTGGGAGCCGCGTATTGCGCAGGGCGCCGACACGCTGCACAAACATGCGATAGAGGGCTACACGGGTTCCAAGGGCATGATGCCGCCGCGTGGCGGTGGCGCATCTCTGACGGATGACGAGGTGAAGGCTGCCGTTGATTACATGGTGGTCAAGTCGCAATAGGACTCGCTGCCAAGTGCGCAAGAGTGGAGGCCCGTGTGGCCTCCATTTTTTTCGACACTCTTCGTCCAGCAGACGGAGCTGTTGGCGATATCCGCCTAGTGCGTATGCGTTGCGTGGTTGGCGTCGCGTAAGGTGGCGACAGTGCTGCTGTCGATTGCATCGAAACGAAGCACACGTCCTCCATGTTCGGACACGAAGGCGGTGGCCTCGTCAATGCTCGCGAATGCTGGGATGTCCGGACCCCGCATCGGCCCGTAGACCTTGGCCCCGATGACGAAGAAAGCCGTTCTGGCAGCCAGCCAGCTTGCACGCAGGTGATCGGCCACATAAAGGGCTTCGACATCGTCGGCGGTGTGCGCCTGGTCAAATCGGGCCGGCTCATCAAGGAACATGAACAGGTCCACCGCGGAGTCGAAGAAGTGCGCCGTGCCATCCTTGAATATGAGCTGTGCCGCCCAGGTCGGATAGCGCGCCGGATACATGCCGCACACCGGGCAACGGGCGTCGGTGGGGATGGGGCGCGCATCGTACTTTCCGAGTCCCGAAGCGGAGTCCCAGGCATGGGCTGAAGACGTCCGCGATGGGGTGACGACGCAAATGTCCTCGGCGGGCGGGTAGAAGTCTGCCGGCGAGCGCTGGGCGTACTGCAGGAACATTCCGCCCGCGGCTGCAAGGCAGACTGCAGCGGTGCCGAGCAGGGCCGTGCGCGCGGTATGGCTGACAGTCACGGCAAGAATTCGGCCAACGTCGGATCGCGCAGCAGAGCCTCGATCACGGCGCGGACATTCGCTTCGGGGGTGGCGTCGGGATGGGTGAGGGGGTCTGCGACGACCCGGCCGTTGGTCAGGTGCAGGTGGTTGGGGTAAGTGGCGAGGTCGGGGTGTGTGGGCGAGGTGTCGATTCCTTGGGCGCCACCAACCGTTGCTTCATCACCATGCCAGCGTAAGGAGTAGGCGTCCGCTGCCGCGTAGCGCACGGTGAGTATCACGCCGTTGTTCAGCGACACGGTGATCGCATCCTGGGTGAGTTTTGGCTGCGTAAGCAGACAGGCACTGAAGTCGCGGAGGATGTACTGGAGGAGTTCGGCATGCAGGCTCATCGCTGATTGATCTCCTTGAGGGCACCGGTCATCAGTTGTCGGGCGGTGTCGTGGGTGTCGCGCAGGATGCGTGCCGCCAAGTAGTGCTCATAGGCCGGATGCTCGGGAATTTCGCTGCGGGAGATACGACCAAGCAAATCGGCCTCGTCGGCAACGCCCATGGCCTCGAGCACGGTCCGACGGTTTTCGCGTGTTTGGTAGATCAGACGCGCGGTGAGCTGCATTTCCATGGCGTCGTCGGGGGTCAGTGCGTCGTAGAGTGGGTCCATTGGTCTACATCCTTTGATCGTGGAGGGCACCGCCGTCGAGGACCACCATGGCCGGGGTGACGTCGGCAAAACGGAGGATCTTGCCGCCCCAGGCGTCGGCAAAGGTCTTGGCATCGGCCTCGCTGGAGAACGAGGCGATGGTTGGTCCCATGGAGCCTCGACGTTTGGAGCCATGGACGTAAATGGCAGTCTTCGCGTCGATCCAGTGCCCGCGCGGCTGGTCCCAGTCGGCCTTGCCCATATCCTGCACGTACAAGGCGGTGACTCGGCGTGCCTGTTCCGGATTGAGATAGATCGAGAACATCTCCACCGTGTCGCAGAACCACTCAGGTGCAGCTTGGCCGGTGTAGTGGATCTGAGCCTTGGGACCGGGATAGTCGGCGAGGAGCATGCCGTCGAGCGCGCAACTGGTGCTTTGGTCGATTTCCACTGCGACGCCGGTCGGTTGGCCGCTGCCGTCACCACTGCCGCAGGCGGCAAGTACGCCGGCTGCCGCAGCGGCGAGCAGGAAGTTGCGCCGGCTCATGCAGGCATGATGTGTGCACATGAAGTCACTCCAGAAAAATGGGGGGCTGTATTGGCGCGGCTCATTTGCGAAAGCGCCACGTCGCGATGGCCAGCGGCGCCGCGATCCACGCCAACATCACCAGACCCAGCAACCAGGGCTTGGCCAATGCGGGCGGAAATACGGTGGCCAGGCCGTACAAGGTGCGTACGTCTTCGAGCGCGAAGATGTTGAGGATGCGAAACACGTCCGCCGGGTTGAGCAACAGCAGATAGGGGAAGATCTCGCCGCCCCACTGCCCGCCGGAAACGACCAGCGCGCCGAGCAGCAACAGGTCGAACACGAGCACAAAGAAGAACCACATCGCGATGGCAAGCCCCGATGCACGGGTGCGGTCGGCGGCGAACACCGACAGCATCACTGCCAGGCTGAGGAAGGCGCAGCCGAGCAGCACCGAGCTGGCCATGAAGCCGAAGTAGTGGAACAGCGCATTGACGTCGAGTTGGGCCGACAGCACCAGGGCCACCAGGCCAAAGCCCGCCACGGTGGAGAAGGTCAGCGCGGCGGCGAGGCCGAGGTACTTGCCCAGCAGCAGCTCGCCGCGGGTGATCGGCATCGACAGCAACAGGTCGAGCGAGCCGCGCTCGCGCTCGCCGACGATGGCGTCGAAGCCGAGCACCAGCGCGATCAGCGGAATCAGGTAGATCACCAGGCTGACCAGACTGGCGATAGTGACCTCAATCGAGCGAAAGCCCACGGCTCCTTGTTGTGCGGCGCCAAAGTAGGCGATGACCAGCGCAAATGCAGTGAAGATGATGGCGACGGCCAGCACCCAGCGGTTGCGAATGCGGTCCCAGAACTCCTTCCCTGCGATGGTGGCGATCTGCGAGATTTCCATGTTCGCCTCCTTAGTCTGAAAAGCCGAAGAACACGTCTTCGAGCGAGGGCTCGCGCACGGTCAGATCGAGCACGCGGCCGTCCAGGCGAGCCAGTGCCTCGATGACCGCCATCTTGGCTTCACGTTGGCAGTGCACCGTTACATGTTCGCCGCTGGCTTCTATCGCACTGACCGGCAGATGTCCAAGCGCAGCACGGACGGCTGCAAAATCCTCCGCTGCGACCCGTACGGTGAAACGCAGGGGCAGGTCCATCTGTTCGCGCAGCGCCTGTACGGTGCCAATGGCCTGCACCTTGCCGGCGGTCATGATCGCAAGCCGATCCACCCGCTCCTGGATTTCGGCCAGGATGTGCGAGGTGATCACCATGGTCACGCCCTCGCTCTTGAGTTGGCGCAGGATCGCGTAGAAGCCACGGATCGCTTCCGGGTCGAGGCCGGTGGTCGGTTCATCGAGGAACAGGATGCGCGGATTGCCGAGCAGTGCCTGGGCAAATCCCAGACGCTGGCGCATGCCTTTGGAGTATTCGCGCACCCGCCGTTTGGCCGCGTCGGCCAATCCCACGCGCTCGAGTGCCGCGCCGCTTTCGCGTGGTGACACGCCCTTGAGACGGGAGAAAAAGTGCAGGGTCTCGAGCCCGGTGAGGTTGTCATACAGCACCACGTTTTCGGGCAAATAGCCGACCGTACGGCGTACGGCCCGGAAATTGGCACCGGTGACAAGGGCGCCGCCGATGCGGATTTCGCCCGCAGTGGCGGGAATCAGGCCGAGCATCATCTTGAACAGGGTGCTCTTGCCGGCGCCGTTGTGCCCGATCAAGCCGAACAGCTCGCCGGGCAATACCGCCAGATCGACGCCGTCCACCGCGCGGATGGCGCCGTAGTGCTTGCGCGCGCCGCGGGTGACGATCACTGCGGCGGCCGGGTCGGTGCCTGTGCCGAGGTCGGCGCTGAAGCCGACCTCAAGGCCGCTCCCGAGGCTGACGTCAGGCTGCGGCTTATTGGGAGCGAGGGAAATGTCTGCCACGCCATTGGCTCCAGTCAGGGTTGTGCGGCTGCATCCGCGGTTTCGGGTCGACGATGCTCGGCGCACGCAGCAGCGGGAACTGCTGGCCCACCAGACGCAGGGTCTGTACTGCCGGGCTGGCGAGCAGCAGCTTCATCATCGGGTGCTGCCACGACAGGCGGTCCACCAGATCGTTGGCTTCGTACTGGACGTCACCCATGCCGTCGCCGTTGCGGTCCCAGCCCAGGTAATTGCTCCAGTAGTTGCCTTCCTTGTCGCCCCACGGCATGTCGCGCGCGCCGACGTAGCGCACCTGCTCACGGTTGGCGATGAAGTCGTTGCCTTCGACTTCGTTGTTCTTGGAGCCGGCCCACAGGTGCACGCCCACCACGTTGTCGATGATGGCGTTGCCGCGCAGTACGTTGTATTCGGCGTCGTAGATGAAGAAGCCGCGCTGGTTGCCGGCGACGACGTTGTTCTCCACCACCGAGTCCTGGATGGTACGCAGCATGATGCCGTGATCCGAATTGGCCCACGCACGGTTGTTGCGCACGGTGATGCGGCGCACTTCCATCAGCGCGAGACCGCCGCGGTTCATCCAGGTATCGTTGTCTTCCCACACATTGTCATAGGCATTCATGTAGTGCGTGCCGTAGCGGCTGTGATGCAGCTTGTTGCCGCGAAACAGGGCGTTATGTGACACATCCACATAGAGTGCGTCGCGCACGAAGCTGATGTTGTTGCCGATGATCTGCGCGCGATGGGTGTTGTACAGCTGGATGCCGTTGCCACGCTGCGAGGACTGGTATTCGCGCTTGCCGGTGATCAGGTTGTTCTCGATCCGGACGTCGTTGGCCTTCTCGATCCACAGCCCGAACAGGCTGTAGGTGATGTCGCAGTTCTGCACCACGGTACGGTTCGAGCCGGGAAAGACGTAGATGCCCGCATTCTGTTCGCGCAGGCTGTCGCCGGAGTCGGACACGATCAAGCCGTCCAGGGTGACATCCTCGGCGGTAATGCGGATGGTGTCGCCCTTGAGGTTGCCCGAGATCGTCGGCCGGTCGAGCCCGCGCAGGGTCAGTGGCTTGGCGATGAGCAGGTTCTCGACGTAGCGCGCGCGTTCGATCTCGATCGTATCGCCGGGCGCCGCGCGCTCGATCGCCGCCTGGATTGACTCCCCGGGGGCGACGCGCAGCGTGGCGGCTGGTGCCGCACCCGCCCACGCCAGCAACGCGCCCGCGGCCAGCGTTGCGATCAGGGCGCGCAGGTGGCTCGAGGAAAAGCGGGCAGGGAGAAGGAGGGCGTGGGAGGAGGCCATCGCAGCGTCAAACGATCAGCAGCCCGGCCGACTTCAGGCCGAGAAAGAGCACGGCGCCGATCAACAGGTTCTTGAAGCCGACATAGCAGATCATGTCCATCAGGTTCGCGTGCCGATAGTGCTTGCCCCACCACGGGCCCTCCTTGACATAGGGCTTGGAGCCGAGGCGGATCAGGATCTCGAATACGCTCCAGCCGAACCACCAGCCGATGATCGCGCCGGCGTTCAGGTGCCCCATCGCGGCCAGCACCCAGACCACGCTGGCGGCCATGGCGAGCGCCAGTCCGGCTGCCTGCAAGGCCCGCTGCTGCTGGAAACCACTGCGGCTCCAAGGCCACAGGTGGTCCCAGGCCTCGGCCAGAATGCGCCGAAGGGCGCTGTTGCTGGAGGCGTAGGGCGGTTCTACCGGGTCGGTGACCATGCGCGGATCAACCATGTTGTTCTCCTTTCCGGTTTCAGGCTTGCGGTGCGCGCACGGGCACCGGCTTGATCGGGATGAAATAGCCGTCGGCGCCGATCGGTGTCAGCGGCAGGCCGGACTTGGTGCGGCGCTTGCGCTCCTGGGCCAGCGGCGGGCAGGCGTGATCGTCGGTGTAGAGCACCATGCAGTCCAGACACAGCATGCATTCGCGGTGGTCGATGCGGCCGTCGGCATCGATCGCGTTGGAGCCGCAACCCTTGGCGCAAGCGTGGCAGGAGTCGCACTCCTGTTTGCGCTTGAGCCCGAACCAGCGGAAGGTCGAAGGCATGGCCAGCGCCGCGCCCAGCGGGCACAGGTACTTGCAAAACGGCCGCTCGGTGAAGATCGACAGCCCCAACAAGCCGGCGGCAAACAGGGTGTAGGGCCAGCTGCGGTTGAACAGTCCGACCAGGAAGGTGGTCTTGAACGGCTCCACCTCGGCGAGCTTTTCCGCGAGCCCCATCGAAAACACCGACACCGCCAGCAGGCCGAAGAACACGCCGTACTTCACCCATTTGAGCCGGTTGTGCCACTGCATAGGCACCACGAACTGGAAGCGCTTGAGCCCGATCGCGTTCGCCACCTTGAACAGCAGTTCGGACAAGGAACCGAACGGACACAGCCAGCCACAGAACAGCCCGCGTCCCCACAGGAATACGGTGACGATGATGAAGATCCAGAACAGGAAGATGAACGGATCGGTCAGGAACAGCTCCCACTGCCACTGGAACAGCAGCGAATGGAACCAGGTCAGCACCTGGGTGATCGAGGGCTGGGCGAGCAGGCCGAAACCGACGAAACCGATGCTGATGATCCAGGCGCTGTACTTGAACACATTCACCGGCCACTTGTTCTTGCGTGTGGAGCGGCGGGTGAGGGTGTCGCGCATCGCGTAGACCACGCCAACCGCGATCAGCAGCGCCGAGAACAGGCCGATCTCCAGCGCACGCATCTTCCACACGCGCACCCATGGTGCGTCGGGCTTCTTGACTTCCGGCCGGCCGCCTTCGAGATAGCTGGGGGCGAGCCAGTATTCGGTGTCGAAGTTGGCAAAGCTGCGGGCGCCGGTTTCGCGATCCACCCGGTTGCCGAGAAACATGAACTTCCATGGGAACGCACCCGAAAAGGCCGGCGAGCGAACGATGAAGATCCCCGATTCGGTGAATGCAGGTGCGCCCGGCGCATTGATTCCGTACAGATTGAGATAGTCGAGGTCGCGGAAGGTGAAGGCGTCCTGCCCCTGACGGATCTGCACCCGGTCGTACAAACCGCCGCGCACGAAGCCGGAGCCCTTGAACGATTCGATGCCGCCGGTACGGATCACGAACAGGGCGTGTTCGCCTTCCTTGAGGCGGGCCATCAGCGCACGCCAGCCGTCGGCACCCAGCACCGCGCGGCCGATTTCGGGGTGATTGAGGTAGCCGTACCAGAGGTCAATGAACGGTGTCGGGCTGCGAGCCAGGCCAACTTGCTCGGCTTTCACCGTCAGCCGCTGTACCGCACCCTCCTTGACCATCGTTGCCCAGTCGAGCGCACGCCCGGCATCGACAAAGCGAGCCTGCGGGCGGATGGTGGGTTCGAGGATCCCGACCTGGCGGGCCACTGCGGCCCCCGACATCATCATCACCTGATTCTGCGCGATCACGGTGACGGTGGCGCCGGAAATGGCGTCGAGGCCGATCATGTCCTCGTCGGGGCGCGAGCGGCCGATCTCGATGTTGTCGCCGACGAACTTGCCGAGGTATTGATCATTGAACCGGATCAGCGCCGACTCGGGAATGCCGAGCAGCAGGATGGGTTCGGAATGTTTGAGGATCTTGACCCCGGCGAAACGGCCTTCGGTGTTCATGCCGATCAGTGTGACCACCGGCTTGCCGGAATAGGCCGGGGTGTCGGTGATGTCGGTCGACAGCATGACGTAGCCGAGCAGGGTGCGCTTGCCGTCGACCTCCGCGTAGCCCTCGACGTAGCGCGGTTGGCCCTTGCGCTCGGAGAACGCGGTCGCGCCGGGCAGCACCTCGCCACAGGCGACCAGATCGCACAATGCCGGGGCGCTGTTGATTCCTTCGGGCAATGCGGCCTCGTAGGCAGTCTGCGCGCTGGCGGAAGGGGCCGCACTCAGGCCGAGGGCAAGGAGCCCTGCGGAAATGAGCACTGAGGCAAGGGCGCCGCGCAAGGCGGTATACAACTTCATGACCCGCTCCATAAGGAAATTACGATGAAGTCTATGAATTCACGTCGGTGATGTACTTGTTCCGGATCAATTCGTATCTTTCGGTGCAATGACCTGTGCATGAAAGCACTCAAGGGGCTTGCGCCCCTTGAGTGTTGATACGGTACTGCAGCAGTGCTTCGGACTTAAGCTTCGACGATCATGCGGCTGCGCATTTCGAGGTGCAGCGCATGGCAGAAGTGGGTGCAGTAGCACCAGAACACGCCCGGCTTGTCGGCCTTGAAGGTGACCGATTTGGTTTCCTGCGGATTGACGATGAAGTTCACGTTGTACTTCGGGATCGCAAAGCCGTGGGTCAGGTCCTCGATCTTGTCCAGGTTGGTCAGGATGATGGTGACTTCGTCACCCACCTTCAGCTTGAACTCGCGCGGCTCGAAGGCTGGTGCCATCGAAGTCACCTTGACCGTGACCTTGTTGCCGTCGCGGAACACACCGGCTTCCTTCGGGTCCTTGACCGCCAGCGGGAACTCGTTGATGTCATACACTTGCTTGGGCTGCAGCAGTTCGCGCTTGAAAATGACGAAGTCGTGCGGCTCGGGGCGGACCGGGTGGTCGGCCACCAGCACCATCTTCTCGCCCGAGATATCGACAAACTGCTCGGTCTCGGCATGCAGCGGGCCCACCGGCAGGAAGCGGTCCTTGGAGAACTTGCACCCCACGCACAGCCACTTGCCGTCGGCGAACATGGTTTCCGATTGCGAGGCGTTGATGTGGCCCGGCTGGTAATGCACGTCGAGACGGTCGACCACATACTGAGCGCTGGTGTCGCCGGCCGTAAACTTGATCGCCGCATCGACGTTCCACTTCACTACCTGGCTGTCGAGGAAGAGCGTGGTGTAGGCGTTGCCGCGGCCATCGAACGCCGTATGCAGGGGGCCGAGGCCGATTTCGACTTCGGCGACAATGGCCTTGTCGATATCGTCCAGCTTGCCGTCGAACCAGTCCAGCACCTTGGTCAGCTCGATCACGGTGGCGGTGGGCGACAGCTTGCCGGCGCAGATGAAGTACTTGCCGTCCGGGCTGGCATTCACGCCGTGCGGGTTCTTCGGCACGCTGACGATGCCCACGAGTGCGGTCGTCGGGTCTGTGTTCGCAGCCCGGGTGGCATCGACCACCGGTACCTTGGAGGCGCCGTAGGTCTTGAATTTGCCATCCTTCACAGCCTGTTCGATACGGGCGATGTTGAAGAAGATGCACGCGTCGCGCTCGGCCGACATCATGCCTTCGTAATGATGGCCGCCCTCGGTGTTGTACTGGTTCGAGGCCGCGAGCTTGCCGTCGTAGGAGGTGGCGACGAGGTCGCAGTTGCCGTCGATCACCGCCTGCCAGCGCACGTCCATGGTCTCGGCATCGACGCACGAGAACAGGGCGCGATATTTTTCCGGTGAATCCAGATCGCGGCCGTCATTGGGCAGCGGGGTGTGGAACTCGGCGCCGCAGAACACGCGGGTGGTGTAGTTGATCGCCTGGTCTACCGGGTCGCGCTTGTCCGGGAAAATGCCGTGGAAGCCCTGAACATTGGGCAAGTCGGTGATCTTGTCGCAGATGAAGTAGTCGAGCCGGATACGGGCGATGCGGCTGTTGATCTTGTCGTTGATCCACGCATAGCGACCGTCGTAGTTGCCGTCCTTGTACGAAGCGTGGGTGTGGTGGGTGTCGCCGACGGTGTAGCGCAGGCTGCCATCGGGCTTGGTGCCCATGATCGCCTTCGATTCGTTGGTGATGCCCCAACCCACCAGTGCATCGGGCACGAAGCACGGCACGCGATGCAGTTCGCGGCCCGACGGCAGGCCCAGCACGCGGAAGTCGCCGGTGTGGCCGCCCGACCACAAGCCGTAATAGGTGTCGAGCTCGCCCGGCTTGAGGTGGACGTTGGCGGCGTGTGACGCTGCCGCCGCGACCGGGGCGCCGCCCGGTGCAGCCGCAGGTGCGGGCGCGTCCTTGTTGCAGGCCGACAGGCCGACCGACAGGCCGGCGCCGGCCAGGCCGACAAACGCGGCGCTGTTGAGGAACTTGCGGCGGCTCGGGTCGGGCATCTCGTCGACCGGATTCATCTTGGCTTCATTCATGGTTCTGTCGCTCCCGTTTCTGGTGTGATCGGTGTTGGTCCGGGCATACGGTTCCAGCGTTGCGGCCCCATGCATGGCGCTGCAGTTGCCACCGGCTTGCCTGTACAAAGCGTCCTGTGACGTTTTGTCGCAGGTGCACTCTAGGAGCGTGCAAACCCGAAATCCTTGATATGCAACAAGGACGCGGACGTGACGGAGGATTTCCATCATCATCCTGGCGATAGAGGATACGCATGAAGATTTTCCCTCCCGACTTTCCTCCCGACTCACCCTCTGGTTCGCCTCGCGACCGAGCGCCGACGTCCGCCCCAGCCTCGGCTCAGGCGATTGCTGCAGGGGGCGCACTGTCGGCGGTACGCACTGACCGCACGCGGTTGTTGCACTTGCGCTGGCTGTCGGTTCTGGCGATGGGCGTGATCGTGGTCGTGGTGTTCCCGTGGCTGGCACCCGCCCATCCGCATGAGCCCATGCTGGGTGTGGCGCTGGCGCTCACCGCGCTCAATCTCGCCTTGCTTGCGGGTGCCGCCCGCTGGCTCGCCGGACGGTGGGGGGCCTTCATGCAACTTGCGCTGGACCTGCTTGCATGGGGGGCATTCCTGTACTTCGGCGGTGGGGTGACCAATCCGGCGATCTCCCTGCTGTTGCCACTGGTGGCGGTGGGCGCGGCCATCCTGCCCCCCCGTCAGGCGTGGAGCCTGATGGCGCTGGCGGTGGCGACGTACTCCGTGCTGTGGCAGTTTCACCACCCGGTGCAACTGACCGATCGTGCAATGGCGATGCATTGGCATCTGTCAGGGATGTGGTTGAGTTTTGTCGTTTCTGCACTGACCGTGGTGTGGTTCGTGGTGCACCTGAACGCGGCCCTGTCGCGACGCGAGCAGGCGCTGGCGGCGAGCAATGCGGCGCGCGCCCGTGATGCCTATGTGGTGGGCCTGGGCAAGCTCGCTGCCGGCGCGGCGCATCGGCTCGGCACCCCCTTGGGCACTTTGCGCATCCTCGTTGACGAACTTGTCCGTCGCCCGGAGCTGGCGCCGGAAGCGCGGGAGGATCTCGAGCTGATGCGCGAGCAGGTCGACCATTGTCGTGACATCCTCAATCAGCTCACCCGCGAGTCCGGGCAGCAACGCGCCGAGAGCGGTGGTGCGGTGAGTGCCGGTGTCTGGCTCGACGCGGTGGTGGGGCGCTGGCGTATGCTGCGCCCCCATGCCTCGGCGCTGCTCGAGTGCACCCGGGATGCCGCTGCAGTGTCGATCGTGGCCGACGCCAGCCTGGCTGAAGCGCTCCACAACCTGATCGACAATGCGGCAAACGCGAACACAAAAATCGGTCGGGCCGAGGCGGTCGAGCTCGACGCCCATCTGGAGGACGATCGTTTTGTGGTTGAAGTCGCGGATCGAGGCCCCGGCATGTCGGACGCGGTGCGCGCTGCCATGCGGCGGACGCCCTTCGGGGGCCAGGCTTCCGGGATGGGGGTGGGCCTGTTGCTGGCGCAGGCGGCCATCGAGCATCATGGTGGCCGGCTCGATTTTCGTCCCCGTCCCGATGGCGGCACCATTGCACGCCTCGCCATTCCCATACAGGCGCTTATCCGATGAGCATCCTTGCTGCACCGACCCTGCTGGTGATCGATGACGACCCGGCCTTCAATCGTGTGCTGGTGCGCGCGCTGGGGCAGCGCGGTTTCGTCACCCATGGCGCAAGCGATGCCGAAGCCGCGCTTGAGCTTGCGCGCAGCCAGACGCCGGAGTTCATCGTGCTCGATCTCAACCTGGGCGGTGAGTCCGGTCTGCGCTTGATCCGGCCGCTGCTCGAGGCCAGCCCGGATGCACGCATCCTGGTGCTGACCGGCTATGCCAGCATCGCCACCGCAGTGGATGCGGTGAAGCTCGGTGCCACGCAGTACCTGGCCAAGCCTGCCGACATCGATGCGATCATCAAGGCTCTGCGCGCGGAAGAGGTGATCATCGACGACCATGCGCCGGATGCGCCAATGTCGGTCGATCGCCTGGAATGGGAGCATCTGCAGCGCGTGCTTGCCCAGCACGAAGGCAATATTTCGGCGACGGCGCGCGCGCTGAAGATGCATCGGCGCACGCTGCAGCGCAAGCTGGCACGACCGCCGGCCGCAGAATAGACCGCCACGATTGCTGACGCCGGCTTATTAACCCTGACCGGCGCCTGCAGCGATCGATTCGGCGTGTCCTGCGCCGCGCCTCATGCGCCGGCCCCGATGGACGGGTGGTCGATAGCGCGACGTCGGCGCGGATGAGATAGCATGCGGGGCCCTTTCCTGCGACCGTGGTCTGCTCCCGCTCCGATGACTGCTTCCTCCGCCCACCCGCTCAAGGCCGACCTGCTGTTGCTCTTCGCCACCCTGCTCGCTGCGGCGGGGTGGGTGTTTTCCAAGGAGTCGCTGGCCGGGCTGCCGCCGCTTCAGTTCGTGGGCACCCGCTTTCTGCTTGCGGGGGTGGTACTGGTGGCCTTCAGCTGGGCCCAGTTGCGCGTGCTCGACCGCGACGCGTTCGGCCGCGCGGCGCTGGTCGGGGTGTTTTTTGCCGCGGCAATGGCACTGTGGATCATGGGCTTGCAGCATGCGTCCCATGTGGGCGAGGGGGCGTTCATCGCCAGCCTCGGGATCGTGCTGGTGCCGGTGTTCGCGCGTTTCTTCTTCGGCGAGCATCCGCCGACGAGCACCTGGGTTGCGTTGCCGGTGGCGCTGGCTGGCTTCGGCTGCCTGTCGCTCGCCCATGGTTTTCGGGTCGAGCCCGGGCAGTGGTTCTTCTTCGCCGCGGCACTGATCTTCGCCTTCCTGTTCAACCTCAATTCAAGGGTTGTGCGCGGGATCCCGGTGCTGGCGCTGAGTGCGATCCAGGTGCTCGTGGTCGGGGTGCTGATCCTGCCGGCATCGATGCTGTTCGAGACCTGGCCGGACACGGTGGCCACGCCGATTCTGTTCTGGCTGTTCGCCAGCGCGATCATCGCCACCACGCTGCGTTTTCTGGTTCAGCTGCATGGCCAGAGCCTGACCACGCCGAGCCACGCCGCCATCATCCTGATGCTGGAGCCGATGTGGACGGCGCTGGTGGCCGCATGGTGGTTTGGTGAAACCATGAGCGGAATCCAGTTTGTCGGCTGCGCGCTGATTTCGCTGGCCCTGGTGCTGAGCCGCTGGAGCTGGATCCGCGGCGCGCTGAAGGCGATGTTCTGATCAGCCCGCCTTGCGCAGGGTGAGGTTGACGCGGTATTCGCCGGTCAGGGGGTGACTGGCTTCCTTGAGCGGCAGCACGCTGTGAAAGCGCAAGCGTGCCGGCCCGCCCCACACCACGACGTCGCCATGGAACAGCGGGATGCGCAGCGAGCGGTCGCCACGCTGCAGGCCACCGAACAGAAAGACGGCCGGAATACCGAGCGAGACCGAGACGATGGGTGCGCTGAAGTCGCGCTCGTTGCGGTCCTGGTGCAGGGACAGGCGGGTGCCCGGCGCATAGCGGTTGATCAGGCAGGCATCGGGCACGAAGCCAGGGAAACCGGCCTGCACCGCCGCATCGCCGGCCAGACGCAGCAGGCAGGGTGGTATCGATGGCCACGCTTCGTCGCTGTCCGGGTCGCGCGCCGCATAGCGATAGCCGCGGCGATCGCTGACCCAGCCGAGTGCGCCGCAGTTGCTCATCGCCACCGACATGCGAAAGCCGCCGGGTGTTTCCATGTGGCGGAACGGCGCGCGGGCGGTCACCGTCGCCAGCGCACCGAGCAGCGCATGTGCATCTGCTGCGGCGAAGGCGCGCAGCACGACAGCGCCCGCTGCCAGCGCTTCGACGCGTTGCGTGGTGTCTTCGAGTCCGCCGAACAGATCCGGCGTCATCCCGCCGCCTCACGCGCAAGCAGGGCACGCTTGCGTTCGACGCCCCAGCGATAGCCCGACAGGCTGCCATCGGTGCGCACCACCCGGTGGCATGGAATCGCCACCGCCAGGGCGTTGGCCGCGCAGGCCCCGGCGACCGCGCGTACCGCCTTCGGTGCGCCGATGCGCTCGGCTACCTCGGCGTAGCTCATCGTGGTGCCGGCCGGAATCTCGCGCAGTGCCTGCCACACCCGCTGCTGGAACAGGGTTCCGCGAAGCTCGAGCGGCAGATCGAGGCCCAGTCGTGGCGCTTCCACGAAGCCGATCACGGTGGCCACCGTGCGCTCGAAGTCGGCGTCGCCACCGATCAGGTCGGCGTGCGCAAAGCGGTCCTGCAAGTCGTGCGCCAGGGCTTCCGGATCGTCGCCGAGCAGGATCGCGCAGATTCCGCCCACGCTGGCCGCGACCAGAATCGCACCGAGCGAGCACTGGCCAATGGCAAAGCGGATCGTCGTCCCGGCGCCGCCCTTGCGGTAGGCGGTCGGCGTCATCCCCAGCACTTCTCCTGCGTTGTCGTAGAACCGGCTGCTGCTGCCGTAGCCAGCCTCGTAGAGGGCGTCGGTCACGGTGACGCGGCGCTCCAGTTCGGTGCGAACCCGCCGGGCGCGATGCGCGGCAGCATAGGCTCTGGGTGTGAGTCCGGTCACCGTCTTGAACACACGATGCAGATGCGATGCGCTCAGCCCGGCATGCCCGGCCAGCTCGGTGAGGCTGGGCGGGCAGTCAGCCTGCTCGATCAGGCGGCACAGGCTTGCGACCAGGCTCGCGTGTTGCCCGGAAAGGGCGGGCTGGTTGGGGCGGCAGCGTTTGCACGGGCGAAAGCCGGCACGTTCGGCATCGGCTGCAGTGAGATGAAAGGCAACGTTTTCCGGCCGCGGTCTGCGGGCGGAACAGGATGGACGGCAGTACACCCCGGTGCTGCGGACGGAGTAGAAAAACTGCCCGTCCGCCGCAGCATCACGGACTAGCACCGCAGCCCAGCGTGGATCGCTCAGGGTTGCGGAGGTTCTGCGTTCGGCGATGGTGTTGGTCACGGCTTACTCCCGGAGGCTTCTTTCAGGATAGATGCTCACACTTTATCCATCGCCGCCGGATCGGACATCCCGGGTCTTGCTTTTGAATTCGCGGAGAAACAAAAACCCCGCAAGCACCAGGCTGTACGGGGTTTGTAATGCCCGCCGAAATGGGCAGGTTTGCGATCAGATGTTGTTGCTTAGACGTTGAACAGGAAGTTCAGAACGTCACCATCCTTGACCACGTACTCCTTGCCTTCCGCACGCATCTTGCCGGCTTCCTTGGCGCCGGCTTCGCCCTTGTACTGGATGAAGTCATCGAAGGCGATGGTCTGGGCGCGGATAAAGCCGCGCTCGAAGTCGGTGTGGATCACCCCGGCGGCCTGCGGCGCGGTGTCGCCGACGTGGATGGTCCACGCCCGGACTTCCTTGACCCCGGCAGTGAAGTAGGTCTGCAGGCCGAGCAGCACGTAGCCGGCGCGGATCAGGCGATCGAGGCCGGGCTCTTCGAGGCCCATGGATTCGAGGAAGTCCTTCTTGTCGGCGTCTTCGAGGTCGGCGATCTCGGCCTCGATCGCGGCACACAGGGGAACGACCTGGGCGCCTTCCTGTGCGGCGTGGGCGCGCACGGCGTCGAGATGCGGGTTGTCCTGGAAGCCGTCTTCGGCGACGTTGGCGGCGTAGAGCACCGGTTTGGCGGTGATCAGGCAGAAGGGTTTGAGCAGGGCCCATTCTTCCTTGGCCAGATCGAGTGCACGGATCGGACGCGCTTCGTTGAGCTGCGGCAGGCACTTCTCGAGCACCGCGACCAGGGCCTTGGCTTCCTTGTCGCCGGCGGCGGCGGGGCGCTTGTAGCGGTTGACCGCCTTCTCCACCGTGGCCATGTCTGCGAGTGCGAGCTCGGTGTCGATGATCTCGATGTCGCGCAGCGGGTCGACGCTGCCGGAAACGTGGATCACGTTGTCGTCGGCGAAGCAGCGCACCACGTGCACGATGGCGTCGGTTTCGCGGATGTTGGCCAGGAACTGGTTGCCCAGGCCTTCACCCTTGGAGGCGCCCGCGACCAGGCCGGCGATGTCGACAAACTCGACGATGGCAGGCTGGATCTTCTGCGGCTTGACGATGGCGGACAGCGCGTCGAGGCGCGGATCGGGCACTTCGACGATGCCGACGTTGGGCTCGATCGTGCAGAAGGGGTAGTTGGCGGCCTCGATGCCGGCTTTGGTGAGGGCGTTGAACAGGGTCGACTTGCCGACGTTGGGCAGGCCGACGATTCCGCATTTAAGGCTCATGACTGGGTTTCGTCCTTGGAGTGGTCGGGCGCGCCGGCGGGGTTCGCAGCGGGCTTGGGCGCTTTGGGCACCTTGGGGGGTTTGGGCGCGGCAGGCCGGGCGTTGAGGTGCTGGGTCGCGGTGGTCCAGTCGCCACGGATCAGGGTCGGCCAGGCGGCCAGCGCGCGATCGATGGATTCGTCGATCAGCGTCTGCTCCTCGCGGCGGGCGGACTTGAGCACGTAGTTCACGACTTCGTTACGGTCGCCGGGGTGGCCGATGCCGATGCGCAGGCGCCAGTAGTCGTTGGTGTTGAGGTGGGCCGAAGTGTCTTTCAGGCCGTTGTGGCCGCCGAGGCCGCCACCGAATTTGAGCCGCAGCTGCCCGGGCGGAATATCGAGTTCGTCATGGACGACCAGGATCTCGGCCGCTTCGATGCGGTAGAAGCGCGCCAGCGCGCCGATGGCCTGGCCCGAGCGGTTCATGAAGTTCTGCGGCATCAGCAGCCAGACACCCGCGTCACGCGCGTTGGCGACCAGGCCGTGAAAGCGCGATTCGTACGCGAAGCGCACGCCAAGTTTGTCGGCGAGCCGCTCACAAAACCAAAACCCGGCGTTGTGCCGGGTTTCGGAATATTCGGCGCCGGGATTGCCGAGACCGACAATGAGACGGGGAGGGCGCAGGGCCGCAGTCGTCATCGTTGTTTAGTCTCGGGTATCCCGGCAGGCAGAAGCCGGCATCAGGCCGCTGCGGCTTCTTCTTCGCCTTCGGCCGACAGGCTGCCGCGGGTCTGCTGGGCGCTGGCCACAACAGCATCACCTTCACCGTGCTGCACCGCTTCCACGCCTTCCGGCAGCGTGAGCTGCGAGATGTGGATCGACTGGCCGACTTCGAGGGCGGACAGGTCCACCATGACGAATTCCGGCAGCTTGGCCGGCAGGCACTTGACGTCGAGTTCGGTCAGAACGTGGGAGATGATGCAGCCGCCGAGCTTGACCGCCGGGCAGATCTCACCGTTCTCGAAGTGCAGCGGCACCTTCAGGTGGATCGGCTGGGTTGCGTCGACACGCTGGAAGTCGAGGTGCATCACTTGCTGCTTGAAGGCGTGCCACTGGGCATCGCGCAGCACCACGGTTTCCTTGGCGCCATCGATGTCGATGGTCAGCATGGAAGCGTGGAAGGCCTCTTTCTTGAGCAGGTAGAACAGTTCGTTATGGTTCAGCAGCACCGGCTGGGCGGCTTTGTCGCCACCGTAGACGATGCCCGGCAGTTGGCCGGTACGACGCAGGCGGCGGCTCGCACTCGATCCCTGCAGTTCGCGCTTGGTACCCTTGAATTCGATTGACATGGTTGTTGCTCCGGTTGTTGAAGTCTCCGTCCGCGACCAGACGAAGATGAAAAAGCCCGCGGCGAACCGCGGGCAAGACTTTAATCCATGAACAGCGAGGAAACCGACTCCTCGTTGCTGATCCGCAGCATGGTGTCGGCCATCAGCGAGGCCACTGAAACCTGACGGATGCGCGGGCTGGCCTTGGCATCCTCACGTAGCGGAATGGTATCGGTGACGACCAGCTCGTCAAGCTCGGAATCGTTGATGCGCGACACCGCTGCGCCCGACAGCACCGCATGGGTGCAGTAGGACAGAACGCGTTTGGCGCCGTTGGCCTTGAGTGCGGTGGCGGCCTTGCACAGGGTGCCGGCGGTGTCGACGATGTCGTCCATGATCACGCAGGTCCGGCCTTCGACTTCACCGATGATGTTCATTACTTCGGAAACGTTCGCCTTCGGGCGACGCTTGTCGATGATCGCGAGGTCGCACTCCATGCGTTTGGCGAAAGCTCGGGCACGGACTACGCCACCGACGTCGGGCGAGACTACCATCAGGTTGTCGTACTTCTGCTTGTCGAGGTCGGCGAGCAACACCGGTGCGGCGTAGACGTTATCCACCGCGATGTCGAAGAAGCCCTGGATCTGGTCGGCATGCAGGTCCATGGTCAGCAGACGTTGCACGCCGACGGCCTGGAGCATGTTGGCCACGACCTTGGCCGTGATCGGCACCCGGGCAGAGCGCGGACGACGGTCCTGACGGGCGTAGCCGAAGTAGGGGATGGCTGCGGTGATGCGGCCGGCGGAGGCGCGCTTGAGCGCATCGACCAGGACCAGCAACTCCATCAGGTTCTCGTTGGTGGGAGCACAGGTGGGCTGCAGGATGAAGACATCCTTGCCGCGCACGTTCTCGAGCAGCTCCACATTGACTTCGCCGTCGGAGAAGCGGCCGACGGTGGCCGAGCCGAGGGAAATACCCAGCCGCCGAACCACATCTGCCGCGAGCTTGGGATTGGCGTTGCCAGTGAAGACCATCAGGCTGCCGTATGGCATGAGCGCATCTCCGATGCCGATAGAATGAACTGTCTTCAAAAACGACTCGGGCAGGCCAGAGGCCTGCCCGTCGTTATGTGGCTGGGGAAGAAGGATTCGAACCTTCGAATGCCGGAATCAAAATCCGGTGCCTTGACCAACTTGGCGACTCCCCAATGAAACCTGTTCACCCGATCAGGCCATGCAACGGATGCTGTGCAAGGCTAGCAGCCTTCCAGGCTCTCCAATGTGGCGGACATCGATCGACGATACGCTGGGCTTCAGCTTTCGATTCGACTTCCGCAAACACACAGGCGCCCGAGCCAGTCATCCGGGCTGGTGCAAACTGCCCCAGCCAATCGATAGCCTTTCTCACTTCCGGGTAGCATTTGCAGGCAGTTTCCTGCAAGTCGTTCCGGGTAGAGCTCGGTGTGAAGTCCGCTATTTTGATGGGGGCGCTATCTCTCGTCAAGTCCCTTGCCGAAAAAATTTCTGCGGTCGGTACGCTGACCTCGGGAGACAGCACGACATACCAGGCCGGCGCCAGGGTCAAGGACTGTAACTTTTCGCCCACGCCTTCGGCAAACGCATCCCGGCCGTAGATGAAGAACGGGACGTCGGCGCCGAGCTCCAGCCCCAGTGCCTGCAGCTGTTCACGGCTCAGGCCGGTGCCCCACAGGTGGTTGAGCGCGATCAGCGTGGTGGCGGCATCGGAGCTCCCGCCGCCAAGGCCACCGCCCATCGGCAGGCGTTTGAGCACTGCAATGTCCGCGCCTGCGGTGCTGCCGGTTTCCTGTTGCAGTCGCAGCGCGGCACGGACGACGAGGTCGGCTGCCGCAGGAACCCCGGGGGTGTCGGTGACGCGGCAGATGCGGCCGTCGTCGCGCAGTTCGAAGTCCAGGCTATCACCCCAGTCGAGCAGGCGAAAAGCCGTCTGCAGAAGATGGTAGCCATCGGCCCGCCGGCCGGTGACGTGCAGGAACAGGTTCAGTTTGGCAGGCGCAAGGCAGCCGCTCAGCTTGCGGCGGGCGGTGGGCGGTGCGGCGTTCAGGGAGAGAGTGTCCATCGATCGATCACGAGACGGAGGCGGGTTTCGCCGCGGGAGATTTCCAGCCGGCGGGGCAGGGCGCTGGCGCTGGTGTCGTGGTACTCGGCATAGTCGATACGCCAGCCCTGGTCGATCACCAGGACCGGACGCCCGTGTACATCGGTGGCACGCACTTCGGCCCCGGTCCCCGGGCTGGCCTGCACCCAGTCGGCGAGCGGCTCGAGTGGGATCTCGGTGCCGAGCAGTTGGGGTAGCAGCGTGTTGGCGCTTGGCGCCTGATGGCGCTGGCCGTCCGCCAGTACGAGTTCGGCGCCGGCCGGGGTGCTGTGGAGTTGTGCGAGGATCTGGCCGAGCGGGGTGGACGCGGTCCAGTTGTCGGTTGTCGGGGTGTGCTGCCACTGGATCTGGCCGCTGGCCGCGCGCTCGCCGTCGGTGGCCGAAAGGCGCCCCTCGAGTTCGAACTGAGCGTTGGCCTGGCGCGCCACGGCAGCTGTCTCGGGCACTGTTTGCAGCGGCGCGCAAGCCGCAAGCAGCATGCCCGCGAGGAGAGCGCAGAAAAGCCCGCGCGGCGGGCGAGGCATGCGCATCCTCATGGGTTGCGCAGGCGCTGGGCGGTGCTGCGAAGGGTTTCGTTGTCGGGGTGGGCGGCGATTGCGGTATCGAACAATTTCTCTGCGTCGGCCCGGCGGTCGAGCTGCCACAGGACTTCGCCCAGGTGCGCGGCGATCTCCGGGTCCGGGCGCATCGCGTAGGCGCGCTCGAGATGGGTCAGCGCCCCCTGAGTGTCGCCGCGGCGGAAGCGCACCCAGCCCAGACTGTCGAGGATGAAGGCGTCATCGGGAGACAGCTCGTGGGCGCGCGCGATCAGTGCCTCCGCCTCTTCCAGACGCAGTCCGCGGTCGGCCAGCGAATAGCCCAGGGCATTGAACGCGTGGGCGTGATCGGGCGCCAGGGCGATGACCTTGCGCAGGCGCCCTTCCATGATCTCCAGCCGGTCGAGACGCTCGGCCAGCATCGCCGATTCGTACAACAGGTCGGTGTCGTCCGGCGCGAGTCGCAAGGCACTGTCGATGGCATCGAACGCTTCCGGGACGCGGTTTGCCTCGCGCAGCAGTTGCGCTTCGGCGAGCAGGAAGCGGCGACCGTTGCCGTCCTCGTCTGCAGCGCGCTGGAGCAGGTGGCGCGCGTCGTCGATCCGGCCCTCGCGTGCCAGGCTTTGGGCGCTGCGTATGCGCGCCTCGGCGTACTGCGTGCCGGGGCCGATCGCATCGAACCACTTGCGCGCGGCGGCGCCATCCTTGCGTTTTTCGGCGATCTGACCCAGGTGGAGGCGAATCGTGTCCGCTTCCGGGTGTTCGGCCGCGAGCGCCTTCAGCAACAGGGGCTCGGCGGTGTCCGCCTCATCGAGCTGAAGCGAGAGCAGAGCCACCGCATAGAGCAGGTCGCGATCATCGGGGGCGCCGTCGAGCAGACTGCGAAACTCGACGCGCGCCGCTTCAAATTGTTTCGCCGCAATCAGGCTGCGCGCATGGGCAAGGCGCAGGTTGCGATTCTCCGGGTGGCGCGCGGCCGCTTCCTGGAGCATCTTGCTGGCCTCGGCGCTGGCGCCTGCCTGCGACATCAGCTGGGCCTTGAACAACAGGGCGGGCTCCCAGTCGGCGCGCAGCGAGAGTGCGGTGTCGATCGATGCCAGCGATTCCATCTGGCGCTCGGCGATGGCGGCGGCTTGGGCGCGGGCGAAATGCGCTTCGGGGTGCTCCAGATAGGGTTCGGTGAGCCGGTTGACCATGGCCTGTGCGGCGGCCTTGTCCGGCAGCCGCGCGAGTGCGCGGTTGAGTCCCATCAGGTTGGCGTCGAGGCTGGCGGGGACCTGTGCGAGCGCACGCGCCAACTGGATCTGGATATCCTCGAGGCGACCGCCATGACCGCTGACCACGCCGGTCAGCAGGCGCTTGGCCTCTTCGGAAGTTGGATCCGTTTCATTCCACAGGCGTGCGGCTTCGGTCGCCATGTCGCTGTTGCGCGCAAACAGGGCCATCTCGGTGGCCCGTCGGGCGATGCGCGGGTCGCGGGTGCTGCGCGCGAGTTCGAGGTAGAGCTGCGCGGCCACGTCGATCTGGCCGCGTGCGCCCGCGATTTCGGCGAGCAGGAAGCGGTACAGTGTCTGCGCCGTGAGCTCCTGTGCCGGAAGCTCTGCCGGCGGCGGCGATTCGTTGGCAAGGACGAGGGCGCCAGGCGAGAGGCCAAGGGCAAGCGTCAGGCCGAGGCGTGTAAACAGACGGGCTAGGGTACGGTTCATAGGGCGGTCCGGCGGGTTCCGTGGCTCGGCTGATAGGCGGTGCGGTGCCGTTTGCCGGCAATTTTGCCGGATGGCGTTGCAAATGTGATGTATTGGATGTTGGATCTAGTATTCAGTTCGCCTCATGGTAGGCACTTTGACCCCGCACCGGCAAGCTGCCCGTGCGTGTTGCCCTGGATGAATGCTCATGCCTGAACTGCCCGAAGTGGAAACAACCTGCCGTGGCGTCCGTCCGCATGTGGAGGGGCGAGTGCTGACTGCGCTGACCGTGCGCAATCCGCGTCTGCGCCAGCCGGTGCCGCCGACGCTGCACGAGACCTTGCGCGGCTGCCGGCTCGGCCGGGTGTCACGGCGCGCCAAGTATCTGCTGTTCGATTTTGGCGCCGGCAGCGTCATCGTCCATCTGGGCATGTCGGGCAGCCTGCGGGTGATCGATCCGGCCGAGCCGGCAGGCGTGCATGATCATGTTGATTTCGTGTTCGGCGATCGCGCCTTGCGCCTGCGCGACCCGCGCCGTTTCGGCCTGGTGGTGTGGCAGCCGGGCGCGGCCGAGTTGCATCCGCTGCTGGCCGGACTGGGGCCGGAGCCATTGGGCGAGCACTTCGATGGCGACTGGCTGCATCGGGTGAGTCGCGGCTTGCGGGCCCCGGTCAAGCATGTGCTGATGGACGGCAAACGGGTGGTGGGCGTGGGCAACATCTATGCGTCTGAGAGCCTGTTCCGGGCGCGCATCCATCCGCTCGAACCAGCCGGGCGCATTGGCCTGCAGCGCTATCGGCGCCTCGCCGGCGAGGTGCGTGCAACGCTGGCGGCCGCTATCGAGGCCGGCGGCAGCACACTGCGCGACTTTGTGGGTGGAGACGGTCAGCCGGGATACTTCCAGCAGCAGTACTTTGTTTATGGCCGCGACGAGCAGGCGTGCAGGGTGTGCGCGACGCCGATATTGCGCATTGTCAGCGCCCAGCGCGCCACATTCTATTGTCCGCAGTGCCAGCGCCGCGGCCGCTGATTCGCTCGCCGCATCTGTGGTCTGGCGCCGGCCGGGCATGGGGTGTCAATGCGAGGACATGGAAAGCTGCGTCGAACGGCGCTATGCTGGCGGAGTTATTGCGGCAACTGCCGACTGCACGGGAACAACGGGTGATCAAATCATGACTCTGGCTGAACAGTTTTCCGCCTATAGCCGCTGGCGCGGTACGGCCGTGGAATCGGTGGTGCGTCTGCGTAACTGGTTGTCGCGCAATGACGTTGGCGATGCGCAGGCCGACATGCGGCTGCAATACCTTGTTGACCGTTTGCGCGAGGACAAGCTCACCATCGCCTTCGTCGCAGAGTATTCGCGCGGCAAGTCCGAGCTGATCAATGCGATCTTCTTCTCCGATTACGGCGATCGTATCCTGCCTTCGAGCGCCGGTCGGACCACGATGTGCCCCACCGAGCTGATGTGGACCGCGGGCGCCTCGCCGGAACTGCGACTGCTGCCGATCTCGACCCGTGCGCTGCAGGCGCCGGTGAGCGAGCTCAAGCGCATCCCGGAAGAATGGCAGGTGGTGCCGTTGAAGGCCGGCTCGGCAGCCGAGCTTCAGGCGGCGCTGGCCCGGGTGGGCGAGGTGAAGCGGGTTTCACAGGAAGAGGCCGAGCGCCTCGGGTTCAAAGTAGACCCCAGGGGCGATGAAGGGCTGAAGCCTGGCGTGGATGGTCTGGTCGAGGTGCCCAACTGGCGTCATGCGGTGATCCAGTTTCCGCATCCCTTGCTCGAGCAGGGTCTGGTGGTGCTCGATACGCCGGGCCTGAACGCGATCGGTGCCGAACCGGAGCTCACCCTCTCGCTGTTGCCCAATGCCCATGCGGTGCTGTTCATCCTCGCCGCCGATACCGGCGTGACCCAGAGCGATCTCGCCGTCTGGCGCGATTACGTCAGCACCGGCCCGACCCGGCAGAAAGGCCGTTTGGTCGTGCTCAACAAGATTGACGGTTTGTGGGATGGCTTGCGCGATGAGGCGCGGATCGGGGCCGAGATCGATCGTCAGGTGAAGTCCGTGGCCGACACCCTCGATATCGAGTCGCAGGCGGTGTTTCCGGTGTCGGCGCAGAAGGGTCTGGTGGCGCGCATCAACGGCGATGCGCCCCTGCTTGCGCGCAGCCGCCTGCCCGAACTGGAGCGCGCCCTTACCGAGGACCTGTTGCCGACCAAGCAGGAGATCGTGCGCCATAACACCCTGGGCGAAACCGGCGATCTGGTACGCCAGACCACGGACCTGCTCCAGGCAAGGCTGTCGGGGGTGCGCGAGCAACTGCAGGAGCTGACCGATCTGCGCGGCAAGAACCAGAACGTCATCGAATACATGATGCGCAAGATCCGGGTCGAAAAGGAGGAGTTCGAGCAGGGGCTGCAGAAATACTATGCGGTGCGCTCGGTGTTTTCGAACCTGACCAACAATCTGCTCGCCCACCTTGGGATGGATGCGCTGCGCGATGAAACCCGTCGTACCCGCGAGGCGATGCTCGAATCGACTTTCAGCAAGGGGCTGCGTGATGCGATGGAGGGGTTTTTCGAGCATCTGCGCAGCAATCTGAATCAGTCGACCGCAGAGATCGGCGAGATCACCCGGATGCTCGACTCGATGTACCGGCGCTTCAGCGTCGAGCACGGGCTCAAGCTGACCTCGCCCGAGGGGTTTTCCACCGAACCCTATGAGGCCGAGCTGGACCGCCTAGAGAAGGCGTTCAATCGGCAGATCAACACGACCTTGATCCTGGTGACCACCGAAAAGCACACCCTGACCCAGAAGTTCTTCGAGACCATTGCCGTGCAGGCTCGCCGGACTTTCGAACTGGCCAACAGGGATGTGGAGCAGTGGTTGCGCGCAGTCATGTCGCCGCTGGAAACCCAGGTGCGCGAATACCAGTTGCAGCTCAAACGCCGGCTCGAGAGCGTCAAGCGCATTCACCAGGCCACCGACACCCTCGAGGACCGGGTGGAGGAGCTCAAGCAGGCCGAGGGCGGCGTGCTTGCCTTGCTCGACGAGCTGGTCGCGCTCGAGGCGGGCATCGCGGCGGCATTGGGCGCTGGCTCAGGCGCCGGTGAGGTGGCGGAGAGCATGGCGGCCTGATTTCTCATGGGTGCTGACGTGGAACAAAAAAGGCGAGTCGCAAGACTCGCCTTTTTTGTTCCACGCTCGACCTCTCGGACGGGCAATCAGCTCTTTGCCGTCAGTTTGATGAATTTCTCCATCAGCTGATCCTTGGTCTCGACGCGGTCCGGGTCGAGCGGAATACAGTCGACCGGGCAGACCTGCTGACACTGCGGTTCGTCGAAATGGCCGACGCATTCGGTGCACTTGTTGGGGTCGATCTCATAGATCTCTTCGCCCTGGTAGATCGCACCATTCGGGCATTCCGGTTCGCAGACGTCACAGTTGATGCATTCGTCGGTAATAATCAATGACATATTGGTTGCTTCCTCGCTATCGCTTTGAATTCACTTTCTGCTGCAATCGTGCAAGCACGGTGGGTTGTACGAACTTGCTCACATCTCCGCCCAGTCGGGCGATCTCTCGCACCATGGTGGCAGAGATGAACATGTATTCCTCGGCAGGCGTCAGGAATACGGTTTCGACGTCCGGGTACATCTTGCGGTTCATTCCGGCCATCTGGAACTCGTACTCGAAGTCAGACACGGCACGCAGGCCGCGCAGGATGACCCTGGCGTTCTGCACCTGCAAGAAGTCCATCAACAAACCGTCGAACCCCGTCACCGTTACGTTCGGGAACGCCTTCAGGCTTTCCTGCGCGATCGACACCCGCTCTTCGAGGGTGAAGATCGGGCCTTTGCCGTGACTCTGTGCCACCGCGACCACCAACCGGTCGAACAACAACGCCGCCCGCCGCACGAGATCCTCGTGACCACGGGTAAACGGGTCGAAGGTGCCCGGGTATACCGCCACCGTATCCTTCATTCCTGCGTCCCTTGCAAGAGATGGAAATGAACCTGTCCGGCGTGGCCCTGCTTCACTGTCCGCCACCCGCCCAGGCTTGCTATCGGCGCCTCCGACTCGGCGTAGAGCCATCCGTCCGGCTGCATCACCTTGCCGATCAGAGGGGCCACACGCTCGAGCCAGCCCTGTCGGTAAGGCGGATCGAGAAACACCACATCGAAGCTTCGCTGGGTGGATTGCACGAATTTTAGCGCATCGCCGCGGATGATCTCTACCTGCGACGCATGTAGGGTTTCTGCTGCATGGCGCAGCGCATCCAGCGCACGTGGATTTTGCTCCACCATCACCACGCTGTGTGCGCCGCGAGAGGCAGCCTCGAAGCCCAGAATGCCGGTGCCGGCAAAGAGGTCGAGGCAGGATAGTCCGTCCAGATCCTGGCCCAGCCAGTTGAACACGGTCTCCCGCACCCGGTCCGGAGTGGGGCGCAAGCCCGGTACGCGTGTGACGTCGAGCAGGCGGGAGCGCCAGCTGCCGCCGACGATGCGCACCCGACTCATTGCGTGGGTTCGCCTGAGGTGGCGGGGGCGACGTTGTCGCCATCGCCGCCGGCGATGACGGTGATCAGGTGCTCGGGGCGGATGCGGCGGGCGAATGCATCGCGGATCTGCTCGCGTGTCACGGCGGCAACTGCGGGCGGATAGCGATCGAGCCAGTCGGGCGGGAGTCCGTAGAACCCGATCATGGACACGTAGTCGAGGATCTTGCGGTTGGAATCGAGGCGCAGGCCGAAGCCGTTGATGAGGTTGTCTTTGGCGGCCTGAAGTTCTTTTTCGGTCGGGCCGTCGGCGATGAAGGTGGCGAGCGTTTCCTTGACCACCTTGAGTGCGTCCGCGGTCTGGTTGCCCCGTGTCTGCAGGCCGATCTGGAATGGCCCGGCAACGCGCTGCGGGGAAAAATAGCTGTACACGCTGTAGGCAAAACCGCGTTTCTCCCGCACCTCGTGGGTCAGGCGGGAGACGAATCCACCGCCGCCGAGCACGTAGTTGCCGACCAGCAGCGGGAAGTAGTCGGGGTCTTCGCGCGCGAGGCCAGGCTGTCCGATCAGGATATGGGCCTGGGCGGACGGATGAGGGATGCGCAGGGTCTGTGCGGTGGGCAGCGCAGCCTCGGGGGTCGGCGCAAGATCGCTGCCGGTGGGTAAGGCCTGGGTCAGGCGAATTGCGATCTGCTCGGCCGTCGCGCGGTCCACATCGCCGACGATGGTGACCGAGGCATGGCGCGCGGCGAAGTAATCGCGATGGAATGCCACCAGGTCGTCGCGCGTGATGGCGGCCAGCGACTCCGGGGTGGTGTTGTTGCCGTAAGGATGGCCGGGATAGATGGCCTGGTTGAAACTTCGTGCGGCCAGCGTGGCCGGTTTGGTGAGTGCTTCACGTAGCCCGGCGATGGCCCGGTTGCGTTCGCGATCCAGCACCTCGGGCGGAAAGGTCGGCTGGCCGAGCAGGGTGGCGCCAAGCTCGATCGCCGCTTCACGCTCATCGGTCGAGGACAGGCTGCGGATCGACAGGCTGATGCGGTCACTATCCGCGCTACCGCTGATCTGGGCGCCGCTGTCGGCGGTCCGGTCGGAGATGGCCTGCTCGTCGAGATCGCCGGCGCCGGCGTCGAGCAGGCTACGCGTCAGCCCCGCAAGGCCGGCTTTACCGGCCGGATCGGCGGCGCTGCCAGCGGAAAAATCGATCTGGATGTCGACCAGTGGCAGCGCGCGGCTCTCGACGTAATGAACGCGGGCGCCGGTGGGCGCGGTCCATTGCTGGATCTGCGGACCCGCCTGTACCGGTGCGACGAGCACGATCAGGCCGGTAAGCAGTGCAAGGCCGCTGCGCGGCAGCAGGGTTGGGGGAGTGGAAGGAAGGCGTGCAGTCATGGCGGGCTGTCGTCCAGGTAGGTTCAGTGCCGGGCGGCAGGGGCGAAAGGTGAGCGTGCGCGCTTGTCACCCACTGGTTGCGGGTCCAGGCGGGCGATGGTGAGGGTGTCGTCGCTGAAATAGCGCTGCGCCACGGCGCGGACCTCGTCGGCCGTGACCGCGCGCAAGCCTTCGAGCAGGCGTTCGTCGTCGCGCCACGAGAGCCCGGCGGCTTCGAGGTAGCCGATCTCCATCGCCTGGCCCATCAGCGAGTCGCGTTTGTAGACTTTGGACGCGAGCGCCTGGGTCTTGACCCGGTTCAGCTCGGTCTCGCTCACGCCCTCGTCACGGATGCGCTGCAACTCGCTGCGCAGCGCGGCCTCGAGCGATTCGACGGTCTGGCCGGCCGCTGGCACGCCGTCGAGATAAAACAGCGACGGGCCGCGACCGGTGCCATCGTAGCCGGCTCCTGCCGACACCGCGATCTGGCTGTCGCGTACCAGGCGACGGTTGAGTCGGGCGCCATCGTAACCATCGAGGATGGCGGCGAGCACTTGCAGGGCATAGGCTTCGCGATCGCCGGTCGGGTCGCGCAGGGTGGGAACCTGCCACGCCATGGCGAGGTAGGGTAGTTCGGCCGGAGCCCTGACTGCGGTCTTGCGCGGGCCGCGTTGCTCGGGCTCATTGCTGATCCGCCGTGCGGGCAGATTGGCGGTCTTGAGCTTGCCATAATGCTGGCGGGCCATGCCGAATACAGCCTGGTGATCGACGTCGCCGACCACGACCAGATAGGCATTGTTGGGCTGATACCAGCGCCGGTACCACTCGCGCGTATCCTCCGCCGTCATGGCGTCGAGGTCGGTCATCCAACCGATCACCGGGCGCCGATAGGTGTGGGCCTGGAAGGCGGTTGCCATCAATTGCTCATACACCAGCGCGCGTGGCTGGTCGTCGGTGCGTAGCCGGCGTTCTTCCTTCACCACTTCGATCTCGCGCGCGAACTCGGCATCGGTGATGATCAGATTCTGCATACGGTCCGCTTCGAGCGCCATCATCGGCCCCAGCTGGGTCGGTGGAACCTGCTGGAAGTAGGCGGTGTAGTCCTTGCTGGTGAAGGCGTTGTCGCGCCCGCCGACCGCGGCCACCCGCTTGTTGAACTCGCCGGGCCCGACTTTCCGGGTGCCCTTGAACATCATGTGTTCGAGCACGTGGGCGACGCCGGAGACACCTTCCGGCTCGTCCATCGAGCCGGTGCGGTACCACACCATATGGACCACGGAGGGCGCACGACGGTCTTCCTTGACGATTACCTTCATGCCGTTGGCGAGCGTGGTCTCATAGGGGTTGGCATGCGCGACGACAGCCGGCAGCAGGGTCGCGGCGACAAACAAGGTGCGGATAAAGGTCTGGTGAAACATGGGGATGTCCTGCATCTGTTAGAATTCGCGACGCCATGCGTGGTTCGGCAAACAGCCGGACCGACGCGGAGCCGCATCTTAGCCTTATCCGGATTGCAGCGCCCGTGCAGTGCGATGGCGCCCTTCCGAACGACCCCTCTGACCCGAGCGCCCATGTTTGGTTTCTTCAAGAAGTCTGGCAAGACCGATACGCCGGCTGCAACACCTCCCGTGGCGGACCCCGCTGCCACCCCCGAGTCTGTCTCCGCGCCGGTTGTAAGCGCACCCGTACCCGAATCGAAGCCTCCGGCCTCCGTTCTCGTTCCTGCAAGTGAGGCGCAGCCCGCGGTGTCGGCGCAGAAACGCTCGTGGACCGATCGCCTGAAGGCCGGCCTTGCGCGCACCCGGCAGCAGTTCGGTGGCGGGCTGGCGAGCCTGTTCGGGCGGCGCAAGATCGACGAGGATCTGCTCGAGGAGCTCGAGTCCACCCTGTTGATGGCCGACTGCGGCGTCGATGCGACCCAGTACCTGATCGACGACCTGCGCCTGCGCTGGAAGCGTGATCGGCTCGAAACCGCCGATCAGCTGCAGCAGGCACTGGCCGATGGCCTGCACCGGATCATTGCGCCGCTGGAGCAGCCGCTCGACGTGTCCGGGCACAAGCCTTACATCATCATGATTGCGGGGATCAACGGGTCGGGCAAGACCACCTCGATCGGCAAGCTCGCCAAGTATTTCCAGCAACAGGGCAAGAGCGTGCTGCTGGCCGCCGGCGACACCTTCCGTGCCGCCGCGCGCGAGCAGCTGATGACCTGGGGCGAGCGCAACAACGTCACCGTGATTGCGCAGGATGGCGGCGATGCGGCCGCAGTGATTTTCGATGCGATCAATGCCGCCCGTGCACGCGGTATCGATGTGGTGCTGGCCGATACCGCAGGGCGGCTGCCCACCCAGTTGCATCTGATGGAAGAGATTGCCAAGGTCCGCCGGGTGATCATGAAGGCCGAGCCCACCGGGCCGCACGAAGTCATCCTGGTGCTCGATGCCAACATCGGCCAGAACGCGCTTGCCCAGGTTCGCGCCTTCGACGCCGCAATCGGCGTCACCGGCCTGGTGGTGACCAAGCTCGACGGGACCGCCAAGGGCGGCGTCATTGCGGCTATCGCCCGCCAGTGCCCAAAACCGCTGCGGTTCATCGGCGTGGGCGAGGGTATCGACGACTTGCAACCCTTCAACTCGCGTGAGTTCGTCGACGCCCTGTTCGAGCCGTTTCCCGGTTCGGCAGGTACTGCTGCCAGCGAGCGCGCATGATCGTTTTCGAGGAGGTGGCCAAACGCTATGCGGGCGGCTATACCGCGCTGGCCGGCGTCAGTTTCGAGATTCGCCATGGCGAATTGGTGGTGCTGTCGGGTCATTCCGGCGCGGGCAAGAGCACGCTGCTCAAGTTGATCCCCGCCATCGAGCGGCCGACTGCCGGCACGGTGCGGATCAATGGTCAGGATGTGTCGCGGCTGCCGAAGCGGGCGGTGCCGTACCTGCGCCGCAACCTCGGTCTGGTGTTACAGGAAAGCCGGCTGCTGTTCGATCGCTCGGTGTTCGACAACGTGATGCTGCCGCTGGCCATTACCGGGCATCCGCCGGGCGATGCGACCAAGCGCGTGGCCGCGGCGCTGGACAAGGTGGGCCTTTCCGGGCGTGGCAAGGAGATGCCAATCGGCCTGTCCGGGGGCGAGCAGCAACGGGTGGCGATTGCGCGTGCGATCGTCAATCGGCCGTCGATTCTGATCGCCGATGAGCCCACGGCGCATCTTGATCCCGACTCCGCTGCCGAAATCGCGGCCTTATTCAAGTCGTTCAACCGTGCCGGGGTTACGGTGCTGGTATCGACTCACGATGCGTCCCTGTTTGCCGAATCGCAACCACGGCGTCTGACCCTGGCCAAAGGGCTGCTCACGGAGACTGTATGAGCAATTGGCTATATTTGCACCGGCGTGCCATTGCGCAAGCCCTTGGCCGGCTGGCGGGCCAGCCGCTCGGCACGCTGCTGTCGGCCCTGGTAATGGGCATTGCCCTGTCGCTGCCGGCGGGGGGTTACCTGCTGCTGGACAATATCGCGTCGCTGGCTCGAGGTGTTTCGGGAACGCCGGAGATCAGCGTTTTTCTCGATACCGGGGCGGGCGCGGCCGACGCCAGCGCGATCGAAAAGCGGCTGAAGGCCGAGCCCCAGCTTGCCAGCTTTCGTTTCGTTCCGCGGGATGAGGCGTTGGGTCAGCTGGAGCGCACCGGCCTGGGTGACGTGCTGGGCGGGCTGAGCGCCAATCCGTTGCCTGATGCCTTCGTCGTCAGTCTGCGTACCGAAGATCCGGCGGTATTCGAGGCCTTGTCGGCGCAAATGAAGGCCTGGCCACGGGTGGCGCATGTCCAGCTCGATTCGGGCTGGGTCAAGCGCCTGCACGCGCTCCTCGGCCTGGGCCGCTCGGCGGTGCTGATGCTAGCCGGTCTGCTGGGCTTTGCGCTGGTGATCGTGACCTTCAATACCATACGGCTGCAGATCCTCACCCAGCGTACCGAGATCCAGGTCAGCCGCCTGCTCGGCGCAACCGACCCTTTCATCCGCCGTCCGTTCTACTGGTTCGGCGGGCTGCAGGGCATGCTCGGCGGGCTGGTGGCGCTGGGCGCGGTGTGGCTGGGCGTGATGGCGCTCGCCGCGCCGGTGGCGACCCTTGCCGAGTCGTATGGCGCGGTGTTTGCGCTGTCGGGCCCGCGCTGGCCGGAGTCCACCGCCATTGTCCTGTTTGCCGCATTCCTGGGCTGGGTAGGCGCGGAACTCTCGGTCAGGCGCCATCTGGCCACGGACTGAGGGGCGGCGAGGTGTTTTTCCTTGGGCCGCTCAGTCGCCTGTCGTTCAGGTGCCTTTTCGTAGCGAGGCGATTTCGGCCCTGAGCGCCCGCATCTCGCGCATCAATTCGTCGTGGTCGACATTGACTAGCTCCCGCGTCTCTTCCTGTTCCTTGTGCTCGACCTCGGTCATCGCATCGACCACGATGGCGATGAACAGGTTGAGCACGGCAAAGGTGGTCAGCAGGATGAAGAGCACGAAGAAGATCCACGCCAGCGGATGCACTTCCATCACCGGGCGCACGATGCCCATCGACCACGATTCCAGCGTCATCACCTGGAACAGGGTGTAGAACGACGCCCCGATGGTGCCGAACCATTCGGGAAAGTCCGCGCCGAAGAGCTTGGTGCTCATCACCGACGATACATAGAACACCAGCAATAGCAGGGTAAGCACCGAAGTCATGCCGGGAATCGCGCGCAGCAGCGCATTGACCACCTTGCGCATCGAGGGCACCACCGACACCAGGCGCAATGCGCGCAGGATGCGCAGCGCGCGCAACACCGCCATGCCCTCGCCGGTCGGGGCGAGGGTGATCGCCACGATGGTGAAGTCGAACAGGTTCCAGCCGCTATTGAAGAAGCGGTGGCGGTAAGCGACGAGCTTGAGCGCGATCTCGATCACGAAGATGCCGAGCGCGATTCGGTCCAGTGCCAGCAGTATGCCGCCTGCCGCGCTCACGGCCGCGGTAGAGGTTTCGAGGCCGAGCGTGATCGCATTGATGATGATCACGGTAATGATGAAACCCTGGAATCGACGGGTTTCAAGGAAGGTACGCAGTGCAGTGGTCATGACTTCTTCTGGACGTGTTTTCAAGGGATGGGTCGCTGCCTTCGATGCGGCAAGCAGTGCCTGGGTTCCGGTCAGGACGGGAATTCAAGAGAATAATCGACTCTGCGTGGTCGATAGCGAAAAACGATCGAGCTTATCTCTATTATCAATTAGAGCAATTTGCCTCGAAGCGCTATCATTTGTTCGTCGTACTTTCATCACCCCACGGAGGATTCATCGATGTCCCTGATCAACAGCGTTATCAAGCCGTTCAAGACCACCGCTTACCACAATGGCAAGTTTGTTCCGGTTTCCGACGAAGACCTGAAGGGCAAGTGGTCGATCGTGTTCTTTTACCCGGCCGACTTCACTTTCGTCTGCCCGACCGAGCTCGGCGATCTGGCCGACGTGTACCCCGAATTTCAGGCGCTGGGTGTGGAATGCTACTCGGTTTCCACCGACACCCACTTTACCCACAAGGCGTGGCACGACGCGTCGGACACGATCAAGAAGATCAAGTACCCGATGCTCGGCGACCCGACCGGCGCCATCACCCGCAACTTCGATGTCATGATTGAGGAAGAGGGCCTGGCACTGCGCGGCACCTTCGTGATCAACCCGGAAGGCGAGATCAAGGTTGCCGAAATTCATGACCTGGGTATTGGTCGTGACGCGCTGGAACTGCTGCGCAAGGTGCAGGCTGCCCAGTATGTGGCCTCCCATCCGGGCGAAGTCTGCCCCGCCAAGTGGACCCCGGGCGAAGCCACCCTGGCTCCGTCGCTGGACCTCGTCGGCAAGATCTAAGCTGCTGTTGCGCAGCCGGGCGTACCCCGCCCGGGCTGCTGCTCGACAGCCGGCCTTGTGCCGGCTGTGTTTTATGTACGTCGCTACCGCGGATACAGCTCACTTTCACGGATGAAATCACCATGCTCGACGCCAATATCAAGACTCAGTTGAAAGCTTATCTGGAAAAAGTCACGCAACCGATCGAGATCGTGGCGTCGCTGGATGATGGCGACAAATCTCGTGAAATGCAGGCATTGCTGCAGGACATCGCAGCGCTGTCGGACAAGATCACCCTGACCGAGGTGCGTGACGACGCCGAGCGCAAGCCCTCGTTCTCGCTCAATCGCAAGGGTGCCAACATGGGCGTGCGATTTGCCGGCCTGCCCATGGGCCACGAATTCACCTCGCTGATTCTCGCCTTGCTGCAGGTGGGCGGTCATCCGCCCAAGGCCGAGGCCGACGTCATCGAACAGATCCGCAACATCGAAGGTCGTTTCGAGTTCGAGACCTATATCTCGTTGTCGTGCCACAACTGCCCGGACGTGGTGCAGGCGCTCAACCTGATGGCGGTGATCAATCCCAACATCCGTCACACCATGATCGACGGTGCGCTGTTCCAGGCGGAAGTCGATGCGCGCAAGATCATGGCGGTCCCGATGGTCTTCCTGAATGGCGAGCATTTCGGCCAGGGCCGTCTCGAACTGGCCGAGATCCTTGCCAAGATCGATACCGGTGCCGAAAAACGCGTCGCGGAAAAGCTCTCGGCCAAGGAGCCGTTCGATGTGCTCGTTGTCGGTGGTGGCCCGGCCGGTGCGGCGGCCGCCATTTATGCGGCGCGCAAGGGTATCCGCACCGGTATCGTCGCCGAGCGCTTCGGCGGTCAGGTAATGGACACACTTGGTATCGAGAACTTCATCTCGGTCAAGGAAACGCAGGGCCCCAAGCTGGTTGCCGCGCTCGAAGAGCACGTCAAGCAGTACGAAGTCGACGTCATGAGCCTGCAGCGTGCGGCCAAAATCGTGCCGGGTGATCTGACCGAAGTGCTGCTTGAGAACGGGGCCTCGCTCAGGGCGAAGGCAGTGATCATCGCCACCGGTGCACGCTGGCGCGAGATGAACGTGCCGGGCGAACAGGAGTTCCGCGGCAAGGGTGTGGCCTATTGCCCGCACTGCGACGGCCCACTGTTCAAGGGCAAGCGCGTGGCGGTGATCGGCGGTGGCAACTCCGGGGTTGAGGCTGCGATCGACCTCGCCGGGATCGTCGCGCAGGTTACCCTGCTTGAGTTCGCCGACGAGTTGCGCGCCGATGCCGTGCTGCAGAAGAAGCTCTACAGCCTGCCCAATGTCACCGTAATCAAGAGCGCGCAGACCACCGAGGTGACCGGCACCGAGAAGGTGAACGGCCTGATGTACAAGGACCGGGTTTCGGGCGAGACGCACTGGGTTGAGCTCGAAGGCATCTTCGTGCAGATCGGCTTGCTGCCGAACACCGATTTTCTCAAGGGCACAATCGAGCTGAGCCGCTTTGGCGAGGTCATCATCGATGACAAATGCCATACCTCGGTGCCGGGCGTGTTTGCCGCCGGCGACTGCACCACGGTGCCGTACAAGCAGATCATCATCGCCATGGGCGAGGGCTCGAAGGCGGCGCTGACCGCGTTTGATCACCTGATCCGGACGTCAGTCCAGGCCTAAGCGAGGTTGAATCGCCGGGCAACAAAAAGGCCAGCCGTCAGGCTGGCCTTTTTGTTGCCCGGCGATTCTCTTGTCTGCCGGCTTCAAGCCGTTCGGGTACGGGCGTGCGTCAGGGCTGCGTGACGAGGGAGGTTGCAGACCGCGGGTGAGCAGCGTCTGGCCCCCATCCCAGTATCGGCGGGGCTGTATCTATAACTTTGGTCTAGTTTTGTGCGGCGTACCCGGCGATGTTTTGAGGCTCCGTGCGCAAATCCACGAGTCCAGAGCGTGAAACGCGATATATTCGAACGACTGATTTTTAGCGTATGCCGAATGGCCTATATCTGCCAACTTTCCCGTGCTTTGATACATGCGTGAGCCTGCGCATCGATGGTTGCAGTTCAAGCTCATCGTAATCGTAATCAGCGTGACGGTCGTTGCGCTCAGCTTATTCGATCTGTTCGCCGCTGACCGCGTGGGTCGGCTGGAGAGCCAGACAGCAAGTGCTGCTCTGCTCGACAAGAGTCGTGTGATCCGCGACATGCTCGTGGTGAACAACGACTCGATGACCATCGCTGCCGACAAGCTGCTCGCGGTGTTCCAGTCCATGCTTCCAGGCACATTTACGCTCGACGAATCGCAGCGGATAGCCGTTGGCGGGCAAGCGCTGGCGATATTGCGCATCGATGGGCAAACGATCGGGTCCGACTTTGCCCGTGTGGACGAGTTCTCCCGCGGTAGCGGTGGGCACCCGGCGACGATCTTCGTCCGCCATGGTGACGACTTCGCCCGGCTGGCCACCTCGCTTCAGGATGCCGAGGGCGAGCGTGCGCTCGGCACGCTGCTCGGGATTCGTCATCCCGGCTACGCCAAGCTCATCGCCGGGCAGCCGTATGCCGGTTACGGGCGCTTGTTCGGGCGGCCCTACATGATGCGCTACGAGCCGATCATCGATCATTCCGGGTACGTGATCGGTGTGCTCTTCGTGGGACTAGACCTTTCCGAAACGCTTTTGCGCCTCAAGCAGCGCATCCAGGCGATGCGGGTGGGTAAGACGGGCTATGTCTATGTACTGGACGCAGCCCCGGGGCCGTCATTGGGCGAGTTCGTGATTCACCCGACGCATGAGGGTGGCAATATTCTCGCTCTGGCCGAGCCCGGTGAGCGCGCCCTGTTCGGCGAGATCCTCGCCAGCCGCGAGGACAGTGTTCATCACTACCGTTTTCGCGTCATGAGTGAGCAGGATCCGCGGGCGAAGGTCGCTGCCTTTGCGCCATTTGCGGAATGGGGCTGGGTAATCGGGGGTGGTGCCTATGTGGACGAGTTCACCGAGGAGCGGCGCAATCTCAAGGATACGATGCTGGGTGCCATGGTCGTGGCTGCGCTGGCCATCATCGTGGCGCTCAGCACCTCGATCCGGCGTCTGGTGCTCAAGCCGCTGTTCACCCTGCATGAGACGCTGCGAGCTTCGGAGGAGCGTTTTCGCACCTTGGTCGGGTCCACCGACGACATCATCTACACCGTCGATTGCGACGGGTGCTATACGGGCGTTTTTGGCAAGGGCTCTGATGCCCAGGGTTGGCGCTCGGCAGATTTTGTCGGTCATCGCCCGTCGGATGTCTTCGATCAGGATGCCGCGGCCCACGAGGCAGCGCATGCGCAGGCCTTGCGCGGCACCCATCTGATGTTCGAGTGGTCCGGCACGCAGGCTGCGGCACAGGTGGACCTGCAAATTTCGCTTTCGCCCATGTATGACGATGAGGGACGAATCTGTGGCCTGGTTGGCATCAGTCGCGACATTACTGTGCGCAAGAAGAGTGAGGCACGTCTCATGCTGGCCGCAAGCGTGTTCACCCATGCCGAGGAAGGGATTGTCATCACCGACCCGGCGGGAAACATTGTCGAAGTCAACGCGGCCTATACGCGCATTACCGGATACGAGTACGACGAGGTGGTCGGGCGTAACCCGCGCCTCCTGAACTCGGGCAGGCAGGCGCCGGCTTTTTACAAAGCCATGTGGCACACGCTGACCTCGACCGGGCACTGGCGTGGCGAACTGTGGAACCGACGCAAGGATGGCATGCTGTATGCGGAGATGCTGAGTGTTGCTGCCGTGTGTGATGCGGATGGGCGTCCATGCCACTACGTCGGACTGTTCTCGGACATTACCCGAAGCAAGGAGCATCAGCGTCAGCTTGAGCACATTGCCCACTACGACATGCTCACCGGCCTGCCGAACCGCGTGCTGCTTGCCGATCGTCTTCAGCAGGCAATCGTGCACACGCAGCGCGCGGGCAATCTGATGGCGCTGGTCTATCTCGACCTTGACGGGTTCAAGGCGGTCAATGACCAGCACGGCCACGAGGCCGGCGACGATCTGCTAGTGGTGGTGTCGAAGCGCCTGAGAGGTGCCCTGCGCGAGACTGACACGCTTGCTCGCCTGGGCGGCGACGAATTCGTTGCTGTACTGAGCGATCTCTACAGCTCGCAAGAGTGCGATATGGTTGTTTCGCGCCTGTTGCTGGCTGCAGCGACGCCAGTGCAGGTGGGTGAGACGTGGGTGCAAATGTCCGCCAGCCTGGGCGTGACGCTCTACCCGCTGGACGGTGGCGATGCCGACACACTGCTGCGCCATGCCGATCAGGCGATGTACCAGGCCAAGGAAGCGGGGCGCAACCGATACCAGATGTTCGATCCGGAGCACGACCGTCAGGCGCGCGGCCAGCGCGAATGCCTGAAACGCATGAAGGCTGCTCTGGAAGAAGGCCAATTGGTACTCCACTACCAGCCCCAGGTGAACATGCGCAGTGGCGAGGTGCTTGCGGTGGAGGCACTCGTTCGCTGGCACGATCCCGAGCGCGGACTTCTATTTCCGGGTGACTTTCTGCCCGCTATCGAAGGCAGCGAACTGATCATCCGTCTCGGCGAGTGGGTGCTCGACACGGCGCTCTCCCAGATGTCGAGGTGGCGCAGCGAAGGGCTCGACATCCGAGTCAGCGTGAACATCGCCGGCCATCATCTGCAGCACGCGGAGTTTCTGCCCCGGCTGCAACACAGCCTGGACGCCTATTCCGACCTGCCCGCGCAGTGCCTCGAGCTGGAAGTTCTCGAGACCGTCGCGCTGGACGATCTGGCGCATGTTGTCCATGTGATCGAGTGCTGTCAGAAGCTCGGCGTGAACGTCGCCCTCGATGATTTCGGTACCGGGTACTCTTCGCTCACTTACCTGAGGCGCCTGCCCGCGAACACGCTGAAGATCGATCAGAGCTTCGTGCGCGGCATGCTGGCGAATCCCGAGGATCGCGCCATCGTCGAAGGCGTGATCGGGCTCGCTGCTGCGTTCCGCCGTAACGTCGTGGCCGAGGGCGTGGAGACGGCGGAGCATGGCGCGCTGCTGCTCGAACTGGGTTGCGACCTCGCCCAGGGCTACGGTATTGCACGTCCGATGCGGGCGGAGGAATTGCGCGCGTGGATAAACGAATGGGGCATGAGGGCCAACTGGCTGGCATGACGCCGATGCGCTTGCCAATAGAGTCTGGCCCGCTTGCTCCATCCTTTCTTTGTCGGACAGAGCTTGTGCGACAAATCGCAAGTAATCGTCAAATCAAGCATAAATGTCATGTCAATAGACAAATGCACTGCATTGGTGCATAATTTTTGCCTTATATTTTGATAGGCAGCGTCGGCGTGCCCATTTCACCAGCGAAACCCACTGGCGACGAGCGTCCCCAGTGGGTTCGCTTTGTGCTGCCCTTACTTGCGATCTCACTGCTGATCGGGGTGATCGGCATCGTCGGCTATCGCTACCTGAGCGAGGAAATTCGCCGCGAGACCCATCGTACGCTGGCGGTGATTGCCGAGCAGAAGCGGGAGCAGATCGAGAGCTCGCTCGCCGAGACGCGGATCGATGCCGAGTTGTATTTTTCCCGCTACTCGCAGCTTCAGTCGCTTTTCGGCCAATGGCTGGGCAGCGGACGCCAAGACCAGACAGCGCTGGCGCAGATGCGGGCCCTGATGGATGAGGTGGCGCGGGTGCGGGGCTGGGGAGGGCTGGCGCTGCTAGACGCGGAGGGGCTTCCGGCGGTCGTGGTCGGCGAGGTCGACATCCAGGGGCATGCAGGTTTGATCCGGGACGTTTTGGGCCAGCCCCGTATCGAACTGGTCGATCTGCACCGCAACGCCCAAGGGGAGGCGCATTACGGCGTTCTCGCTCCGATTGGCGTCTCCGGGGCCGCACCGCTGGGTGTGGCCTACCTGACCTGGAAGGCGGACCAGGCCCTGTTCCCGCTGGTCGAGTCGTGGCCGGTGCCCACCCGGACCGCCGAGACCTACCTGGTTCGGCGTGACGGTGAGGGGGTTCGCTTCCTGACGCCGCTGCGCTACCAGAGCGATGCGGCACTCACCTTGACCCGCCCCTTGAACGCACCGCACCTGCCTGCAGCCCGAGCTGCGCAAGGCGAGTACGGCATCCTGGCGGGAGGGCGCGATTATCGGGGCGTTCCCGTGCTGGCCTACGCGACTGCCGTTGCCGGCACGCCGTGGCTGATGATTGCCGAGATCGACGAACTCGAGGCCTACGCCGGCATCCGGACCATGGCCTGGGCTACCGCCCTGGTGATGGGGCTTGGGCTCCTGCTGGTCTATTCTGCCGGCTACCAGTTGTGGCGCCGGGACCGGCAGCGCCAGGAACTGGCCGCGCTGCTCGCCCAGCGGGCGGCAGAGGCGCGCTTTCGCGTTATCTTCGAACAGGCGCCGCTGGGCGTCACCCTGATCGACTCGCGTAGTGGACGCATCACGGAGGCCAACCCGCGCTACTGTGAAATCGTCGGGCGCACCGCCGAGGAGCTGAGCGGGCTCGACCCGGTGCGTATCACCCACCCCGACGATGTTCTGGAGAGCCTCGCTCAAGTTGCGCGCCTGGAGACAGGAGAAACGACCGGCTACCGCTTGAACAAGCGCTACCTTCGTCCGAACGGCTCCGTGGTGTGGGCCAGCGTGACCTGTGCGCCGGTACACGTCGATACCGAAGAAGCCCCGCGTTACCTCGCTATCGTCGAGGACATCACCGCGCGCCGGCAGATGGAAGAGCGCTTGCGGATCAGCGAAGAGCGTCACCGTCTGCTGGCCGACAATGCGATTGATGTCATCCTGACCATGGATCTTGAGGGCCGATTCTCCTATGTGAGCCCATCGGTCGAGAAGTTGCGCGGCTTCACTGCCGATGAGGTCATGCGGCAATCGATGGAGGAGGTGCTCACTCCCGCATCGCTCGTCATTGCCGAAGCCTATCTGGAAAGACTGCGCGACAAGGTGAAGGCCGGGCTGCCCCTTGAGCATTTTCGCGGCGAGCTTGAGCATCGGTGCAAGGACGGCTCGACGGTGTGGACCGATGTGAGCGCGAATCCGCTGCTCAGCAACGACGGTAGCTTTGTGGAAATTCTCGGGGTGACCCGCGACATCAGCGAGCGCAAGCGTTACGAGCGTGAGCTGAGGCAGGTCTATGAGGCCGCCGAGGCCGCCAATGCGGCCAAGAGCGAGTTCCTCGCCCACATGAGCCACGAGATCCGCACGCCGATGAATGCCGTGCTAGGTCTGGCCCAGGTGCTCGAGCGCGAGCCGCTTACGCCGAAGCAGCGTGACATGATCGAGCGCATCCGGACGGCCGGCCAATCCCTGCTCACCATCCTCAATGACGTGCTCGACTTGTCCAAGATCGAGGCGGGTCAGCTGCGCCTCGAGCCGCGGTCTTTCGATCTGGACGTCCTGTTTGCCAATCTCGATAGCCTGATGGGTCAGGCCGCGCGGGCCAAGGGGCTGGTGTTGCGCATCGAAGTCCCGCCGCTGCCGCTGGGTCCACTGCTTGGCGACGGGCTGCGCCTGGAGCAGGTGTTGTTCAACCTGACCGGCAACGCGATCAAATTTACTGAGCAGGGAGAAGTAGCGGTGCTGGTTCAGTTGCGTGAGGCCAGCGAGCAGGCGCTGCGCTTGCGCTTCGAGGTGCGCGATACCGGCATCGGCATTGCGCCGGATGCGCTTACCCGGCTGTTCATGCCGTTTGCCCAGGCCGATGCGGGCATCGGTCGGCGGTTTGGCGGGACCGGACTGGGCTTGTCGATCTGCAAGCGCCTGGTGGAGCTGATGGGCGGGGTGATCGGCGCCACGAGCGAGGCCGGAATGGGCAGTACCTTCTGGTTCGAGCTGCCCTTCGCGCGGGGTGACGAAAACGACCTGTGCGCGCTGGCCGCCACCCCCGTGCCGGCACTGTCCGGGCCGCGCCTGGTGGGCGCGCATCTGCTGGTGGTGGACGACAGCGCGATGAATCGCGATCTGGTGGAGCGGGCCTTGATGCTGGAGGGCGCAACTGCCACCCTGGCCGCAGATGGCCAGCAGGCGGTGCAGCTGCTGGCCACCCGGCCCGAGGGATTCGATGCGGTGCTGATGGACGTGCAGATGCCGGTAATGGACGGACTAACCGCCACCCGGCTGATTCGAGACGAACTGCGCCTGACCGATCTGCCCATCATTGCCTTCACCGCCGGGGTGCGCGACGAACAGCAAGCGGCGGCGCGTGCAGCCGGCGCGAACGAAGTGCTGCCCAAGCCGATGGACCTCGAGCAGATGGCGATCCTGCTGTCGACATGGGTAAGCCCGCGACGCGCGGGGCCGGAGCTGGCGTCAGCCGCCAAGCCGGAATTAGCGCCGGCAGGCCATGACACCGACGAAGTGTTTCCCCTCATTGCAGGCATCGATCGCGAGCGGGCCACGCAGCGGCTGAGCGGGGATCGGGCCATGTTCCTTGGCCTGCTCGAGCTGTTCATCGATGACAACGCCGACGCAGCCGAACAGACGCGCCACGATCTGGCGCGGGGCGACCGGGAGTCGGCTGCGCGTCGGATGCATACCCTGGGCAGCAACGCCGGATTCATCTGCGCGCTGCAGCTGATGGAGGCCGCAAGAGGGCTGGAGAAGGCGATCGATCAGGGTGCGGAAGCGCTGGATGCCCGACTCGCCACCCTTGGCCTTCAGATTGCCGAGCTCGTCGACGCCAGCGCGCCCTGGCGCTGAGCGGCCCGCCCGACGCGGTGAGAACCCGCCGCCCCTTGGGGGGTGGTGCCGTGTTCGGCAGCTCAGTACAGGCTGTGGCTGTACCGGTGGCAGGTGTCGGCAAAACAACAAAAAGGCCAACCCCGGAGGGCTGGCCCTAGTGCATTATTTGTTGGTGGTGATGGGCGGAATCGAACCGCCGACCTATGGGTTATGAATCCATCGCTCTAACCGTCTGAGCTACATCACCAACAGAGCGCGCGAATATAGCTGTTCATGGGGGGTGGCGTCAATAAGCGGCGGGGTTCTTTTTTGTCGGGGTAGTCCGTGGCGAAGTCGGGATGGTGCTGGTCGATGGTGTTGTAATGCTTGATTTATAAAGGGTTTTGCATTGACATCGATGGGGCGATCGGTGATCATTCGCAACCTTGATATGTTCCTTCGGCCCAGCCGGGAAATCGTGCGCGTCCTTCGTCTTGTCTTTTGCCTTGTCCTGGGTAGTTTGAGCGTCCCCCAGGCGCTTGCCTCCATGCCCCGTCCCATTCCGGTTGCAGCGAAAAAGGTCGTGATGACTTTTGCTGGTAGCGCCCGGGTGATGGTGGGCAGCGACGCCAGACTGCTCAGCCCCGGTGCGCAGATTCGTGATCAGCAAAACCGCATCGTCCTGCCCTCGCATGTGGCGGGTGAGTACAAGGTGCGGGCGCTGGTCGACAATAGTGGCCAGGTTCATCGGGTGTGGATTCTGACCCCCGAGGAAATCGCCGCGCCCGACCCCAAGAAGTGAAGATCCCCCAATGAAGAAACTCTACATCCGCACCTTCGGGTGCCAGATGAACGAGTACGACTCCGACAAAATGGCGGACGTGCTCGGTGCGAACGAGGTCATGACCAAGACCGACAACCCGGAAGAGGCGGACATCATCCTGTACAACACCTGTTCGGTGCGCGAAAACGCGCAAGAGCGGGTGTTTCATGATCTCGGCCGGGTGCGTTTGCTCAAGCAGAAAAATCCGAACCTGATCATCGGTGTCGGCGGCTGTGTGGCCAGCCAGGAAGGAGACGCGATCGTGAAGCGCGCACCTTACGTCGACGTGGTGTTCGGTCCGCAGACCCTTCATCGTCTGCCGGCGATGATCGACGCGCGTCGAACGAGCGGGCGTTCGCAGGTCGATATCTCCTTTCCCGAGATCGAGAAGTTCGACGCGATGCCGCCGGCACGGGTCGAAGGCTCGAGCGCCTTCGTGTCGATCATGGAGGGGTGCTCCAAGTACTGTACCTTCTGTGTGGTGCCTTATACCCGTGGCGAAGAGGTCTCACGACCGCTCGACGACATCCTGGCCGAAGTGGCCGGTCTGGCGGCGCAGGGGGTGAAGGAGATCACCCTGCTGGGGCAGAACGTGAACGCCTGGCGCGGCGAACTGGTGCGTACGCAAGGCGAGGAGGGCGACTTTGCTTTCCTCCTGGAGTGCGTGGCCGAGGTGCCTGGCGTCGAGCGCATTCGCTACACCACGTCGCATCCGCGCGAGATGACGCAGCGTGTGTTCGATGCCTATCTGAAGATTCCGAAGCTGGTGTCGCACCTGCACTTGCCGGTGCAGGCGGGCTCGGACCGGGTGCTGGCCGCGATGAAACGCGGTTACACCGTGCTCGAGTTCAAGTCGGTGGTGAAAAAGCTGCGTGCGGCGCGCCCCGATCTGTCGCTGTCGTCCGACTTCATCGTCGGCTTTCCGGGCGAGACTGAAGAAGAGTTCGAGAAGACGATGAAGCTGATCGACGAGGTCGGTTTCGATTCGTCCTTCAGCTTCATCTATAGCGCACGTCCCGGCACCCCGGCGGCGGATCTGGAAGATCCGGTTCCGCAGGAAACCAAGCTGCGCTGGCTGGCCCGTCTGCAGAAGCGGATCGACGAGCAGGCGCAGGTGATCAGCCAGGCGATGGTGGGCAGCATGCAGCGCATACTGGTAGAAGGGCCGTCGAAGAAGAATCCGGATGAGCTCGCAGGTCGCACCGACAACAATCGGGTGGTGAACTTCGATGCAGCATCGCCGAACCGTCTGCGCCTGATCGGCCAGTTCATCGATGTCAGGATCACCGCGGCGCTGCCACACAGCCTGCGCGGCGAGATCGTGACCAGGGAGTCCTGATGGCACGTAGCCTGGAATTCGAGTTTGAGCCGATCGACAACGCGCGCCTGGCCAATCTGTGTGGTGCGCTGGACGAGAACCTGCGCCAGATCGAAACCGCGTTCGACGTTACCATCGCGCGCCGTGGTGAGCACTTCAAGCTCAGTGGTCCGATTGCGAAGTGCCGTCTTGCGGAGCAGGCGCTGAAGGGCTTCTACGCGCAGGCGAGCGAGCATCTGGCGCTGGCCGATGTGCAGCTCGCCCTGATCGAGATCGGCACCCGGGCACCAGTGGCGCCGGCCGCGCCCGTACTGATGACGCGCAAGCACGACCTGCATGGGCGTACGCCGCGCCAGACCGAGTACCTGCATCGTATTCAGGAACACGACATCACCTTCGGGATCGGCCCGGCCGGTACCGGCAAGACGTATCTGGCGGTGGCCAGTGCAGTCGACGCGCTCGAGCGCGATCTGGTCGAGCGCATCATCCTGACCCGCCCGGCGGTCGAGGCGGGCGAGCGGCTCGGTTTTCTGCCCGGCGATCTGGCGCAGAAGATCGACCCCTATCTGCGGCCGCTGTACGATGCGCTCTACGACCTGATGGGTTTCGAGCGGGTGACCAAGATGTTCGAGCGTGGCAGTATCGAGATCGCGCCGCTTGCGTTCATGCGCGGACGTACCTTGAACAACGCCTTCATCATCCTGGACGAGGCGCAGAACACCACGCCCGAGCAGATGAAGATGTTCCTTACCCGGATCGGTTTCGGGGCCAAGGCGGTGGTCACCGGCGACCTGACCCAGATCGATCTGCCGCGTGGTCATCGCAGCGGTCTGCTCGAGGCGCGCGAGATACTGGGCAAGGTGCGCGGGCTGGCGTTCATCGAGTTCCTCAAGGACGACGTGGTCCGCCATCCGCTGGTGGCCCGCATTGTCGAAGCTTACGATAATCAGACGGCGCGCGATGCGCGCGCCGAAGCAGCAAGGAAGAAGGACCATGCCCAGGCAGGACAGTAGCCCCAGGATCGTCGCCGTCGATGCCGAGGGCAAGGCGACCAGAATCAAGGCCGAGCGCCTGGAGATCGACCTTGGTGACGGCCGGCGCTTGTCGCTGAGTTTTCCGGACCGGGCCTGGGGCGATCTCGAGATTGAGGCCGATACGGCGAGCGAATCCGAGGTGCCGGTCATCAGCGTGCAACCTGGCGCATGTAACGTGCTGACGCTGCGCGTGGATGTGCATCACGACATGCAGCCCGCCGATGAGTTTGATCTGCTCCAGACCGAGGCGCCACCGATGCTCAATCTGGCCGTGCAGAAGGCGCTCGAAGGCAGCGACCGGCTCAGCGCCCCCAAGAAGCACCAGATCCGGCGCTGGGCACAGGCCGCGCTGCTGCGGGATGTCGAGCTTACGGTGCGGCTGGTGGGCGAGGCCGAAGGGCGCGAACTGAACCGCAACTACCGTGGAAAGGACTACGCGACCAACGTGCTCACCTTCGTCTATGGTGAAGAAGCGCATATGCCTGCGATTGAGGGCGCACCGCTTACGGGCGATCTGGTCTTGTGCGTGCCGGTGGTGGTGCGCGAGGCGGCCGCACAAGGCAAGTCGCTCGATGCGCATTTCGCCCACCTGGTGGTCCACGGCATGCTGCATCTGCAGGGTCATGACCACGAGGCCGAGGCCGAGGCTGCGGCCATGGAAGCACGCGAGCGCGACATCCTGCGTACCCTGGGCTATGCTGATCCTTATGCATGAGGCCGGGTTCGGCAAGGGGTGAGGTGTAAGGTATGAGCGACTGTATGCACGATTCGTGCTTATGAGTGCTCACACCTTATTCCTTACCCAGCGTCAATATGGACAGCACCCCTAGTAAGCCTTCATTACTCGAACGACTTTCGGCCCTTCTCTCGCGCGAACCGGAAGATCGCGATGAACTCCTCGCGCTGCTTCACTCGGCCTTCGAGCGCAGTTTGCTCGACGGCGATGCCCTTTCAATTATCGAAGGGGCGCTGCAGATGTCCGACATGCAGGTGCGTGATGTGATGGTTCCACGTGCGCAGATGGACGTCATTCATGTCGATGACCCGATGGACAAGATTGCGGATTTCGTCGTCGACACGGCCCACTCCCGCTTTCCCGCGGTCGGTGAGAGCAAGGACGATGTGGCGGGCATCCTGCTCGCCAAGGATTTGCTGCGCTACTTTGCCGGGCGCGAATTCGACTTGCGCGACATGCTCCGTCCGGCGGTGTTCGTGCCCGAATCCAAGCGCCTGAACGTCCTGCTGCGCGAGTTTCGCGTCAGCCGCAACCATATGGCCATCGTGGTGGACGAATACGGGGGTGTGGCCGGACTGGTCACGATCGAGGATGTGCTCGAGCAGATCGTCGGCGACATCGAGGATGAATACGATTTCGACGAGGTCAGTGACAGTATCCGGCTCGACCACAGTGGCCGCTACCGGGTCAAGGCGACGACCGAGATCGAGGATTTCAACACCGCCTTTGCCACCGATTTCAGCGATGACGAAGTCGATACCGTGGGAGGGCTGGTGATTCGCCAACTTGGGCGCCTGCCCAAGCGGGGAGAGGCAGTGGTGCTCGAGGGCCTCAAGATCCAAGTGCTGCGCGCCGACAGTCGGCGTGTCCACACCTTGCTGGTCGAACGCGTGCCGGTCACGCCTGAAGCCGTCGGTAACTGATGGCGGCACGCTTCGGCGGGCTGTTGTCTCCAGCCTTATTGTCTCCGTCCTTTTTGTCTCCCGCCTTCATTGCGGCGCTGGGCGCGGGCGCCATTTCGGTGTTGGCGTTCGCGCCGTTCGGGCTGTTTCCGCTGCTCGTGCTGAGTCTTGCAGTGCTGGTACGAGTGCTGGAGCGAACCGAGTCGGCGCGAACCGGCTTCATCCTCGGCCTTGCTTGGGGGCTGGGTGCGTTCCTGGCCGGCGTGTCCTGGCTCTATGTCGCGCTCAATCGCTATGGCGGCATGCCGATGCCACTGGCAGCGCTGGCGATTCTGCTCGTATGCCTTTACCTGGCGCTGTACCCGGCATTGGTCGGGGCGCTGTATGTGCGTTTGCGGTCGGGCGGCACGGCTTCACGCGCGCTGCTCTTTGCGGCATTGTGGTTGTTGTCCGAGTGGTTGCGCGGAGTGGTGTTTACCGGGTTTCCGTGGCTTGCGAGCGGCTATTCACAGACGCCGCCCAGTCCGCTGGCCGGTTATCTGCCCGTCATCGGTGTGTATGGGCTTGGCGGCGTGCTCGCCTTTATTTCCGCGCTGCTGGTGCTTGCGCCCTGGCCGCAGTGGCGGACGGCGATGAAACCGGTTGCGCTGGTGGCAGGGCTGGTAGCCGGGTTGCTGGTACTTGGTGCCGGGCTCGGACGTGTGGCCTGGACCGAGGCAGAAGGCGATGCCCTGTCGGTGGCGCTCATCCAGACGAACTTCGAACAAGGCTTGAAGTGGCGGGAGGATCAGTTTGTCGGGGTCTTGCAGGCCAACCTCCGACTGGTACGAGAGAGTCGTGCCGATCTGGTGGTACTGCCCGAAACCACCTTGCCGGCGCTGGTCGACCGCCTGCCCGCGGGCTATCTCGATCTGTTGGGCGATATGGTGCGCGAGCGCGGCGGCGCGCTGGTGCTGGGCGTATTCACCCGTGGCCAACCCGGGCAGATCCACAACGCGGCGATCAGTGTCGGGAATGGGCCGCAACAGCATTATGCCAAGCAGCATCTGGTGCCCTTTGGCGAGTATTCTCCGCCGCTGTTCGGCTGGTTCTACCGGGTTGCCGACATCCCGATGTCGGACCAGACCGGCGGTGGCCCGGGACAGAGGCCGATGGCGCTGCTCGGACAGCGGATCGCGGTCAACATCTGCTACGAGGATCTGTTCGGTGCCGAGCTGCTCGCCAGCCTGCCCGAGGCCACACTGATGCTCAATCTGTCGAACCTCGCCTGGTATGGCGATTCGCTCGCGCAGCCACAGCATCTGCAGATTGCGCGCGTGAGGGCGCTCGAGACCGGCCGCCCGATGCTGCGTTCGACCAATACTGGCATGACGGCGCTGATCCAGCCCGACGGGTCGGTTGAAGCGGTACTGCCGGCGTTCGAACAGGGGGTGCTGGAGGTCGAGGTGCGCGGCTATGGCGGCATGACGCCGTATGCGCGATGGGGCAATTGGCCGGCGCTGGCGCTGGCGGTCGGGCTTGTATTCCTTGTCGCCCGCCCGCGCAGGCGCGAATGCCAGTAAAATCCCGGTCTTTGCGTTCGATGCGCGGCAATGCCGCCCGAGACCATGTCCCTCAAGAATCCGACCTTCCAGCAAGTCATCCTCACGCTCCAGCAATTCTGGGGCGATCGCGGCTGCGTGCTGCTGCAACCCTATGACCTCGAAGTGGGTGCCGGCACCTCGCACACCGCCACTTTTCTGCGTGCGATCGGCCCCGAGCCGTGGAACGCCGCCTACGTCCAGCCATCGCGTCGGCCCAAGGACGGGCGCTACGGCGAAAACCCGAACCGGCTGCAGCACTACTACCAGTATCAGGTGGTGCTCAAGCCGTCGCCGCTGAACATCCAGGAGTTGTATCTGGATTCGCTGCGCGCGCTGGGCATAGACCCCAATGCACACGACATCCGCTTTGTCGAGGACGACTGGGAGAACCCCACCCTCGGTGCCTGGGGCCTGGGCTGGGAGGTGTGGCTCGACGGTATGGAGGTGACCCAGTTCACCTATTTCCAGCAGGTCGGCGGCATAGACTGCAAGCCGGTGCTGGGCGAGATTACCTACGGGCTCGAGCGCCTCGCAATGTATCTGCAGGGGGTCGAGAACGTGTATGACCTGGTCTGGGCCGTGTACCCGGACGGCTCGAAGGTCACCTACGGCGACGTCTATCACCAGAACGAGGTCGAACAATCGACCTACAACTTCGAACACTCGAACGTGGACTTCCTGTTCTCGCTGTTTTCCAACTACGAGTCCGAAGCCAAGCGCCTGATGGAAGTCGGTCTGGCGCTGCCGGCCTACGAGATGGTGCTTAAGGCGGCGCACAACTTCAACATGCTGGACGCCCGCGGCGCGATCTCGGTGACCGAGCGTGCGGCCTACATCGGCCGTATCCGCAACCTGTCGCGCGCGGTGGCGCAGGCCTACTTCGCTTCCCGTGAAACACTCGGCTTCCCCATGCTGAACAACAAGGAGGCCGTGTGATGACCAGCCTCACCACGCACACGCTGCTCGTCGAACTTCTCACCGAAGAACTGCCGCCCAAGGCGCTGCCGCGCCTGGGTGAAACTTTTTCCGGCAAGATCGCGGAGGGGCTCAAGGCATGTGGCCTGGCCACGGCCGACGCGAAGGTCCGCAGTTTTGCCAGCCCACGCCGACTGGCGGTCACGGTGTCCGGGGTTGCCGCCGCGGCGGAGCCGAAGGAAGTCACCGAGAAGCTGATGCCGGTGTCGGTGGCACTCGATGCCAACGGCAAGCCGACGCCCGCGCTACTGAAGAAGATGGAAGCCAAGGGCATCTCGGCCGATGCGGTCGCGGGCTTCGAGCGCCGTATCGATGGCAAGGCCGAGGCCCTGTTCCACACCGCAATGGTGCCCGGCGCCCGGCTCGCCGAGGTGCTGGCGGGCATCGTGCAGGATGCGGTCAAGGCCTTGCCCATTCCTAAGGTGATGCGCTGGGGCGATGGCGATGCGACCTTCGTGCGCCCGGTGCACAAGCTCACCATGCTGCATGGTGCCGATGTCGTGCCGGGGCGGGTGCTTGATTTGGCGTCCGGACGTACCACCCGCGGCCACCGCTTCATGAGCCGCGGCGAGATCGACATCGCCTCGGCAGACGCCTACGAGCCCACGCTGCTGGCCGAGGGCAAGGTGATACCGGTATTCGCCGAGCGGCGCGCCGAGATCGAGCGTCAGTTGATCGATGAGGCTGCACGCCAGCAGGCTTCGATCGGCGACTATGCCGATCTGCTCGACGAAGTGGCCGCGCTGGTCGAGCACCCGACCGTGTACGTGGGGGAATTCGAGGCCGAATTCCTGGCCGTGCCGCAGGAGTGTCTGATCCTGACGATGCGGGCCAATCAGAAGTATTTCCCGCTGTTCGATCGCGCAGGCAAGTTGCTGAACCGCTTCCTGATCGTGTCCAACATGCACTTGAAAGACCCGTCGAACATCGTGATCGGCAATCAGCGCGTGGTTCGCCCGCGCCTGTCCGATGCGCGCTTCTTCTTCGAACAGGACAAGAAGCAAAAGCTCGATGCCCGCCTGCCTCGGCTGGCCACGGTGGTGTATCACAACAAGCTCGGCAGCCAACTCGAACGCGTCGCTCGCCTCGAGGCGCTGGCCGGTCGTATCGCTGCACTGCTGTCGTCCGACGTGGCGGCTGCGAAGCGTGCGGCACGCCTGGCCAAGCTTGATCTGGTGACCGACATGGTCGGCGAGTTCCCCGAGTTGCAGGGCATCATGGGGCGGTATTACGCTTTGCATGATGGCGAGGGGGCGCTGGTTGCGGATGCGGTTCAGGCCCACTACCTGCCTCGTTTCGCCGGCGACGCGCTACCCGCGGGGAATGTGGCGTGCGCGGTGGCGCTGGCCGACAAGCTCGATGCGCTGGTGGGGTTCTTCGGCATCGGCATGGTGCCCACCGGTGACCGCGATCCGTTCGCGCTGCGGCGTGCGGCACTGGGCGCGCTACGCATCCTGATGGAGACGCCGCTGCCGCTCGAGCTGCCGGAACTGATCAAGGCCGCAGCTGAGGGGTTTCCTGCCGGGCTTTTGTCGGCCGAGGGTTTCCAGAACCAGCTCCAGGACTTCATGCTCGAACGGCTGCGCAACCTGCTGCGCGAAGGCGCGGGCGGGCGCGATGCCGCGGTGGCGGAAGCGGTGCTGGCACTGCGTCCGGCGCGCATCGACCTGGTGCCGGCCAAGCTCGACGCAGTCGAGGCTTTTTCGGCGCTGCCCGAGTCGGAGGCGTTGGCTGCCGCCAACAAGCGCATCGTCAATATCCTGAAGAAGACCGAGACCCTGCCCGGTGAGCCCGATGTGGCCTTGCTCCAGGAGGATGCCGAGAAGGCGCTGTTCCATCAGCTCAACGAGATTGCGCCGCTGGTTCGGTCGCACGTCGCGAACGAGAACTACACCGAGGCGCTGTGTGTGCTGGCGGGTTTGCGCACCGCAGTGGATGCCTTTTTCGATGGCGTGATGGTGATGGCGGAAGAGCCGCTGACCCGACAAAACCGGCTCGCCTTGCTCGCCCAGCTTGCCGGCCTGATGAATCAGGTCGCGGATCTTTCACGGCTGTCGGCCTGAGTTCCCTGTGATCCGGCTGCGGCCGGATCGCCCATTTCCCGGCGCGGAGTGTGCGCATGAAGCTGATCATCCTGGATCGCGACGGAGTCATCAATTTCGACTCCGAGCAGTTCATCAAATCCCCGGACGAATGGAAAGCGATTCCCGGTTCACTCGAGGCCATCGCCCGCCTCAATCAGTGGGGCTGGCGGGTGGTGGTGGCGTCAAACCAGTCCGGTATCGGTCGCGGTCTGTTCGGCATGGACACGCTCAATGCGATTAACGACAAGATGGTGAAAAGCCTGAGTCAGGTGGGTGGGCGTCTGGATGCGATCTTCTTCTGCCCGCATTCGGCCGATTCGACCTGCAACTGCCGCAAGCCCAAGCCCGGCATGTTTGTGCAGATCGGGGAGCGCTTCAATGTCGATCTGACCGGCACGCCCGTGGTTGGAGACAGCTTGCGTGATCTGCAGGCTGGTGTTGCCGTCGGCTGCAAGCCCTATCTGGTATTGACCGGAAAGGGCACCAAGACACAGCAGGAGCAAACCTTGCCCGAGGGAACGCTGGTGTATCCCAACCTCGCTGCAGTGGTCGCCGAGCTGACCGCCTGAGCCTTTGCATCCCTGAGCCTCGCCGCAACTCTTTAGAGCACGCCCTGTGATCCTGATTCGTTCCGTTCTTTTCGCCCTGATCCTGACGATAGTCACGGTGCCTTACGCCACATTCGGGATGCTGGTGTTCTGGTTGCCACCGATGACGCGGCACAAACTGATCACGTCCTGGGTGCCGATCATGATGTGGGTCATCCGGGTCGTATTGGGCATCCGGTATACGGTGATTGGCCGCGAGAATATGCCTCCGGGGCCGGCGGTGATCCTGTCGAAACACCAGTCGGCGTGGGAGACCATCGCCCTGCAGCAGATTTTTCCGCCCCTGTGCTTCGTCCTCAAGCGGGAACTGCTGCGAGTGCCTTTTTTTGGCTGGGGTCTTGCGCAGATTCCAGGCATCGCGATCGATCGCGCGGCCGGCAAGGATGCGCTTTCGCAGGTGGTGGAGCAGGGACGCGAGCGCTTGAAGGAAGGCATGTGGGTGGTGGTGTTTCCGGAAGGAACCCGCGTTGCGCCGGGTACGACCCATCGTTACAAGCCGGGTGGTGCCATCCTGGCCAAACGTGCCGGGGTGCCGGTTGTTCCCGTGGCACATAACGCAGGCGAATTCTGGCGCCGTAATGCCTTTCTCAAACGCCCCGGCGAGATCATCGTCAGTATTGGCCCAGTGATCGAGGTCAAGGGTGTGAAGGCGGACGAGATCAACAAACGTGCCGAAGACTGGGTCGAGGGTGAGATGCGGCGGCTATTTCCGCATCATTACGATTGAGCGGGTGGCCGTTCAACATCAGGTGGACAAAAAAATGGCCCCGCATTGCGGGGCCATTCTCATTCAGCGGAGCTGAAACCGATCAGGCAGCTTTCTTGGCGGCCTTGGCGGTGGTGCTCACAGCCTTGACGGTCGCGGTGGTCGCGGCGGCAACGTTGGCTTCGGTCATTTCGGCAGCTTGCTTGGCAGCCTTGTTGAAGCTGTCGTAGGCGCTGTTGGCGGCGGCGATGGCGGACTTGACGGCAGCCACGGCAACATCTGAGCCGGCCGGAGCGGACTTGGCGGCCTTGTCGAGGGCAGCGGCAACACCCTTGTTGACTTCAGCGACTTGACCTTCCAGAACCTTGGACAGCTCTTCCTGGCTCTGCGAAGCGATTTCGTAGACGCTGCGGGCGTAGGCAACGGCCTTCTCGACCAGCGGCTGGGTCAGCGAGGATTGCAGGGCGATCAGTGCCTGCACGTCCTTGACGGCCATCAGGGCCTTGGTGTTGGCAACGCTGTCTTCCAGAACCGAACGGGCGGTGTTCAGGTTCAGGGCGGCCAGGCGCTCGACGTTGGCGAAGGCGCTGTTGGCCAGGCTCAGCAGGGTTTCGATGTTGGCCTTGTTGGTGGCGGCGAACTGCTCGGGGGTGTTGAATGCGGTCATGGTCATCTCCTGGATAAATGCGGATAAAGCGGTTTTTGCAAAGGCATCGGGTATTTTTGGTGCCGCGATGTTGCGTTGCAGCATGGACTGAATTATAGGCAGGAGAAATTCGATGTCAAGCCTTTTTTGCTGCATTGCACCAAATCTCTTACGGCTGAATATTCAGTAGCTTACGCTTTGCTTACAGGCCGCCGGTCGATGATGTGTCGGGCTGTGCGGGGACGAATAGGGTCCTGCTCGCGGAGCTGAGAATGCCGAAAAGATCTTGCAGTGGGATGACGCGCAGGAGGAGTGCGGCAGGTGCCGGCGTTGCGCCGGCACCGCATTGATTCCGCGTCGGGGCTTGTCGTCGCCGTCTGAGCGGCAATAACGGGCCCGCGTGACCGTGGCCCGGTCTGAAGAGTCAGTCGTGTCCGAAAACGGGCTTGCGTTTGGCAACGAAGGCGGCCATGCCTTCCTTCTGGTCGTTGAGGGCGAATGCAGAATGGAACACACGGCGCTCGAACAGCAATCCCTCGTTAAGGCTGCCTTCGAACGCGCGATTGATCGACTCCTTGATCATCATCACCACCGGCAGCGAATAGCCGGCAATGGTTTCGGCCGCAGCCAGGGCTTCTTCGAGCAGTTTGTCCGCGGGCACGATGCGTGACACCAGGCCGGCACGCTCCGCTTCCGTGGCGTCCATGAAGCGGGCGGTGAGACACATGTCCATTGCCTTTGCCTTGCCTACTGCACGCGGTAGGCGTTGAGTGCCACCCGCACCCGGCAGAATGCCGAGCTTGATCTCCGGTTGTCCGAACTTCGCCGTGTCGGCGGCGATGATGAAGTCGCACATCATTGCCAGCTCGCAGCCGCCACCGAGCGCAAAGCCGGCCACCGCTGCGATCACCGGCTTGCGGCAGGTCTTGACCCGCTCCCAGTTGCGGGTGATGTAGTCGCTCTTGTAGGCATCCATGTAGCTAAAGGTCGCCATTGCGCCAATGTCCGCGCCGGCGGCAAAGGCCTTTTCCGATCCGGTGATCAGGATGGCGCCAATGTTCTCGTCGGCTTCAAATCCGTCGAGTGCGGCGCTGACTTCGTCAACCAGACTGTCGTTCAGGGCATTCAGGGCCTTCGGCCGGTTCAGCGTAATCAGGCCCACGCGGCCGCGGGTTTCAGCGATGATCAGTTCGTATGTCATGTGTTCTCCTTCAGTATCACTATTTATTGAGCAGCCGGCGCTGCGCTACCGGCGTCGGGCTTGTTGTCGCCCTTGGGTTGAATGGTGGCTCGCACCCGGCCCGAGCCGCTTGCACTCGGCGTGCTCCCCGGAATGTTGGCGACAAGGTAGTTCTCGCTGACCGCATCGTACTCAATGTAGTTGCCCCGCACCTCGTCACCGCCGCTTCGCACGTAGGCGCGATTAAATAGCTTTGCTTTCTCGGCTCGGCTGTCGTATTCGATCCGTTCGGCTTCCCCGTCCACATATTCATTGCTGCCCTCGCGCTTCTGGCGGAAGGACGCAAGACGACCGGCAGAGGCGGTGGCCACGCCGTTCTGGAAGCCGTCGGCACCCTGGGTCACGACCAGCTTGTCACCCTTGATGGTCAGGGTTCCCTGGGTAAGGACGACGGTGCCCTCGAAGATATGGACCTTGTTGCGGTCGTCGACCGTGACCCGATCGGCTTCGATGTTGACCGGTTTGTCACGGTCGGCGCGTTCGGCCAGGGCCGGCTGAGCGCTCAGTGCTGTTGCGATGGCCAGCAGGGTAAAACGCAGGATGCTTCTCATGGGGTGTTCCCTTGGCGGCGGGGGATATTCACCCGGGCCTGGCCGATCAGGTCCAGGGTGCCAAACAGGTTGTCCGCCCGCAGTCCGTTGGCAAGGGCGGTAGTCTGCCCCTGGGTGAGCCTGACCGGGACAGTGCTTTCCGCGCGGTGCTCGTCTGGCCACACCGCAAGTTGTTCTGCTGCGAATGTCATGCCGACCTGGCCGGGGTCGCCTTCGCGCTGCGCTTCGACCTTGCCCGAGAAGTCGACCCGTTCGCCGCCAGCGGAGACTTCTCCCTGGTTGGCGCGGATCTCAAGCAGGCGTTCGCCGGAAGTGATCTCAAGTCGGGGGTGCTCGACCTGGGTGATGTCGGTGTCCGGATAGTGGGTCATGCGCTCTGCAACCAGGGCATAGCGCTGGCGGCCGTCCTTGCCGAAGCCGACGATGCGGGTTTGCTCGGCGATAAAGTCCGGTGCGGTGTTCGCGCTTGGTGCCGCGACGCTGTCCGGTTCCCGGGTCAGCCGCTCGAGCCAGATCGAGGCTGCGGCAAGCAGGGCGACGGCGATGATCGGGTAAAGGCGGTAAGTGGCCTGCATGATGCTCAGTGCTGCCGAGTCGGAATCTTGGGTTGGAATGCAGTGCGCATCAGATCACCCTGGCCAGCATCAGATCATGGGTGGTCAGCGCGCCACTCAGTGTTCCGTCCGCTGCGACCACCAGCAACTGGCTGATGCGCAGGCGTTCCATCATTTCCGCCGCCTCCACCGCCAGCGCGTCTGGACTGATCGAGCGCGGGTTGCGGGTGATCACCTCAGCCAGGCGGGCGTGACGGAAGTCGATTCCACTCTCCAGGGCGCGACGCAGGTCGCCATCGGTAAAGATGCCTTCGGGCTTGCCGGTGGCTGATGCGACGACGGTCATGCCCATCCCGCCGCGGGTCATGGAGAGCAAGGCGTTGTTCAGGGTCGCCTGCGCGTCGATGACCGGTACGCGATCGACGGGGCGCATGACGTCACGCACATGGGTCAGCAGGCGCCGTCCGAGGCTGCCGCCGGGGTGCGAGCGGGCGAAGTCTTCCGCCCCGAATCCACGTGCGTCGAGCAGCGCAACCGCCAGTGCGTCGCCGAGGGCGAGCGCTGCGGTTGTGCTTGCGGTCGGTGCAAGGTTGAGGGGGCAGGCCTCTTCACTGACGGCTGCATCGAGATGCACGTCGGCTTCGCGGGCGAGCGGCGAGTCGGGCTTGCCGGTCATCGCGATCAGCTTTGCGCCGCGGCGTTTGACCTGGGGAACGATCATCAGCAGTTCCTCGCTCGCTCCCGAGTTCGACAGCGCAATGACGATGTCGTCAGCGGTGATCATGCCGAGGTCGCCATGTGCGGCTTCTGCGGCATGCACGAAATAGGCCGGCGTGCCGGTGCTGGCAAGCGTTGCGGCAAGCTTGCGCGCAATGTGGCCGGACTTGCCGATGCCGCTGACGATGACCCGGCCCCGGCACTGCAGTATGAGCGTAATCGCTTGCTCGAACTCCGCACCGAGACGATCCGCCAGCGCTGCGACTGCGGCAGCCTCGATCTCCAGCACCCGGCGGCCGAGGCTGGTGGCGTGCGCGAGCAACGCGGAATTCGGGACGATTGGGTTCATGAGGACGAAGCGGTTAAACTGATATCCAAAGGCGGTACCGGCTGGCATGAAACGGTGCCCGCGCGGGTGAAGACCGCGATTGTATAACAGCCGGACCTCTCGCCGGGTTCAGGCGTCAAACTCGACCGGGCCCGGATGCTCAATACGCTTGAACTTGTGCTGCTGCTGCTGGCAGCTGCGGTGGTACTGGTGGCGCTTTTTCGCAGCGTCAATCTGCCGCCGGTGCTGGGCTATCTGCTGGTCGGGGCGGTGGTCGGGCCGCATGCGCTGAATCTGGTGCAGGAGTCCGCAGGTGCCAGCCACCTTGCCGAGTTCGGCGTGGTGTTCCTGATGTTCTCGATCGGCCTCGAGTTCTCGCTACCGCGGCTGTTTGCGATGAAGCGCATTGTGTTCGGCCTGGGCGCGGTGCAGGTGGTGGCGAGTATTGTGCTGACCACTCTCCTCGGACGCGTGTTTGGCTTGGGCTGGGTGGCGAGCTTTGCCCTTGGTGCAACGCTGGCGATGTCGTCGACAGCTATCCTGTCCAAGTTGCTGACCGACCGTCTTGAGCTCGATAGCCGGCATGGGCGTGAAACCATTGGTGTGCTGCTGTTCCAGGACATCGCGGTGGTGCCTTTGCTGATTTTGCTGCCCGCACTTTCGCGTCCGCCCGAAGAGCTCGCGTTCACCCTCGGCCTGGCGGCGCTCAAGGCGACCGTGTTGCTGGCGCTGGTGCTGGTGTTCGGGCAGCGGCTGATGCACTGGTGGTTCACCGTGGTGGCGAAACGGCGCTCGAGCGAGCTGTTCATGCTCAACGTGCTGCTGATCACGCTCGGGCTGGCGTGGTTGTCGGAGCTGGTCGGGCTATCGCTTGCGCTGGGTGCCTTTCTCGCTGGCATGCTGATTTCCGAGACCGAGTATCGCTACCAGGTCGAGGAGGACATCAAGCCGTTTCGCGATGTGCTGCTCGGGCTGTTCTTTGTCACCGTGGGCATGTTCCTCGACGTGGTAGCGATACTGCAGAACCTGCCGGCCGTGATCGGGCTGGTGCTCGCCTTGCTGGTGTGCAAGTTCGGCATCGTGTTCATCGCCTCGAAGGCCTTTGGTTCGCCACCGGGTACCGCGATGCGCTCGGGGCTGTGGTTGTGTGCCGGTGGCGAATTCGGGTTCGTGCTCCTGTCCCAGATTGCCGGCCTCGACCTCATGCCGCGCGGGCTGCTGCAGACCACGGTCGCCGCTCTGGTGCTGTCCATGTTGCTTGCGCCGCTGATCGTGCAGATCAGCGACAAGCTGGTGATGCGCTTCATCGCCTCCGAATGGCTGATGCGGTCGATGGAGCTGACCCGGGTGGCGGCGCAGTCGCTGACCAGCGACAAGCACATCATCGTCTGCGGCTACGGCCGCAGCGGGCAGTACATGGCGCGCTTCATGGAGCAGGAAAACGTCAGCTACGTTGCGCTCGATCTCGATCCGGAACGCGTGCGCGAGGCCGGTGCGGCGGGCGACACCGTGGTGTACGGGGACGCCGCCCGGCGCGAAACCCTGATGGCGGCCGGCATCATGCGCGCGAGCGTACTGGTGATCTCCTTCGGTGACGTCGAATCCGCCTTGCGGGTGATGCACCACGCGCATGCGCTGCGCCCCGATCTGCCGATCGTGGTGCGCGCGACCGACGAGGCGGACATGGACAAGCTTGCGCTGGGGGGCGCGGCCGAGGTGGTGCCCGAGGCCTTCGAGGGCAGCATCATGCTGGCTTCGCATGCACTTGCCCTCATCGGTGTGCCGCTCAACCGGGTGGTGCGGCGGATACGTGACATCCGTAATCAGCGCTATACGCTGATGCGTGGCTTCTTCCATGGTGCAAGCGATATCGGCGAGCCGGACGCCAGTCTGGCGCGTCTGCACTCGGTATCGGTGCCGCCGGGAGCTGCCGCGATCGGGCGCACGATAGGCGAGCTTGGTTTCGATGAAATCGCCGTGACCGTGCCGGCCGTCAGGCGGCGAGGTATTCGGGGGCTTTCACCCGGGCCTGAAACCCGTATCGTCGAGGGCGATGTAATCGTGTTGCTCGGCCTGCCCGGTGGGCTGGAGTCGGCCGAGCAACGTCTGCTGAGAGGGGTGTGAGTCAGAGGTGTGAGTCAGGGCGTGAGCCGGGTCAGAAGCCCAGGCAGGCGACGTAAGGTGTCGCTTCGTCGAGCGGATTGGTGGGGCTGACGGCGGTCAGCGTGGTGCCCACCAGACTGCCCGCGCGCATCGATCCGGTCTCCGGGTCGCCATCGTCCAGCGCCGCATCCAGCTGGCGGATGTATTTTCCGGAAATGCCGGCCGAGCACACCACATGGCTACCGGCTACCCCCAGCGGGGCGCCGGCTCCACCGCCTTGTACACCGATCCGGCCTCCGTCTGCGTTCAGGGGCAGGTAGTTGGGGTCGGTCGTCACCGTCGATCCGCCGGCCAGATTGGCCAGGCGTACGTGCTGCCAGAACAGCACTGCCTCGCTTGGTGTCGCGCTGACCGCGTCGTCCCAGTTGCCGTCGATCCGGCCATTGCCATTGCCGTTGGTGGTGCAGGCGGATGCGGGGCACAGGTGGGTCTGGGCACGGAGGTCATCGCCCGGCAGGGCACGGAACTTGTCCTGATATCCATAGATGAAGAGTGGAATGGTGCGGAAGTCCTGGCTGAGGTTCTTGACCTTGGCGCTGTTGATCAGCTCCTGGCCTTTCAGTACGCCGCCCAGTAGCAGGCCGATGATGACCAGCACGATGGCGATCTCGACGAGGGTAAAACCGGTGTTTCGAGCTTTCACGGTGTTGCTCCTGACTTGGTGATAAGAAACTATTCGCCATGGCCGCTCACAGCCGTCCGGCCTGTGCCAGGCGTGCAATGAGAAAGGGGTGACCGATCCAGTGCACCTGATCGTCAAAGCCGCTGGCAAGCTCGCCCGCCTGGTAGGCCGGAGCGCTAGGCGAGTGGCTTGCGTTGAGCCCGTCCGCGCTGCGGTTCGAGCCGGTGGAGTAAAACACCGCTGCCGCACGCGAGGCGCTGACGGTGGTGAGCGGGTTGCCGGCGTGATCGCGAAGCTGAATGTTGCTCAGGGTGGTGGACGCTGCGCTGATGGTGGCGTTGGTAAAGCCCGCGTCCGGGCGGTAGCGCCAATAGCCCGTCCAGGGTGCGGTGGCGGCGTCGCGCACGCTGCCCCACGCATCCACCTGATGGACGCCGAGCGTGCGCCATGGCAGGTAGCCCTCGGTCGCATGGTTGCAGGGCGGGCTCTGTTCCAGCCCGTAAGCAGGACTGGCGGGATCGGGTTCGGTGCTCGGGCACGGCAGGCGGCCATGCAGGATGGCGAAGCCGATCAGGGCCTGTTCGATGTCCTGCAGCCGCGATGCGGTCTCACGCCGGGCACGTTCCTCCATGCGCGCGCCGATCGGAATGAGCAGGGTGCCGGTGAGCAGGGTCAGGATCACCAGCACGATTGCCAGCTCGACCAGGGTGAAGCCTCGCATGGCGCGGAGTGGGGCCGGAGGAGGGGCGGATCGGGTCTTCAGGAGATGCATTTGAGGACGTCCGCGGTGGCAGGCTGCGACGGAAACGGTACCGAAAACTGGCGGTACCCATCGAAGCTGCCGCTGCCCGTCGCGATGCTCGAACGGTTTGCGCCTTCGAGATACTGCGCGGGATCGGCCCGTTCGGCTGCCGTGGTGCGCGATTGCGTGTCACTGCCGGTGCGGATGCGTTCGCCGCCGAACAGCAGCAGGGCGCGGCAGCTTTCGTGGGCGGCATTGAGCGGGGTGTGCGCCGAATCGCTCAGGTCCGCGGCAAGGCAGGCGCTGCCATCGGCGCAAGCGACAAAATGCACCTGGTCGCGCCAGTTGTCGTGTACGTCCGCAAACGGTGGCGCGATGCCAAGTGTGGCCGCATCCGGAAGGCGGCCGGAGAGTCGGTTGCCGTCGATCTGCGCTGCCTGGGCGAGGAGCAGGCTCGGGTTGGTACTCCAGGCGCCGAACACGGTGCTTGCGCGATCCAGCATGCCGTTGATGAAAAGGGGGAAATCGCTGCGCCGGCGCAGGCCGTCGAACAACTCGTCAATGGTGATCCAGGTCAGCAGGTCGTTGTTGCCAAGGCCGTCGGCCAGCCCCTGGGTGAACACCTGGGTGCCGGCAATGTTGTCCGGGTAAGGTGGGTCGAGAAAGGCGGACAGGTCGGCAGCCGCAGAGGCGCTGCCCGGGCAGCGTTGGGTATTTGAGGCCGTGCGTGTCTGTGAGTCACGTGGTGGGCCAGGCGCGATCAGCACGGCGATCGCGCGATCTGCCAGCGAAGCCAGGCTGTGGCCTGCATCGTCTACGATTTCGAATTGCCCCGGGCTGTCCCAGTTGAGGACCAGCGCCTTGGGATTGTTCTTGACGCTGCCGGCGACGGCAAACCACAGGCAGTCACCCCAGCCGTCACGCAGATCGGGCAGTCCGAGCGTGCGGTAGGGAAAGCGGCCGAGTGCGCCGTGATCGCGGACATGGCAGGCACCTATCGGTGTCGAGCCGGTATTGGCCGTGTCGGGGCATGGGAGGTAGCCGTAGCCCTGTCCGGGGTGCTGCTCGGCATAGCTGATCGCGTAGCCCAGCAGGGCAGTCCTGGCCTGGGCCAGTGCGGCGGTGCTGCGAGCCTGCGCACGGATCCGGGCCTGAGTCGTCAGCTCGCCGGATGCGAGCATCAGTCCGGCGCCGCCGAGTACGATCGCGAGCAGAACGGCAATCAGGACCATGCCGGCTTGCGCCGCGGGCCTCGGTCTCATTGACCCGCCTCTCCGCTGTTGTGCTCGATCCGGATCGACGGGGAGCCGTCATCGATGATCGAGGGCGGCCACTGCTGCCCGGCATGAAGTTTCACCCACTGACCGTTCCGGTCGGTGACATGCAGCTGGCCGGTGTCGCGGTCGGGACGAAGGTGCCGGTCCACAGCGCGGTGCTTGCGGTTGATCCAGAGCGCCACGAGTTGCTCTTCGCGCCACACCATGCCGTCAAACCAGACCACTTCCTGCGGGGTGTCCGCTGTGGCGGTGTTCTCCGGCGCCGGGTGCTGGCGGGCATACTCAAGTGCTCGTCGTTCTTCCGGGGTGAAGAACAGGCGCCCGGGAAGGCTGTCATCCGCATGCGCCGTTTGAGGGCTCAGCCCCGGCAGTAGCAAGAGGTGGCCGAGCAGCAGGATCGAGGCGCGGTCGATCATGAGCGGGAGCCAGCAGCTGCGTGCAGCGTGAGCCAGTCGAGCTCGCAGCGCGCGCGCAGCGCCGGATTGATCGACTCGAGACGTTCAATCGCGCAGCCAAGCGGGATGACGGTTGCGTCGTCCGCAGCGGTGAAGACCTGTAGCGCAGCGGTCAGCCCGTCCTCGTGCAGCAGGTCGAGGCGCAGTGTCAGGTGGTGCACGCGGATCGTTGGCAGGGCATCCGCATCGGTTGTTTCTGTCGCGACTGGGGAGGCGACCAGCCGTGCATGCAGACCGAAGCTGAGCACGCGGGCGTCATGCTGCAGGCGGGTCCGGAGGCCCTCCCATCCCGGCGTGCGGTCGTTCGGGTTGCTCAGACGCAATGCACCAAGGCGTGCGTTTGCGCGCCGGATCTCGTCGGTTTCCTGCTGCGTGCGCTGCAGCACCTCAGCGGCCTGCTGGCGCGCGGCCTGCGTCGCAATGAGCGTGGTGCGAGCGTCCTCGATCGCACGGACTGAAAGCCACAGGGAACCGATGCCCAGGATCAGCAGCACGATGCAGATCGCTGCCGGTCGATGCAGTGCGGGAGGGAGCCGCATGTACATCAGTCGCTCCTCGTCACCGGGTCGAAGGTGGCAGGGGTGAAGGTGACAGTGTCGAAGGTGGCCAGGGCAAACGTCAGCTCGAGGTGATGGCGCGAACCGGTAACTGCCGACTGGTGGCCCGCGCGCGGCAGAGCGGCGCTTGCCGGTGGTGAGGGGCGGTGGCGCACCTGCACGCGTTGCCCGAGGTCTTGCTGCAGCCTGTCGATCAGTGCGGCACTGTGCCGGAAGACCTCTTCCGGGTTGTGGGTCGAAGCGGGAGGAAGGCTTGCGCCGATATCGACAATCACGAAGTGTGTGGCCTTGCCCGTCAGGGCGGGCGGAAGCAGCACCATGTCGCGCTGTGGGTCGGCGCGGCGCCAGGCCAGCGTGTCCAGGCGTAGTGAAGGCACCGTTTCGAGCAAGGTGCTGATCTGCCGCAGGATATCGATGGGTGCAATGCCTTCGGCTGCACGGCGGTCGAGCCCGCTCAACCATGCGTCCATCCGGGCTGCCGGTGCGGGGGTCGCAGGTCGATCGCGAATAAGTGTGTCGGCCTCCTGCGCCAGCGCACGCTGCGCCTGCTTTGCGGTGGCGACATCCTGCTCCAGTGCTCTCAGTTCAAGCAGATTGCTGCTTGCTGCGAGCAGGCAGACCAAGCTTGCCAGGCTGGCTGTGCCGATCATGCCGGTGCGAAGCCGAGTCAGGCTGTGTCCCCGGCACAGTTCGGGTGGCGCGTAGTGGGCGGAGGGTGGGTCGCGTACCAGTTGTTGCAGCAGCAGTGGCATCGCGTCTGAACCGGGTTTGGCCGAAGCTGGTGGCCGGTGCCGCAGATGACTGTGGAGATCGAGGAATTCTGCCTCGAGGCCCTCTCCGGAATCGATAATCGCAAGCAAGGCTGCTTGGTCGGATGACGCGGCGAGCACCTTGATTTGGAGTGGCGCATCGTTCCCGATCAGGTGTTGCGCAGCAAGGTAGGATCGGGTCTGGAGCAGTTCGCTCTGGTAATGGGGCAGGCTCTGCGCCAGTGAGTCGCCGCGTGCCGGCACCATTCTGGAGAGGCGCAGGCGGCCCGCGCAGAAGAGGCTCAGCCGCATGCCGGACGGGGTGACTGTGAGCAGCACGAACTGTCCCTTGTGTCGGAGTCGGCGCCGGTTCCACTGGTCGAGCAGCAGTGGGGTGCTGGTGAGGCGGGTGACGACGGCGCCGGCTTCTGTCAGCGCGTTCACCCAGGGCGTCAGCAGCGCAGGGCGCGTCAGTGCGCAAAGCAGCACGCGGTTGAAGGTGCCGCCGCTCGCCTGTTTGCCCAGTGGCAGGTTGGTGGTGAAGGGCGTGTCGGGAAAGTGCTGGCCAAGTTTGCGTTGGATCATCGCCCGGGCATCGCCGGGGCGGGTCCGGGGGAGCCGCTCCAGTGCGAATCGCTCTTCCGCCAGATCGGCGAGTACGGCGTAGCGCTTGCTGCGGGCTTGTGTATGCAACCACTCGCGGAAGCGGTTCGCGCCGGCGTCGTCGAAGCTGTCGAATCGGACGCCGGGTTCGAGGGTTCTGCCAGTCGGTAGCCAGACTTTCAGTCCGTGCGCATCGATGGCAAGGAGAGTTTGCGCAGGCATGCGGTGCTCCGTTTAGACCGGTAGCCGGGTAATGATGTCGTACACCGGGCCCAGCACCGCGAACACGATCCACAGCATCAGTGCGCCAAGGATCAGGGTCAGTATCGGCTCGGCGCTCGCTTGCAGACGCTCGATCGACTCGCGAACATCGCGCTCGTAGAAATAGACGATGTTGCCCAGTGCGGTGTCCAGACTGCCGGTCTGTTCGCCGATACGCAGCATGCGGGTGACGAGTTGGGGAAACAGGCCAGTCTCCTCGAAAGCGCTGGCGATGCCATGGCCTTCGGCAATCCGGCTGCCTGCCGCCATCAGGCTGGCCTGGATTGCGCGGTTGGCGCTTGCGCTTTCTGCGCTGTGCAAGGCGTCGAGTACGGTGATCCCGGCGGCGTAGAGCATGGCGAACACGCTGGCCACGCGTGCCAGGGCAAGCTTGTGCTGCAGGGTGCCGATGAGCGGCAGACGCAGGCGAAGGGTGTCGATCTTCAGGCGCAGGCCTGGATAGGTCGCGACGCTCAGGGCGAATCCGCCCAGCATGAGCGGGAGCCCGACCACGAGCAGCCAGCCATGGTGGCTGACCCAGTGAGATGCACCGATCAGGATGCGGGTCTGCAGCGGCAGGGTCTGGCCGGTACTGCGGAACAGGCTCGCCAGTTGAGGCACGACGAACACGAGCGCCACGGTGATCGCCACCAATAGTACGCAGCCGACGATGATGGGGTAGATCGCCAGCTTGCGTGCGTGGGCAAGCAGTTCGTCCTCGCGTGATAGCCCGTCGGCCAGCTGGCGGAGTACCGGTGCAAGCTGGCCGGTGTGTTCTCCGGCGCGCAACAGGCCGCAGAACACCGCATCGAATGCGGCGGGGTGGTAGGCCGCCGCCTCGGACAGCGTGAGACCACCCTCGATCTCTTCAAGCAGGCTGGCCACGAGTTGACGCATGCGAGGGTGTGCGGTGGCATCGCGCAGATCGGCGAGGCTTTCGAGGATCGGTACCCCGGCCGCGAGCAGTTGCTCGAGATGGAAGCAGAAGTGGATGACCTCCCGCCGCGGGATTCCGGGTCGGGGCCATAGCCGCGACCGGCCTCGGGAGGCTGGCTCGCCATGGATCAGGTCCAGCCCCCGCCGGTACAGGCGCGACTCGAGATCGCCGAGTCCGGACGCCTCCGCGGCGCCGCTGACAACCCGCCCCTCCGCCGTCATTGCGCGATAGGTATGCAGCGTCATGTGCTTCAGTCCCGGGCGCGGCCGAGATCGACCACGCGGGCAAGTTCGGCGACCGAGGTGCTGCCATCGAGCACTCGCCGGATGCCGTCCTGCGCGAGGCTGACAAAACCCTGGGCGCGCGCCGCTTGCAGCAGCGCGCGTTGCCCTGCCCGGTGGGTGACGAGCTCGTCGAGTTCATCATTCATATGCAGGATTTCGCTGATCGCGAGCCGGCCCCGATACCCGTGATGACCGCAGCTGGCGCAGCCCCGTGGGCGATAGATGGTCGGGATAGTGCCTTGTGACGCCGGGATGCCGAGCAACTGGCATTCGGTGGCGGTGGGCTGATCTGCCTGACGGCAGTCCGGGCACAGTCGCCGAACCAGACGTTGTGCGATAACGCCGACCAGGTTGCCGGCGAGGATGTCGGGGCTGATTCCGATGTCGAGCAGGCGCGGAATGGCGCCGAGTGCCGAATTGGTGTGCAGGGTGGAGTAGACCTGATGCCCGGTCATCGCTGCGCGCAAGGCCATGCCGGCAGTGTCCGCATCGCGGATCTCTCCGACCAGGATCACGTCGGGGTCCTGGCGCAGCATGGCCCGCACCCCGTCGGCGAAGTCGATCCGGTTCGCTTCGGAAATCGTGGTCTGACGGATCATCGCCATCGGATACTCGACCGGATCCTCGAGGGTCATGATGTTCTTCGTCTCGTCGTTGAGCTGATTCAGGATGGAATACAGGGTGGTGGTCTTGCCACTGCCGGTGGGGCCGGTGACCAGGATCAGGCCCTCGGGGCGGGCGATCATCCCTTTCACGCGCACGAGCTGGCTTGCGGTGAAACCCAGGCCATCCAGCGCAACGATGCCCTTGTGGCGGTCGAGGATGCGCAGCACCAGGTTCTCGCCATGCAGGGTGGGCTGTGCGGAGACGCGGAAGTCCACCGGTCGGCCGCTGATCGTGAGCGAGATGCGTCCGTCCTGCGGTGAGCGGGTTTCGGCGATGTTGAGGCCGGCCATGACCTTGATCCGCACCACCATCGCCGGCCAGTAGCTGTGGTGCAGCACACGGATCTGGCGCAACAAGCCATCGACGCGGTAGCGGATACGGAGAAAGCCGGCTTCGGGCTCGAAGTGGATGTCGGAAGCCCCCTGCTTGACGGCATCGACGAGAAGGGCGTCGATCAGCCGGACGACGGGCTGGCTGCGGTGGGGCTGGCCGCTGGCCGATGGTTTGTACTCGGAGACCCCCGATTCGATTTCGTGCAGGATGCCGTCGATCGACAACTGGTGGCCATAATGCTGGTCGATGGCGTGCCGTACTTGCGAGTCTGCAGCGACCCTGATCACGATATCGAGCGTGTGTCCGCAGTGACTGCGCAGTGCGTCGAGCGCGACGATGTCATGGGCGTCGGTGCAGGCGATGGTGAGTGTTCGGCGCTCGCTGTCGTGATGCAGCGGCAGCAGCTGATGCGTGCGGGCGAGACATTCCGGGACAAGTGCAAGGGCGGCGGGATCGACGGCTGCGATGGTGAGGTCGATGCATTGCTGTCCGAGGCGAGCGGAGAGGGCGTCGCGCAGCGTGGTCTCGGTAATGAAGCCAAGCTGGACCAGGACCCGCCCCAGCTGTCCGGTGCTGCGGCTTTGCTCGAGCAAGGCGATACGGAGCTGGTCTTGGCTGATCAGCCCGGCGTCGAGGAGCGTCTGTCCGATCGGTCTGCGATCGCGCACTTCCCGGATGGCGGGCGGCAAGGGATCGACGATGCTCATGGACTGACCGGGACGCGTTCGATGAGGAGCTCCCCCGGAAAATTGCGGGTGCCGGGGATGGTGCCTGTTCGAAAGAAGTCGCGGGTGGGCAGTTGCTCGCCGTAGGCCGCGAAGTCGCCGCCGATGCCGGGGCGGTCGATCAGCAGGGGGCGCAGGAAGATGATCAGTTCGGTTCTGCGGGTGGCGTTCTCGCGGCGGGTGAACAGTTCGCCCAGAACTGGAATGGCGCCCAGCAGCGGGATGCGCCCGGTGTCGAAGTCGAGCTTGTCCTCCATCAGGCCGCCGAGCACCGCGATCTCGCCACTGGCAAGGCGCAATACGGATTCGATCTCGCGCGTGCGTATCTGCGGAACCCGGTTCGGAATGGCGCCCAGCGAGGGGTTGGGATCGTCGCGGAAGCCGGAAATGCTGGAGATGGTCGGGCGGATGTTGAGCGTGATCTCGCCGTTGGCGCTGATCTGCGGTGTGAGTGCCATGACCATGCCGACCGAGACGGACTGTGGAGTAGTGGTCGCGGTGATCTTCTCGCGGTCGCTGTCGCCGTAGGCGGTGGTCGACGCATCGACGAGGAAGTACACCACCTCCTCGACCACCTTGAGCATCGCGGTCTGGTTGTTGAGTACCGATAGCCTCGGGCTGGAAAGGACCTTGACCGTACCGAACGACTCCAGCAGGTCGAGCTTGATATCGAGCTTGCCCGACAGGTAGGAGAGGGTGGGAGACAGAGCACTTGCATCGGTATCGGCGCCACGCGGGCGCAGCGTGCCGCCCGGCGTGCCGAGCCGCGTCCAGTCGATGCCCTGCTTGTAACCGTCGTTGAGTGAAACCTCGACGATGGTGGCCTCGATCATCACCTGGCGGCGGGCAGAGGACTGCACCAGGGTGATGAACTCGGCCACTGCGTCGTGCTGGAGACTGCTTGCGCGCACCATCAGGATGCCGGTTTCGCGATTGATCATCACGAATTCGGCGGGGTCGGATTCGCCGCAGGTTGCGGACTGCCCTGTATCGGCGCCCCGGGGGTGACGGCTTTCGGCAAGGCGGATGTGCTCGCAGCGGCGGCGCGAGATGAAGCGTTCATGCTCTTTGAGCATGGCGCGGATGTTCGCTTCGAGCGACTCCCAGAAGCGGTTTGCCGACTGGGTTTCGATCTGGGTGACTGAGGTATTGCCCCCGGCGCTGGGTTTGCCGTCGATTCCGCTTGAGCTGGTGGCGATCTGGGTGCTGGTGGCCACTGCACCACTCATGTTGCGGCTGAGGTTGACATAATCCACCCGGTAACTGCGAAGGAAAGGGGTGTCGGGCATCACTGCGAGATGCTTGCCGTCGAGCTCGAAACGGAGGTCCGTCTGGCGTGCGATCCGTGTCAGCAGTTGCGGTAGCGGCTGATCAAACGCGTTCAGCGTGACCACCCCGCTGATACCCGGGTGAATGTCGATGTCCAGACGGGCGTCCCGGGCGATTGCGTTGAGGAGTTGCTCCACCGGGACCTGATGTACCGAAACGGAGTATGTCGTCACTTGCGGCTGGAGCGTGGGCAGCAAGTCTGGTTCCGCGGGCTGAGAAATTGGCGGTCGAGCGGGCGCAAAGCCGGCTGGCGCCTGCACGTGGGTCGGTGCTGGCGCGTGCAAGGGGATCTGGGTGCAGCCCAAAACCGGTGCGCAGATGGCGATGGCGGCAGATCTTAAATAATTCATTTGGAATTTATCTGAACGACATATGAATGTTACATGTTGTTATCTCAAGGTCAAGCGCAAGCTGAGCGTTTTGTGTGGCGAGGGTGTCGGTGAGCTGGCCGAGCGAGCTCCGGCACGGGCTTGCCGGTGCGTTGTCGCGTTGCAACAGGCGATCGTGGTTGCATGGGCGTCCTCTGCTAAACTTCGTCCCTTCCGAATTTCGCGATTGCGCCTGTGTCCCCTTCCAATTCGTCAGTCCCGCTCGTCAGTCTGCGCGACGTCCGCTTTGCCTTTGGCGAGCGCGAGGTGCTGCGCGGCATCGATCTGACCGTGCATCGTGGTCAGGTGGTGGCGATCATGGGCGGCAGCGGCTGCGGCAAGACCACGCTGTTGCGTCTGATCGGCGGTCAGATCCACGCTGCTGCCGGTCGCGTCGAGGTGGAGGGGCGCGATGTCGGCGCGCTCGGGCGGAATGCGCTGTATGAATTGCGTCGGCGCATGGGGATGTTGTTCCAGTTCGGCGCGCTGTTTACCGACATGACCGTGTTCGATAATGTGGCCTTCCCGCTGCGCGAGCACACCGAGCTGCCCGCAGGGCTCATCCGCGATCTCGTTCTGATGAAGTTGCAGGCGGTCGGTTTGCGTGGCGCGGCTGCGCTGATGCCGTCCGAGTTGTCGGGCGGGATGGCGCGGCGTGTTGCGCTGGCGCGGGCAGTGGCATTGGATCCGATGCTGGTGCTCTATGATGAGCCCTTCGCAGGGCTCGATCCGATCTCGCTCGGGATCGTCGGTCAGCTCATCCGGCGCCTCAACGATGCGCTTGGTGCGAGTACGGTGATGGTGACCCATGATGTGCATGAGTCGCTGCATATCGTCGACTATGTCTATTTCGTTTCCGAAGGCCGTATCGTCGCGCAGGGCACGCCGGACGAGATTCGCGCGTCGCAGGACCCGTTCGTGCATCAGTTCGTGAATGCCGAGGCCGATGGGCCGGTGCCTTTCCACTATCCGGCGCCACCGATGTCGAGTCTGCTGACTCGGAGTGTGCTGACACGGGGTGCCCGATGAACTGGCTCGCGGATAGACTGCGCCGCATTGGCGCAATGACGGTCGACGGGGTGTGGCGTGTCGGTTTTGCCGCCCGTTTCTTCTTGATGGTGCTGGTGTATTCGGGCCAGTCCTTCCGCAGGCTGCACCTCACAATCAGAGAGATTTACTTCAGTGGGGTGCAATCGCTGCTGATCATTCTGGTGTCGGGCCTTTTTGTCGGGTTGGTGCTCGGGCTGCAGGGCTACGAAACCTTGCAGCGCTATGGATCGAGCGATGCCCTGGGCGTGCTGGTGGCGCTTTCCCTGACGCGCGAACTCGGACCGGTGGTCGCCGGTCTGTTGTTTGCAAGCCGCGCGGGATCGGCAGTGACGGCAGAGATAGGGCTGATGAAGACGACCGAGCAGCTCAAGGCGATGGACATGATGGCGGTCAATCCCATCGCCCGTGTCGTGGCACCCCGGTTCTGGGGCGGCGTGCTTTCAATGCCCCTGCTCGCTGCGATGTTCTCGGCCATGGGGATTTTCGGGGGCTGGCTGATCGGCGTGGTGTTCATCGGGGTGGACGACGGCGCCTTCTGGTCGCAGATGCAGGCCGCGGTGGACTGGCGTTACGACATCCTCAACGGCGTGATCAAGTCGATCGTATTCGGCATTGCGGTGTCGCTGATTGCCGTGTTCGAGGGCTACGACTGTCAGCCCACCGCCGAGGGTGTTTCGCGGGCGATCACCCGTACCGTGGTGAGTTCCGCGCTGGCCATTCTGGCGCTGGACTTTGTGCTTACTTCCTTTATGTTCCGGGGCTGATGATGAGCCGTACGACGCTCGATCTGTGGGTGGGTTTTTTCGTGGTGCTGGGCTTCGCTGCGCTGGTTTTCCTGGCGATGAAGGTCGGCAGTTTCACCGGTCTCAACGGAGCCACCCTCTACTCTGTGGAAGCCCCGTTCGACAACATCGGCGGGCTGAAGGTCAGGGCGCCAGTCAAAAGCGCCGGGGTGCTGGTCGGCCGGGTGGCGGATATTCGATTCGACGCGGAGCGCTATCGGGCGGTCGTCCGGCTCGACCTGGATAGCCGTTACGAGTTTCCTCGCGATACCATTGCAAGCATCCTGACGTCCGGGCTGCTCGGAGAACAGTACGTGGGGATCGAAGCGGGTGCGGATGCCGAGGTGTTGAAAGCCGGGGATATGATCCAGATCACACAGTCGGCGGTCGTGCTCGAGAGGCTGATCGGTCAGTTCATGTTCAACAAGGCGGCTGAGACGCCGGCACAACAGTAAGGCCCCGCCGATGAAAACCACCGGAATTCAAGCGTCTGCCGGCTCCCGGCGTGGCACAGTGCGTGCGCTGGTCCTGGCGACAGCGCTCCTGACCCTGAGTGCAGGTTGTGCGACCACCGCGTCCAACCCTCAGGACCCGCTGGAAGGCTATAACCGGGCGATGTTCTCGTTCAACGACGGGGTGGACAGGGCGCTGATCAAGCCGGCCGCCCAGGCGTACGAAGCGGTGCTGCCGTCTCCAGTGCGTACCGGGGTGGGTAATGTGTTCGGCAACATCGGAGACCCCTGGATCGGTATCAACAACCTGTTGCAGGGCAAGGTCGCCGACGCATTGAGCGACCTGATGCGTTTCCTGGTGAATTCCACCTTCGGCTTTGCCGGTATCCTCGATGTTGCCTCAGAAATGGGATTGCCCAAGCACGACGAGGATCTTGGCCAGACCCTCGGGAGTTGGGGTGTGGGCGAAGGCGTCTATGTGGTGTTGCCGTTTTTCGGGCCGCGTACGGTGCGTGATGCAGTGGCCTTGCCGGTCGACATGATGGGCGACGACGTGTGGGGTATCACTCACATCCCGACGCGCAACACGCTGACCGCAGTACGACTGGTCCATGCACGATCGCGTGTGCTCGGTATCGACAGGACACTCGAGGAAGGGACGCTCGACAAGTACAGCTACGTGCGCGATTTCTATCTTGAGCAGCGCCGTTACAAAGTTTTCGACGGCAATCCGCCGCGCGTGTATGAAGATTTCAACGGTGACGAACCGAGCGGATCGTCACTTGGACGCGAGATCGACGCTGTTGCGTCGAGCGCGGTGGAAGACCTCGAGTTGCTTGGTGTGGGCGAGGTCGTGATGCTGGGCGATACCAAGTCGCATCCGAATTGAACTGGTGAGAATATGAAGAGATTCCTGTCTTTCGTTGTACTGCTATTCGCGATGGCGGCGCCGCTGGGTGCTGCCCTGGGTGCCGCAGATAGCGCGCAAACTCCGCCTGACGTGCTGGTGCGGGATGTCACCAATGACGTGTTGACCATTGTGCGTCAGGACAAGGCGATTCAGGCCGGCGACACCGGGCGGGTGCTCCGATTGGTGGAGGAGCGGGTTCTTCCTCATTTCAATTTTCGGCGCATGACCATGCTCGCGGTCGGGCGTGACTGGCGCAATGCGACCCCGGAGCAGCAAGGCCGGCTGATCGAGGCTTTCCGTACCCTGCTTGTGCGTACCTATTCGAACGCGCTGACCCAATACCGCGACCAGACCATCGATTTCAGGCCGATGCGGATGGCAGCAGCCGATACCACGGTGCAGGTTCGTACCGAGGTGCGCCAGCCCGGCGCGCAATCGATCGGTATCGACTACACGCTGGAAAAAACGGACATGGGGTGGAAGGTTTTCGACGTGGTGGTGGCTGGGGTGAGTCTGGTGACCAACTACCGCGGCAGTTTCGGTGACGAGATCCGCAAAGGCGGCGTCAACGGTCTGATTGAATCGCTCGAGGCCAAGAACCGCTCGCTCGAATCGGCGCAGGCTGTCAAGTAATGCCCGAGCTGTCGGTGATTCGCCTGGAGGGTCCGCTGACCATGCGCACGGTGGCGGCAGTTCTTGATCGCGATTTGCCCGAAGGCGACTGGATCCTCGACCTGACGGCGATCGGCGAGGCCGACTCTGCTGCACTGGCGCTGTTGCTGGAATGGCTGCGGCGGACCCATGAGCGCGGCGGCTCGTTTATCGTGCGCGGCTTGCCGCCCGGCTTGCGCAGTCTTGCAGACCTCTACGGGCTGGATGAAGTGCTGCCGGTTGGCGCTTGAGCAGGTCGATGACCATTCCCGCAATCCGGATTGCTTCCGTCACCAAGCACTATGGTCAGTTGCAGGCGCTCGGCGGTGTCGATCTCGACATCGAGCAGGGTGAGTTCTTTGGCCTGCTTGGCCCCAACGGGGCAGGCAAGACCACGCTGATATCATCTTTGGCCGGGCTGGTGCGCCCCGATGGCGGCACGATCGAGATCATGGGGCACGATGTGGTCACCGACTACCGCAATGCCCGTCGCAATCTTGGCGTCGTGCCGCAGGAACTGGTATTCGACCCGTTTTTCAATGTGCGCGAGTTGCTTCGGATCCAGTCGGGCTATTTCGGCATCCGCGGCAATGACGACTGGATCGACGAGATCCTGGCCAGCCTCGATCTCACCGCCAAGGCCGGTTCCAACATGCGTTCGTTGTCTGGCGGCATGAAACGGCGCGTGCTGGTGGCCCAGGCGCTGGTGCACCGGCCGCCGGTCATCGTGCTCGACGAGCCCACCGCCGGCGTCGATGTCGAGTTGCGTCAGGGCTTGTGGCAGTTCGTGCGCAAGCTCAACCGCGACGGACATACCATTGTGCTGACCACCCATTATCTCGAAGAGGCCGAAGCCCTGTGCGGTCGCATTGCGATGCTCAAGGCCGGCAAGGTGGTCGCGCTCGATACCACCGACAATCTGCTGCGCCGATTCGCAACCCACAGCCTGCGGGTCAGGCTGGAGCGGCCCGAGGCGGTACAGGGGCTGGGGGGTGCGGTGGTCGAGGGAGGCTGGATCGAATTCGGTTTCGAGTCTTTCGATCAGGTGGAGCAGTTGCTGGCGCGTCTGCGCGAAGCGGGGGCGGGCATGAGCGAGATGCAACTGGGCGAGCCGGATCTGGAGCGGGTGTTCATCGAGGTCATGAATCGTGACTGAGCATTCCCGATTGATCAAGGTGGGTCGTGTGGTGCCGTGGGTGGGTTTTCGCACCCTGTTGTACAAGGAGGTGATGCGGTTCTGGAAGGTGAGCTTCCAGACCGTGATGGCGCCGGTGCTCAACGCGGTGCTGTTCCTGCTGATTTTTTCCCATGTCCTTGACCGCCACGTCACCGTGTATGGCGACATTGGCTACACTGCGTTCCTGGTGCCGGGCCTGGTGATGATGTCGCTGCTGCAGAACGCCTTTGCCAATAGTTCGTCGTCCCTGATCCAGAGCAAGATCACCGGCAACATCATCTTTGTGATGCTGCCGCCGCTGTCGTATCGCGAGTTCTATGCGGCCTACGTGATTGCCTCGATCCTGCGCGGGCTGTTCGTCGGTGTCGGTGTGCTGCTGGTGTCGGTCCCCTTTGTCGAGTTGCACATGGCTTACCCTCTTTGGGTGCTGATGTTTGCGGTGCTGGGTGGTGCGATTCTGGGTTCGCTTGGCGTTATTGCGGGGATCTGGGCCGACAAGTTCGATCAGCTCGCTGCCTTCCAGAATTTCCTGATCATGCCGCTCACCATGTTGTCCGGCGTGTTCTACTCGATACACTCCCTGCCGCAGGTGTGGCAGGACGTGTCACATGCCAATCCGTTCTTCTTCATGATCGACGGCTTTCGCTATGGTTTTTTCGGCCAGTCCGATGTGTCGCCATGGCTGAGCCTTGGCGTGGTAAGCATTTGTTTTGTTTTGCTCGCAGCGATTACCCTGGCGATGCTCGCCCGGGGCTACAAGCTGCGGGCCTGAGAGGATTGAAAAAATGTTTGAAGCGAGTGAAATCAAGCGCCTGATCGAGCAGGGAATGCCCTGCGAGTTTGTGATGATCGAGGGTGACGACGGCGTCCATTTCAGCGGCATCGTGGTCAGCGCCGGCTTCGAGGGCCTGCTCAAGGTTCGCCAGCATCAGGCGGTCTACGCCACGCTGGGCAAGCTGATGGGCAACGAGATCCACGCCCTGCAACTGCAGACCTACACGCCTGCGCGTTGGGCAGAAGCGCGTACCGAGCTCGGACTGTAAGCTGCCCGCCATGGACAAATTGTTGATCGAAGGCGGTTATCGGCTGTCGGGCGAGGTCGCCATCTCCGGCGCCAAGAACGCAGCGCTGCCCATCCTGTGTGCGGCCCTGCTGAGCGCGGAGCCGGTGACCTTCACCAATGTGCCGCAGCTCAAGGACATCGGCACGCTGCTCGAGCTCCTCGGCCAGATGGGGGTCAAGGTCGCTCGCGACGGTGGGACCATCACCCTCGATGCGGCGGTGGTGGATAACCCGGTTGCGCCATACGAAATGGTCAAGACCATGCGTGCCTCGATCCTCGTTCTGGGGCCGCTGGTCGCGCGCTGTGGCGAAGCTCGGGTGAGCCTGCCGGGCGGTTGCGCCATTGGTGCGCGTCCGGTCGATCAGCACATCAAGGGCCTGCAGGCGATGGGTGCGGAGGTGGCGGTGGAGCACGGCTATGTGCACGCAAAGGTGCCGCGTCTCAAGGGCGCGCGCCTGTTTACCGACATGGTGACGGTGACCGGCACCGAGAACCTGATGATGGCAGCCTGTCTGGCCGATGGTGATACGGTCATCGAGAACGCCGCGCGCGAGCCCGAAATTGTCGACCTGGCCAACTGCCTGGTGGCGATGGGTGCGCAGATTTCCGGTGCCGGAACCGATGTGATCCGCATCCGCGGGGTCGATCGGTTGCATGGCACCACGCACCGCATCATGCCCGACCGGATCGAGACCGGAACCTATCTGTGTGCGGCCGCAGTGACCGGTGGCGAAGTGCGCCTGACCGGCACCTCATCGGCGTACCTGGATGCGGTGGTCGACAAGCTGATGGACGCGGGGTGTGACGTCGTTTCCGAGCGCGATGCGATCCGCCTCAAGGCCCCGGCCAGGCTTAGTGCGGTGAGCCTGCGTACTTCACCGTATCCGGCCTTCCCGACCGACATGCAGGCCCAGTTCATGGCGCTAAACTGCGTGTCAAACGGCGTCGCGATGATCCGCGAGACGATTTTCGAGAACCGCTTCATGCATGCTGTGGAATTGCAGCGTCTGGGTGCGGACATTCGGATCGATGGCAATACTGCGGTGGTTCAGGGCGTGGCGCAGCTGCAGGGCGCTGCGGTGATGGCCACCGATCTGCGCGCTTCGGCCAGCCTGGTGATTGCCGGTCTCGTGGCCGAGGGCGAAACCGTGATCGAGCGCATCTATCATCTCGATCGAGGTTACGAGCGCCTGGAGGAAAAGCTGGCCGCACTTGGTGCCCGTGTGCGGCGCATTTCCTGAGAAGCGCTTCCCGGTCGTTGCGAGACGACCGGGATGGATTACTCGGTGACGATAGGTGCTGGCTGAGTCACTTCCAGCACCTTCAGCCGGATCGACTTGCCTTCCGCAGTGGCCCAGTCGATCGTCTGGCCCGTCGAGAGTCCGAGCAGTGCGCTGCCAGCTGGCGAAAATACCGACACGCGGCTGTCCTCGGCGCTGGCGTCGCGCGGAAAGGCCAGCGTCAGTTGGTACTCGCGAGCGGTGTTTTCCTCGACGAAGCGTGCACGGCTGTTCATCGTGATGACGTTGTCGGGCATGTTCCCGTCGTCGCGCACGTCGGCGCGCTCGAGTTCGGCCCGCAGTCCGTTCAGGTCGCTCCGGCTGCGCGCGTCAGGCGCTGCCAGCAGGCCCTCGAGGATATCCATGTCGTGGGCGGAGATGATGATCTCGGGTTTCATGATGACCTCTTCTGGATGACAAAAAAAGAAAAAGGCTGAGCCGCCGCAGCGGTTCAGCCATAGGGATGCAGGCTAACAGATGCCCCGCCGGGTTACAATACCGGCCCGACTCATCAAGGCCAGACCCGTGTCCAGCATCACCCTTGCCCTGTCCAAGGGCCGCATCTTCGAGGAAACCCTGCCGCTGCTGGCTGCCGCAGGTATTGTTCCGACCGACAATCCGGAAACGTCGCGCAAGCTCATCATCGGCACCAACCGGCCCGACGTGCGCCTGGTAATCGTGCGCGCCACCGACACGCCGACCTATGTGCAGTACGGTGCGGCAGACCTCGGCATTGCCGGCAAGGACGTGCTGATCGAGCATGGCGGCGCGGGCCTGTATCAGCCGCTGGACCTCAATATCGCCCGCTGCCGTCTATGTGTTGCGGTGCGCAAGGGTTTCGACTACCAGGCCGCGATCCGCCCCGGCGGTCGTATCCGGGTGGCGACCAAGTACATCAATGCGGCCAAAGCGCATTTTGCCGGCAAGGGCATGCATGTCGACCTGATCAAGCTCTACGGATCGATGGAACTGGCGCCGCTGGTCGGCCTGGCCGATGCCATCGTAGATCTGGTGTCCACCGGTGGCACGCTCAAGGCCAATAATCTCGAGGAAGTCGAGGACATCATGCCGATCAGCTCGCGCCTGATCGTCAATCAGGCTTCGCTCAAGCTCAAACGCGAGCTGATCCAGCCCATGCTCGACGCATTCGCTGGCGCGATCAAACCCTGAATCGATCATTGGAGCCGACCATCATGAGCCAGACTGCCATCCGTCGCCTCGACGCTCGCGAAGCCGAGTTCCTGTCCACGCTTGATGCGCTGCTCGCCTTCGAGTCAGAAGCCGACGAGCGCATCGACACTGCGGTCACCGAGATCCTGCGCGGTGTGCGCACTACCGGCGATGCGGCGGTGATCGAATACACCCGCCGCTTCGACCACCTGGATGTGGGTTCGATGGCGGCGCTCGAACTGCCGAAGTCCGAACTGCATGCCGCGCTCGATGGGCTGTCGTCGGTACAGCGCGAGGCGCTGACCATCGCCGCCGACCGGGTGCGGATCTATCACGAGCGCCAGAAGGCAGATTCGTGGGAGTACACCGAGGCCGATGGTACGCGTCTCGGTCAGAAGGTCACGCCGCTCGACCGTGTCGGTCTGTATGTGCCGGGCGGCCGCGCGTCGTATCCCAGTTCTGTATTGATGAATGCGATTCCGGCCAAGGTCGCCGGCGTGGGCGAGCTGATCATGGTGGTGCCGACCCCGCATGGCGAGAAGAACCCGCTGGTGCTGGCCGCCGCGGCGATCACCGGGGTCGACCGGGTGTTCACCATTGGCGGCGCGCAGGCGGTGGCCGCGCTCGCCTACGGTACGCAGACGATTGCGCAGGTGGACAAGATCGTCGGCCCCGGCAACGCTTTCGTCGCCGAAGCCAAGCGCCGGGTGTTCGGTACGGTGGGTATCGACATGGTGGCGGGGCCATCCGAGGTGCTGATCATCTCGGATGGCAGTGGTCATGCCGAGTGGGTGGCGATGGACCTGTTCGCTCAGGCCGAGCACGACGAGCTGGCCCAGTCCATCCTGCTGTGCACCGACGCCGGCTTCATCGATGCGGTGCATGATGCGATCGACCGCCTGCTGCCGACCATGCCGCGCCGCGAGACGATCGCAAAATCGCTGGCCAACCGCGGTGCGCTGATCCATGTGGAGAGCATTGCCCAGGCCTGCGCGATCGCGAACCGGATTGCGCCCGAGCACCTTGAGTTGTCGATGGATCATGCCGAGGTGTGGATCGACCATATCCGCCACGCTGGCGCGATCTTTGTCGGTCATTGGTCGGTCGAGGCATTGGGCGACTACTGTGCCGGCCCCAACCACGTGCTGCCGACCATGCGCAGCGCACGCTTCTCGTCGCCGCTGGGGGTCTATGACTTCCAGAAACGGACCAGCATCGTGCACATTTCGGAAGCGGGTGCCCAGCACCTGGGCAAGGTGGCGTCGATTCTCGCCCACGGCGAAGGTTTGCAGGCCCATGCGCGCTCTGCCGAGATGCGATTGAAGGTCTGACGGTACAGCCTTTCACGCGATCTCGAACCGCAGCAAGTACCGAGTCGGGTGTGGTTCGGGTATTCACGGCGCGGGCGAGGACTGTCTGAGCCCGAAGGGCGAGTTCCGCAGCCCGCAGAGTGAATGCCCGGGCCGCGCCCGACGGCATTTCGACACCGAACCGAGGCCTGTGCTGCTCAATCCGCAGGGGGTGGGCGGGGTATTCGTTCTGCAGGCTGCGGAACTCGCTCGCTGCGCTCGCTCAGACAGTCCTCGCCTGCGCCACGAATACCCCACCCACCCCCTGCTGGCCGGGTTGCCAGTTCTGGGAGGCGGTGAAGTCGATTTCCCGTTCTTAGTTCTTCAGGATTTCTGCGAGCGCGCCGACCAGGATGGCGCACTGCTCGTCGGTGCCGACCGTGATACGCAGGAACTGATCGATGCGCGGGGCCTTGAAGTGACGCACGATGATTGCGCGCTGGCGCAAGGCGGCGGCGAGTTCGGCGCCATCACGCTGCGGATGGCGGGCAAAGATGAAGTTTGCCGCCGACGGCAGCACCTCGAATCCCAGTGCCGTCATCTGCGCAACGAGTTCCTCGCGGGTGGCGACGACCTTGCGGCAACTGTCCTGGAACCACGCCTCGTCCTCAACCGAAGCCACCGCGCCGGCAATCGCCAGTCGGTCCAGCGGATAGGAATTGAAGCTGTTCTTCACCCGCTCCAGTCCCTCCACAAGATCCCGGTGCCCGATCGCAAACCCCACCCGCAGGCCCGCGAGCGAACGGCTCTTGGAAAAGGTGTGCACCACCAGCAAGTTCGGATAGGTGCCGACCAGTGAAATCGCACTGTCGCCGCCGAAATCCACATAGGCCTCGTCAACGACCACCACCGCGTCCGGGTTGCCGGCCACGATGCGTTCCACGTCCGCCAACGGCAACAGGCGACCGGTTGGTGCGTTCGGGTTGGGGAAGATGATCGCGCCCGCCCGTACGCCATCCTGCGGCAGGTAGTCGCGGGCATCGATCGACAGGTCGGCGGTCAGCGGAACGGCCCGCGATTGCACGCCATACAGCCCGCAATAAACCGGGTAGAAGCTGTAGCTGATATCCGGCATCCACAGCGGAAGTTCGTGCTTGAGCAGTCCCTGAAAGGCGTGCGCAAGCACCTCGTCCGATCCGTTGCCGACAAAGACCTGGTTCGGCTGCACGCCATGTCGCGCCGCGAGCGCAGTCTTCAGACGGTCGGCATTGGGGTCCGGATAAAGGCGCAGGGCGTCCGACGTGGCCTCGTGGATCGCCTCGATCACGCGTGGCGACGGGCCATACGGGTGTTCGTTCGTGTTCAGCTTTACCAGATTGTCGATCTTGGGCTGCTCGCCCGGCACATACGGGGTCAGGCCGTGGGTTACGGCGCTCCAGAAACGGCTCATGCTAGTGGTTCCGCGGGGCAGGAGGGGTCGGGTGGAATTTGCTGGTCGATGGTATCATGGGCCTCGATACCTTCACTTGCAGCCCTGTACCGTCCATGCGACAAGCCGACGTAAGCCGCGACACCCTCGAAACCCGTATTTCAGTGCGCATCGATCTTGATGGCACGGGCAAGGGAGCGCTCGATACCGGCGTTCCATTTCTCGATCACATGCTCGATCAGATCGTCCGTCACGGCCTGATCGACCTCGACGTGCGTTGCGAGGGTGACACCCATATCGACGATCATCACACCGTCGAAGACGTTGGCATCACGCTCGGCCAGGCATTTGCCAAGGCGCTTGGCGACAAGAAAGGCGTGCGCCGCTATGGTCACGCCTATGTTCCACTCGACGAAGCGCTCTCCAGGGTCGTGGTCGACTTTTCCGGACGTCCCGGATTGCACTATTTCGTGACTTATACTCGGGCCCGTATCGGCAACTTCGATGTCGACCTCGTGCGCGAGTTTTTCCAGGGTTTCGTCAATCACGCCGGGCTTACGCTGCACATCGACAATCTGCGCGGCGACAATGCCCATCACCAGTGCGAAACGATCTTCAAGGCATTTGCCCGCGCGCTGCGCATGGCGGCCGAGCGGGACGAGCGCGCAGCCGGGGTGATTCCGTCGACCAAGGGCGCGCTCTGAAGCGTCGCTGGATCCCGTTTTCTAATTTTCTACGCGAGTACTGACACGATGACCACCGTGGCCATCATCGATTACGGCATGGGCAATTTGCGCTCGGTGGCCAAGGCAATCGAACATGTGGCACCCGGACACCAGGTGTGGGTGACCTCGAACCCCGCCGTTGTGGCTGCGGCCGACCGCGTTGTGTTTCCCGGGCAGGGCGCGATGCCCGACTGCATGCGCGAGCTTGAGCTCAGGGGCTTGCGCCTGGCCGTGCTTGAAGCGGCGGCGTCCAGGCCGTTTCTGGGCATCTGTATCGGGCAGCAGATGCTCTTCGATCACAGCGAGGAAGGCGATGTGCCCGGCTTGGGCGTGTTTGCTGGCGAAGTGGTCCGTTTTCGCGACGAGCAGATGATCGGTCCGGATGGAAGCCGTCTGAAAGTGCCACACATGGGCTGGAACGAAGTCCGTCACGGTGGCGACCATCCGCTTTGGGAAGGGATTTCCGATGGTGAGCGTTTCTATTTTGTACACAGCTATTACGTGGCGCCGGCCGACCCGGCGGTGATCGCGGCTGAAACCGACTACGGACTGCGCTTTACCAGTGCGGTGGCTCGGGCTAATATCTTTGCGGTCCAGTTTCATCCCGAGAAAAGCGCACAGGCGGGTTTGCGCCTGCTGTCGAATTTCATCCACTGGGCGCCTTGATCCGCGGCCAGTCTATTCATTCACTCACTGTTCCCATCCCGGTATGCTGCTAATTCCCGCCATCGATCTCAAGGACGGTCATTGTGTTCGCCTGAAGCAGGGCGAAATGGACGATGCCACCGTATTCTCCGAAGACCCGGCCGCCATGGCGCGGCACTGGATCGAGCAGGGCGCGAGACGTTTGCACCTGGTCGATCTGAACGGGGCATTTGCCGGAAAGCCAAAAAATGGCGCTGCGATCCGCTCCATTACGGACGAGGTCGGTGAAGACATCCCGGTCCAACTCGGTGGTGGCATTCGTGACCTCGACACCATCGAACTCTACCTGGACAACGGGATCAGCTACGTCATCATCGGTACTGCCGCGGTCAAGAACCCCGGCTTCCTGCATGACGCCTGCAGTGCGTTCCCGGGGCACATCATTGTCGGACTAGATGCGCGAGACGGCAAAGTAGCGGTGGACGGCTGGTCCAAGCTCACCGGTCATGATGTGGTCGACCTGGCGAAGAAGTTCGAGGACTACGGTGTGGAATCAGTGATATACACCGACATCGGGCGTGACGGAATGCTCTCCGGCGTCAATATTGAGGCCACCGTGCGCCTGGCACGTGCGCTGCGCATCCCGGTGATCGCCAGTGGCGGCGTGGCCTCGCTGACCGATATCGACGCCTTGTGCGCGGTTGAGGAAGAGGGCGTGATGGGCGCGATTACCGGTCGTGCCATCTATGAAGGAAGTCTTGATTTTGCTGCCGGGCAAGCACGGGCGGATGAACTTAACGGCCAGGCGGCCTGATGCTGGCGAAGCGCATCATCCCCTGCCTTGATGTCAGTGCCGGACGTGTGGTCAAGGGCATCAACTTTGTCGGCCTGCGCGATGCCGGCGATCCGGTCGAGATTGCCAAGCGCTACGACGAGCAGGGTGCGGACGAGATCACCTTCCTCGACATCACTGCGAGTTCGGACGACCGCGACATCATTCTGCATGTGGTGGAGCAGGTTGCAGATCAGGTCTTCATCCCGCTGACCGTAGGTGGCGGGGTGCGCACGGTTGAGGATGTGCGACGACTGCTGAATGCAGGTGCAGACAAGGTCAGCATCAATACGGCAGCGGTGAATAACCCACAGGTTGTGCGTGATGCCAGCCGCAAGGTCGGCAGTCAGTGCATCGTCGTGGCGATCGACGCCAAGCAGACCGCGCCGGGCAAATGGGAGGTGTTCACCCATGGCGGACGCAACAATACGGGCCTTGATGCGATCGAGTGGGCGCAGCGGGTCGAGGCGCTCGGTGCCGGCGAGATCCTGCTGACCAGCATGGACCGTGATGGAACGCGGATAGGTTTCGACCTCGGTCTGACCCGTGCGGTCTCTGATGCCGTTCGGATCCCGGTCATCGCGAGCGGGGGGGTGGGCAGTCTCGAGCATCTTGCCGAGGGTGTGTCTACCGGCCGTGCCGACGCCGTGCTGGCGGCGAGTATTTTTCACTTTGGCGAACATACGGTGCGCGAAGCGAAGGAACTGATGCGCGCGCGCGGTATCGAGGTACGACTTTGAGCACGAATACGCGTTGGCTCAATGAGGTCAAGTGGGATGAGAACGGCCTGGTGCCCGTCATCGCTCAGGAGGCCTCGACCGGTGACGTGCTGATGTTCGCGTGGATGAACCGCGAAGCACTGCAACGCACGGCCGAAACGGGTGAAGCAATCTACTGGTCACGTTCGCGGCGTAAGCTGTGGCACAAGGGCGAAGAGTCAGGCCATGTGCAGAAAGTGCTCGATATTCGGATCGACTGTGACAACGATGTGGTGTTGCTCAAGATCGAGCAGGTCGGAGGTATCGCCTGCCACACCGGGCGCCACAGCTGTTTTTTTCAGAAGTATTTTGCCGATGGCCGCTGGGATGCCGTCGAACCGGTTTTGAAAGACCCCAAGGATATCTACCAATGATCGACATCGAAGTGCTGCATCGTGTTGCGGCCACTCTGGCTGAGCGCAAGCAAGGAAATCCGGACTCGTCCTATGTTTCCAGTCTTTACGTCAAGGGAACTGACGCGATCTGCAAGAAAGTTGCCGAAGAGGCAGCCGAGACCATCATGGCCGCGAAAGACAAGGACATGCTCCATGTGGTGTGGGAAGTCACGGACCTGTGGTTCCACTCCATGGTGCTGCTCGCCCATTTTGGGCTGACAGTCGATGATGTGCTGGCCGAGTTCCGTCGCCGCGAAGGGGTGTCGGGGATCGACGAGAAGAAATCGCGCACAGCCTGAGTATCTGGCGCTTGATGGTCACTGCCGCACGACTCGCCCGGGAACAAGGCTGCACGGATGGGTTCAGAGCTATTGTGAACACCGGGCGGGTGGGTTTGCAGGAGGTGTATCATCTTCATGTTCATATTATGGGCGGGCCGCAACCGCTACCGCCCATGTTGAAGCGTTAAGGAGAGCGGTATGGGTTCATTCAGTATCTGGCATTGGCTGATTGTTTTGGTCATCGTCATGCTGGTTTTCGGTACCAAGAAGCTGCGCAACATTGGCCAGGATCTGGGCGGTGCGGTCAAAGGCTTCAAGGATGGCATCAAGGAAGCGGATGCTTCCGCTGATGCGTCGGCGCAGCAGAAAATTGCTGGCGGTCAGACGATCGAAGGCGAAGCGCGCGAGAAGGTCGAAAAGTCCTCCTCCTGAAATACGGTTGAGCCGCAGCGGAGGGGCGCCTGAGCGCACCTCCGTTTCCGCCTTGGGTCAGTGAATATGTTCGATTTCGGTTTTTCGGAACTCGTTTTAATCGGTGTCGTGCTATTGATCGTGGTCGGCCCCCAGCGTTTGCCCAAAGTGGCGCGTACGGCCGGTCATCTACTTGGCAGGCTGCAGCGCTATGTCTCCGACGTCAAGACGGACATCCAGCGCGAAATGCAACTCGATGAACTGAAGAAGCTGCAGCAGCAGGTTCAGCAGCAGGCGCAGGAAATGGAGTCATCCGTGCGCTCCCAGGTCAATAGCCTGGAGAGCGGGCTTGGGCAGGCAGCCGACGAGGTCAGGTCGGTGCTGCCTGATGCGTCCGTCGGGGCTGCCGTGCCGGCGAAGCTTGGGGAATACGCAGGCGCCGCAACATCGGCAGAAAAACCCTCATCACCGCCGGAACCCTCCGTGGACGGACCACAGCTTGAGCTCGGGCTCGACCCCGCGGCTCGTCATTCCGCGCCGGCAGACAAGGTATGAGTGAAATGCAGGAAACCTTCATCGCGCATCTGATCGAGTTGCGTGACCGACTGTTGCGCGCGATTGTTGCGGTGGTCATCGTTTTTGTTTGCCTCATGCCGTGGGCGGGCGATATCTACGACATCCTGGCCAAGCCGATGATGGATACGCTGCCGGCAGGCACGCACATGATCGCCACCGGTGTGGTGACACCCTTTTTTGTGCCGGTCAAGGTGACGATGATGGTCGCCTTCGTGCTGGCGCTGCCAGTCGTGCTTTTCCAGGCATGGGCCTTTATCGCGCCCGGTCTTTATGCGCATGAGCGCAAGTTCGCCATCCCGCTGGTCGCCGGTAGCTCGCTGCTGTTCCTCGTCGGCATGGCGTTCTGCTATTTCTTCGTGTTTCGAACGGTGTTCGGCTTCATTGCCGAATTCGCACCGAAGAGCATCGTTCCTGCGCCGGATATCGAGCAGTATCTTTCGTTCGTGATGTCGATGTTCATTGCGTTCGGGCTGACCTTCGAAGTGCCGGTTGCCGTGATCGTGCTGGTCAAGGCGGGCATCGTCAGTATCGCCAAACTCAAGGAGGCGCGCCCCTACGTGATTGTTGGCGCCTTCGTGATCGCGGCGATCATCACGCCGCCCGATGTGATCTCGCAGTTCATGCTTGCGGTTCCGATGTGTCTGCTCTACGAGTTGGGTATATTGCTGGCAAAGCTGATTACCAAGCCTGCCGCCACATCGGACTACGTTGCGCCAACCGAAGTCGAGATGGACAAGGAGCTGGACCGCATCGAAGCGGCCGAGCGGGACGGCAAGTAAGTACAGGCCTTGTTCCGTGCTTGCGTTGTTGAGTTGCGGGTAACGAAAAAGGCCGATCAGGTTTCCTTCAATCGGGCGTTCTTTCTAACGGCCCGCCGCTTTGGGTGTGGGGCGGCGACCGACGGCGACGCTGAGGTCGACCTCCTCGCCGGCACGTCGGACGCGGAAGGAGAAAGTCTTTCCCGGTGGCAAAGCTGCGACCAGTTCGAGCATTTCCTTTGGATCCTGAACCGACTTCCCATCGACCGCAATCAGCACGTCGCCGGGACGTACGCCGCCGCGCTCGGCCGGGCTGTCGCGCAAGACGCCTGCAATCAGGGCCCCTTCGGTGCCCCTTAGTCCGAACGAGGTTGCTAGTTCAGGCGTGATTTCCCTGATTTCGACGCCGACCCATCCGCGGGTCACTTCGCCGGTGGCCACGATCTGCTCAAGCACGTTGCGTACGATCGACACCGGGATGGCAAAGCCGATACCGAGCGAGCCGCCGGAACGGGAATAGATGGCCGTGTTGATTCCGACCAGGTTGCCCGCGTTGTCGACCAGTGCGCCACCAGAGTTTCCCGGGTTGATTGCCGCGTCGGTCTGGATGTAGTTCTCGAAGGTGTTGATGCCGAGCTGGCTGCGTCCGAGTGCGGAGATGATGCCCATGGTTACCGTCTGTCCGACGCCAAATGGATTGCCAATCGCGAGGACGACGTCGCCGACGTGAAGCATGTCACCACGCGAGAATGTGATGGCAGGCAGGGGTGTATCTGTCTGCACACGAAGAACCGCGAGGTCGGTTTCCGGGTCGCGACCGATCACACTGGCGCTGAATTTGCGGCCGTCGTTGAGTGCGATCTCGATTTCATCCGCTGCCTCGATGACGTGGTTATTGGTGAGGATGAATCCGTCAGCGCTGACGATGACGCCCGAACCGAGACCTGCACTGCGTTGTTGCTCATCGTTACCCTGACGGTCGCCGAAAAAGTGACGAAAGACCGGGTCGTTCATGAGTGGGTGACGCTGGTTCTGTACTGCCTTGGTGGTGAAAATATGCACGACCGCGGGCATCGAACGCTGCGCGGCGTCGGCGTAGGAGCCCGGCGCGGGCCCTGGGTTGCCCGCTCCAGCAGGTGCTTCGAGGATGGCTACAACCGCGTCGGGCGCGGCGTCGCGAAGCCACTCTGGCTTTAGCGTGTTGAGGACAAACAGGACCGCGACGCTTGCCGTCACGGCCTGTGCAAAGATCAGCCACAGGCGGCGCATAATATTGCTCGGTTTCAGGGCGATTTCCGGCCGGAATGGTCGCCGGGTTGAACAAGGATATGAACGGAGAAGGCATGCAGCTTAGCGCTTTGCAACACCATCTGGATGAGCTGCTCGAGGTCGCGCGGCTGCGCGATTATTGCCCAAACGGGCTGCAAGTGGAAGGTCGTCCCGAGGTCGGTCGGGTGTTGTGTGGTGTCACCGCCTGTCAGTCACTGCTCGATGCTGCGGTTAGTGGCGGCTACGACGCCGTGCTGGTGCATCACGGCTATTTCTGGCGCGGAGAGGACGGGCGGGTCGTCGGCATGCGCAAGCGCCGTCTTGCGACGCTGCTGCGCAATGACGTCAGTCTTCTTGCTTACCATCTGCCGCTCGATGTTCATCCGCAACTGGGTAACAACGCGCAGTTGGCTGCGATAATGGGCTGGAAAGGGGATGGGCGGTTTGCCGAGCAGGATCTGGGCTGGATCGGGTGCCCGGAGGAGGTGGGGGTGAGCGCGTCCGGTGTTGGCCGCCGGATTGCCGAGCGCTTGGGGCGCGAGCCGGTGCTTGTCGGTGATGCGGAGCGTCCGGTGAGGCGGATCGCCTGGTGTACCGGGGGGGCTCAGGGCTATTTTGAGCAGGCTATCGAGGCTGGGGCCGATCTGTATGTATCGGGCGAGATCTCCGAGCAAACCACGCACCTGGCGCGCGAGTCGGGGATTCCGTACATCGCTGCAGGGCATCACGCCACCGAGCGCTATGGTCCGATGGCGATGGCTCGTCATCTGACCACGCTGGGGCTCGTTGCCGATTTCCTCGATGTGCCCAATCCGGTCTAGCGGCAGGTCGCGACTTCAATTTGGCGGAATGGTGGGCGGCGCGTCCTGCGATGGCTCTGCGGCTGGGGGCTTGTAAGGCCCTAGCAGCTGCTCCAGTACGGCGCTCAGGCACAGGATCTCGTCTATCACGTTGAGCGGAAAACCCTCTCGGGTGCCTTCGCGATTGTCCCGCAGCAGCCCATGCAGGTAAGCCTGACATTCACGCGTGCCCCACTGCTTCTGCAGTGCTGCGATCAGGTGCGGCATCTTCTCGAGCGAGTCTGGTGCGCTGCGAGCCGCGTCAAAGTTGTCCCACGTCACCGCTTTGACGTTGAAGGTCTTGTTCAGTTGGCGCGCAAGACCGTCAAATTCGGCTCTCAGGCCGGCAGCCCGGTAAACTTCCAGTAGCTTAAGCCAGGGCGTCACTGCCTGCTTGGGATTGCCCCTGATGAACTCGGCGAGTGTCTCGGCTGCGCCATGAACGCGGCCAAAACTCATCATGATATCGGCCAGTTCGATTGCGGAGTCGTGCTCCTCGACCTCTTCCTCCAGGACCAGTGGCGCCAGTGCGCTCGAGTCGAAGGCCGAGGGTGACGGATCCCACTCGAGCGGCGCCACGCCTGCAACGTGCGCAGAACTCAGTGTCACTGGCGGACTTACGGTTTCCGGTGAATCAAGCGCTGCAGGAGTGTGGCCGGACGGGGCTGCCGTGCCGCCCGTGCTTGCCGACGAGGGCTCAGGCGCCTGACGGCGAGATCTGACGATCAGTGCCGCAGCAATGACGAGTGCGGCCAGCGCCAGAGCGGCCGTCAGTAGCCAGCTGGAAATAGCTGTCGACGCCGTTTCCGCCGCAGGAGAGGGGGCGGCAGGTGAAGGCGCTGCTTCAGCCGGCAATGGCGAAGCGGCAGGCGGCGTTATTGTTACGCCGATCCGGCTCGCCTGCTCCATCAGGCGGGTTTGAATCTGCTCAAGCTCCTTGATGCGGGCCAGCAACTCTATCTGGTTGACGATGCTGCGGTCGATCGCGGCGGCGATCTCCTGCTCGCGGCGTTCAAGGCTCGACACGTTACTGCTTGCGGTGCCGGATAGTGGCAACGCAACTCGCGGGCCCTGTTCTTCGGCTGCAACAACCAGTCTGTCTTGCTGTGCTGCTCCCGATTCCCGGATCTTGGGTGGAGTGGGGGTTGCCGGTCCGGTCGGCGCCTGTGTTCGTTGTGTGCGTGAAGTGGCGGTACGCGCACTTCTGCTCGGCGCTGGAGTGACGGTTCGTGTGCCGGCAGGGAGCGCCTCGCGCTGAACGGCAGCATCCGGGAGCAGGGGGGCGGTGCCCGGATAGGGAAAAAGCAGGGTGTACTCGCGCCGCATCCTGGCTTCGCAGACGTTCTCGATTGCCAGTTGCGCAGCCGGTTCGAGCATGGTTTCTGACGAACTGACCACGATTCGGGTTGTTGCTCCACTTCCGCTGGCACTGATGCGCGCGCCCCTGATTGCGGGGAGCCCCTGCCCGGTGTCCACAGGTGTCGCGATTCTCAGGCAGCTCGAGGCGTTGCCCAGTCTTCCATCGGGCACCTTGATTTCGATCCGCAGCGGCGAGCCGATTGCTGAAAGCGAGGCGATTTCGCCGAGGACCGCGGTGAACGCGGAAGTGGGCGAAACCAGCATCAGGGAGGCAATGAGTAGGGCGATCCGAGTCCGTCTTGTTTTCATTTTCCGCTTGCCCGGCGGCCATATGGAGTCATGTCATGGTTTTTATCAGACTATCGGCTTGTATTCCAGCGAAGTTGCGCGTCCTGGAGGAATAAGTTGTCGTTCTGCGTGGTTTTGCGCCGTTTGGCGTCGCCCTGATTGTTCGCGGTGGGCTGCGGCGCAGGTTGGCGGTGGCAGGATCCGGGTTAAACTTGAACTCCCATACGATGCCGTACGCAAAAATGCCGCTTTCTCCTCCTGATTGTGCGCGTCAGCGTGTTCATGCTCGCCGTATCGAGGTCGAGGGTTTTCGACGCGAAGATGGTCTGCTGGAGCTCGACGCCAGCCTGGTCGATGTCAAGGATGTCGATTATCCGATTGCCTCGGGTGTTCGTCCGGCTGGCGTGCCAGTACACCTGATGCGGGTCCGGATCACCCTGGACGACGCCTTCAATATTGTTGCCGCACAGGCGTGCTCCGATCATGTGCCCTATCCCGCCCACTGTGACACCATCGGGCCTGCCTACGATAGTCTGGTCGGGCTCAATCTGGTTCGCGGGTTCCGCCGGACGGTGGGTGAGATGTTTGCCGATGTGCGCGGATGTACCCATATCACCGAGTTATTGCTTTCTCTGCCGACAGCAGCCATCCAGACCTTTGCGACCTTTCGTCGGGATAATGAGGATACGGGCGAGAAGCCATTTCAGCTTGATCGATGTCACGCGCTTGAAAGCGCCTCTGCGGCGGTGCAGCGTTACTACCCGAAGTGGTTCCGGAAGACGCCCTCTGCCCCATGAGCGTCAAGCGTATACGCGTCAGTGCATTGCGGAAAAGCGGTTATAATTTGGCGTTCTTGCGGTTACCACGCATTGCAGCGGGCGTGCCAATAGACGGGTCAGGCGCGGTCAGCCTGGCTGACAGCGGTGGGCGTCGGTCGAGGGAGACGGCGTTCGTCGCGGAGCGATGCTCCGAAGCGTCCCATCAACCTGCTCGCGGCGACCCATACGCCACGACTTCGATCGAAGGGCAATCATGAAGATTCATGAGTATCAGGCAAAAGAACTACTGAGAAAATTCGGCGTCGTGACGCCGCGTGGCATTCCCTGCTTTTCCGTCGATGAGGCGGTCAAGGCAGCGGAAGAACTTGGCGGCAAGATCTGGGTGGTCAAGGCCCAGATTCACGCCGGCGGTCGCGGCAAGGGTGGCGGCGTCAAGCTTGCGCGCTCGCTGGACGAAGTTCGCCAGCATGCAGGCGATATCCTCGGCATGCAGCTGATCACTCACCAGACCGGCCCCGAAGGCCAGAAGGTGCGTCGTCTGTTGATCGAGGAAGGTGCCGACATCAAGAAGGAATACTACGTTGCTGCGCTGACCGATCGTGCAACCCAGAAGATCGCCATGATGGCGTCCTCCGAGGGCGGCATGGACATCGAGGAAGTTGCACACAGCACCCCCGAGAAGATCCTGAAGGCTTTCGTCGATCCGCTTGTCGGCCTGACCGACGCGCAGGCTGAAGAACTGGCTCGTGGTATCGGCGTGCCCGACGCTTCGGTCGGCAAGGCGGTCGAAGCGCTCAAGCAGCTTTACACCTGCTACATGGAAACCGATGCCTCTCTGGCGGAAATCAACCCGCTGATCCTGGAAGGCAACGGCAACATCAAGGCGCTCGACGCCAAATTCAACTTCGATTCCAACGCGCTCTATCGCCATCAGGACATCGTCGCCTTCCGCGACCTGGACGAAGAGGATGCGGACGAGATCGAGGCGTCGAAGTTCGATCTGGCCTACATCAGCCTCGATGGCAACATTGGCTGCCTGGTGAACGGTGCCGGTCTGGCGATGGCCACCATGGATACGATCAAGCTGTTCGGCGCCGAGCCGGCCAACTTCCTCGATGTCGGCGGCGGCGCCACGACCGAGAAAGTGACCGAAGCGTTCAAGATCATGCTCAAGAATCCCAAGGTCAAGGGCATTCTGGTCAATATCTTCGGCGGCATCATGCGTTGCGACACCATTGCCGAAGGCGTGGTTGCAGCGGCCAAGGAAGTGCATCTCTCCGTCCCGCTCGTGGTGCGCATGAAGGGCACCAACGAAGACCTCGGCAAGAAGATCCTTGCCGAGTCGGGTCTGCCGATCATCACCGCCGACACGATGGCGGATGCTGCCACCAAGATCGTGGCTGCGGTCAAGTAAGGAGAGTGTGAATGTCCATCCTGATCAATAAAGACACCAAAGTCATCACCCAGGGTATCACCGGGAAGACGGGCCAGTTTCACACCGAGAAGTGCCAGGAGTACGCCAACGGCAAAAATTGTTTCGTTGCCGGCGTGAATCCCAAGAAGGCGGGTGAAAGCATTTTCAACATCCCCATCTACGCCTCGGTGAAGGAAGCTGCTGCCGAAACCGGCGCCACCGTGTCGGTGATCTACGTGCCGCCGGCTGGCGCTGCTGCTGCGATCTGGGAGGCCGCCGAGGCCGACCTCGATCTGGCGATCTGCATCACCGAAGGCATCCCGGTCCGCGACATGCTGGAAGTGCGCAACCGGATGAAGGCCAAGGTTGCTGCGGGTGGCAAGGAAACCCTGCTGCTCGGTCCCAACTGCCCGGGTCTGATCACGCCTGACGAAATCAAGATCGGCATCATGCCCGGTCATATCCACCGCAAGGGCCGGATCGGCGTGGTTTCGCGCTCCGGTACCCTGACCTACGAAGCGGTTGCCCAGCTGACCGAAATCGGTCTGGGTCAGTCCTCGGCGGTCGGGATCGGCGGTGATCCGATCAACGGTCTGAAGCATATCGACATCATGCGCATGTTCAACGACGATCCGGACACCGATGCGGTGATCATGATCGGCGAGATCGGCGGTCCGGACGAAGCCGAAGCTGCGATGTGGTGCAAGGCCAACATGAAGAAGCCGATCGTTGGATTCATCGCAGGCGTGACTGCACCGGCTGGCAAGCGCATGGGCCATGCCGGCGCGCTGATTTCCGGCGGTGCTGACACGGCGGATGCCAAGCTTGCGATCATGGAAGAGTGTGGTTTCACGGTGACGCGTAACCCGTCGGAGATGGCCAAGCTGCTCAAGGCCATGCTCTGATTGTTGCTTGCTGGTCTGATTGCGAAAGCGCCGGCTGGTCCGGCGCTTTTTTTTCGCGGGATCGATGGGTGTCCCGTTAGAATGTGAAACGCAATCATCGTTTCCGGAGACATCTGCTCCGGATTTTGCAGGAGCATGGCGACAATGCCGGAAGCTGGCGATCATTTGTCCGGGCCTGCGCTCGAGAGGGCGCAGCATCTGCACTGCATCGGATTGTCGGATGTCGGGCTGGTGCGCAGCCGGAACGAGGATGCGCTATGGGTCGATGCCGAGCGCGGTTGGTTGTTGCTTGCTGATGGCATGGGTGGATATCGGGGTGGAGATGTTGCCGCCACGCTTGCGGTCAGTCATGTGCTGAATCGCCTGCAGCACGATGCACGAGCTGCCGATGGCAACTCGGCTGGGGTCGATGTCTTGCGTGAAGGTATCGAGGAAGCCAACGCAGCGATTCGCTGTGTTGCTGCCGCGAATGCGGACCTGTCGGGGATGGGGGCCACCGTCGTTGCGGCCTTGCTGAGCCCGCGACGCATCGTGCATGCCAACGTCGGCGACTCCCGTCTGTATCTGCTGCGAATGGGGCGTCTCGAACAACTCACGCGCGATCACACGGTGCTGCAGGAGCAGGTCGACTCAGGGCTGATGGATCCGGATGAGGCCCGAAGGCTGCCCTATCGTGGGCTGTTGACCCGGGGTCTGGGGGTTGCGCCCGAGGTGTTGCCTGATGTCGGTGTCCATGAGCTGGTGGAGGCCGATCGCCTTCTGCTGTGTTCCGATGGCCTGACCGACATGCTCGACGAAACCGAGATTGCCGCGCTGCTTGGTGAGGGCGACGTGCCCGCGGCCGTGGCTCAGCGTCTGATTGATGCAGCAAACGATCGTGGCGGGCGGGACAATGTTTCCGTCATTGTTGCGTGGTTTGTTGCCTGAGATCATGATTGTGCAGATACCGCACGCGCAGGCGTGCTAATTGATGAATGGGTGTAGGCAATGCCGAAGTTGATCCTCAGCATGGACGGGCTGGTGCTTAAGGAGGTCGCGCTCGACAAGGAGCGGATTTCGATCGGGCGTAAGCCGAACAACGATATTCAGATTGATAATCTGGCAATCAGTGGTCAACACGCGGTCATAACCTGCATCCTGAATGATGCGTTCCTGGAAGATCAGAACAGTACCAACGGTACCTATGTGAATGGTCAGCCGGTCAAGAAGCATGTTCTTCAGAACAACGATGTCGTCGAACTGGGAAAATACCGGCTGAAGTTTCTGACAGACACTTCCCAGCCGGGCATGTCGCCTTCCGAGATGGTCGACACTGCTGCGTTGAGGCCTTTCGATATTGCGGTCAGTCCCGTTGAGTCTGCGCCCGTGAGTCCATCCGATGGTGGGGCGACCCGGACCCAGATCCTGCCTGCGGACGCGCTTGAACGAGCCGCTGCTGCAGCCGAGCCGCCACTGGATCGACTTGGTGTGATTCAGGTGTTGAGTGGCGCAAATGCGGGGCGTGAGCTCGAATTGAGCAAGTCACTGACGACGCTCGGCAAGCCGGGGCGTCAAGTGGCTGTCATCACCCGACGGCCCCACGGTTACTTTGTCACCCATGTCGAGGGCGCGAGTTTTCCACTGGTGAATGGCAAAACGCTCGACGCGCAGGCGCATCGACTTGGTGACCATGACATCATCGAGATCGCCGGCGTCAAAATGGAATTCTTCCTGCGTCCCTGAGCAAGCGGTGGCGCGCGTGATTTTTGCCATATGACGCCTCATGACCCGGGTGTTAAGGTCGAGCATTGATCGATGGAGACGAGGGTGAAAGGCGGCAAGGCCATAAGCCCCGGATGAATATTTTTCATGAAGCTTACGGTGCTTGGCTGCAGCGGCGGTATTGGCGGTGCGAAAGCGCGTACCACGGCTTTCCTCGTCGACGATGATGTTCTTGTCGATTGCGGAACGGGTGTGGGCGATCTCGAACTCGATGCACTGAAGCAAATTGATCACATTTTCATCACTCACCCGCATCTGGACCACATTGCATCCATCCCGCTATTGGTTGATTCGGTCGGCGATGAGCGCGGGTACCCGGTTACGGTCTATGCCACCCTCGAGACGCTTCGCATCCTGCGTTCTCACATCTTCAACTGGCTGGTGTGGCCTGACTTCACTTCCATCCCTGATCGGCACCGGCCATTCCTGCGTTTTCAGCCGATGAAGCTCGGTGAGTCGGTAAAGCTCGGGGGGCGGACCTTGACCGCCATGCCGGCCCATCATACGGTTCCCGCGGTGTCCTATTGCATCGACAGTGGCAACGCGCAGCTTCTGTATTCGGGCGATACCGCTTATTGCCCGGAGTTGATCGCAGCGATTAACGGACTGCCCGAATTGCGTCACTTGATCATTGAAACGGCATTCCCGGATGAGCAGCGCGGTCTTGCAATGGCGTCCCGTCATCTGTGCCCGAGCATGCTTGTCGCCATGCTCGACGAACTCACGGTTTCGCCCGAGGTCTATATCAGTCACCTGAAGCCGGGCCTGGGCGAGCGGATCATGGAGCAGATCGAGTCCTATTCGGCGCGGCTTCGACCTGTGCCCCTGGTTCAAGGGCAAATAATCGAGTTCTGAGCGCTCCTCGTGTTCCGGGCCCGGTAGAATCCTTGTGGTCGCCACTCACACGAATACGCCTGCCCATGAGCGCCAAGCCCTCCGCCGTCAGCGACGTCTCGCGCCGTCTAGCCTTCTTCAAGGGGCTGCAGGCGATCACAACCCGCATTCATGCCACCCATGATATCGATGAGATCATTTTTGACCTGTCGGCGGAGCTTTGTACCCTGTTCGATGCAGTCAGGCTCTCGATCTACACGGTGGCCGACTCCGGCGGTGTCATCGTCACCAAGGTCAAGACCGGTCTGAACTCAGTACAGAGTATCCGCTTGCCGATTGCGGAGAACAGCATTGCGGGCTACGTCGCGCTAACCGGGAAGACGCTCAATCTTGCGGATGTCTACGATGCGGCGGCCCTGAAAGCCATTTCACCCCAGCTTGAATTTCGCCACGAGGTTGACGATTCCACCGGGTTTCGCGCCCGTGAAATGCTCACGGCGCCGATCGACGACCCGGAGACTGGCAAGCGCAGGGGTGTGATTCAACTCATCAACCGCAATTCCGGGGGCGCCTTCTCGGCGGTGGCCGAGGAGGGTTTGCTTGGCCTGGCGCAGACGCTCGGTGTCGCCTTTTCACGCCATGACAATACGCCAGCCCAGCTTCGGTCACGGTTTGATGCCCTGGTGGCCGACGGAAGGATCACCGCGGAGGAGCTCGCCGACGCAACCCGCGAAGCGCGCGACAGCGGCGCCCTGATCGAGCCGCTGCTGATAGGAAATCTGGGTCTCACCCCTGCCGATCTGGGGGATGCTGCCGCACGTTTCTACGGTGTTCCGTACGAGCCTTTTCGTCCCGACCGGGTCAAGCCGATGGATCTGCTGCGCAACCTGAAGCGCGACTATGTAAGGCAGAGTCACTGGCTTCCGCTCGAGGAGACCACCGAAGGGGTGGTGATCATGTCCACCGACCCGGAGCAGGTTCGGGCCTCGCGGATTGCGCATAATGTTTTTCCGAAAAAGCGTCTGGCGTTCCGGGTAAGCACCCGCGACGAGTTCGAGCGTACCGTCAATCAGTTCTTCGAGCCGACTCTGGACATGAGTTCGGTTTCCGACCTGCTGTCGGACATGGATGAGGAGGCCGATGACAGTCTGCTGTCGGATGACGTCAATGCCGCTGCCGACAACGAACTGGTCAAGCTGGTCAACAAGATCATCATCGACGCCTACAAGCAGGGCGCGTCCGACATCCACATCGAGCCACGGCCGGGCAAGGAAAAGACCCTGATCCGGTTCCGCAAGGACGGCACCCTGGTGCCCTATATCGAGGTCCCGGCGAGCTACCGAAATCCCCTTGTCACCCGGATCAAGATCATGTGCGATCTGGATATTTCGGAGCGCCGCAAACCGCAGGACGGCAAGATCAAGTTCCGCAAGTACGCGCCGCTCGACATCGAGTTACGCGTGGCCACACTGCCTACGTCGGGAGGCATGGAGGATGTGGTGATGCGGGTGCTCGCCCACAGCGAGCCGATTCCGCTGGATGAACTTGGTCTGACGGCCCCCAATCTGGCCGCACTGAAGGCGGCGGTGGCCAAGCCTTATGGCATCTTCTTCGTCTGCGGACCGACCGGTTCGGGCAAGACCACCACGCTGCATTCCATCCTCGGCTACATCAACACCCCCGAGACCAAGATCTGGACGGCAGAGGACCCTGTTGAAATCACCCAGAAGGGCCTGCGCCAGGTGCAGGTCAACCGCAAGGCCGGTCTGGACTTCGCGGTCATGATGCGCGCCTTCCTGCGCGCCGACCCCGACGTGATCATGGTCGGCGAGATGCGTGATAAGGAGACGGTGTCGGTCGGCATCGAGGCGTCGCTCACCGGCCACCTGGTGTTTTCCACCCTGCACACCAATAGTGCGCCCGAGTCGGTGGTGCGCTTGCTGGACATGGGCATGGACCCGTTCAACTTTGCCGACGCCCTGCTCGGCGTGCTCGCCCAGCGTCTGACCAAGCGCCTGTGCAAGCATTGCAAGGCCGCCTACGAGCCCGACGAGATCGAGATCGGACACCTGCTCGACGAGTACTGTGCCGACATGCACTCGACCCGTGAATTTGTGGCTGATCCCGCAGCGGCGAGGGCGAACGTGCTGGACCACTGGCTTGCTACCTACGCCAATACGCAGGGCAGGTTCACGCTCTACCGCGCGGTGGGCTGCCTGGAGTGCACCAAGGGATATAAGGGGCGAGTCGGGCTGCACGAGTTGATGCTCGGGTCCGACCGGGTCAAGCAACTGATTCAGGAGCGGGCCCGGGTTGCCGAGTTGCTCGGCAACGCATTGTCGGATGGCATGCGTACCCTGCGTCAGGATGGAATCGAGAAGGTGCTGGCGGGGATCACCGACCTCACGCAGGTACGTAAGGTCTGCATGCGCTAAGTAGCGATCGCGTTGTTGCGCTTCCACCCGGGACAGGCGGTGCCGTGCCGGTTAGAATCCGCAACTCGATCTCTTCCGGAGTCCCTCCATGTTCCGCATTGCCCCCAGTCTGCTGTCAGCCAATTTCGCCAAGCTCGGCGAGGAAGTGAGCAATGTGGTCGCGGCCGGCGCCGACTGGATCCACTTCGATGTGATGGACAACCATTACGTCCCGAACCTGACCATCGGGCCGCTGGTGTGCGAGGCGATCCGTCCGCTCACCTCCGCGCCGATCGACGTGCATCTGATGGTGAAGCCGGTCGACCGCATCATTCCCGACTTCGCCAAGGCCGGCGCCAACATCATCACCTTTCATCCCGAGGCCTCGGAGCACATCGACCGTAGCCTGGGGCTGATCCGCGACGCGGGCTGTCAGGCCGGGCTGGTGTTCAACCCTGCCACGCCGCTGCACTACCTCGATCACGTCATGGACAAGATCGACGTGGTCCTGCTGATGAGCGTGAATCCCGGGTTCGGCGGGCAGAAGTTCATTCCGGAGACGCTGAACAAGCTGCGCGCCGCGCGAGCCAGGCTCGACGCCTACGAGGCGAAAACAGGTCGGCATATCCTGCTCGAGATCGATGGTGGGGTGAAGGCCGATAATATTGCCGAGATCGCCCGCGCCGGGGCTGACACCTTCGTCGCCGGCTCGGCGGTGTTCGGTGCCGGTCGCGAGGCCGACCCCAATCGCTACGATTCGATCATCGGCAGCCTGCGCGCCGAGTTGGCCACGGTGAGCGCATGAGCGGCGAAATGAGCAGGGAAGTGTGCGTGGCCCGTTTCGCCCCGCGGGCGGTGCTGTTCGACCTCGACGGCACCCTGCTCGACACCATTGGTGATCTTGCCGCTGGAGCCAATCTCATGCTCACCGAACTGGGTCGTCCGCCGCGCACCCTGGACGAGGTCCACAGCTTTGTCGGCAAGGGTATTCCGAATCTGGTCCGGCGCTGCATGACCGAGAACACGCAGGCGACCGAGGCCGAGATCGAGGCTGCAATCGGCGTGTTCCGCCGCCACTATGCCGAAGTCAATGGCCAGACCACGCGCATCTATCCCGGCGTGATCGACACTCTCGAGGCGATGCGCGAACTGGGCCTCCAGCTGGCGGTGGTGACCAACAAGGCGGAAGCCTTCACCTTGCCGCTCCTGGATCGCATGGGCCTGGCAGGCTATTTTGGCGCAGTGGTCAGTGGCGATACGCTGGACGTAAAAAAGCCGGATCCGATGGTGCTTCACCTTGCGTGCACCCTGCTTGGCGTCAATGCAACCGAGGCGCTGATGATCGGCGACTCCGAAAACGATGCGCGGGCCGCCCGCGACGCCGGCATGCCGGTGCTGCTGGTGACCTACGGATACAGCGAAGGCAAGCCGGTGGACACCATCGAATGCGATGGGCTACTATCGAACGCACTTCACGCGCTGGATCATATCGTCCGGGCATGATGAAAATCGTTCCATCCGGCATCTCCACTACAGATCGAATCGTGACGCTCACACTCAGGGTTTCGCCCCGCGCTCCTGCCATCGCCCGACATCGCCAGTCCTGCTGGCGGGCCGGCTGGCGTTGGCCTGTGGGCCACTAATACGCGAAACCCCTGGCGGGTTGCCGGTTTCCCCTGCTGTCACAGGGGCGTGACCCCGGTCTCTCCGCAGCACACCGTCCGAATCAACTGTTTCATGTGGAGCACCCATGCTCGAACAAGATTTCAATGCCCTCGCTGCCGAGGGCTATAACCGCATCCCGGTCACCCTCGAGACCTTTGCTGATCTCGACACCCCGCTGTCGATCTACCTCAAGCTCGCCAACGAGCCCTATACCTATCTGCTCGAATCGGTGCAGGGCGGTGAGCGTTTCGGCCGCTACTCCTTCATCGGCCTGGCTTCGCCGACCCGGATCGAGGTCTATGGCCGCTCGGCGCTGCTGCTGACCGGCAACCGCCTGGTCGAGCGCCGCGACTACGGCGACCCGCTCAACTTCGTCGCCGAGTTCATGAACCGGATCAAGGTGCCGCCGCGCGAGCATCTGCCGCGCTTTGCCGGCGGTCTGGTGGGCTGTTTCGGCTACGACACCGTGCGCTATATCGAGCCCAAGCTGGCAAAGACGGAAAAGGCCGATACGCTCGGTACGCCTGACATCTTGCTGCTGCTGTCCGAAGAGATCGCCATCGTCGACAATCTCACCGGCAAGCTGACCCTGGTGGTGTACGCCGAACCCGAGGTGCCGGGTGCGTTCAAGCGCGCAAAGAAGCGCCTGCAGGACCTGCTCGCCCGCTTGCGCGCGCCGGTGCAGATCCCGGCCGAGTCGCGGGCAAGCTCGGCGCCGGCGGTGTCGAGTTTCGGCGAGGAGGCGTTCAAGGATGCAGTGCGCCGCGCCAAGCAGTACATCGTTGATGGCGACGTCATGCAGGTGGTGCTGTCGCAGCGCATGAGCAAGCCCTTTGCGGCGCATCCGATGGCGCTGTACCGGGCGATTCGCTCGCTCAATCCCTCGCCCTACATGTTCTACTTCAATCTCGAGGATTTTCATGTGGTGGGTGCGTCGCCCGAGATCCTGGTGCGGCTCGAGGACGACAACGTCACCGTGCGCCCGATTGCCGGCACCCGCAAACGGGGTGCGACCATGGCCGAGGATCAGGCGCTGGAGCAGGATCTGCTTGCCGACCAGAAGGAGCGTGCCGAGCACCTGCAGCTGCTCGACCTCGGTCGCAACGATGCGGGGCGGGTGTCCGAAACCGGCACGGTGCGGGTGACCGAGCAGTTCAACGTCGAGCGCTATTCGCATGTGATGCACATCGTGTCCAACGTCGAGGGCAAGCTCAAGGAAGGGCTCAATGCGCTCGCCGTGTTGCGCGCAACCTTTCCCGCGGGCACCGTGTCCGGTGCGCCCAAGGTGCGGGCGATGGAGATCATCGACGAGCTCGAGCCGGTCAAGCGTGGCATCTACGCCGGTGCCGCGGGCTACGTGGGTTTTCATGGCGACATGGATCTGGCGATCGCCATCCGCACGGCGGTGCTAAAGGACGGTCAGATCCATGTGCAGGCGGGCGCCGGCATCGTCGCCGACTCAGACCCCGATGCCGAATGGCAGGAAACGCAGAGCAAGGCACGGGCCATGCTGCGCGCGGCGGAGATGGCCGAGGGCGGTCTGGATACACAGGTCTGACAAGGAACTGACATGTTGCTGATGATCGACAACTACGATTGACCTCCATGGAGTGCCGCTGAGTTCCATGGTGCATATCTAAATTGTTGATACTCAATGATTGAGAGTCTGGAGAGTTCTGTCGTTGTCTAGACCAAGCCACTGCAAAAGTGTATAACCGTGTGAGTAACGATTCCCCTGGAGGGCGTTATACACATGGCTCTCAATCTCCTCACAGTACGCAAGATCGAGACGGCGCAAGCCAAGCCCAAGGCCTACACGCTCAGGGATGGCGGCAGCCTGTTCCTGCGCATACAGCCCAATGGAAGCAAGCTCTGGTGGTATCGGTATCGCTTGGGTAATGCCGCGCAGGTCTACTCGATTGGTCCGTTCCCCAAGGTGACTCTGGAGGCTGCACGACAGGAGCGAGATTGGGCGCGCAATCTGATTCGCGAGGGGCGTGATCCGATCCTGGAGAAGCGGGTCAAGATCGCCAACCAAGTCGAGCAGAACGAGCACACCGTCGAGGAAGTTGCCCGCAGGTGGATGGCGAGCAACGTGCATTGGAGCCACTATTACGCCGGCCAGGTGAAGACCTATCTTGAGAAGGACGTGTTTCCCAAGCTGGGCAAGCTGCCGATCGGCGCGATCAAGGCATCTCACCTGCGGCCCATCATCCAAGGGGTGGTTGATCGCGGCGCTCCTACGGTGGCGATCTTGATCCGGCAGTGGAGTGGTCAGCTCTTCGCATACGCATCGGGAGAAGGGCTTTGCGAAAACGACCCGACTGCGTTGCTGAAGCGATCAGTGAAGCGCCCGAGGGTTCGGCACAACCCGCCGCTGTCGTGGCAGGACATTCCGAAGTTCTTGAACAGCGTGGACGATGCGGGCTACCGGACTACCGTGATCGCGTTGCGGCTGATGGCGCTGACGTTTGTCCGCACGGCCGAGCTGCGCAAGGCGTACTGGTCCGAGTTCGATCTGGACAATGCCATCTGGACGGTTCCCGAAGGGCGCATGAAGATGCGCCAGCCTCACATCGTTCCGCTCTCGAAGCAGGCGATCGTGCTGTTGAAGGAACTCCACACGCTGACTGGTGGTGGCAAGGTGCTGTTCCCCAGCTATCGGAAGCCGGGAGAAGTGATGTCCGCCACTACGCTCAACAAGGTGTTGGAGCGCATGTGCTACGGTGGTCAGTTCTCGTAGCATGGCTTCCGCTCGACGGCGACGACGCTGCTCGGATTGTTGAGCTATCCCGAGAATCGGGTCGACCTGCAACTGGCGCACTCGAAGCGGAAGAAGGATTCCTCACGCGCGCCGTATGACCACACGAAGTACGTCGCGTCGCGGGCGATCATCATGCAGGACTGGGCTGACATCCTGGATGCGCTGGCTCGCGGCGATTCGATGAGCGGGGTCATGGAAACCTTCGGCCCGCTGTCCAAGCGGCGCAGGGCACTGCTGAAAGTCATCGAGCGCGAGTGATGCCCGCGGGGTGCGTTCAGGACAGCGAGCGCGCGCGTCGAACGAATCTCGCCCGTGAGCCTGTCAGCGAAACATCAGGGCGAAGCAGATAGGCCATTACGATGGCCGGTGCGCCGGCCAGCGGTCGCACGGCGATGCCTCGGCGTAGGTAGCTCGCCAGTCTCGTGGCAGGTGCGATGGCGATCCCGTACCCGGCGGCAACCAGCGTCATTGCCACATCGAATGTCTCCACCGTTTGCTCTCGTTCTTGCAGCGCGTTATCGAACACGCGCTGTACGGTCATGCGCCATGGTTCATCGGCGGTGGACTGCGAGCAGATCGAGGGCTGCTTGAGCACTTCCTGGCACGGCACTTCACGGTGGGCCAGCAGGTGGGAGCGCTTGGCCACGGCGACCGCCAGCGTGTCATGCCACAGCGGCTCGCATACCCAGCCAGGCCACTGCCGGGCAACCGCAGACAAGGCGAAGTCGAAGCCGTCGCCCGGCAGCTCCGCGCCTCGACCGGGATCTGTCCACCCGGCCAGGACGGCATGGGTCTCCGGCTCTTCGGCACGCTGCAGGGCGAGCACGTCGGCGAGCTGGGGAGGCACCCATTCGCCGAGGATGGCCATGCGAATTTCGGCGGTGATGTCACTCGATTCCACGTCCAGCTCCCCCCAGGCGGTGAACTCTCGGCAACTGATCTCGAAACCGTTGAATGAGTTAAGTTTAACGTGGTTTAAATCGTGACCGTGTTCGACGCTCTTGGCAATGCCAAAGCGTTCGATCCAAAGGGGCCGCCCCACCGGCACCACTACCTACGAAGCGGAACCAGCCATCGCGTTTGGGGCTGCCGTGCGGGAAGAAAGAACCAACCAGGGTATCGCTCAGGAAACGCTGGCCCACATGGCTGGCATCGAACGGTCGCACATGGGCAAGATCGAGCGCGGCGAGCATGTCCCCACGCTCCCTCTCATCCTCAAGATTGCCCGTGCGCTGAAATGCAGTTCCGCCCACTTGATGACTCAGACCGAAGCCAAGCTGGCAGAGTCGGCCCCATCCGCAGATTGAACCCGGCCCGCACAGCGGTCGCATGCCTACGCCTGATCGGCGTCCTTGCCCCCAAGCGCTGAATCTTCGCGCT